>DBGBZQ010000048.1:0-16072 GCA_048368115.1 Collinsella sp.
CGCGCTCGAGGCGAATGATATTGACGCCGTTGCTGCGGGCTCCTTCATTCTGAGCCTTAAGTACAACGGTGTTGAGCTGGGTACGCCCCAAGATTATTCGACCTATTGGCAACTGTTCATCAACGGCAAGTCGAGTGACTATACGGCGGACAATGTCACCATCCATGTCGGCGATACCGTTACGTGGTTCTACGGTGGCTGGGGCGACCAGCTGCCCTCCGATTCTGTCCATGCTTCTGTTCAGGTTCTCGGTAAGGATAAGGACGGCAAGCAGCGGGTTTGGGCTTCGACGGGTCAGACGAGTCTCAAGGCGGGCTCTACTGCCAAGGATCTCCTTGAGCAGACCGGCCTTAAGCTTGATGCTAGCGAATCGTCTTGGGGCTGGTTCCTCAACGGCATTTATTCGCCGTTCGATGGTAAGTCCTATGGCTGGGATGCTGCGACCAATAGCTATTGGCGCTTCTACGTAAATGGCAAGTTCGCCGACGTTGGCGCCGGTGCCTACGAGCTCCAAGAGGGCGATGCCATCACCTTTATGTATGGTGCTGACGCCGATGCCCTTCCTGGCCAGGTTCTTGGGTCTGTCGATGTTATCGGCCCCGATGTCAACGGCAACAATACTCGCTGGGGCTCGGCAAGCAATGTTTCCCTGCCCGAAGGTTCTACGGCCCAAGACCTTATTGAGGCGGTTCTGAAGGCGAAGGGCGTTGATTACAACGCCTCCCAGAATGGTGCTTACTGGTTCCTCAATTCCATTACTTCGCCGTTCGATCACAAGCCGTATGGCTGGGATGGTGCGACCAATAAATATTGGCATCTGTATATCAACGGAGAGCCCTCATCTCTCTGCGCCAACCAGGTCACGCTCAAGAGCGGCGACAAGGTTACGTTTGCCTACACCACCGATAATTCGCCCATGCCCGATCCCGACAAGATTGTCGTGGACCCGAGTGCGACGACTCCTGATTGGGATGTCGAGTGGGCCGGCTACGGCAACAGTGGCAACGGTTCGACCGTAACGGATGCCAAGACGCCTGCGCAGGCCGCCGGTCTTAAGTGGGCCTTCGATTGGAAGGCCGAGTCTGGCCAGCAGTATGCCAACTGCAGCGAGCCTGTCATCGCTAACGGCTTTGTGTACATCGCGACCGAGAACGAGCTCATTAAGATCGATTCGTCCACGGGCAAAAAGGTTGCCTCTGCGCCGCTTGCCTCCAAGGTGAGTTATACCTCTCGTCCGATCTACACCAATGGCCTTATCATCGTTCCGCTCAACGGCGGTGCGGTCCAGGCGATTACTGCAGACAAGCTGATCTGCAAGTGGCTGACGCCCGGTTTGACGGACTTGACGCAGAGCTCCTGCACCGTCGTTTCGGACGGCGAGTACGTCTATGTTGGTACGGTCGATATTTCGTATGACGAGAACTACAACGCGACCTACGGCAACGGCTCCCTTAAGCGTATCAAGATTGCCACGGGCGAAGTCTCTTGGCAGAACATTGACGCTTCCGAGGGCTATTACTGGACTGGTGCGGCTTTGACGGATAAGTATGCCATCGTTCCTACGAGCGCGGGTACGCTTAAGTGCATTGATAAGACGACGGGCGATGTCGTTTCGACCATGGAGCTCGGCGCTGTCGCAAATGCCGATTGCATTGCCGATCCGTCCAATGGTTCGACCTTCTATCAGATGACGCACGACGGAAAGCTCCATGTGATTTCGCTTTCGGCGAAGGGCGTACTGAGCGAGCAGAAGACGGTCGATCTGGGTCTTACTAATAACATGAGCGCACCGGCGGTGTCTGGTGACAATCTGATTGTCGGCGGACAGACGGCTACTGGCTCTGCTTTGGTTCTCTATAACCTGAAGACGGGTAAGACCACGATGGTCGCTGCTGCGGACGGCAAGGCGCTGCCGGCTGGCCTCAACGGTATTGCTGCTACTCCGCTGGTGAGTGTTCAGGGCGGCAAGACCTATGTGTACTTCACCGTTAACAGCGCGGATAGCAAGGATTACGTCAACTACTCTGCTGGTGGTGGCGTGTATCGCTATACGCTCGGTGATGCAGAGGCGACGCAGATTTATGATGCGGCTGGCCATTACCAGTACTGTGACTCTCCGGTCATTGCCGATGCATCTGGCAATCTCTACTACATTAATGATTCGGGCACGCTGTTTAAACTTGGAGCTGTCGAGTCTTGGACGGTTGCCTTTAACTCCAACGGCGGGTCTGCTTGCGACACTAAGTTTGTTGCTACGGCCGATGGCAAGCTGGTCAAGCCGACCGATCCGACGCGCGATGGCTACACTTTCGGCGGTTGGTATACCGATGAGGCTTGCACGCAGGCGTATGATTTCAGCACGCTGGTGACGGCCGATCTGACGCTGTATGCCAAGTGGACCAAGAATGCCGTTAACCCTGGCGGTAATGGCGGCGCTGGTTCGAATGGCGGCGGTTCTGGTACCGGTGCTGGTTCCGGCACTGGCGTTGGCGCGGGTTCTGGCTCCGGCTCGAAGGGCGGCGCTATTGCCCCGGGCCAGAAGCCGGTGACCAAGACGACGGTGTCGACCAAGACCGAGACCAAGGACAACAAGTCCGACAAGAAGGACTCCGATAAGTCCGATAAGAAGTCTGACAAGAAGTCTGACAAGAAGGACAGCAAGTCCGACAAGAAGTCCGATCCCAAGTCCGATACGGGTGCTGCTTCCACGACCACTGCTAAGAAGTCCTCTAGTGCTTCCGAGCAGGAGACTGGCACCAACCCGCTCGCTATTGTTGGCGTTGCCGCCGGCGTGATTGGCCTCGCGCTCATCGCCGTCTTCGTGCTGACCAAGCGCGGCAAGGGTGACGGTAATGCCCGATAAGCCCAAGGAGACCAGCGGGCAACAGCCCGACTCCTCGTTTATCCAGCTCGATGATCCAAAGCAAAAGGGCGCCGCTTCGGCGGCGCCCGCCCCACGGCACAAAGCGCTCCTTGGCGTTCTGACTGCCGCGTGCACCATTCTGATCGTCGTCTCGCTGGGCTTTGTCCATCCCTTCGAGAGCGGCGCCTGGTCCGTTGATTGGATTTTTCAGTCCGTGACGGGGGAGAGCGTCGTTTCCAAGGATGACAATGGGTCTGGCTCGTCTACCGCTTCGGGCGAGGCCAGTTCCAAGGATTCCAAATCTTCGGATGCTGCAAAAGATGAGTCCAAGGGCTCGAACGACGCCAAGGATGATTCCGAGTCTTCGCACAAGGAATCGGACAAAAGCTCGGATAGCAAGAAGTCCGATGGTCAGGACAGCAAGAGGTCTGGCGATAAATCCGCTGCCCAAAATACGGGAGCCGGTGATACTTCCAATGCGTCTGGCGGTGCTTCTTCGGGCGGTGGCCAGTCGTCTGATGGAGCCTCATCCTCTAATCGTGGAAACGCCTCCTCGGGCAGCCAAAGCGGCTCACAGGAGTCCAACTACGTTACGGTGACGGTTTCAGTCACATCGAGCGCTGTGGGCAATCCCGTGTCCTCTGGCGGCACCTTTACCTTTAACGAAGGCGCCACCGTTTACGATGCCCTGTGCGCGCTGGGCCTTTCTGTCAACGCACACGGCTCATCGTACGGCACGTATGTTTCTGCGATTGGTGGTTTGGCCGAGAAACAGTACGGCGGCACGAGCGGCTGGATGTACTCCGTCAACGGCACAACGCCCATGACGGCCTGCAGTAACTACGTTCTCTCCAATGGCGACAACGTCGTTTGGTATTACGTAACGGGCTAGAGGCCTCGACATAGCGCGCCAGACGGGCGGTTCGGACCAACATCCGGACCGCCCGTTTTTCATGCGAATGGGACTGGGTCGCCGGGTCTCTCGGCAAACAAAAAACCGGTTGGAACGGGAATTCCAACCGGTTATACATTCAAGCAAATAGTGAATCGACTACGACCGTGCGCCCTCGAGGAAGAAGCGGCGGCTGAAGTAGTTGTACCAGGTGACGAGGAACGTGGCGATGGCCTTCATGGCCTGGTAGCCGATGCTCAAAAACGTGACGCCCACAAACATGTACAGGTCGTTGAGGCCCAGACCGATCACCGACAGGATGGTGAAGATCGTGAACTCGCGCTTGCGGCTCATGCCCTCGCGATGGTCGAACACATACTTCATGCTGAGCCAGTAGTTGACCACAACGGACGTGATAAACGAAACCGTGGTGCTCATCAAAAAGTCGAGGTGGAACAGCTCGACGAGCGCAATGAGCATGCCCCAGTCGATGCCAAAGGAGATAAGACCCACGACAGCAAACTTGAGGAACTGCTTGGTATGAGGTTGTGCCAGCGCCTTGCGCACGTAATCACATCCAATGCGTTGATGAATCGAGCAGAGGATACTTTAGAGCTTTTACAAGGGAAACGTAAGGTCTTTGCCAAGAACTATATGAACTCGCCAAATTTTCAAGAGCTAATCCGCAAACGTTGAAAATTTGCCCGTAAACGAGCGACACCCACGGACGATACTGCGCTGAGTGCGCGTCGTCCGTGGGCGCCGTAATGCTGCAGGGGTTTCGAGCTATTTTGTCTCGTCGCCCTCCAGGAAGATTTTTCGGGTCACAAAGTTGTAGACCATGACAAGCGCGGTGGCGCAGATCTTGGCGATATTGGCCTCGAGTCCCAGGCCGGCGTTGAGCGCCAGCACAATACCGTCGTTGAGTGCCAGGCCGATCACGGACAGCACGACAAAGATAATGAACTCGCGGCGGCGGCTCATGCCTTCCTTGTGCGCAAACACGTACTTCATGCTGGCGACGTAATTAAAGATGAGCGAGACGATAAAGCCGCTGGTGTTGGCGATAAGGATGTTGAGGCCCAGACCGTAGTGGAGCAGATTCATAATGCCAAAGTCGATAACCGTGGCAATGACACCGACGACGCCAAATTTCATGATCTGCGCAAGGAGCTTTTGCATGGTACCTGCCTTAAGCTGGCGCCGAAGCGCCGCGGGGATGACAAACTTAGCAAGTTTAGCCAATCCCCGCGGGTGGTGCTAGGCGCGCTCCTCGATAGCACCGTTTCTATATGCATCGAGCAGCTGACGCAGGTCCTGGATTTGGCTGCGGATCTTGGCGCCAGTATCGGTGTCGCTCACCATGCGGCGACGGTCTGCTTGGTCAAAACGGTTGGTCTCGCTTTCGATGTCCACGTTGCGCGTGAGTGCCTCGGCAACCGTCGTAAAGGCCCGGTGCGACTTGAGGCGGCAGCCGCGCGAGCTCGAGATGAGCGTATAGCCGGCGATACCCGTCTTGGGATGGTAAGCGCGGCAGAAGCCGCCATCGATGACCAGCAGCTTGCCCTCGGCGCGGATGGGCTGCTCGCCCTTGGTGGTTTTAACGGGCGTGTGGCCGTTGATGATGTGGCCGGTCGGCGAGCATGCCATGGGCGCGACGCCAAACTCGCGCATGATGTCATCGCAGACCGAGGGCGACTTGGTAAGCGTAAAGTACGGGTCCATCGGCTCGACCCAGGTGCTCTTATCGGCGATATAGGCGCGCTCAAAGGTACGCACCAGGCGTCCGCTGGCGGGCGAGTTAAAGCCAATCCACAGGTACCACATCCAGTCGAGGGCGTAGCGGTCGCCCACGCGCCAGGCGCGGCGGGCGATGTGGTCGCAAAAATCAAGATAATCGCGCCCGGCGTGCCAGGTGCCCAGACAGTTCATGCTGCTAAAGGTGCCGTCTTCGTTGAGCGGAACGCAGCCGTGGAAGAGCAGGTTGCCGTTGGCGACCTTGTACATCGAGCCGTGGGAATAGAGGAAATCGATATGGCGATGCAGGTGATCGGCGGTGACAAACTCGGATATGAGCTTGTCGATGATGTGCTGCTCCTGGGGCGTGAGCGTATAGGGGTCCGCCGGGTCGACGGTGGGGAAGTCGTTGGTCGTGAGCGGCCACACGCTGCCGTCGGCGAGCGTGACCGTGCCGGTGTCGTGTTCGATCTTGTCGAGTAACAGGCGGTTGGTCATATCGAACTCGGGGTGGCGCTGGATAATCTGGCCCTCGAGCTTAAAGAGCAGCACGTTGATGGCCTTGATCAGCGGGGTGATGGACTCACCGGCGGTATAGGTGGCATCGGCAAAGGCGACAAGCTCACGCAGCGAGATGCCGTAGTCGTTCTCTAGAATTTCGTAGTTGTCGTAGCGTAGGTTGTTGCGCAATACCGTGGCGATGCAGGCGGGCTCACCGGCCGCAGCGCCCATCCACAGCAGGTCGTGGTTGCCCCACTGGATGTCGAGCGAATGGTAGGTGAGCAGGCGGTCCATAATCTTGGCCGCGCCGCCGCCGCGGTCGAAGATATCGCCCACCAGGTGCAGGTGGTCGACGGCCAGGCGCTTGATGAGCGAAGCGAGCGACTCGATAAAGTCGTCGGCGCTGGCGGTCTCCAGGATGGACTCCACGATGCGCTCGTGATAGCGCACGCGATAGTTGTTCTCGTCCGGGTGCGTGTGCAACAACTCGTCGATGATATAGGCGTAGTCGCGCGGGATGGCCTTACGCACCTTGGAGCGCGTGTAGCGGCTCGAAAGCGAGCGTGCGACCATGATGAGCTGGTCAAGCATCGTCTTGTACCAAGTTGGCGAGTCCTCGCGCTGGCTGCGGACCAGCTCAATCTTCTCGCGCGGGTAGTAAATGAGCGTGCACAGCTCGCCCTTTTCGTCAAAGGAGAGCGTGTCGCCAAAAATCTCGTCGACATGCTCGCGCACGACGCCCGAGCAGTTGTTGAGGATGTGCATAAAGGCTTCGTACTCACCATGCACGTCGCTCATAAAATGCTCGGTGCCCTTGGGTAGGTTGAGGATGGCCGAGAGGTTGATAATCTCGGTAAATGCGGATTGTTCGGTGGGGAACTGTCTCGACAGCAGGCGCAGATACTTGAAGTCTTGCGGGTTGCGATCGAATGCGACCATGAAACACCTTCCGATGGGGCTGGTAAAACTGATAAACAGCGTCAAACGTTTATCAGTATGCGCCGCTTTTGTTTCGATTTTGCGCCAGCGGCTGAATTGTCGGCTGAACGGTTTGGTAAATCGATTTAGTTGAGGTAGATATGGCGGTTGAGTGGAGACGACAGAGGGTGTTTTCTCAGATATTTATGCGTGGGGTCGGTGGAGACGATGGTGGTAAAGATGTTCGCTATTTTTGGTTCGATTTGGTAAATAGTGGACATATGTACCGTATGTAGGCTCACTGTGCGATAATTTGCGCAGCAATACGTAAGGAGCCTCATATGAGTGATTTTGTCCTGACCTGTGAATCTGCCGCCGACCGAACTCGGGAGTTCTTTGACTCGCGCAATATTCCTGTCGCGTATTTTCATTACGAGATCGACGATGTTGTCTATGCGGACGATCTGTATCAGTCGATTACGCCGGACAAGTTTTTTGCCCAGATTGCCGCGGGCGCCATGCCCAAGACGTCTCAGGTGAGCGTGGGTGAGTACGAGGAGTTTTGGGAGCCGTTTGTTGCCGAGGGTAAAGACGTGCTGCACCTGACGTTGTCGTCGGGTATTTCGGGCACGTATGGATCGGCCTGCGTCGCGGCGCAGATGCTTGCGGATCGCTATCCCGAGGGCGGCAAGGTGCGCGTCATCGATTCGCTGGCGGCGTCTTCGGGCTTTGGCCTGTTGCTGGAATATGCCGCCGACGTGCGCGATAGCGGGGCTTCACTCGACGAGACGGCTGCCTGGATCGAGGAGCACAAACTCAACCTGCACCACTGGTTCTTCTCGACCGATCTGTCGAGCTACCTACGAGGCGGTCGCATTTCGGCTGCGAGCGCGATCATCGGCACGGCGCTTAAGATTTGCCCGCTTATGACGGTCGATTGCGACGGCAAGCTGTCGCCACGTGAGAAGATTCGCACTAAGAAGCGCGCGATTTCCGAGATGTCTAAGACCATGATGGCACACGTGCAGGACGGTGCGGATTATTCGGGTAAGTGCATCATGTCGCACTCGGCGTGCCGCGAGGATGCCGAGGCAGTTGCGGCGCTGATTGAGGAACAGGTTCCGCAGCTTAAAGGCAAGATTGAGATCAATGACATCGGTACTCTGATTGGCTCGCATACCGGACCTGGTACGGTGGCGCTCTTCTTTATGGGCGACAAGCGCGTGGATTAATTTGCCCCATCACGTCGCTGCATGTTTGTTCAAGCGAAAACGGCCCGCCTCACGTTTGTGGGGCGGGCCTTGCTGTTGCGGCTAGCGTTTCTTTCCGCGGAAGAAGAAGCCGTGCAGTGATGGCTTGAGGCCGCGATTGGCGCGATGCTCCTCGACGCGCTCGTGGATCGAAGCGACGCGCTCGATGACTTCGTCGGGAATCGGCACGTCGGGATTCATGTTCTCGACTTGGCTGACCTCGGCGGCGGCGACCTGGTCGATAATGGGCACATCGTTGCGCGAGATGACAGGTGTGGCGTCTTCCTTCATCTTGCGATAACGCTGCATCATGTCGGTCTGTAGCTGCTGGGCCGAAGGCGGCGTCCAGATGATGGCGTTGGCGCCGGCGGCGATGGTTTCACGGATGCTCTCGGGCGTCTTGCCGCCCGGTGCGATGAGCGGCAGGTTGGGATAGTGCTCGCGCAGCTCGCGTAGGACATGGGGCGTGTTCTTGCCGGCGGCGATGTTGAGAATCTTGGCTCCGGCGCGCACCTTGGCGTGAGCATCGTCGTCGCAGCGAACGACCGTGGCGATGACGGGGATGTCGGCGATGTTGGTGATGTGCTCGACCATCTCGGCAGTGGCGGGGGAGTTGACCACGCAGCCCGCCGCGCCCTGCATCTCGGAGACGGCTGCCATCTGCACGGAGCGCTTACCGGTCGTAGTTCCGCCGCCCACGCCTACAAAGACCGGGCACTCGGCGACGGTCAGCAGCGCTTGCGTAATGGCGGGCTGCGGCGTGAAAGGGTAGACCGCAAAAACGGCATCGGCGTTGGAGTTGCGGATAACCGCGACATCGGTGGTGTAAATGAGCGACTTGATGCGGCGGCCGAAGAGCGTGAAGCCGCTGGCCTCCTCGATCTCGTCGGGCATGCGAAGGGCAGCCTTGCGCAGGCGTCCGTCGATGGGCAGGGGCTCCATAGGGAGCAGGCCGTTGGGCGTGACGGCTACTTGGGGCTCGGTGAACTCGTCTGCGAGCTCGACCTCGGAGAAATCGACCGAGGCGACGATGTCCTCGTGAACCTCGGCGGGCACATCGATGGGAGCTTGGTCGTTTGCCGCGGCAGGCGTGTCGAAGGAGCTGGTGCCGACGAAGGCGTCGACGCGCTCATTTAGATCGTTGAGGGTATCCATGGAGGCTCGATTCTATGTGATAACGGCCGGCGCTATGCAGCCGGAATTGCGAATGCTAAATCGTTTGACGAGTTGATTTTTCCCCGCCGCGCCATCCGTTAGACCGAAGGGCCGGCGAACGTGAAGGAGCTGTGGTGGCGGGTATCGAGGTGCTATCTTGAAAGTCCCGTTTAAAAGAGAGGTGACGCGGTATGGAATTTTCGGCAATGTTGGGCTCGATTGGCCTATGCGTGGGCGCAATCGTAGCCGCCGCGGTCATCTACTTTGTGGTCACGGCCATTAAGGGCAAAAGGGCCGAACGCAAAGAGCGCGCGACGCTTAAACAACATCGTGACCAGCAGGGCAAACGCGCACAGAGATAGCTTGTTGAGTTTTGGATCCTTGCGCTAGCTGCGTTTTCGGATCAGGGCAATGTAGAAGCCCTCAAAGTCGCGGCTAGGCGGAATGGTGAGCGTGCCGGGCAGGCCGTTGGCGACGGACGAGACGTGGCCGGCGGCGATGGCCTCGGTGAGAGCGTTGCTCTCGATATGCGGCTCCTCGCCGGCATCCTGGGCACGGCGCGTTTCGCTTTCGCTCGGCGTGCCGTCGAGGGGGATGAGCTCGCAGTCCATGTGCTTGTCGAGGGCCTCTTGCAGGGCGTCCTCGTTTTCCTGCGGCAAGATCGAACAAGTGGAATAGACGAGCGTGCCGCCCGGTTTGAGGGCACCCATGGCACGGTCCAGAAGCGCGCGCTGCGAGCGGGCGCACTTGCAAAGCAGCTGCTCGGTGAGCCCGCGCAGACTTTTCTCGTTGCCGCTGATGACGGTGCCCGTGCCGGTGCAGGGAGCGTCGAGCAGGATGCGGTCAAAGCGGAAGAACTCGTCGAGCTCGCGTGCGTCGATGCGCATGACGGGCACGTTTTTGGCACCCTGGCGATGGAGGTTGGCTTCGAGCTTCTCGGCGCGGGGAATGCTCATCTCGCAGGCGGTGAGGTGTGCCTGGCCCTGGGTGAGGGCGGCGATCTGCGTCGTCTTGCCGCCAGGGGCTGCGCACATGTCCAGGATGTCCTCGCCGGCCTGAGCACCCAACACCAAAGGCGGCATCATGGACGACAGGCTCTGCAGATAGATCTTGCCGTCGCGGTAGATGTCGAGATCCCACAGATCGGAAACCTGGGCCTCGGGCAGGATAAAGGCGTCCGGGTACCAGGCGACGGGGTTGTGGGCGATGCCAGCGGCATCGAGCGCCGCAGCGATGTCCTCGGCGGTTGCCTTGAGCGTGTTGGCGCGCAGTGTGACCGGGCGCGTGACCGCGGCGCCGAAGCCCTCGATCATGAGCTCGGCATCGGCGGGCGCATAGGCGCCGGCGACCGTGTCGACCATAAAGCGCGGCAGGTCGGCGGCGGAGTGTTGGGCGGCAAGCTGGTCGGAAAGCTCGGTGGAGGCAAACTGCCTAAGCTTGAGCTCGGGCTTAACCTGCTTTTTCTGCTTACGACGACGCGGCTTGGACATCCGTCTTTCCTTCCACCTAAATGATTATTCTGGGACGGGGATTAAAACATCATTCCATGACCCCCGTCACAAAAGACTGTACTGTGGCGCCCGGGAATGATTTTTTAATCCCCGTCCCAGAATAATCATTCCCGGGCGCGTTGCTGCAGGCGTGCTTTAGTACTGGCTCTCGTGCTTGCTGAAGAAGTCGAAGCGCGGGGGCAGCGGCTTCACGCGGTGCTCGCCAGGCTTCTCGCCCAGGCTTTCCACAAACTCGTCCGTGGAGGCAAAGATGTTATCCCAGCTAAAGAAGGCGACAGGATCGACGTCGAAGTACTCGCAGATGAGCTCGCAGCCGGCCGGGACGATGCCGTGCATGAGCACGGTCGCCACGCGCAGCTCGGTAAAGGCATCAACCAGGGCCTGCGTCATCGCTGCGTTTGCTTCGTCGCCCTCGAGCTTGTTGGCGGCCTTGGAGGCGTCGCTCCAGCGCTTGTTGGCGGCGCGCAGGTAGTCGTCGCACACGGCAAGCGCGCGGTGCGTCTCGAACTTGTACATGGCCTGCTCAAAGGCAAGAGCTGCCTGCTCGGCAGCCTCGACCACGGCGGCAGAGGCGGCACCGGCGGGGATGCAGCCGTTGCGATAGGGGCTCTCGTCGCCTTCCTTGACGGCGACGCCGTAGAAGCAGCTGCGGGCGAGGCGGTTAAAGACGCCGGTCAAAAGGGCGCTCTCCTTAAGGGCCGGGTCGATAACGCGCTTGTCGTCGCAGGCACGCACCTCGTTGCCGTCCTTGTCCTTGCCGGTCACGCGCGTGTCGTATGCCTTGGGGCTAAAGCTTACCGGCTTCTCGGATAGGCCGAGCGACAGCCAATGTGCACGCATCTGCTCGCAGGTGTAGTGGTTGAGCAGGTCGTCTGCCGGCGGGGGAGGCGTCTGCGAGGACGAGCTTGCTTTTTTGCCCATGTAGAGCAGGTGGTAGCAGGCGCTGACGGTGCTCTGCGTGAGGTCCCAGCCCAGGGCCTCCCACATGGCGGTCTGCGCGATGCAGTAGAAATAGATGTTGTCCTGACCGATGAACTGGTAGATCTGTGCATCGTCAGAGCACCACCAGTCGCGCCAGTCGAGCGAGCTGTGCTGGTAGGTGGGCGCGGGGACCTGCGTGGAATCGGCGGCGGGCTCGCCCATGAGGGCGGCATCCTGGGCGGCGACGCCCTCGGTTACGCCGGCGGCCTTGGCATCGCGTGCGAGCACGGTGCGGGTGTAACTGATGGGCGCCCACAGACTCTCGGGCCAGCACCAGCAGGTGACGTCGGAAACGCCGTCGACCTCGGGCGCCGGAACGCCCCAGTCGATGTTGCCGGTGATGCGGAAGGGCACGAGCGCCTTGCCGCTGCGGAAGCGCACGCCGCCGTTGGCGAGCACCGCGTGGGCGTCGTCGCGCTCCTTCCAGCTGGGGAAGGTGACGGTAAAGCTGCTCTTGTTGCCCTCGGGCTCCAGCACGGTGTGCTCGGGCAGCTGGTCCTCGACGGCGTCGAAAGCCTCGCGGAACTTGTTCTGAATGTAGAGCTGAGCCGGCAGCAGCCACTCCTCCATGGTCTTGGAGACCACGGAGCGAACCTGCGGGTTCTTGGCGAGCTTGGCGGTATAGGTCTTCATAAAGTCGAGGTAGGCCGGCAGGTCGAAGTAGAGGTTGTCGACCGGGCGCAGCTCGGGCACCTCGCCGGTGAGCTGGCTCTTGGGCGCGATGAGCTCCTCGGGCTCAAACTGGTGACCCAGGTCGCACTCGTCGGCATAGGCCTTCTCGGACTTGCAGCCCTGGATGGGGCAGCGGCCGATGACCTGGCGGCCGTTGAGGAACGTGCCGGCCTTGGCGTCGTAGAACTGCAGGGTAGAGCGCTTGGAGATGGTGCCCTGCTCGTGCAGGCGCTCGATAATCTCGGCGGTCACCTCGTTATGGATCTGGGCCGCCGGCTCAAGGCCCGAGCCGCCGTAGATGTCGCAGCTGATGTTGTAGTTGTTGAGGGTCGCGGCTTGGCGGGAGTGATTGGACTCGACATACTCGCCGATGGACTTGTCGTAGCCCTCGTTCTCCTTGAGCTTGCGGTAGCTCTCCATGATGGGCGAGCCATAGCAGTCGGTGCCCGAGGTGAAGATGACGTTCTCGCGGCCCAGGCGGTCGCGCAGGAAGCGGGCGAAGAAGTCGGCCGGGACAAAGACGCCGCCAACGTGGCCAAAGTGAAGGCCCTTGTTGCCATAGGGCTCGCCGGCGGTAACGATGGCGCGGCGCGGCCAGCTGGGACGGTCGTTCATGGAGTATTTGGATGCCATGGGACTCCTTCGCATATGGTGAGGGCGCGGCCGGGCGCAAGGCCTGACGGCGCGGTGGTCAATTCGTGCATATCGTTCGACATTATCGCACATGCGGACGGGTACGTGGCAGGGGCGCTATCCTAAGATGCTATGAATGAGATTTCCAACATACATGCGTTTGAGGACGAGGATTTTCTGCACGCCTGCTTTGTGTGGGGGATGGTCGTGCTCGGCGCATTTGCCGTGTGCCTGGTGCCGGTGTTTATGCTGCTGGGTGGGCCCGCGGACTTGGATGCGGCTGACGCGGGCGGTTGGACGGCCGTTTTGGGCTGGATAGTCGGTTTGACTGCGGTTTCGGCGGCGTCATTTGCCGTGCACGAGCTGGTGCATGCGGTGTTCTTTAAGCTGTTTGCGCCCGCCGGTGCTCGGGTGACCTTTGGGGCAAATCTCGAAACCTGCATGATTTACGCCTGCGCCGAGGGCGTGGTGTATTCGCGCCGGCGGTACATGGTCATTTGCCTAGCGCCGACGGTTGTTGTGACGACAACGTTTGTCCTGGGGCTTGCGTTCTCGGGCTATCCGCTGCTGTGCTACCTGGCGGCCGGCTTGCATTTGTCGGGCTGTGTGGGCGACTGGTATTACGTGCGGGCCATTTTGCGCGACCGTCGCATTGTCGCCTGCGAGGACACGTCCTTTGGCGTGCGCTTTTTTGGTCAGTAGTCTTTTTGGGACGGGGCTATTTTGACTACTTTTTGGAGATGGGTATTTTTGACTGCTTTACGTCAAAAGTAGTCAAAATAGCCCCGTCCCAAAAAGACTACTTATTGTGGGGGAGGGGATGTTGATGAAGCCGTTGTTGTTGCACGCCTGCTGTGCGCCGTGCTCACTGGAGCCGGTTCGCCTGCTGCGTGAGGAAGGGTTTGAGCCCACGATTTGCTGGACCAACCCCAATATTCAGCCGCGCGAAGAATGGCAGCGCCGCTTGGACGAGCTGCGCCGGTGGTGTGCCGATGGCGACATCGAGCTCTTCGAGGCGGGGGAGGACCGCGAGCGCTGGGAGGCCGGCGTGGCCCCGCTGGGCGCCGATCGACCCCGTCGCTGTCGCGCGTGCTATGCCCTACGCCTTGCCGAGGCCTGCCGCGTGGCCCGGGAGCGCGGGTTCGAATATGTGGGTACGACGCTCGCCGTCTCGCCGTATCAGCTGTTTGATACCTGTAATGATGTGTTGGAGCGTCTGGCCGCCGCCCGCGGTCTCACTCCGGTGATTCGCGATTTTCGTCCGTATTATCCCGAGGCCACGCGTCGCTCGCGCGAGCTTGGCATGTATCGGCAGAACTACTGTGGTTGCCGCTTCTCGGCTGTCGAGGCGGCCATGGACCGCGCCCGTATCCGCGACGAGCGCAAAGCCGCCAAAAAGTAGTTCATTTGGGACGTCAGCCTGCTAGGATGTAGAGCGGACTTTAGCTATATAAGGAGTATCCGACGTGTCTATGCGTACCGATGATTTTGACTACAACCTTCCCGAGGAACTGATTGCCCAGGCTCCTGCCGAGCCGCGCGACTCCTGTCGTCTGCTGGTGGTGGATCGCAAGGGCTCTCAGGCGGGAACGCCGCTGGAGCACGGCGGCACCGTTGAGCACCGCATCTTCCGCGACATCATCGACTATATCGAGCCGGGCGATGTGCTCGTCATCAACAAGACGCGCGTGATGCCGGCCCGCCTGATTGGTCGCAAAGCCGGCTCGGGTGGCGTGGTCGAGACGCTGCTGCTCAAGCGCCGCGAGGATGTTGACCCGCTGGGCCATGTTTGGGAGTGTCTGGTCAAGCCGGGCAAGCGTCTGAAGCCCGGTGCTCAGATTGAGTATCGCGCCGGTGGCGCCCATGCGCCCGAGGGCGCGCCCGTGGTGCTGATGGCCGAGGTCATCGACTTTGTCACCGATAGCCGTGGCGGCCGCCTGGTGCGCTTTGAGCCGGCCGGTTGCAATGCTGCCGGCGAGCCGCGCACGCTCGACGAGGCCATCCACGCCGCCGGTCACGTGCCGCTGCCGCCCTACATTACCGATTACGAAGGCGATCCCGAGAAGTACCAGACCGTCTACGCCATGAAGGAGGAGCACTCGGCTGCCGCTCCTACGGCGGGACTGCACTTTACCCCCGAGCTCATGGCCGCTATCGAGGCCAAGGGTGCCAAGTTTGCCGCCGTCGAGCTCGAGGTGGGCATCGATACCTTCCGTCTGGTGGAGGAGGACGATCCCACGCAGCATGTGATGCACACCGAGCGCTATCACGTGTCGCAGGAGGTTGTCGATGCCGTGCATAAGGCGAAGGCCGAGGGCCATCGTGTGATCGCTGTCGGTACCACGGCGGTGCGCTCGCTCGAGAGCGCGTTTGACGCCGATGCGCCGGTGTCCGATCCGGCCGTGACGGCGCGCTATTTTGAGGGCCGCGAGGACGGGGCCGATATGCTTGGCCGCGGTGACATCGTGGTGCGTGAGAACGCGACGACGCAGCTCTACCTCATGCCCGGCTCGACCTATCACGTGGTCGACGCGCTGATCACGAACTTCCACGTGCCGCGCTCCACGCTCATGATGCTCGTGAGCGCACTTGCCACCCGCGACCAGATCATGGATGCCTACGCCGCCGCTATCGAAGAACGTTACCGCTTCTTCAGCTTTGGCGACGCCATGCTCATTCAGTAGGTTACGGCGTTTTACAAACGCCGTAACCGGTCGACGCTGCGCGGGCCGCATTTGGACAATCTGACGTTCAACTTCAAGGGCACGACCAGAAGGTCAGCGCCCTTTCGTTTCACGTCACCTTGCCTCAAATGCGACCCGCTCGCTCATATGACCCAATCCGCTGTCAAGAGCCACAATGGCCCCGCCGACCGCTTGCAATCGGTCGGCGGGGCCTGCCGTTGAACCCGTCCCGGTCCGCCCCCGGCATGTCGTCGACGCCTTCGGCTCAGTCTCAT
>DBGBZQ010000049.1:0-10667 GCA_048368115.1 Collinsella sp.
GAGAAAGGAGGCGGTATATGTCTGGGCTGCGCCGCCGCGAATGCAGACGATGCGCAGCCCACCCTCTCATTCACGGCATCGTTGCGGCTGACCAAAGCCGGCACCGATGCCATCGCGGCGGGAGAAGCGTCCCTGCTGTTCTACGCCGTCAGCGCCAAGGACACAAACGCTCATTTCGAGAAGCCAGCCGGATCACTCAGTCTTACACGAGGGATAGAGGCAGGCCCTATTGAAATCGATGCCCACGCGCAAAGCAGGCAACGCATTCTTGCCGACCCGGCGCTTCTCGAAATGGAGTGGAGCGGATCCGGAGCCATCGGAATTCTCCCCTCCGCGCTTGACGCCAAGACGCTCCCCTCAAACGACGAACCCATCAACGCAACCATACAAGAAGAGAGCGCGGACAAAGAAGCAGGTGCGGGCGACACGCCATCGCCGACAAACAGCGTCCCAGCTTCTCTCGAAGCACCGAATGAACCCGCTACCGATCCAAACGATCCCGAACTCGCGGACAGTCTGGGGCTTGCTGATCCTCAAGAGATCGATGAAGGTAACTGCTGCGTGCTTGCCGCGCTCGACCACACAGAGGTCATCGACGCTGCGAACATCGAAGTTGCCGCCGCCAATCAGCCCGTCCGCAAGTCGGCTATCATCGCATTTCCTGAATCCATCGAAGTCGTCTTTTTGCCATCGGGCGAGGTCGTGGCCCCAACACTGCTCACCTTGTTGGGCGCCAAGAATACTCGAAACGAAATTAAAAAGGTCACGGTTGTCGACCCCGCAACCACCGCCAAGCTGCGTCTATACGCCGTTGCCGCAAACGGAAGCAAGACCCTGGAATTCGATGGCGACACACTTCTAGCCTGGCGACGTCTGGACATTATGCAAGACGTCTCGTATCAGATCGAACTCGAAGGGTTTGATCGTGCCCGCGATGCCAATATCATCGCCGCGGCTATTGAATCCCCGCAGCGGCTTATGACACTGCGCTTTGAATACTATCCCTATGTCCCGACAACCACCTGAGGCTTAAATGCTGCGCATCATTCCTAATACCACTTATATAACGTATTAGATGGGTTGCGATGTGCCTCGCATTTCGTTCTGCTACGATTGCCACGTTGGCATCAATACAGGAGGGCTCATGCCGGGCTTGGGAACAATCATCAACGTTGTGCTTTTAGTTGCGGGCGGTCTTTTAGGATTAGCGGGCGGCCGCTTCATTACACCGCGCATCCAAGACACGCTCATGAAAGCATCGGGGCTGTGCGTCCTGTTTATCGGCCTGGGCGGCACCATGCAAAAGATGCTCATCATCGATGGAAAGGCGCTAGCGACCACCGGTACCACCATGCTCATCGTCTCATTTGCGCTCGGTTCGCTCATCGGCGAGGCCGTCAACTTGGAAGCCGCCATCGAGAACCTTGGCGAATGGCTCAAGCGCAAAACCGGCAGCGAGGGCGATAACGAGTTCACCAACGCTTTTGTCTCGACTTCACTCACCGTGTGTATCGGCGCCATGGCCATTGTGGGATCGATCCAGGACGGTCTGCTCGGTGACTGGTCAACGCTTGCCCTGAAAGGCGCATTGGACTGCATCATCGTCTGCACCATGACGGCGTCGCTTGGCCGCGGCTGCATTTTCTCCGCCCTGCCCGTCGCCGTGTTCCAGGGGACGATCACGTTGTTTGCCGGCGCGCTCTCCCCCATCATGACCACAGCAGCCCTCAACAGCCTTTCGCTCGTAGGCTCCATGCTCATCTTCTGCGTCGGCGTCAACCTCATCCGTCCTCAGACCTTCCGCACGGCCAATATGCTTCCCTCCGTCGTCATCGCCGTCATCTACGCCCTCCTGTTCTAAATCTATCAACGCAGCAGTATCTCGAACATCTGTTTGATGCTGTGCTATGATATGAGGTCACCGTAGCTGCGTTCGAGAGGAGGAGCGGTGGCCGACCAGGACATCAAGATGCTCATCGAGCGCATTATGGCCGAGGCCCGGACCCATCAGTCCGCCCGCTTCTCAAACGAAATCTACGCAGACGAGCCGATTCTCAAAACCGGCCGACAGATGCAAAATTTCCTCCCCGACCAGTACCGCAAGATGCGTGAGATATCGCGTTGGCAAGAAGACCCCAAGGGCGGTGCGGGCCGCTGGCTTTCGGAAGCCGAGCTTTTTTACCGCCAGGGCCTGCTGATGGCCGACTTTGAGGATGACTGTCCCTACAACGGCACCTTTAAGTCGTACTTTCCCACCTACAATGCCATGAGCGATCGGCAGCTGCGCGGCTACTTTACCTGGCGCGCTCAGGTGCGCCGCGGAACCGTCGAGAAAACGTCTACGTCCTTTGCCTTTCTGTATCTCTATGAGCTGATTTGCGGCATTGGCGTAGATAATCCGCTCGATGGTTTTAACAAGATCAAGGCCTTTTGGGATGCCTACCGCGCCTTTGAGCCCGGCATCGACCGGTTTGCGCGCGTGTGGCTGCAGGATTACGCCGTGTTCCACGGGCTCGACCCCAAGCTGCTTCGTGACTCTAAAACCGTCATGTTCGATAACGCCCTTATCGAGCTGCGACGCGCGGCACGAGACCTTGTCCCAGCACCGGCACCGTCCGGCCAGACCCCTAAGCGTCGCAAAACCTCCGAGCCCACGCTCCCCCTTCCGCCCGATGAGGTGCGCGAGGAGCGACTCATGGCTGCCATCGACGCACTCTCCACGTACAACCTAAGTAACTCGCGGCTCGACCGCAGCCACCACCGCGATCTGCGCCACGTGGCATGCGCCGTGTATGTCCGTATGGCGCGCTACTATGACACGCACCGAAAGACCGGCATCGTGGCGAGTTTATTTGGGGAGGAGACGGCCATGCCCTACACCATGTTTGCCTCGGCCGTATTCTTTGCGCCCGAGCGCCACGAGGACTGCGAATACCGCCTGGATCCTATCCATATCTACCGTTGCCAAAACGGCTTTTGGGAATGCATGCGTATCCACGGTAGTAGGCAAAAGAGCAGCAAGCTCGGTGAAATGATGCGCGCCTGCGACCAACGCCTGCGCCTGGCGCTGGACCCCGCCCATCCCCTTAAGGAAGAAAAGGTCCCCAAATATCTGGCCAAGATTATCGATGACGAGATTGTGGCATGGCTTTCGTGGGACGCCGCACACCAGCCCGTCAAGATCGATATCGATCTGAGTCAGCTGGGGCACATTCGGAGCGCCGCTGCGCAAACGCGCGAAGCGCTTTTGATCGACGAAGAGCGCGAGGACGACGCATCCGCAGAAGCCGAGGCAGCGGGCTCAGGGCAACCGGAAGCCGAGGCAGCGGGCTCAGGGCAACCGGAAGCCGAGCCCGTAGCCGACGCGATTGTCGAACCGGTCGTGGCACCCATTCGGCAGGACTTGACCGACGAGCCGACCATATCCACCGAACAGTTTGGTGTCGTGGCACCGCTTCTTGCGCCGACGCCCGCGTTCGCAGCTGCTGCGCCCGCTGACGCCACAAACGAACTCGCGCCTGCCGCAAACGCCTATCTCAGCGCACTGCTCGAGCACAACGCAGTACAGGCGGAATCGGCGGTAGTGCAATCGGGGCAGAGCGAGGACATGCTCGTCGATACCATCAACGAGGCGCTCTTTGACCTGGTGGGCGACACCGTAATTGAATTTAGCGCGGCAGGGCCGCAGATTATTGAGGACTACGAAGCAGACGTGAGAGGATACCTAGACCATGAGTGATACCGCATCCGCAGCACCCCGCGTGCCCAAGCGCGTCGCTGCCGTCATTCTCAACTCGCTCAAGGGCGGCGTGGTCCCGCGCATCGGCCTTCCTTCCATCACCGTAGGGCGCGAGGTCGAGATCCGCGCCCTGCTCACCGATCTGAGTCTCATTGCCGACGGTGGCGCAAGCTTCCGCTTTCTGGTCGGTCGCTACGGAGCCGGCAAGAGCTTTTTGCTCCAGACCATCCGAACGCATGCCATGGGCGAGGGCTTTGTGGTCGCCGATGCCGACCTTTCCCCTGAGCGCCGCCTACAGGGCGGCCAGGGCCAGGGCCTCGCTACCTATCGCGAGCTCATTCGCAACATATCGACCAAGACGCGCCCTGAGGGCGGTGCGCTCAACCTGATCCTCGATCGCTGGGTCGCCTCGTGCGCGGGCGCCGATGAGTCGGCTATCAATGCCCAACTGGCCCCGCTCGAGGAGATGGTCCACGGCTTTGACTTCACCCGCATGCTCCGCCGCTACCGCGCGGCCATATCCGAAGGCGATGAAGAGGCTATGAGCCGGGTGACCAAATGGATTCGTGGCGAATACCGCACCAAGAGCGAAGCGCGAGCCGAGCTAGGCTCCTCGACCATCATCAGCGATGACGACTGGTACGACTACGTCAAGCTCATCGCACGTTTTTTGGTCTGCAGCGGCTACAAGGGCATGCTGGTGCTCATCGACGAGCTCGTGAATCTGTACAAGATTCCCAACGCGATCACGCGCCAATATAACTACGAGAAGATCCTGACCATGTACAACGACACGCTCCAGGGCAAAGCGCAGTACCTGGGCGTGATCATGGGTGGCACGCCGACCTCTATCGAGGACCGCCGCCGCGGCGTCTTTTCCTACGAGGCCCTTCGGAGCCGTCTCGCCCAGGGCCGTTTTGCGCGCGATGATCTCAAAGATATGCTCGCGCCCATCATCCGCCTGCAACCGCTCACCTACGAGGAGCTGCTGGTGCTCATCGAGAAGCTCATGCAGATCCATGCCGGCTACTTTGGCTGGACGCCCACGCTTACCGAGAACGACTTGGTGGACTTCCTCAAGATTGAGTTTGGCCGCGTGGGGGCCGACACGCATCTGACGCCCCGCGAGGTCATCCGCGACTTTATCGAGCTGCTCGACATCCTGTGTCAGAACCCCGATGCTAACGTGGCCGAGTTGCTGCAAAGCGTCGGCGGCGACGCGCTGGCGCCGGCAGCCGCGACAGACGACACCGGCACCACAGACGACCGCAACTTCGCCGAATTCACCATCTAACCTGCCAAAAAGGGACAGGTTTATTTTGGCAGGTTTTATCTGGGCAAACGCCGATGTTGCAAGATATCGAGCCGTTGCCCGTTGCGTTGATCAACCCGTTGATGAGAGGAGGTCCCGTGAACGCTTTTGACCGATATGCCCCGTTTATCCAGGATTTCATTTACTCCCACGATTGGGAGAGTCTGCGCTCCATCCAGGTTGCGGCGGCAGATGCCATCTTCAACACGCAAGACAATGTGCTCCTGACGGCATCCACGGCATCTGGCAAAACCGAGGCAGCCTTCTTTCCCATCCTGACCGAGTTTTGGGAGAACCCGCCCGCAAGCGTTGGCGCCCTCTATATTGGCCCCCTCAAAGCACTCATCAACGACCAGTTCGTTCGCCTCAACGATCTGTGCGAAGAGGCCGATATCCCCGTCTGGCACTGGCACGGCGATGTCTCGCAGTCGCACAAGGCAAAGCTCATCAAAAAGCCAAGCGGCATCCTACAGATTACGCCCGAATCACTCGAGGCACTCCTGATCCACAAGCACATGGCAATTCCGCGTATGTTTTGCGACCTGCGCTATGTGGTCATCGACGAGGTCCACTCGCTCATGCGTGGTGACCGCGGCGGGCAGACGCTCTGCCTTATCGAGCGTCTTTCGCGCATGGCGGGCGTGCGGCCCCGGCGCATCGGCCTTTCGGCCACCATCGGGGACCCGGAACGCACGGGTGCCTTCCTGTCGCAGGGGACGGGACGCGACTGCGTCATCCCCCGCTTTGAGGAGCCGCGCCGCGTGTGGCGCATCTCCATGGAGCACTTCTACAACTCGGGTCCCCAGGCTCAGCAACGAGGATTCGAGAGCATGGGTCCTCAAGAGGCCGAAGTGCTTGCGTGCGAGCGCATTGAGGCAGCGGCACCCGCGGCACTGCCCGCATCCGGACAAGACATGCGCCACAGCGGACAGCTTACACAAGAGGAACGCCGTCAACGTCGCGAGCAGGCGCGGGGCAAGGCCGCTCCCAAAGACCGTCGCACTTCCTCGGCCCCCGAGGGCGAAGTCGACATCCCACGAGCGACCGAGCAGGCGCTTCTCAACCCCACCGACACGGCGCCCGACAACGCCGACCCCGGTATGGGCTATATCTTTGAGCATACGCGCGGCCGCAAGTGCCTGGTCTTTGCCAACTCGCGCGAGGAGGCAGAGGCCGTATGCTCCATGCTGCGTAGCTACTGCGAGAGCCGGCACGAGCCCGACCGCTTCCTTATCCATCATGGCAACCTCTCGGCATCGCTACGCGAGACCGCCGAGGAGCTCATGCGCGACGAGGAACAGGCGCAGACAACCGTTACCACCTCTACGCTGGAGCTCGGTATCGATATCGGTCGCCTGGAGCGCGCCTTCCAGATTGACGCGCCGTTTACCGTCAGCTCCTTTTTGCAGCGCATGGGGCGCACAGGCCGCCGCGATCTTCCGCCCGAGATGTGGTTTGTCATGCGCGAGGAGGAGCCCGAGCCGCGCACGATGATGCCCGAGACCATTCCGTGGAAGCTCCTGCAGGGCATCGCGCTGGTACAACTCTATCGCGAAGAAAAGTGGGTCGAGCCACCCGAGCTCGATCGACTACCCTACAGTTTGCTCTATCACCAGACCATGTCGACGCTCGCCAGCACCGGCGAGCTCACGCCGGCCGAGCTTGCTCAGCGTGTGCTCACGCTCAGCTATTTTCACCGCGTCTCGGCCGATGACTATCGCGTACTGCTGCGTCACCTCATCAAGATCGACCACATCCAGGTCACCGAGGGCGGTGGGCTCATCGTGGGCCTCGCGGGCGAGCGCATCATTAACAACTTTAAGTTTTACGCTGTGTTCCAGGAAAACGAGGAGTTCACCGTTCGCAGCGAGTCGGCCGAGTTGGGCACGATCGTCAATCCGCCACCGCCCGGTGAGCGCATCGCCATCGCCGGACATTGCTGGATTGTCGAAGAAGTGGACTGGAAGCGCCATACTGTCTTCGCCACGCAGGTCAAGGGCCGTGTGCCGGCCTACTTTGGCGACTGCCCCGGTGACATCAACACACATGTACTCGAGCGTATGCGCAAGGCGCTCACTGAGCACGCGACATATCCGTACCTTATGGGTAACGCGCGGGCACGCCTAGCACAGGAGAGTCATACCGCCGAGATTTCGGGCGCGGGAACAAAACCGCTTATCAACCTGGGCGGAGACACCTGGGCACTCTTCCCCTGGCTGGGCAGCTACGCCTTTCTGGCGCTCGAACGTATGCTCAAGATTAAATGCGCTGCGGAGCTTGGCCTTCGCGGGCTCGATCCGTCGCGTCCATACTTTATGCAGTTCAAGATGAAGGCCGACGAGGAGACATTCTTTGAGGTGCTCGCCGCCGAGGCCGAAAAGGACTTCGACCCCATCGAGCTCGTCTATCCCGGCGAGGTGCCTTATTTTGATCGCTACGACGAGTACGTTCCCGAGGAGCTCGTGCGCAAAGGATTCGCCGAAGGCGTGCTCGACATCGAGGGCATGAAGCAGCGCGTCCTCAGCTGGCGCGACCACGCCTAAGACCAGTCTTTTTTGGGACGGGGAGACTTACTTGTCGTGAAGGACGGTGCCGAGGAAGTCAGCGTCGAAGGGCACGGCTTCGGCAAAGGCGTAGTCGCCGTCGCTGGCGATGAGCAGGTAGTTCTCCTCGCCGCCGAACTCCGCATCACCGCATGGGACCACCCAGGCGTGGGAGAATACCTCGAGTGCCGTGGCAGCGCAGTCGCGCAGGAGCGTCACGTCGCTCCCCTCGTTTGCGCTCACGATATTGGCAACGTAGATACCCCCGGGGTTCAGGCTGCCTCGCACCAAACGCAACGCCTCAACCGTCGCCAGCTCACGTACGGGTTCGGCACCGCCAAAGCAATCGCTCGCGACCACGTCGTAGCGACGATGCCCCACGCTCGTCACGCCCAGATACGAGCGAGCCTCGGCGGTTATCACCCGCAGGCGATCGCCCGCCGCGCGCTCCAGCTCATCTAGGTAGAACCAGCGACGCGCCAGGCGCGTAATCTCTCCGTCATACTCGATGACGTCCATGCGCAAGCTCTCGTGCGACATCAGAGCGAACTTAGGATAGGCAAACCCGCCGCCGCGCAGCATAAGCATGCAGTTGATACCGTGACCATAAGCGTCACGCATTGCGCCCTCGGCCTCAAACACGTCGTCAAACGCACGATAGTACGCAAAGACGGGCTCCGCCCAACGCTCGCCAACGTAACTTGCGCTTTGGTAGACGCCGCCTTGCACCAACACGCGAACCTCGTCGCCGTCCTCATCGTGCACGCGTTTCACACGCGCCAACCCATTGCGGGTTCGCGCAACCTGCAGACAGGCAGCACGAACAGCAACGGCGGCCGCACCAAGCGCCACGGCTCCCAGAGCAACGCCGGCAACGACGCCAGTAGAAACACTCGGCTTGTTCATTTACAGCTCCTTTTGCAGATAGAGTCCATGATCGTAAAAACCCAAATGGCGATAGTACTCGCGCGTACCAATCGCGCTGATCACGTTGATGCGCGTATAACCCGCATCCCGGGCAATCTCGCACGCACGCTCTACGAGCAGACGCCCCAACCCATGATGCTGCGCCGCCTGGCCTTGATACCCCACGCGCGCCGCCATGCCATACACGTGCACCTCGCGAATCATCGCCTCGTCCAGCGTCGTCGGCAACTCGTCCGCATGCGCGGCAACAAACGAACGGTCGGGCAGCGACAGGCGCAAAAAGCCCGCGATCTTGCCCTGCGGCGTCACCCACTGCAAAAAGCGCTCGTAAGTCACCGGCGTCTCGTACGCAACTTCCTCGTCAAGGGTCAACTCGTCCAGGTCGGCACCAGCCGTGCTGATCTCGCGATAGCGAATCTCGCGCACCGTCGCGCCTTCCCCACGAGCCGCCAGGCGGTTCTCGACGAGCTGACGCAGGTTGGGTTTCTTGTTGCCCACCATGATGTCGTCGGAGCTAAAGTCGCGGATCATGCGACTGATGCGGCAGAACGCTGGCGTCACCACGATGTCGTCGGCCAGCACATCGAGCAGCTCATCCTCGGTATAGGGGCGCCACTCGCCGCGCTCATAGCGGCCCACCAGACGCGAGCCCTCGATGAGCGCACACGGATAAACCTTGACCTCGTCGGGCATAAAGGCCCCTTCGGTCATAAAGCGCTCGTAGTCGCGCTTGTCCCCCTCGGGCGTGGCGCCCAGCAGGTTAAGCATAAAATGCGCGTGGATCTTAAAGCCAAACAGACGCGCAAGCGAAAACGCCCGCTCAATCTGCGCCACCGAAATGCGACGATCGTTGATATCGAGCAAATGCTGGTCGAGACTCTGGATACCCATCTGAATCTTGGTGCAGCCCAGGCGGCGGATAAGCGTGAGGGCCTGCGGCGTTACAGCATCGGGGCGCGTCTCGATAACGAGCCCTACCACGCGATGCTTCGCCGTCTCGTTGACGCGCTGCTGACGCTCAAGCTCATCCACCGTGGCGGTCTGCCACTCGGCAACCTCGCCCCACGGCGTACCGGGTCCGTACAGACGACGCACCGCGCGGTTATAGCCACCCACGGCAGCATCCACACGCCCCTGCTCGTCGGTAACACCGCTCGCAAGCTCGGCCTCGTCGGTCGCAATACCGACGGCCCGATAGCGTTCGCGACGCTCCGCCACCACCGGCGGCAGGGCATCGGCGGGAGCATCATCGAGCAGGCGCCCTGCCTCGGCACGGCTGATGCCCGGACGCGCCAACATGGGGTTGGCCGCCACGCCGGCCACGGCATCGTCATTGAGCGCGCGGAAGAGCTCCGACATAAACCACATCTGATACCCTTGCGGATAGTCGCTCCAGGTACCGCCAAGAACGATAAGCTCGATCTTGTCGGTCGCATGACCCATCTGCGAAAGCGCGGTCAAACGGGCGCTCACCTGCAGATACGGGTCGAAGCAATTTTGCTCCGCACGGGCGCACGCCGGCTCGGCGTGCAGATAGCTTTTGGGCATGCGCAGATCGTTAGGGCAAAACAGGCAATCGCCCGAGCATGGCCAGGGCTTGGTGATGACGGTAATGGTCGCCACGCCCGAAGCCGTGCGACGAGGCTTCATCCTCAGCACCTGCAGCAGTTGCCGCTCCAGCTCGGCATCGACATTCCACGCAGCCCACCGGGCCGGCTCCTCACGTTTTACCCGCTGGTAAAACGGCAGCAGGCGGCGCTTGGCCAAATCGCGTTTGTCGGCACCCTCACGGCGCGCCTCGGCATGTATCAGTTTGACGAGCGCCTTGTCGTCCACGGTCTCGCCGCGACGCAGGGCCTCGAGTATGTTCAAAATAATCTGTTCCATGCCCCCATTGTAAAGGCAAAGGCGCCGGAGCCGATCTCGGCTTCGGCGCCTTCATCAAACAGCGCGTCTATATCTTCGCCTAGGCTTTCGTCTGCCTCACTACTCCGAATCAAACGACATGTCGCCCGAACCGACCTCACAACGATACGTGGCAGACTTGTCACCGTTATCGAATTCAAGATTCAAAATGGTCTCGCCGTCGTAGCCAAGCGGAAGGAAATCGCTCTCGAAGTCGCCGCTGCCCAAGGTGAGGCTCGCC
>DBGBZQ010000050.1:0-17352 GCA_048368115.1 Collinsella sp.
GCCGCGGCCGCCGCGGTCGTTACCACGGTTGCCGCCAAAGCCGCCACGGTTGCCACCGCGGTCGCCATAGCCACCACGGTTGCCGCCAAAGCCGCCGCGACCGCCACGGTCGCCGCCACGGTCACCAAAGCCGCCACGGCCACCGCGATCGCCACCGCGACCGCCACGGTCGCCGCCGCGGCCACCGCGATCGTCACGGCCGCCGCGAGGACCGCGGTCCTCGTCCAGGCCCATGGCGACGAGCGGAGCGATAACCTTATCGAGAGCGGCCATCAGCTCGGTGGCCTCCTCGTAAGAAAGCTCGGGCAGGAGCTTCTCCTTCTTGTTGGCAAGCTCGACCAGGCCCTCAGCGGCATCCTCGGCAGCGAAGACGACGATCTTGCGCATATCGCCCTCGGCGTCGTCGATGCGGCCGACCAGATCGGCAGCCTCGGCCTCGGCCATCAGACCATCGAGCTCACGAAGGCGCATGCCCAGCAGGTCGGACATTTCCTTCTGCTCCATCTTGGGCTTGAGGTCAAGAAGCTTGATGGCGCGCTCGATGTTCGCCATACGCTCGGCCTTGGCCTCCTCCTCCTTGGAAATAGCAAAGCGACGGCTACGCAGCAGGCGGGCGGCCTTCTGCATCTTGTCCATCAGCTCTTCGTCATCGTAATCAACGGCGGCCTCGACAACCTCGGCCTCCTCCTCGGCGGAAACCTCGTCAGCAGCCTCAACCTCGGCAGCTTCGGTCTCCACGGTCTCGACTGCCTCGACCTCGGCAGCCATGGTCTCGTTCTCGGTCTCGTTCATAATCTCTTCGTTCTCGGACATGAGACTCCTTCTTGGCCCTCTCGGGCATCATCGCCCCATTCGCGGGGCCCGTCGCGCACTCTTTGCGCTTTAAACATTCATGCCTCTCGGCAAAACGTCCATTAGTTTATGGTGTCGCCATCCAATCTAGCTGCAGAATCTATGTGCACACATTAATGCGACATGTGCGACTCGCGACGAGCGTACACCAGCGACGTCGCGAACCCGACCACGGCAATCACAGCCGCCACACGCACGGCAGTTGCAAATCCAATCGCCTGGGCAACGTCGGTCGCAGCGCCAGCCGCGCCGGCAGTCGCCGCAGAACTCGAGAGCAGGCCGATAAACAGCGACGGGCCAAACGATGCGGCAATCATGTTCCACGTGTTGAGTAATGCCGTCCCGTGAGGATGCTCAGCGGCAGGCAGCGTCTCCAAGCCGACCGTCTGCGAGGGGCTCAGCACCAAACCGACTCCGGCATACACCACAACGGTCAGCGCCACGACGACGCCGATGTTCATGCTTGCCGCCGTCATCGAGATTGCAGTCTGCCCCACGGCGATCAGGGCAAAGCCGACCGGCAGCAGCGGCCATGCGCCGCGGGCGTCCATCACGCGTCCGCCCACAATCGAGGTCACGGCGTTGCAGGCAATCGCCGGCAAAATGAGCAAGCCCGCAACAAGTGCGGTCATGCCGTATGCGCCCTCAAAATAGAGCGGCAACAAAACGCTCATCGAGAACGTCGTCATCATCGATACCACCACAAGCAGGCACGCAGGCCAAAAACGAACGCTCGCCATGGGGCGCACGTTAAGCACCGGATGCTTGAGCTTGAGCTGACGGGCCGCAAACAGGCCGAGCAGCACAATGGCGGCGACGAGTGCCGCAACACCCATCATAACGTTGGACGAGAACTCACCAACGGAGTACACAAACGCCGTGATGCCGGCAGCCAGCAAAATAACCGAGAGGATATCGAGTGAAACATCCTGGCGCTCTCCGACATTCTGAACAAGCTTTACGCCCGCCGCAGCGACCACAATGCCGCCCACCAGCGGCACTACGAACACCGCCCTCCAGCCAAACAACGTGCACATAAGACCGCTGATCACGGGTCCAAACGCCGGCCCTAGCGTAATGCAGGCACCACCCAGACTCAGATACAGACCGAGCTTCTCGCGCGGAGCGCAAGACAGCACCACGTTCATCATGAGCGGGAACAAGATGCCCGATCCCGCAGCCTGCAAAATACGGCTTGGCAGCAAAACGCTAAATGACGGAGCGAACAGGCACAGGACTTCGCCGGCGACCATGCATCCGCATGCGAAAAACAGCAGCTTGCGCGTCGAGAAACGGCCGGACAGGAAGGCCATGATGGCCGCAAAGATCGACGTCACGATCATGTAGCCCGAAACGAGCCACTGCGCCGTGGTGGCACTCACCGAAAAGGCCGCCATAATGTCGTGCAACGCCACATTAATGATGTTCTCGTTAAACGCGGCAACAAAGGCTGCAATATACATTACGACGAGAATTGCCGCAGTGGCCGATGGCGCTACTTGAACTTGTTGCTGAGATTTGCTCCCCATGTATTTCCTTCCTCTTGGAACGACAGTCGCATCGCCCCAGAGGAACAGTCCAGGGCGAAAATGAGCCCTAGACTTACGCCAGACGCCGTACACGACGAGTCTGGCAACATGGTCCAACGTCGAAAGATTGTAACGCGGACGCGCAGCTTTCCTTCCGCGCTATTATTAAAAGTCCACGAAAGCATAAGACATGAGGAGCCCGCCATGATTAAGCCCATCATGAAATCCGAGTTCTTTTTGCGTCTGCCTTCCGAAGACGCGGGACCCGACGATGCCGCGACCGGGCAGGATCTCCTAGATACACTCCACGAGCATGAGCGCGAGTGCGTGGGCCTCGCCGCCAACATGATCGGCGTGCGCAAACGCATCATCTGCGTAAAGGACGGCAACAGGACGCTCCTGATGTACAATCCTCAAATTCTTGAGCAGGTCAATGCCTATCAGACAAGCGAAGGATGCCTCTCGCTAATCGGCGAGCGTCCCTGCACCCGCTATCGCCGCATTAAGGTTGAGTATTTGGACGAGAACTTCGTCCACCGCATCAAAAACTTCTCGGGCTACACCGCCGAAATCATCCAGCACGAAATCGACCACTGCAACGGCGTCGTGGTTTAGGCCACTTGCCAAAATGAGGGTACCGGAGGCCTCCCTATGGATATCAGCCGCTTTGGCGAATTCGCCATCTTAGCGCAGTCACGCACGTTTCTTGATGCGGCGGAACTGCTTTTCATGTCGCAATCAACCCTCTCCAAGCACATCATGGCAATGGAGCACGAACTCGGCTGCAAGCTCATCGATCGAAGCCAGCGCCACGTAACACTCACCGCGCAAGGTGAAGCGCTCCTCCCCTATGCGCAAAAAATTGCGACGCTTCAGCACCGCTATCTTGCCGCCATTCAAATAGGCGCAGGTGAGCCGCTCGAGCACCTCACCGTAGGTTCTATCCCCATTATGGCCCCTTATGGGATCACGGACGCCGTCATCGATTTTCAGCAGGCGAACCCCTCATATTCTGTTGAGCTCATCGAGGGCGAGGGCGACACACTCAAGCGCATGCTCCTGCGCGAGGACATTGACCTGGCCTTCATCCGTGACGGCGGCGCCATCGAGCCGGAGTTCAAAAAGATTCCCTTTACGACCGACCGGCTCGTGGCCGTCCTTCCACTCGACCATCCGCTCGCCGAACGTGACACCGTCGAGATAGACGACCTTATCGACGAGAATTTCCTCATGCTTCCCCAAGGCTCGTTCGTAAGCGAGCTCGTCCTTTCCCTTTGTCGCGAAGCTGGATTTGGCCCACGTGTTACGTTCACCGGCAAACGAGCCGAGAACATCATCTCCCTTGTCGCGCGCGGCGCCGGCGTCTCATTCCTTATGCGCAAGCCGACGGAATCGCTCGCCAGCGGAAAGGTAGCCCTGGTGCCGCTTGAGCCCGCGACGACCTCCGAGGTAAGGCTCTACCTCAAGCGAAACGCCGCGCACTCGCAGGCGGTCGTCTCGTTCATTGGCTTCCTCCCCTACCGTCAGCTCCTGCAGGGCGACCGTGCGTCTTCCACCGCGGCACGACCGTCATAATCCCCGCTGCTCCACAACCGCAGACTTGCGTCCGCAAACACGCTGACAACGGCACGAAACACAAATATGCCTCGGGCGGCACGTCGCCGTCCGAGGCATATTTAGTTAAAGTGCGCAGACAGACTAGTCCACCGAGATGTTGAGCGCCTTACCGCCCTCGTCCTTCCTGGTACCGATCACCATAGCGGCGACAAGAGCCAGAACGAAAGCGACCACACCGGAGATGACAAGGCCGATAAAACCCGTGTCGATGCCGGCAGGGTTAATAAAGCTCGGGAAACCGAGCGGGCCGGAGGCACCGAAGGCATAGAGTTTGGCACCCATGAGGCCGGCGATGGCGCCGCCTACACCAGCGGAAATAAAGGTTGCCCACATAAGGCGCTTACGCGGCAGCAAGATGGCGTAAAGCGCAGGCTCGTTGACACCGAAAATCGAAGAGACAAGGGCGGGAATGTTGACGGCAGCATTTTCCTCGGAATCCTTGGTTCGGATGATCATGCCAAGCACAGCACCGGCGATGGCACAACCGCCTGCATACACGAGCGGATTAATGAGGTCATAGCCGTAGGTTGCGACATCGAGGAACCACAGCGGGATGATACCCCAGTGCAGGCCGAACATGACGAGCAGGCTCCAGAACGTGCCGATGACGAAGCCGGCGATGGCGGGCTGGAAGTTGATGAGCATCAAGATGATCTGGGCAACGATGTTGGAGAGGACCGTCATGACCGGACCGACCACAAGCAGGCCAAGGATGCCGCAAATGAGGAGCGTCAGGATGTTGGAGAAGAACGAGCTCACAAGCGCGGGCAGCGCGTTAGAAAGGGCCTTGTGCACCTTGGAGGCAATCCAGACGATAAAGATCGCAGGCAGAATCGTCGATGAGTAATTCTGCATGATCAGCGGGATGCCAAAAATATCACCGTAGACATTGGACTCGAAGACCGTACCGGCGCCGAGCGTGTAGAGCGGATCTCCGCCCATAAGGGCAACGAGCGTCGGGTAGACGAGGATACCGCCGAGCGCCATTCCCATAACGGGCTTAAGTCCGAACTTCTTGGCCGACGTCCAGCCAATGATTAGCGGAAAGTAATAGAAGACCGAATCTCCGATTGCCGAGAGCGTCACATACGTATTGCTGTCCTTGGCAAGCCAACCGGCAACCGTGCAGAGCGCGAGCATCGACTTGATAAAGCCACCGGCCATAAGCACGCCAAGAACCGGTTGCAGAATCTCGGAGATGATGGCAAGCAGACGCGAGAATGGATCGCTCTTTTTGACGTCGTCGCCTTCATCGATATCGAGCGCGGGTTTGGAGTCGAACCCGCCAATCTGAACGAGGTCGTTGTAGACGGCCTCGACAGTGGCACCAATCACGACCTGATACTGTCCGCCGGCCTGGATGACGTCAACGACGCCCTTCGTCGCCTTAAGCTCATTGGTCTGGGCGAGCGATTCATCCTTGAGGTGGAAGCGGAGACGCGTAATGCAGTGGCTCACGTCTAACACATTGTCTCGACCACCGACCTTTGTGATGATTTCATCGCAAAGCTTCTGGTATTTCATGGAATTCTCCTTTTTCTGAGCGGGGTATAGCATCGATTTCATGCCTCCGTAGTCGACGTGGGAGGGCAAGGAACCCGCTTCCCCCTTTGAAATCCGCGGACGCACGTACGCCCGGGATGGGGAACGGCAGAGAAGATGGAAGATGCCGATCACATGGCAATGAGCCTCATTGGCCCATATCACGCAATCAGGCCTACAGACGCGAATCTGCTGCGCCGAGAAGTCTCGTCGTCTGGCAGAACTTGTCACACAGACGTTCCGGTTCGCCCTGGGGAATCTGAGTACGCTCGGTCTCAAAGGAGAGGCCGTACTCGCGTGCTGGAAGGAAATACTCAAAATAGCCGTTGGTGTAACCGCAGACTATTCCCTCGACCGGGCATTCGCGCTTCATGCGAATGCCCAGGTCGCTGCCGAGTTCACTCGGGAACACAAAGAGATGCAAGCCGCCCAGACTGATGACGGCACACTTAAGCGTGAGCGAAAAGTCGTCATGGGCAACGGTGTGATAGAACGTCTGAGGCTCGATGCGGTCGAGAACGACCTCGCGATCGAGCTTGATCTGGGAAATCGCCTCGGCAAGACCGGTCGAAACACGCTCAACCTCGGGAATGCCGCGTCCCTGGCGAAAATTGCGGTCGCTACAGTCGCCAGCAGCACCGACGACCATGGCCGGATAGTAACCAAGACTCTGAGCGAGCTTTTTGCCGGTAAGACCGGCGAGTTCGCTCGTGAGCTCTGTGCAGTCGGGTCCGACGCAAGCGGAATGCACCGCCCAGTTCACAAAGCCCGCAAATGGCTTGCCTTCGGTATCGAAGAACGACACCACGATAACCTCATTGTCGGCAAGCTCACCGGGAATGATGCGGTTGTCGTAGAAACCGGTGATGACTTTTTTGCCCATGCGACAGGTCGCAGGTCGCGCGTTGGCGCGGCACTCTTCGAAGCATTGACAGATGGTATCGAGGAACCAGCGATAGTAGTCCTCGTTGAATTTTCCCGTCCACCAGCTGCGATGGTAGGCGACGATCGAAGTGTGGTCGTGCGTCGCGGAGAGCAGAACGCAGTCACGGTCGATTCCGTAGCGCTCGGCGAGCATCGTCTTAACCTCCTCGGCCATGCTTTCCTCGAACTCGAGGACATCGGCATTAAAGAGAAACACTTCACGTTCGCCTTGCTGGAAGAGGATGGCGTTGGCGAAGACGTCGTCATGGACGCCTGTCGCAGGCTCCAGACGGTTGGGAAGATTGCGGTAGCCAATCAGGTAGATGTCGCCCTGTGGGGTGATTTTGCGGCGCGCGTGTCCAATGTTCATGCACGTTCTCCTTCTGTGTCACGCCGCATTCAAGGCGGCAATGATGATTTCGACGAGGCGCTCATGGGATCCGGCGGCAAAACCGGAGTTCATGGCCTCATAGGTGATCTTTTCGTACGCGTCGGGAGCCGGTAGGTACTTCTGTCCGCCGTTGACGAGCGTGGCAAAGAACACAGAGCCGGACCGAGCGGCGCGCACAGTGGCGCCGAATGCACTCGAGACCTCAGGTTGTACGCCGACAAGCTCGACGTTTCCCAGCCGGAGCAGATAGACCCTCGTGCGCTGCTCGCCAGCGGCATGAAATTCATACGTTCGGTGCGGAGCCAAAGAGTGAAAATCGGCGCGTGTCTGAGCGGGCAGAAAAACGTCGACCGTGCGGGCATCGATGCCGGTGGCGTCATCCTCACGCGCCATGCGAGCGGCCTCGATCAAAGCATCGCCCAAGGCCTGCCCCTGCTGGTGCAGCATGCGGTATCCGTCTTCATGGGCATCGACCGTCTGCTTAACGCCGGCCGCATCGAACATGACGTTCATGGCGCGCTCCGCCGGACCTTGGTCGCCCGCGGCGCCTGGCAGCAACAGGGCAACGCCGCCCAGCTCGCGCTCGAGTGACATGGCGGCAAAACCAAAGAGGTCTCCGCTCGCCATGTGCCTCCCCTCGGAGTCGCGCGACCCGTCGAGCACGGAGGACTGAACGTCCGCCGTCGCGAGCACGGCAACATACTCGCCCCCGGCATCCCTTATGGCGAGTACGGGCATCGTGTGGTCGGCAAACCCCCTGGGATTCGAGCCCAACCACCAGCCGGCAGGCGTCTCAATGTCGCGATTAACGTTCACGGGGCATTCGCCCTCCACAGTGGCGAGCGTGGCAGAGCGAATGCCCGCAACAGCGCGCTCGACAGCCGTGCGGGCGGCAGCGACGAGCGCTGCGCGATAGCGCTCGTTGCGGTTGCGGGCAGCATCGTCGACAAGATGCCCGGGAGTGCGGACGTGAGGCATGGAAAACGTGTGGGTAGGAACCACCCAAGAATAAGCACCGCTGCAATTGGCGGCATCCTCAACAACCTCACGCAGATCGGCGAGTAGAGCCGGAGCGATCGAGGTGACCTCAAGCGAAAGGACGCAGGCGCGTCGCCCCGTCCCCTCGATGATAAGGGCACGGGCGAAGACCTCATGACGGAGTTCGTCGAAACCGTCGAACGGCAACACGTCCCCAAGATCGATGGCCACACGAGCGGCCCCAGCCCTCATCTCTCCTTCGTCCATGGCAGATACTCCCCTCTGATTGCCGCTCACTCGACACCGTACAGTTGCTGCGCCGTACCGCCAAGCACAAGGTCGCTGTCTGTATCGCTCAGATTTGCAGCGCGAACGCAGGCGACACCCTCGGTGAGCCACTCGCGTTTAACGGGATAGCTCGTGCCAAAAACAATATGGTCTGCACCCAGCACGTCAACCGCGCAGGTAAGGAGTATCTTGCCCCAAGGCTGAGCATGGGACATGTCGAAATAGATGTTGTTCTCGAGGCGCCTGGAAACGGTCTCGGTATCGACCTGAAAACGGCCAGAAGCATCAGGGCGCTTGGGACCATGAGGCAGCAGCATCTCCTTGAACGCAAAGTATGCGCCGCCGAGCATGGAGTGGACCATCTTGATATTGGGGTAGCGCTCAAAGAAATCGCCAAAGATCTCTCGGCCGATCGCCGTAGTTTGGTCGACGCAGCGGCCATAAGAGCGGCGAAGGTTGTCGTACGCGAGAAGCGATTCGTTCTCGACCGGCACGGGAACATGGTGCACGTAAACGGTGACATGGCGTTCGTTCAGGTGCTCGAAAAAGCTCGAGAAGACCTGGTCGTCGAGATAGCGCTTGCCGTAGTGAGCACAGAGCTGCACACCCGCAAAACCATCGTCGAGCCTGCGGTCGAGCTCCTCCAAATTCGCTTTGGTGCCAAAGGGCGGCACGGCGACAAGCGGAATCAGACGGCCACTTGACGCCTTCGCGTCAGCAGCCATACCGTCGTTGAAACGCCGGCACATCTCGAGCGACATCCACTCGTGACAGCCGGGGAGCTTGAGGATCGCCTTGTCGACCCCCGCCTCATCCATATCGGCCAAGCGCTTCTCGAGGGTGTAGTCGCCCTCAATGTAGTTAAGACCCGGAGAACCGGCGGGCATCTCGATCACGATCTGTCGTTTGCCGGCGGAATTCATGGTCAGATAGCCTTCGGTGTCATAGGCGCGGGGTACCTCGGCCAAAAACTGTTCGCAGAGCGTCTCGTCATGAAAGATGCGCTCGTCGAACCAGTAGGAATTTGCATCGATAATCATTGGTTGGAACCGCCTTTCATCTTGTCGAGAACATTCTAAAAAAGCGGACACACGGACATCAATTCCAGTTGAAGCACACTGTATTCCATTTTGGAATATAGTTTTCCGTTCACACGCGATTCCCACTCGCCCAAACGATCGAGACGCCGACAACGCGAGCTTTAACAGAAAACGGGCGACCCGAATCTGTTACGGGCCGCCCGTTAAATGACAGACTATCTCTGTCGTTATGATTGGCGGTAATGGTCGAAGAAGTCGGCGAGGTCTTCGAGGGACTCTTTGAGTACTTCCATGCGCGGCAGGTACACGATGCGGAAGTGGTCGGGCTCAGCCCAGTTGAAGCCGCCGCCGCGCGTAATCAGGATCTTCTTCTCGTGCAGCAGGTCAAGGGCGAATTGCTCGTCATCGGTGATGTTGAACTTTTTAACATCCATCTTGGGGAAGATGTAGAACGCCGCACGCGGCTTAACCACCGAGATGCCGTCAATCTTGTTGAGCGCCTCATACACAAAGTTGCGCTGCTCGTAGACACGGCCGCCGGGACGGATGTAGTCGTTGACCGACTGATGGCCACCGAGTGCCGTCTGAACGATCGACTGAGCCGGCACGTTGGAGCACAGGCGCATGTTGGAGAGCATGTTGATGCCCATGATGAAGTCGCTCATGCAGCGCTGGTTGCCCGAAAGCACCATCCAGCCAATACGATAGCCCGCAATCATGTGCGACTTGGACAGACCGCTAAAGGTAACGCAGGGCAGGTCGGGGGCGAGCGAGGCAATCGAGACGTGCTCGTAGCCGTCCATGCACAGGCGGTCGTAGATCTCATCGGCAAAGATCATCAGCTGATGCCTGCGTGCAATCTCGACGATGCCCTCGAGCACCTCGCGCGGATAGACAGAACCCGTGGGGTTGTTGGGGTTGATGATGACGAGGGCTTTGGTCGCGCTCGTAATCTTGGACTCCATATCCTCCAAGTCGGGATACCAATCCGCCTGCTCATCACACAGATAATGTACGGGATGACCGCCGGCAAGGGTTGCGCACGCCGTCCAGAGCGGATAGTCAGGGCTGGGGATCAGAATCTCGTCGCCATTGTCGAGCAGCGCGTTCATCGAAAGCTGAATGAGCTCGGACACGCCGTTGCCCGTGTAGATGTGCTCCATCTGAACATTGGGCAGGCCCTTGATCTGCGAATACTGCATGATCGCCTTGCGCGCGGAGAACAGGCCACGCGAGTTGGAATAGCCTTCGCAGTCGGGCAGCTGCTGGCGCATGTCCTTGATGACCTCATCGGGTGTGCGGAAACCGAAGGGCGCCGGGTTGCCGATATTGAGCTTGAGAATGCGCTCGCCCTCGTCCTCCATACGGGCGGCCTCGTCGACGACGGGACCGCGCACGTCATACAGGACGTTGTCGAGTTTGGTGGATTTAGAAAAAGTACGCATGGTGGTGCTCCTTGCAATTTGAGCTGAGGGATGGGGTTCGGGCTTGGAATCGTTGCGGGGTGATGATGCCTCGCCTTGATCGGCGTCGCCGGCGAGCAGCCAGGTAACATCGACCTCCAAAATACGGGCGAGCAGCTCAGCCACATCGCGCCGCGGGATCGTCTTGCCGCTCACATATTGGCTCATCTGACTCTTGCCGAGTTTTTTGCCGAGCATCTCCGATGCGCGGATTACGTCCGATTGGCGAACGTCGCGATTGGACATAGTCTGTCGCAGGCGATCGCAAAACGTCTCTTGGGCCACAGGAACCTCCTTGCTGGCAAAGTTCAATTTATAGAACACGAATTGAACCAAGGTTCAATTTAGCAAGCAGTATAGCGCCGTACCTCATTCGAAAGTTCAATTTCATAAGAAAACGTACGGAACTCCGAGTTTTGCCCAAAGCGGACAATGACGTGCACACGTTTAGAGGTATTCAAGGAATCGAGCGGCGGCAAGCGAAACGTCAGCCGTGCGATATATCGCATTGATCTGCCGATGGGGATGTCCCTCGAGTGGTCGCACGGCAACATCGAACTGACAGCGGCGCAAGATGAGCGCGGGAAGAATGCTCACGCCCAAGCCGTCCTCGACCATAGCCATAATCGCATAGTCATCCCAAGTCGACAGCTTAGAGCGCACCGCCAGGCCCGCGCGGCGAAACAGCGGCGTAATCTCGTCATCGGTGCCGCGTTCTAGCAGAATAAACTGCTCGTTGGCTAAATCGGCAAGAGAGACGACCTCCGCCGTGGCAAGCAAAGAATCTGCCGGCACCACGGCCATCAGCTCGTCTTGCGCCAACGGCCGCGACGCCATGCCAGCACCGCGTGGCTCACGCGGGATAAAACCCAGGTCGCAGCGGCCTTCCGCCACCCATTGCTCAATCTCGGAGTAATCACCCATCAGCAGCTCGTAATCGACATCCGGATGATCGGCGCGAAAGCGCGCAATCACCGGCGGCAGCACGTGGGTCGCCACGCTCGAAAACGTACCGATGCAGATTTTGCCGCGCATGAGCCCACGCATCTTATCCACGCGTCGCTGCAGGCGAGTGAATTCCTCACAGAGCGCCTCGACAGCCGGCATGACCTGCCGCCCGTCGGCAGAAAGCACTACGCCCTCGCGACTGCGGTCGAGCACCTTAAAGCCCCAATCGGCCTCAAGATCGGCCACCATACGGCTCACGCCCGACTGCGAATAGCTCAGCCGCTCGGCGGCGCGCGTAAAACTGCCGGCGCGCACGGTCTCGAGCAGCACCTGCATCTTTTGAATATTCGTTTCCACGAGGCGCCTCCACCTATGCATGAGTTTTTGTCATATTTGCTATGCATTATATTCGCTTTTCTTCTATTGCCAGTTCACCCATAGTGAACATGCTCGGATATAGAGGGGATGTCAGCGCATGAACAACGGACTGTTTACGTACTTAGCAGCATTGCTATTGTTTGGCTCCAACGGTATCATCACCGCTGCCATTGCGCTGCCGAGCTCCGATATCGTGCTCCTGCGCACTTTTTTGGGCGCGCTCTCGCTTGTCACCGTCCTCGCCATCACCCAACGCCATAAGTTGCAGGCGCCATCTCGCCCCCGCGAAGCCGCAGCCCTCCTCCTCTCGGGAGCCGCGCTGGGCGCCAGCTGGATTTTTCTGTTCCGCGCCTACCAGACGATCGGCGTCGGCGTATCCTCGCTGCTGTACTACTGCGGCCCCATCATTGTCATGGCGCTCTCTCCGCTCATCTTTGGCGAAAAGCTGACCGGCGGCAAAATCGCCGGCTTTATCGCCGTTGCTTGCGGTGCCTTTCTCATTGCAGCGCAAGGTCTAGGCGGCAATATGCCCATTGCGGGTATCGTCTGCGGCATCGCCTCGGCATTTTGTTATGCGCTGATGGTCATCGCTAGCAAGGGTGCGCCACACATCGAAGGCCTCGAAAACTCCACGCTCCAGGTGAGTGCCGCCTTTGTGACCGCGCTGGTCCTCACGCTCATCACGCAGGGCGCCCCCTCATTCCTGTCCGCCGGCGTCGCCGCCAGTATTGATTGGCGCGCCGGCGTCATGCTCGGCGTCGTCAACACCGGCATCGGTTGTCTGCTCTACTTTAGTGCCGTCGCCAAACTGCCCGTGCAGACCGTCGCGGTCGTCGGCTACCTCGAGCCGCTTTCGGCCGTCGTGTTCTCGGCCGTCCTTTTGGGCGAAGCCATAACACCGGTCCGCCTGATGGGCGCCGCGCTTATCATCGGCGGTGCGCTCTTTTGCGAACTCGCCGGCAAACGCGCAAGCGCCAAGGCTGGCATAGCCCAGACAGCACGTGCTTAAAAGCCCCTGTTTCGAAATGCTACCCACGTACATAAATAATCCCCAGCTGGGGATTATTGTCTAAAATAACCTGATGTGCCAAACTGCTCTTGTATGTATAAAGACGGCATAAAGGTTATCTGTCCTAGACAGATAACCGGATGTCTAAGGGAGTCCACGTGGCACACAACAAACTAGAGGCAAGCCCCCAAGACCAGCGTGGTCAAGGCGGGCACGGAGCCATTCCACTCTCCGCTGGCATGCTGCTCGTAACGCTCGGCGTCGTCTATGGCGACATCGGCACGAGCCCCATGTACACCATGAAATCAATCGTCGCCAACAACGGCGGCATCGGTACCGTCAGCGAGGACATGATCCTGGGCGCGCTTTCGCTCGTCATCTGGACCATGACACTCGTGACCACGGTCAAGTACGTGGTAATCGCCATGAAGGCCGACAACCACAACGAAGGCGGCATCTTCGCCCTGTTTAGCCTGGTGCGCAAGGTGGCACCGTGGCTGATTCTCCCCGCCATGATCGGCGGTGCGGCGCTGCTCGCCGACGGCATCCTCACCCCCGCCGTCACGGTTACCACGGCCATCGAGGGCTTGCGCACTATCGAGTGGGGCCATGCGCTTTTGGGTGACGGCCAGACCAAGGGAATCATCATCACCCGCGGCCTTATCTGCGGCCTGTTTGCCATGCAACGCGCCGGTACCTCGTCGATCGGCAAGCTGTTCGGCCCGCTCATGACGCTGTGGTTCCTGTTCTTGGCTGGCGCCGGTCTGTTCAACATGCTCGGCAACCCGTCCATCCTGCGCGCGCTCAACCCCATCCGCGGCATCATGTTCCTGTTCTCGCCCATCAACCACTCGGGCATCATGGTGCTCGGCTTTGTCTTTCTGTCGACAACCGGTGCCGAGGCGCTCTACTCGGACATGGGCCACGTGGGCAAGGCAAACATCTATGCATCCTGGCCGTTTGTTAAAGCGGCCCTCATCCTCAACTATCTGGGTCAAGGCGCTTGGCTGCTCGCCAATAACTCCAACCCCCAGATGCTCGCAATGGATATCGTCAACCCGTTCTATATGATGCTCCCCGAGCCCCTGCGCCCCTTTGCCATCGTGCTTTCGGCCGTGGCGGCCATCATCGCCTCGCAGGCGCTCATCACCGGCTCGTTCTCGCTGGTATCCGAGGCAACGCGCCTCAACCTTATGCCGCACCTGCGCATCCACTACCCCAGCGACACCAAGGGCCAGCTCTATATTCCGCTCGTCAACAACATCATGTGGGTCGGCTGCATCTTCATCGTGCTGCTATTCCAAAACTCTGAGCGCATGGAAAGCGCCTATGGCCTCGCCATCACCGTGACCATGCTCATGACCACCACACTGCTGACGAGCTATATCGCCGGCATCCTCAAGCACAAGCTGGGTGCCTGCGTCTTCGCCCTGCTCTTTGGTGCCATTGAGCTGTGCTTCTTCGCCTCGTGCCTCACTATGTTCTTTGACGGCGGCTACGTCATGATCTTCCTGGCCGCGCTGCTGTTCGGCCTTATGTATGTGTGGCGCCGCGGCACCGCCATCGAGCGCACGCAAACGATCCTGCTGCCCGTCTCCAAGTACATCGATCAGCTCAACCGCCTGCGCAACGACGAGACCTATCCCGTGCTCGCCGACAATCTGGTATTTCTCACCAACAGCCCCGACCCGCTCACGCTCGACCGCGACGTGCTTTATTCCATCCTGGACAAGCACCCCAAGCGCGCCAAGGCATATTGGTTCATCAACGTGCACGTTACCGACGAGCCCTATACGCATGAGTATTCCGTTGAGACCTTTGGCACGGACTTCCTCTTCCGCGTTCGCCTGGACCTGGGCTTTAAAGTCAACCAGCGCGTCAACGCTTATCTGCGTCAGATCGTCGGCGACTTGATGGCATCGGGCGAGCTGCCGCCGCAACATCACACCTACTCCATCTACGAGACACGCGGCAACGTGGGTGACTTCCGCTTTTGTATGCTGCGCAAGATGCTTGCCCCCGAAACGGACATCAACCGCAATGACCACCGCGTGATGGCCATCAAGTACGCCGTCCGCCGCGCCTGCGGAAGCCCGGCACGCTGGTACGGTCTTGAGAACTCGGCCATCATCATCGAGTACGTGCCGCTGTTTGCCCGCATGCGCCCGGCCGTTAAGCTCGTGCGCACCCAGGTGCCGCTCGAGGTTCAGATCGAAGAGGCCGAGGAAATGGAAGTCGACATCTTCTCGGACGACTTGGTCAACGGCAACGAAGCCGGTAAGGACATGAACGTCGATCCCACCGAGTTGCTCGAGAGCGTCGCCGATACGCCCGAACAGCAACAGCTCGACGGCCTCGAGAACGAACAACTCAACGACGCCAACTTCTAGCGACGTCACAAATCAACGACAGCGGCCCTGCACCTCACGGGAGATGCAGGGCCGCTTTGCATTGCGGTAAAGCTATCGGCTACGAACGACGCGGCTCGGGAACCACGAGCCTATCGGGGCTCGCGCCCTCGGCATCCATCAGGCTCACGTAGCGAATCGACGGATCCCCATACATCGCGTAGTAATAATTGCCCGTGCGCGCGCTAAAGCATCCGGTGTAGATAGTCTTCTCGAACTTGCCATCGCCCATCCTGGACGCTCCCTCGATCATCACCACGCCCTCGAGCGAGCGGAACATGCGAACGACGTTTTCGGTCTCGCTCTCCTTTTGCGGGTAATTGGCATTGAGGTACGCCGCCTTTACAAAACGGCTCGGCGAATAGCAATCGCCCGGAATGCCACGCATGCCGGCACCGGCTCCATAGGGCTTGAGCTCGGCGCCACGCCATGTCGCCGTCTGCGGAAAATCGCTTGTGGCGGTGATATAGGTGCGTAGGTTTTCCATATGCCACGGGAAGGTCGGCTGATTGGCAAGGGTGTCGACCGGATCGTCGTATACATGCAGGCCGTCAGCCATCATCTCGACCACGATGCTGCGCTGGCTGTCGCCGATAATCCAATGGAGCAGTGACACGCCCAGCCCCTCTCCGGCAGATTTGGCGACAATCACCGTGTCGCGCAGCGCGGCCTCGACCTCATCGACCGTCGAGAACGTCGCTGCCACCCACAGGGGAAACTCATAGGCCGCGATATTGGTCTTGCCGTCGACAGGGCCCTTGGCATACTCGGCATAACCCGGGAAATTGAGACCCGCCACGGCGAGGCCCGCATCGTTGCCGCAATCGAAGAACATAGGGTAGTTCCTGTAATCGATGCACATACCGATCACCGCGTGCGCCGCTGTCGCGTCGTTGATAAACGAATACGGAATGTGAAACCCGCGCGGCATCACGCGAACCTGTTGGCCGTAGTCAAAGCTCCAGTCGAGATTGCGGCCCAGATACATGTGGCCAGAATTATCGGTAAATCGAATACTCGTACACATAGCGCCTCCTAGCTTTACGTTCTTGCTAATTTCATTGTCTCCAAACAAAAAGGCGCTAAACACAAAAGCCCGGACATGACAACAATGTCATGCCCGGGTTATTCAAGCAGGATAAACTCAACCAAGTTAACCCCGCAGGTCGTCTAAGGGGTCAAAGTGCCGCAGATTGCCACGAAAGAGGAGCGAAGCGTACTTAAGGTACGCGAGCGACGATTGAGCGGCAAGGTGCGGTGCTTTGGTCCCCTTAGACCAACTTTCCAAGACAGTGGTCGATCATATGCTGGATCATCTGTGCCTCAAAGCCCGCGTAGTCGCGGCGGCACTCCTTCATCTTGCCGTCGACGATCTGGTCAAAGGCAACCTTGCACTTGATGTAGCGCGTGGACTTGGTGACCTCCTCGTGCGTCAGGCAGCTCTCCTCCATCTTGCTGGCGCCCAGGCCAAACACCAGACGGGGGTTGTAGAGCACGTGGGGCTCGCCGGCGTCGTCCAGGTAGACGCAGACCTTCTTGGTAACGCCAATCTGGTTGGCGGCCAAGCAGCCGGCATCATCGAGCGACTTGATGGTATCAATCAGATCCTGAGCGACCGACTCGTCCTCGACAGTCGCAACCTCGCAACGCTGAGACAGGATAGCCTCGTCGCGGCAGAGCTCTTTAATCATACGTTCCTCCATAGGGGTCGTTGTAACCGCTTAAGTATACGGTACCTACACAATTTCATGCGAAAGATACCGCCCGTCCGTTACAAACCGCCGAACATCAACATGTGAGGAACACCAACTTCACAAAGGCGATATAGTGGGTGAGTTCGTGTCAATCGGCCTAAACTCGGGGCCGAACAAGGAAAGGGTATGCATGGACGAACTATTTCACGTCAGCGAGCGCAAGTCCACAATCGGGACCGAACTCCGCGCTGGACTGACAACATTCCTGGCGATGGCCTACATCATCGCCGT
>DBGBZQ010000051.1:0-2482 GCA_048368115.1 Collinsella sp.
GCTAGTAGCCCTGGCCGTAGCCTTGACCCTGGCCCTGACCCTGCTGGCCCAGCAGCTCCTCCAGGTACTGGCGCAGCTGCTCGTCGGTAATACCGCCGTTGCCGGTGTCGGTCGAACTGTCGTCCTGCTGCTGGTTCTGCAGCTCCTCATCGGAGCCCAGCTCGACGGTGACCTTCTTCTCTTCCTTGCCGCGCATGAGCGTGATCTCGACCTTCTCGCCCACCTCGTGGCTGCGCAGTGCGATGATCAGGCCATCGGCGCTCGTGATTTCGTCGTCGCCCAGCTTGGTGATGACGTCGCCCTCCTGAATGCCGGCCTTGGCAGCAGGACCATCCTCAACGACGCTCGCCACATACGCGCCGCTATCGGTGCTCAGCTTGTTGGTGCGGGCGTTGAGCGCGTTGACGCTCGAAAGCGTAGCGCCCAGATACGGATGAACCGGCGTCTTGCCGTCGATGATCTGGTCGGCAATGTTCTTGGCGTAGTTAACGGGAATAGCAAAGCCCACGCCCGAGCTGGAGCCCGAATAGCTCTCGATGAGCGAGTTGATGCCCACGAGCTCGCCGTTGTCATTGACGAGCGCGCCGCCGGAGTTGCCCGGGTTGATGGCGGCATCGGTCTGGATCATGTTGGCGTAGATAGTGTTGCCGCTGGTAGAGCTCATGGCCGTGGAGCGATAGAGCGCCGAGACGATGCCCGTGGAGACAGACTGCTCGTTGCCGAACGGCGAGCCGATTGCCATGACCCACTCGCCCACGTTGAGCTTGGAGGAGTCACCGATCTCGATCGGGGTGAGCTTGGAGGCATCAGCATCCTTGAGCTTGATAACGGCCAGGTCGCTCGAGGCATCGTTGCCCACGAACTCGGCCTCATAGGTGGTGCCGTCGTCCATGGTCACCACGTACTGGTCGTAGCCATCGACCACGTGGTTGTTGGTGAGGATGTGGCCCTCGGTATCGAGCACCACGCCCGAACCGACGCTGCCCGAGCTATCCGACTCATCAGCAGACTGCGAAAGCGAGCCATTCTGACTACCGCTCGAAGTGGCGGTGATGGAGACCACGGAGGGCAGGGCCTTGGCGGAAACGGCCTCGGCCAGCGTGGTGTCCTCGGAGTCGATCGTGATCTTTTGCGTCGACGAACCCGAAGCACCCGCCGTCACGGCGTTCCTGCCGCCGCCGATATCGAGCGTGCCGCTCATAATGAGCGCGATGACCAGCAGGGCGCCGCAGGCACAGCCGGCGAGTGCCGTAATAAAGATCGGCAGCTTTTTGGTCTTGGTCTTGACCACCGTGTGCTTGTTCACGACCTGTTGGCCACCCAGCGGCTTGCCGGTCTGCGTGTCGTAGGCCTGCACGTAGGGAATGTTACTGCCGGCAGGCGTCGACTCCACCTGCACACGCGGCTGCTGCTGGGTCTCGCCGGCGTTGCCCGCATCCTGGGGACGCTGGGAATCGTACTCGCTCATGGCTGCGATCCTTTCGTCAAATAACCAAAGGCCCGCCAAACATGTGGCGGGCCATCATTGTTCACGTTGAGTTGTACCCCAATATGCGGGCGCAAGTGTATGAGAACGCAATCTTTTAGGAAGGCTTAAGTTCTGCTGCAGATTCGAGAGGAACCCGCACCTGCGTCAAAACCACCTCACAGGTGCCTGTCCCCTTTGTGGTGGAAATCTAGTCCTTAAACAGATAGCCCACGCCGCGGACGGTGGTGATGTGCGCCGCAATCTGCGGGCCCACCTTGGAGCGGATGCGTCGGATGTGCACGTCGACGGTGCGCGTGCCGCCGCAGTACTCAAAGCCCCACACGCGGTGCAGCAGTACCTCGCGGCTGTAGGCACGGTTGGGATGCGTCGCCAAAAAGCTCAGCAGCGAGTACTCCATCAGCGTCAGGTCGATGGGCTCGTTATCGAGCGTCACCTGGTAGGTTGCCAGGTTAATCTCGAGGTTATCGATGTTGAGCACATCGTCGGCGGTAACGGTCTCCTCCTCGCCCATCAAGCGCTGCGCGCGAGCCTTGAGCTCGTTGGGCGTCGCCGTGGGGCACACAAAGTCGGCATGCGCGTGATTGGGCAGGCGCAGGGTGCCGAGCGCCTCGTCGTCGACGATCACCAACATGGGGACGCCGCCGCGATCGTCAAGCCACTTGGCAATCTGATCGATGCGGTCGCTGCGGATGCCGTCGGAATCGAGGATCAGCAGGTCAAAGTCGTGCGCCGCAGTCGGCGAATCGGGCGTGGCCAGGCTCACCTCGACACCCAGGGTGGTCGTCAAGCTGCGGGCAAACTCGTGGAAGCGCGTCGTGCGCGCCATGAACAGGGCACTCTTTTCGGACATATCGGCCTCCAAAGAAATGAGCTCAATCGTACTGGAACAAGCCAGCGCGATTAGGAGTTCGCCAGGTAGTGCTTGATCTCCCACTCGGTGATCGTAGACTCAAACTTATGCCACTCGTCGCGCTTCTTTTTGAGGAAGAAGCT
>DBGBZQ010000052.1:0-22743 GCA_048368115.1 Collinsella sp.
GTTCATATGCGCCGCCCGGCTCCCGCGGCCCTCAGGGGCATCTCTCATGCAAAAACTTTTGTCGGGTAAAGTCCGAGGTCAGTGGCGTTTTATACCGAGAAATCCAAAAAAGTCGAAAATTCATTACAAATTTGCGTTGACTTTAGGTAACTAAAGTTTCATACTCCTTTTCAACCACTGGGGGATGTGAACACGCACGGATCGTTCGCATCATGATTGAAGAGGATTTCTTAGACATGTTCACGCATCAGCTAAACATTATCAGCGTAGTAATTATCTGATGCGGGTTAGTACATACAGCTAGCCCGTACGATAACGGGCGGCTGATGAAGATGAGGGCCGTCGAGCGCAACCGACGGCCCTCATTTTTTATGTCTAGGAAGTTCTTTTTAGAGGAGGAAATGTAATGAACGGAGTTTTGCTCATGGTTGTGGCCGCGGCGGTGCTCGCCTGCGGCTATCTGGGCTACGGCCGCTGGCTGGCCAACAAGTGGGGCGTTGACAAAGAGGCCCTCACGCCGGCCAAGCGCATGAAGGACGGCAACAGCTTCTCGCCCGTCTCCGCCTTCACCGCGTTTTCGCACCAGTTCAGCTCGATCTGCGGTGCTGGCCCTGTCACGGGTACGATCGTCGCCATGGCCTTTGGCTGGCTGCCCGTCGTGCTCTGGGTCCTCGTCGGCGGCATCTTCTTTGGCGCCGTCCACGACTTTGGTGCCCTGTACGCCTCGATGAAGAACAACGGCAAGTCGCTCGCTCAGCTCATCGAGAAGTACATCGGCAAGACCGGCCGTCGCCTGTTCCTGCTGTTCTGCTGGCTGTTCTGCATCATCGTCATCGCCGCCTTCACCGACATGGTCTGCAAGACGTTCATGTTCACCCCGGCCGTTGACGCTTCTGGTGCTGCTACCGGTGCCATCGACTTCACCAAGTCCTATGCCGCCGGCTGCGCTGGTACCATCTCCATCCTGTTCACCTTCGTCGCTATCGCCTTTGGTTGGGCCCAGAAGAAGTTCAACCTCACCGGCGCTGCCGAGTTCGTCACCGGCGTGGTCCTCATGGTTCTCATGTTCGCCGTCGGTATGCAGTTCCCGGTCTACCTGGATAAGTTCCAGTGGTTCGCCGTCGTCATGGTCTACCTGGTCTTCGCTGGCGCTATGCCCATCCAGATGCTCAAGACCCCGCGTGACTACCTCACTTCCATCATGATGATCGTCATGATCGTCTGCGCTGTCCTCGGCATCGTCGTCCTGGGTGTCAACGGTCAGGCCACTATCACCGCTCCGGTCTTCACCGGCTTCTCCACTGCCTCCGGCATGATGTTCCCGGTCCTGTTCGTCTCCGTCGCATGCGGTGCTCTCTCCGGTTTCCACAGCCTCGTTTCTTCCGGCACCTCTTCCAAGCAGGTCGAGAAGGAGCAGGACGCCGTCAAGGTCGGTTACGGCGCCATGATCGTCGAGTCCTTCGTCGGCATCCTTGCCATCATCGTCGCCGGCATCATGTTCTCCGATATGAACACCGCCGGTACCGGCGCCCTCAACGCCGGTGTCGCTTCCACCCCGTTCCAGATCTTCGCCGCTGGCATCTCCCGCGGCATGCAGGCCTTCGGTGTTGACGGCACGCTCGCTACTGTCTTCATGACCATGAACGTCTCCGCTCTGGCCCTGACCTCGCTCGACGCTGTCGCCCGCATCGCCCGCACCTCGTTCTCCGAGTTCTTTGCCCAGACCAACGACGCCCTGGCCATCGAGTCCAAGGCCGGCTACATGAAGGTCCTCGGCAACCCCTGGTTCGCCACGGTCGTCACCCTGCTTCCCGGTCTCGCCCTCGCTTTTGGTGGCTATGCCAACATCTGGCCGCTCTTTGGTGCTTCCAACCAGCTGCTCGGCGGCATGACCATGATCACCCTCGCCGTGTTCTGCAAGTGCACCGGCCGCAAGGGTTGGATGCTCTACGTGCCCGTCGCCTTCCTGCTCTGCTGCACCTTCACCTCGCTGGTCCAGAGCGCCATGGGCTGCATGGCCGCCGTCCAGGCTTACGGCTTCTTCGGCACCATCCCGGCTACCGCCACCACGGCCGCCGTCTCCGTCGCCGCCACCAAGGGCCTGCAGCTCGTCTTTGCCGTCCTGCTGATGGTCCTGGGCCTCATCGTCGCCGTCAACTGCCTCAAGGAGTTCTTCGGCAAGGAGGCTGGCTCCATGCCTGATGAGGAGCCCGAGTGGTCCGAGATGGGCAAGGCCGAGTACGGTCGCGCCGCTGCCGCCGAGGCTCCCGCTGACGCCGAGGCCGCCAAGGCCTAGTCGGTCGGACGGGTTGAATCTCCCATCCATTTGACTCGGAAAGACCGGGTCCGCGACTTCGCGGGCTCGGTCTTTTTTCATGCAAAAGTGGGTGACGCTCGAGTGTGCTCGAGTGTTCTCGCAGATGTTTTGCATGGATAAGGGCGCGCGTTGTACCATATAAACGTATATGTGTACATATGAAAGGGGCCCCGTGGCCAAGACGGTATATTCCGATAACCAAAATAATGTCGATGCCCTGGCTGAGCGTCTGAGCAGCCAGACATCGCTTTCTGCTGAGCGTGCCAAGCTGGTTGCCTACGACCTGCTTTGCCGCAAGGCGCTCAAGATCAAGTCGAGCGCGCTGGCGCAAATTTTCCGCTCCGTCGATAAGGAATGTGACACCAAGGCGATGCGCGATGAGCTTATCGCGGCAAATATCGTGACCAAGATCGAGGGTAGCGGCATTAACGGGCGCCCGGCGTTCTATACCATCAATGCCGAGATCCGCGATGCCCAGGAGCAGCCTGCCGAGTCCGTCGAGGATTTTGTCGTCGAGGATTCCGCTGACGTGCCTGCTGTGGAAGAAGCTGCTCCGCGTGAGCATGTCGATACCGATGAGTTGCTCGATGAGAACGTCGTGCGTGCCTTTACGGCCAAGGCAGGACGCGGCGGTTTTGGCGGGGGCGGCAAGCGCGATGCACAGCGCCGCGCCCAGCAGGAGCGCTTCCGTCGCGCCGTTGCTCGAAAGGGCGAGACGGATGCCGAGGCTGTTGAGACCGAGGTTGCTGCCGAGTCGCAGAAGCCCACGAAGGAGCAAAAGCCCGTGGAGGCCCAAGAGCCCAAGCGTCGTCGCGGTGCTCACTTTAAGGCTGCAGCGCAGGATGCCGCGCGTGAGGTTGAAGAGTCTTCTGAGGTTGCAGACGATGTTGAGGAGTCTGCCAAGAAGGCTCCGGGTTCGTGTCGTCCCGGCCGCGGTTTTGCGGGACGTGCGTATCCCGTAAAGCGTCAGGAGAAGGGCGAGTCGGTTTCGACCACCCAGGACGAGAAGGCCGTTGAGCCGGTGGCTCGCGAGCAAAAGCCTGTTGAGCCGCAGCTTGAGGTTGATGCCGAGGCCAAGGGCCAGCAGCCTACTGATGAGCAGACGGAGCAGAGCGCGTCGAGCAAGCCTCGCCGCCGTCGCCATCGTGGAGGCCGCAGTTCCCATGCCGAGACTGCAACCGAGAAGACCACGCCGCAGAACGAGGATGCGAAGGCCGAGGTTTCTTCGGGGCAGCCTAAGCGCCAGTCAGCGAAGGAGAGCAAGTCCGATCGTCCGCAGAAGCAGGCGTCTATGCCGAAGCGCGAGCGCAATTCCCAAGGCGATTCTAAGCGCAAGTCTCAGAAGAAGCCGGAGTCTGCCGCAGTAGATACTGCTGCCCAGCAGCCCGAGTCGGCCGCCCACGGCGAGGTCTCGGCGTTTGCCCTTGCCCGCGTTTTAGGCAGGCAGCTGCTCAAGGTTGTCCCCACGCCTATGGCGCTCTCCAAGATCAAGGAGCAGCAGACACAGATCGTAAAGGTCGAGGGCAAGGACGGCAAAAAGGCTCCGCAGCGCACTCAGCACAACGAGATGTCCAACCGCAAGATTGCCGAGGAAATCGCAATCATCCAGGCTTGGATCGAGCAGAACCGAGGTGCCGATACGCCGGTTGCCTCGCGCCGCCAGCGTGCCTACCAGATCTTTAACGACGAGAAGGCTTTTGACGGCAAGCACGGTGAGCGCCTGATCAGGCGTATGACCGAAAAGGGCATCAGCATGCAGGCGATCAAGGTCGCCCCCAATCGCCCCGTGCACTTTACGGGCTTCTTTACGCTGGGAGCCGACAAGCCGTTCATTATGGTCGAGAACCTGGACACCTACGACGAGATCGTCAAGCTGCTGCGTGGCCGCAAGCACGCCAAGCTCTTTGGCATCAAGGTGGGCGGCGTGATTTTTGGCGGCGGCTGCAAAGCGAGCGTCTCGCACGCACTGGATGATTATCTGGCCGAGATTGGCTATCGCTTTAACTACGTCTACTACGTGGGCGATATCGATCGCGAGGGCGCGCGCATCGTCGAGCAGGCTCGCAATGCCAATGTGGTTGAGATTCGCCTGCATGCCGGCATGTACCGCGCCATGCTCGCCGAGCATAAGCGTCGCGTGAAGGCCGGCGGAGAGTGCGAGCCCGCGGCTGCCAACCAGGGTGTGCCGCAGAACCTGGCAGCGACGATCAAGGATCTGCCCATGGTTACGCGCGTGCAGTTCCGCAACGTGCTGCGCGAGGGCGGGCGCATTCCGCAGGAGATTCTGATGACCGCAGACTATCGGGATGGCGACTCGGGAAGCTTCGACCGCATGCTCAACAACTAGGGCGTTCGGCCCCGGGAGAGTGGGGACACCGGCTTAGGTTTCCTGCTCTACAGTCCTGCTCACGACGGAGGCCACATTAAGTGGCCTCCTGTTCGTGCGGAACTCGCGATAAACCTAAGCCGGTGTCCCCACTCTCCCGGGGCCTGCGGCTACTTGGTTGTCGCATGCGGGTCGCTTTTCGGAACTGGGCTGATATTTTCTAGATGAAAGGCGCTCTTGGTCCTTATGGGCTTGGGGCGCCCGTCTTTTAAAGGTAGATTTTTGGGAGGCCGGCACTTGGAGACGTTCCTTTAGTGCCGGCACTAAAGGAACGTCTCCAAGTGCCGGCTGTGGGACGGAGGGATTCCGCGTCCGCCTTTTCGGCGGCCGCGCCCCGCTGCGTCGCTTCGCTCCTTGCGTGCTGCGCTGGAAAACGCTTCGCGTTTCCTCAGCTCCGCACCCTTGCGGGTTCTCGAATCCCTCCGCTTGCCCACAAGAAAGCGCCCTGGGCCGTTATGGGCTCAGGGCGCTCAATTTTAATGGCTGGGACGGAGGGATTCGAACCCCCAACAGCCGGCACCAAAAACCGGAGTTCTACCGTTGAACTACGTCCCAATGTGTGGTGTTGCCCAAAAGCAACTCGTTTAGTTTACCTAATCTGCGAGGGCATCGCAAACGCCATCGAGCAGGCGTACGGCGAGTGTCTGCGCGTCGCTGGCCGTGAAGGTGCCGTTGTAGCGCGTCATGCCCGTGAGCTCAATGCGAATGCGTGCCGGCTTCTGCTGCGCGGCGACATTGGCAGTGCGGATGCGCTGGGCTAGGTTGTGGCACTCGGCGAGGGCAATCGTGGCGCGCGGTGCGGCGTCGGCGGGCAGCTCGTCGCTTGCGATTTCGAGCACCAGGTCAACGTCGGTTGGGACCTCGGAGTCGCAGAGCATCATGCCGCTGTTGTCGGTCGTTGCCGTGGCGATATTCCACATGCGCGACGCAACACTGCGCGCGATGGGGTCCTCGCCGATAACGGCAATCTGGAAGCGCTCGAGCACGTTGGCGGCGCGAGCAAAACCGATACGGGACTCGGCTTCGGTGACCGAGGGCTTGCCCTCCCACACATGGTGCAGGCGGTTGATGTAGGCGTAGGTGTCCTGGAAGGCCATGCCGTCGGCAAACAGGCCGACATTTTCCTGGAACTGCTGCAGGGCGGCCTCGGTATGCGGGCCAAAGTAGCCGTCGTCTTCGCCACAGGCAAAGCCCAAAACGTTGAGAGCGCGCTGCAGGGCCTGCACATCGGCGCCATGGAAATTGGGCATGCGCAGATAGAGGGTGCGGTCGCCCAGCTTATACGAAGCGTCTACAAGGGCGCTCCAACAGGGGATATCGACGGCATGACCGGCAGCAAGGCCGCTGTCGAGTCTGAAGGTGCTGACGGCCTGCTCAGTGGTGGCTCCAAAGTACTTGTCGGTGACTTCGGCGGCATCAATCGTGTAGCCGAGCTGCAGGAGACGAGACTGCACGTCCTCGACGGCTGCTCCTTGCATGCCCGTTGTAATAGGTTCCATGAACGAACCCCTTTCGGCGTACCATTCGTACTATTTGAGCGTCTGTCGGATAGACAACGCAAAGGGATGCATAAACATGCACTCAACAGTGTAGCAAGTTGTGCCTAAATACGCTGCTGACAGGTTTTATAACCCCCGTTAGTTAAGGCGCTCCACAAAGAAATCTGCCATGGAGAGGAACAGCTCGCGTGCGTGCGGATCAAGCTCAACGTTCTCGATGGCCGCTTTGGCCTTAGCGGTCAGGTCGAGCGCGTAAGTGTGGGCGTAATCGATGGAGCCGGTTTCCTGGAAGATCTCCACGGCGCGTGCGAGCTGCGCGGGATCATCGGTGCCCGAGGAAAGAATCGCCTCGACCTCGTCGTGGTGGCGCTCATCAGAGAGGGCATGAACGGCGACAAGCGTGCGCTTGCCCTCGGTGATGTCGGTGCGGAAGTCCTTGTTGGCGGCTTCCTTAGTGCCGACAAGGTTGAGCAGGTCGTCCTGAATCTGAAAGGCAAGGCCCGTGTGCAGGCCAAAGGCGCGCAGCGCTTCGATTTGCTCATCGCTGCCGCCGCCGATAATGGCTCCGGCGGCAAGCGGCGTGGCTCCGCTGTAAAACGCGGTCTTGTGCGTCGCCATGTCCAGGTAGTCATCAACCGAGATATCAAAGCGCCCGTCACGGACCCAACCCAGGTCGAGCGCTTGACCCTCGATGGTGCGGACGATCATCTCGGTAAGCTCGTGGAGCACGCGCAGCTTCACGTCGGACTCCAGCGTGGGGTCGTCGAGAACCGTCTTGGTGACCATGGTGAGCGCCAGGTCGCCACAATTGATGGCAAGGCCCGTGCCCTCGGTAAGGTGCATGCAGGGCTTGCCTCGACGAAGCTGTCCGTTGTCGGCGATGTCGTCGTGGATCAGCGCGCCCGACTGGAAGTGCTCGATGGCTGCCGCGGCGCTGCGGGCGCTCTCAAAGCTACCGCCCACTGCGGTTGCGGCGAGCATACAGATAAGCGGGCGGTGGCGCTTGCCGGCGTTGGCCGTAAAAGCCGAGAGCGGCGCGTACAGGTAGCGCTCGATATCGACAGAGGTCGCCTGTCCGTCAAAGAACGTGGCCAGATAGTCGTTAATCTGGTCAAAGTGCTGGGCTAAAAAGCTGGTAAACGGACTGGACACGGGTTCTCGCATTCTTTCTTGGGTTACATCGTTGCGGTGTGCAGATACCATATTGCCACATTGGAGTTGCCGGCGCGTCTGTTTTGGCGATTTGGAGAAACGGGACGCGTGCGCGTGCCGGCTGCTTATATAAGCCTAAAGTGCTCGAGCGCCTTGACGACGCCATCTTTGTCGACCGAGTCGGTGATGTAGTCGGCGCGCTTTTTGAGATAGTCCGGTGCATTGCCCATGGCGATACCGACATCGACGGCGTTCATCAGCGAGACGTCATTGCTGGCGTCGCCAATGCCGTATACGGTTCCGTGGTGGGGGTCGAGGGCGTCGAGTACAGACTGGACGCCCCCGCGCTTCGTGCATTCGCGGGGCGAGATTTCGGTTACCTCGAGTTCGAGCTCGTTAAAGCACAGCAGCGGCTCAAGTGCCTTATCTTGAGCGATGTGGTTGGCGAGCGATGTAGACATCAAGATCTTGTAGACACTGTAATGTTGCAACTGCGTGACTGCGTCGCCCAGGGTGCGCGCGTATCCGGGAGCATCGGGCGCATCGGCACTCATGCGCACGACGCCGTTGAGGCCCTCAAAGCGGATGACCTCGCCCGATTGCTCAAGGTAGGGGGCAAGACGCTGCAGCATACTGGGCGTCATCGACAGATCGCGAATTGCGTGTCCGTTGATCTCGGCGTAACCGCCCGCAAGACAGACGATGCCGGTCCAAGGCAGCTCAAGAAGTTTGGGGTGGATGCAGCTGAGGGTACGTCCCGTGCAGATAAAGGCCATGTTGCCGTTGGCGACAAACTCGCGGATTGCCTGCGAAACCGCCTCGTTGGGATAGGGGGAGAGGTCCCGCTCGTCTTCGGGAAGGTCTTGGGCGAGCCTGGGGTCTTGCCAGGCGAGCGTTCCGTCGATATCGAAGAAGCAAATATCGCCGCGCTTATGGGCTGCGCTGGCGGCAGGGGAGGCCGAGGTGGTGGGCACAAATTCCGGCTCGAGGCCCATGATCTGGTCAAAATGCTCTTTAACGCGGGGAACGGAGATGCCGATGATCACCTGGGCGGTCTTGCCCGTAATGATGAGGCCCTTGGCGCCCACCGCGACAAACGACGCGTTATCTGCAACGATGGAAGGGTCTGCGACCTCGACGCGCAGGCGCGTGGCGCAGTTGGTTGCGCCCACGATATTGCCAACGCCACCTAAAAGCTGAATTACCCGCTCAGCGAGGACGTGATCTTGATCGGATCGACTATTGACCTCGTCATTGGGAGATTGCTCTTTGGCAAAGTCGCTTCCCGTTAAACAATCGATTGCCGCGCGATTGGCGACATGATCCTCGCGGCCCGGAGTCTTAAGGTCATAGACCAAGATGAGTGCTCGAAAACTAACAAAAAAGATGAGGCTAAAGGCAAGGCCGATACCGAGCGCCAAAAGATAGGCACCGGCATGCGTGCGCATGAGCGGAATAAAGTTGAAGGCTGCCATCTCCATCAGGCCGCCCGAGAAGATGCCGACGATGCCAAAGAGATTCATGGTTGTGGCAAGGCAAGACGATAAGACGGCGTAGAGCAAAAAGAGCCCGGGGTGGGTGAACATAAAGAGAAACTCGAGTGGCTCGGTAACGCCGCAAACCACCGAGGCGATGATGGCGGGAACAAGGATGACCCTGAGGCCGGCGCGGCGCTCGGGTTTTGCGGTGGAGTAGAACGCAGCTGCGATGGCAGGAAGGCCAAAGAGCTTGACCCAGCCGGTGGCGGTAAAACCGGCCCACGGCGCAAGTTCATTAAGGGGGCGCGTGCTATGGGAGAGGATGGGGAGCAAACTGCTCCACGTGGCGTAGATGCCGTCGTTAATGACCAGGTTGTCGTAGTAGATCGGCATGTAGAGCAGGTGGTGCAGGCCAAAGGGCTCGAGTGCTCGTTCTAAAAAGACAAAGATGCCCACGCCAAAGGGACCGATGCCTGCAAGCGCGTGACGCAGCGTATCGGTTACATCGTATACGTAGGGCACGATGGCGGCCGAGATGGCAGCAAGGGCAAACACGGCAAAAAAGCTGATGAGGTAGACCAGCGAGGAGCCCGAGAAGGTGCCGAGCCAATCGGGAATTTTGGCATCGTAGAAGCGGTCATGGATGGCGACGACGGTTGCCGATACCGCCAGCGGGCCGATAATGCCGGTGTCGAGCGTCTTGATGCCGTCGATGACGGTGATACCGCTGGCGGAGGTCAAAGATGACGGGTACTCAAGTCCAAGGTTGTCTCCGCTCAGCTTAATGATCTCGCTCAAAAAGAAGCAGTAGGCAAAATAGGCGACGAGAGCCTCGAGGCAGCAACGAGCCGGTTGTTTTTGGGCAAGACCGATGGGCAGCGCTACGGCAAAAAGGAGCGGGAGGCGTTTAAAGACCGTCCACGAGCCGCGCTGGATGATAGCCCAGAAAACGTACCAAGGGGTTCCGTATACGGCGAGATCGCCGACGATGTCCGCAGTCGTTGCGAGAGCGGAGACGCCGACCATGAGGCCTGATATAGAAAACAGCATGGCGGGCGCGAACATTGCCCCGCCAAAGCGTTGGATTTTTTGCAGCATGTTCTGCCTTCCGAATATCGAGGCGCGTTGCGCGTGGGGAAACGTTTAAACAATGGATTCATTGTAGAGGACCAGACGAGTGTCGTACCGGCAGTTTTGAGCGAAACCGATTTGGGCATGACAGAAACCGTCAACGGCTAAATCCTGTCGCTTCACCGATATTCGGTTTAAACAACTTTAAGAAATGCTATCGTGCCTAGCCGGAAATGAATAATGTAGAGGTGAAACAATGCCAAAAGCGATATACGAAGGAATCTACCGAGAAATACGCTCGCGCATCATTAATGGGACCTATGCGTTTCAGGAGATGCTGCCAACCGAAGCCGAGCTGACCGCGGAATTTGGCTGCACGCGCAATACCGTCCGCCGCGCTTTGAGCATGCTGGCCGACGGGATGTTTGTGCAGCCCATACACGGCAAGGGCGTGCGCGTTATTTGGCTTAAGGGCGAAACCGACATGTTGGGCGCACTCGAAGAGGTTGAGTCGTTTGGCGAGTTTGCAAAGCGCAACAATGCCGTTGCATCGACGGACGTTAAGTCTTTCGAACATCTGGTTTGCACCGAGCAACTCTCTCGTCACCTGGGCTTTAAGGTGGGCGAGGAGTTGATTCGCGTAGTGCGTGTCCGAAGCCTCAACGGCAACGCGCGCCAAGTGGACCATGGCTATTTTTTGGCGTCGATCGCCAAGGGCCTGACTCCCGAGATCGCGGCAGATTCTATTTACGGCTATCTGGAGCACAAGCGCGGTGTCAAAGTGATGGCGAGCCGTCGTACGGTGAGTGTCGAGCTCGCCAACGATGAGGACTGCAGCTATCTTGACCTCGGCAAATACAACTGCGTTGCCGTCATGGAGAGTCAGTCGTACACCTCGGATGGCATCTTGTTTGAGGTGACGCACACTCGCACACACCCCGAGATCTTCCATTACCGCGTCAATTCCAAGCGATAGCCGGCTAGCTCGCAGCCTGACGAGACTCATGGCCTCAAAGAGAAAACGCCCGGTCAAACCGACGGTACATCGGCTTGACCGGGCGTTTTCTCTGCATTAGATAACAAATAATTGTTTATACAAAACTTGTCAAGTATCAAGTTGAAATTACCGTTCACCGAAGTTTTTCTACCGCTCTAGTAATACTTGTTCAAACAACTAGCCAAATGGCGTATCGTTCAAATCAGCAAAAGGGGCAAAGTCCCCGAGCCAATCTCCGAAGGCGGCGGCAAAGGGTGCCGCCACGGTGTGAAAGGGTGGATTGTAATGAAGAACGAAATGAGCAGAAGGCAGTTCCTGGGCTTTGCTGGTTCCGCGGCTGCAGTTCTTGGTCTGGGCCTCGTGGGTTGCGGTGGTTCTGCCGGCTCCGGCTCCTCTGCTTCTGGTGACGCTGCCGAGGTCTACTTCCTCCAATTCAAGCCCGAGGTCGACAAGGAGTGGAAGGAGATCGCCAAGGCCTATAAGAAGGAGAAGGGCGTCGAGGTCAAGATCGTGACCGCCGCTTCCAACACCTACGAGGAGAAGCTTAAGTCCGAGATGTCCAAGAGCTCCGCTCCGACCCTGTTCCAGGTCAACGGCCCCACCGGTCTTAAGAACTGGAAGGATTACTGCGCCGACCTGTCCGATACCAAGCTCCGCGGTGAGCTCATTGACGACTCCCTGGCTCTGCAGTCCGACGGCAAGGATGTGTGCATCGACTGGGTCCAGGAGAGCTTCGGCATCATCTACAACAAGCAGCTGCTCGAGAAGGCTGGCTACAAGGCCGAGGACATCAACTCCTTCGACAAGCTGAAGGCTTGTGCCGACGACATCCAGGCCCGCAAGGACGAGCTTGGTGTCGAGGGTGCCTTCACTTCCGCCGGCATGGACGACTCCTCCAGCTGGCGCTACACCACCCACCTTGCCAACATGCCGCTCTACTACGAGTTTGAGAAGGAGCACAACCAGGAGGACGACGAGATCAAGGGTGAGTTCCTCGACAACTACAAGCAGATCTTCGACCTGTACATCACCGACTCCACCTGCGATCCTTCGCAGCTTGCTTCCAAGACCGGCGACGACGCCACCAACGAGTTCGCAACCGGCAAGGCCGTCTTCTACCAGAACGGCTCTTGGGCCTACTCTGACCTCGTCAAGGCCGGCATGACCGACGATCAGATTGGCATGATGCCGATCTACATCGGTGTTGACGGCGAGGAGAACCAGGGCCTGTGCTCCGGCGGCGAGAACTACTGGTGCGTCAGTTCCCAGGCTTCCGAGGATGCCCAGAAGGCCACCGAGGACTTCATGTATTGGTGCGTCACCGCTGACACCCCGACCAGCATCATCGCCGACAAGATGGGCCTGACCGCTCCGTTCAAGAGCGCCAAGGAGACCACCAACGTCTTCTCGCAGCAGGCCGTTGCCATGGCCAAGGACGGCAAGAAGACCGTCGCTTGGGACTTCGTCTACATTCCCTCCGAGGAGTGGAAGAAGAACCTCAAGCAGGCTCTGATTGCCTACGCTGCCGATAACAGCAAGTGGGACGGCGTCAAGAACGCCTTCGTCGATGGCTGGAAGACCGAGAAGGCCGCTTCCGAGTAAGCAGTTGCTGCCCAAGCTATCTGATTAGCGACAGGGGGCGGGCAGACGTTGGTTTGCCCGCCCCCTGCATATTGAAAGGACCCTTTTATGGGCAAAGCACTCAAGCGCTGGTGGCCGCTCTTTATGCTGCCCACGTGCCTGGCGTTTATGATCGGGTTCGTGATCCCTTTTATCCAGGGCTTCTATCTCTCGTTCTGCCAGTTTATTATCATTAGTAACGCGCACTTTGTCGGTATCGAGAACTACGTGCGCGCGCTGTCCGATCCGCAGTTCTCCACGTCGTTCTTCTTTACCGTGGCGTTTGCCTTCCTGTCGACGGTGCTCATCAACGTGATCGCCCTGGCCATTGCGCAGGCGCTCACCCGCAAGGCGCTCAAAGGCACCAACATCTTCCGTACGATCTTCTTTATGCCTAACCTGATCGGCGGCATCGTGCTGGGCTACATTTGGCAGATTCTGATCAACTGCCTGCTCTCCAACGTGGGCGCCCAGCTCATCGCTCTTAACTCTGCTGCTGGCTTCTGGGGCCTTATCATCCTGACCCTGTGGCAGCAGGTCGGCTACATGATGATCATCTACATCGCTGGTCTGCAGTCCATTCCGTCCGACTACATCGAGGCCGCCAAGGTCGACGGCGCTACGGCATGGCAGACGTTTTGGAAGGTTAAGATCCCTAACCTGATGCCGACCATCACCATCTGCCTGTTCCTGTCCATCACCAACGGCTTTAAGCTGTTCGACCAGAACCTCGCCCTTACCGGCGGCGCCCCCGCGCACTCCACCGAGATGCTCGCCCTGAACATCTACAACACGTTCTATTCGCGTGCCGGTATCGCATGGCAGGGCATTGGTCAGGCCAAGGCGGTTATCTTCTGCATCCTGGTCGTGGCCATCTCCATGATCCAGCTTAAGGCCACGAGGTCCAAGGAGGTGCAGCAGTAATGAAACGCGATAAGGTTATCAACCGCGCGCTCTCGATTTTCTTTACGATCCTGTCGCTCGCGTGGATCTACCCCGTGTTCATGATTGCGCTTAATTCTTTTAAGAAAGCGACCGCAATCAGCACCACCACGGCATTCGATCTGCTCACGCCCGAGACGTTCAACGGCCTCGCAAACTACATGCACGCCCTTAACGAGCAGGGCTTTGCCTCGGCATTTATGTACTCGCTCATCATCACGGTCACGTCGGTCGTGCTGATCTTGGTGTGCTGCTCCATGTGCGCTTGGTACGTGGTTCGTGTCAACAACAAGATCTCGAACTTCTTCTATTACCTGTTCGTGTTCTCGATGGTCGTGCCGTTCCAGATGCTCATGTTCACGCTGTCCAATTTGGCGGACCGCATCGGCTTTAACACGCCGTTCAACATCTGCTTTATCTATCTGGGCTTTGGCGCGGGCCTGGCGGTCTTTATGTTCGCCGGTTTTGTAAAGAACATCCCGCTCGAGATCGAGGAGGCGGCCATGATTGATGGCTGCAACCCGGTCCAGGTGTTCTTTAAGATCGTCCTTCCCATCATGAAGCCCACCTATCTTTCGGTCGGCATCCTCGAGACCATGTGGGTCTGGAACGACTATCTGCTGCCCTACCTTACGCTCGACTCCACCAAGTACAAGACCATTCCTATCTTGATCCAGTACTTCCGCGGCGGCTACGGCCACGTCGAGCTCGGCCCCATGATGGCCTGCATCATGATGGTCGTTATCCCCATCGTTATCATGTACATCCTCTGTCAGAAGTACATCATCGACGGCGTGGTGGCAGGTGCCGTCAAGGGCTAATGCCGTAACTGTTTTGCAAGTTTCTGCGGCGCCCCTCAGCGCGGCGCCGCATATCGAAAGGTAGAGACATGGCCGAGATCGTTCTCAAACATGTTCAGAAGGTGTATCCCAACAACGAGTCAAAAAAGAAAGGCTTCTTTGGCAAAAAGAAGAAGACCGAGGAGAAGAAGCACAACCTCAAGGTTACCGAGGACGGTGTGCTCGCTGTAGAGGACTTCAACCTCACCGTTCACGACCAGGAGTTCGTCGTCCTCGTTGGCCCCTCTGGCTGCGGTAAGTCCACGACGATGCGCATGGTCGCCGGCCTGGAGGACATTACCTCGGGCGATGTGCTCATCGACGGCAAGCGTGTCAACGACGTGGCGCCCAAGGACCGCGACATCGCCATGGTGTTCCAGAGCTACGCTCTGTACCCCAATATGACGGTGTACGAGAACATGGCATTTACGCTCGAGCTCAAGAAGGTTCCCAAGGACGAGATCGACCGCAAGGTTCGCTCTGCTGCCGAGATTCTGGGCATTACCGAGTACCTCGACCGTAAGCCCAAGGCGCTCTCCGGCGGCCAGCGCCAGCGTGTCGCTATCGGCCGCGCCATCGTGCGTGACCCCAAGGTCTTCCTGATGGACGAGCCGCTGTCCAACCTGGACGCCAAGCTTCGTAACCAGATGCGTGCCGAGCTCATTAAGCTGCGCCACGAGATCAAGGGCACGTTCATTTATGTTACTCACGACCAGACCGAGGCCATGACCCTTGGCGACCGTATCGTGGTCATGAAGGACGGCGTTGTCCAGCAGATCGCCACGCCGCAGGAGGTCTTCAACCATCCCGCGAACATCTTCGTCGCCGGCTTCATCGGCGTGCCGCAGATGAACTTCTTCGATGCCCAGCTGGTGCGCTCGGGCAACGGCTTTACCGTCAAGACCGAGGATATGAACGTGGCACTCGCCCCCGAGACTTGCGCTCAACTTGCCCTCAACTGGGACGGCGGCGACGTGAAGGAGATTACGGCCGGCGTGCGTCCCGAGCAGATCCTGCTTGCTGACAAGGGCGAGGAGGGCGCGCTCCAGGGTACCGTCGAGGTGACCGAGCTCATGGGCTCGACCGAGCATGTCCACGTGACCGCTCCCGACGGCCAGTTTGTTCTGATTATCCCCGTCGTCGACCTCGAGGCCAAGGGCGCGCTCAAGGCTGGCGACACCATCTGGTTCAAGTTCGAGAAGAACGCGACCCACCTCTTCGATAAGGTCTCTGGCAAGAACCTTATCTAGGCCCGGTGCATCCAGGCCCTCCCTTTGGGCGACTGCGGTATTGCCATCCTTTTGCCGCGGTCACATATAAGGCTCCCCTCCCGTCCACTGGGCGAGAGGGGAGCCTTTCTTTGTGTTGGGGCTGTCTGACCGGTCGTTTGTCTCGATCTGTAACGGGTGAGGCTGATTTCGGACGTTAGATGTTACAGATCGAGACGGTTCCGCTGAGCTAACCATTTCATCTAAATCTGTAACACCAAAGGTGAATTTCAGCTGCTAGATGTTACAGATCGAGATAAACCCAAGGGGAGGGGCCGGTATGTCTCAATCTGTAACAGCTGGGACCGTTTTTACCGAGTAGTTGTTACAGATCGAGATTGTTTGGCCGAGTCGGGTCACAGGGTAACGTGCGGGCACAAAAAACGGAGCCGTGTTGCCACGACTCCGCTTTCAAGAGGATGGGTAAAGGAAACGAAATTAGCTCAGGTGCCAAATCTCGTCGTTGTACTGGGAAATGGTGCGGTCGGACGAGAAGGTGCCGGCGTTGGCAATATTGATGAGCGTCTTGCGCATCCAGGTGTCCTGGTCCTCATAGTCGGCCAGCACGCGCTCCTTGGTCTGGATGTACTCCTCGATGTCGAGCAGGGCCATAAACCAGTCCTTGCCCTTAATGTCGTCGTGCAGGCGCTGCAGGCGCTCGGCGTTGCCGGTCGCCATAAAGGCGGGGTTGGTGATAAAGTCCACCAGCAGCTTGATACCGGGCTTGCGGTAGAGCACACCGGCGTCATAGGTGCCGTCGGCATAGAGCTGCTCGACCTGTTTGGACGAGGCACCAAAGGTATAGATGTTCTCGTCGCCCACGAGCTCGGCAATCTCCACGTTGGCGCCGTCGAGCGTGCACAGGGTTAGGGCGCCGTTGAGCATGAACTTCATGTTGGATGTGCCGCTCGCCTCCTTGGAGGCCAGGCTGATCTGCTCGGAGATATCAGCGGCGGGGATCACGCGCTCGGCGGCGGTGACGTTGTAGTTCTCGATCATGACAACCTGCAGGTAGGGAGCTACGTCGGGGTCGTTTGCAATCCACTGCGACAGCGTCAAGATCAGATGGATGATGTCCTGCGCGATAGTGTAGGCAGGCGCCGCCTTGCCGCCAAAGATGATGGTGACGGGGTGCTTAGGTCTGTTGCCGTTCTTGATATCGAGGTACTTCCAGATGATGTAGAGCGCGAGCATCTGCTGGCGCTTGTACTCGTGGATGCGCTTGACCTGGACGTCGATGATGGCGTTGGAGGGAATGGTCACGCCCTGCTCGAGCGCCATGAACTGGCGCATGATGGCCTTGGCCTCGACCTTGGTGGCGGCCAGGCGCTCAAGAACGTCCTTGTCGTCGGCGAACTTGGCGAGTTTGCTCAGATCGCCGGTGCTGCGCCAGTCGGTGCCGATCACATCGTCGAGCAGGCTGGCGAGCGCGGGGTTGGCCCCATGGATCCAGCGGCGGAAGGTGATGCCGTTGGTCTTGTTGGAGAACTTCTCGGGATAGATCTCGTAGAACGGATGAAGCTCGGTGTCCTCCAGGATCTTGGTGTGGAGGGCGGCTACGCCGTTGATGGAGAAGCCAAAGTGGATGTCCATGTGGGCCATGTGGACGGTATCGTGTTCGTCGATGATGGCGACGCGCGGGTCATCGTGCTCGGCCTTCGCGATCTCATCGAGCTTGACGATAATGTCGGCGATGGCAGGGGAGACCTTCTGCAGGCTGGCGAGCGGCCACTTCTCGAGCGCCTCGGCAAGAATCGTGTGGTTAGTGTAGGCGACCATGGAGCGTACGATGGTCACGGCCTCGTCAAACTCGATGCCATGCTCGGTGGTGAGCAAGCGAATGAGCTCGGGGATGACCATGGTGGGGTGCGTGTCGTTAATCTGGACCACGGCGTAGTCGGCCAGATCGTGCAGGTTGCTGCCGCGCTCGATGGCCTCGTCGATCAGGAGCTGGGCGGCGTTGCTCACCATGAAGTACTCCTGGTAGATGCGAAGCAGGCGGCCCTGCTCGTCGGAATCGTCGGGGTAGAGGAACAAGGTGAGGTTCTTGGCGATCTCGGTCTTGTCGAAGTCGATGGAGCTGCCGGGGACCAGGCCGTCGTCGACGCTCGCTAGGTCGAACAGGCGCAGGCGGTTCTTGGTGGGCTGGCCGTAACCGGGCACATCGATGTTGACGAGCTTGGAGGTAACGGCAAAATCGCCGAACTCGACGGTGTAGGAGCGGTCATCGTCGACTAGGATGTCCTGCTCACCGAGCCACTCGTCGGGGACGGCCTTCTGCTGGTTGTCGACAAAGCGCTGACGGAACAGACCGTAGTGATAGTTGAGGCCCACGCCATCGCCGGTCAAGCCCAGCGTGGCGATGGAATCCAGGAAGCATGCGGCCAAGCGGCCCAGGCCGCCGTTGCCGAGTGACGGCTCGACCTCGAACTCCTCGATTTTGTTGAGGTCGTGGCCTGCGGCGGTGAGCTGGTCCTTAACCTCGTCGTAGATGCCGAGGTCGATCATGTTGTTGATGAGCAGCTTGCCGATCAAAAATTCGGCGGAAATGTAATAGAGCTTTTTCTTGCCGTTGTTGAGTGGGCAGGCGGCGGAGCGCTCCTGCACGAGTTTGACCAGCAGCTTGTAAATGCGACGGTCGTCGAGCTGCTCGAGCGAGGTGCCAAAAGACTGCTCGGCGAGTTCCATGAGGTTAATTTGGGGCATGTTTTCTCCTGTGATGGGTTGTTTCATGTCTGCAATTCATAAGAAGCCCGCGCGAGGGGATTGGGGTGGCCTCGCGCGGGAAAAGCAAGCGCGTCCGCACGGTGGGGAGGGGTCGGGCGCGGTGGCTCCTATTGAGGAAGCTCGATTTCGGCTTCCGACGGGATGCGGAAGTAGGTCTCGGTCCAGTCGGTGAGTTTGTGCTCGAGCTCGCGGGTGATGGCGCCGTCGAGCATGCGCCAGGTCCAGTTGCCGCCCAGCGTGGCAGGGGTGTTGATGCGCGCCTCGTTGCCCAAGTTGAGCAGGTCCTGCATGGTGTAGATGCACGTGTCGCTCACGCTGGCGGCGATGGTGCGATTGAGTGCATCTGCCATGGGTTCGCCGGCTTGCTGATGGGTGTACAGGGCTGCCTGCTCGCGCTGACGCGGGGTGGCCGTTCTCTCAAACCAACCGCGCGCCGTCTCGTTGTCGTGGGTGCCCACATAGGCGACGGTGTTGGCGATGTAGTTATGCGGCAGGTAGTACGAGTTGGTGCCCTCAAAGGCAAACTGCAGGATCTTCATGCCGGGGAAGCCCGAGTTGTCGCGCATGTCGATGACGCCGGGGGTGAGGAAGCCCAGGTCCTCGGCGATGATGGGCAGCGTGCCGAGCTTTTTCTCGAGCGTCTTGAAGAACTTGAGGCCGGGACCCTGCGTCCACGAACCGTAGGACGAATCGGGCGAGGAGAACGGCACCTCCCAATAGGCCTCGAAGCCGCGGAAGTGATCCAGGCGGATGACGTCGTACATGTCGAGGGCGGCGCGAATGCGGTCCTCCCACCAGGAGAAGCCGTCGGACTCCATGGCGTCCCAGTCGTAGATGGGGTTGCCCCAGTACTGGCCGGTGGCCGAGAACTGGTCGGGCGGCGTGCCGGCGACGCTCACGGGATTGCCGGCGGCGTCGATCTTAAAGAGCTCAGGCGTCGCCCACATCTCGACGGAGTCACGCGAGACATAGATGGGCAGGTCGCCGATGATGAGAATGTCGCGCTCGTTGGCATAGGCCTTGAGGCGGCTCCACTGGCGATCGAAGAAGTACTGTGTCATCTGGTGGTAGAGCATACGCGCCGGATGGTCGGCGCAGACCTTGGCGGAAGCCTCGCCGCGGGTGCGGAGCTCCGCGGGCCACTCCCAAAATGCCTTGAGACCGCACTCCTCTTTGACGGTCATGAACTCACAGTAGGGGATGAGCCAGTCCTCGTTGGCCTGGATAAAGTCATCGAAATCGGCCGGCTTGTCGGCGGCAAAGCGCTCGGCGGCGCGGTCGAGAATCTGACGGCGGCCGCCAAAGATAGCACCGTAGTCGACATTGCTGGGGTCGGATCCCAGATACACGCCATCGATATCGCGCTGCTCCAGATACCCTGCCTCGATAAGCTCAGCAAAGTCGATAAAGTTGGGGTTGCCTGCGCGGGCCGAGAACGACTGATAGGGCGAATCGCCATAGCTGGTCGTCGTAAGGGGCAGAATCTGCCAGTAATGTTGTTTGCACGAGGCGAGAAAATCGACGAAGTCGTAGGCATTCCAGCCAAAGCCGCCGATTCCGTATGGTCCGGGCAGAGATGAGACGGGCATGAGGACGCCGCTTGCACGCTCCATGAATGCGCTCACCAACCTTCTTGTTGTGGGGTCGGCCTGCCGATGGGTGTGCAGCCCGCCTCCGATGTTCTGATTCGATACGCCTATTGTAAAACATGTTGTTTAAACATGTACAGGCAAGATAAAAAAGTTGGTCGATTTTCGGCGAATGGCTACATGTCATGAAAAAGCCCCGACCTCACAACGTGAGATCGGGGCAAGAGCGGTATGTAGGTTTTTGCTACTCGGCGTCGGCGAAGCCGTTGGGATTGTGGCTCTGCCAGTTCCAGCTATCGCGGCACATGTCCGCGATATCGTACTGGGCCTTCCAGCCCATCATACGCTCGGCCTTGGAGGCGTCGCACCAGTTGGCAGCGATGTCGCCGGCGCGGCGCTCGCGGATCACGTAGGGCAGCTCCTTGCCACAAGCCTTGGAGAAGGCGGCGACGACCTCGAGTACCGAGGTGCCGGTGCCGGTGCCCAAGTTAAAGATCTCGACGCCGGTCTTGCCGTTCATCCAGTTAAGGGCGGCAACGTGACCAGAGGCCAGATCGCACACGTGGATGTAGTCGCGCACGCCGGTGCCGTCGGGGGTGGGGTAATCGTTGCCAAAGACCTGAACGGCCTCGAGCTTGCCCACGGCAACCTGGGCGACATAGGGCACCAGGTTGTTGGGGATGCCCTTGGGGTCCTCGCCGATCAGGCCTGACGGATGAGCGCCGATGGGGTTGAAGTAACGGAGCAGCACGACGTCCCACTCGGGGTCGGCGGTGTGGACGTCCATAAGGATCTGCTCGATCATCCACTTGGTCCAACCATAGGGGTTGGTCGCGGGCTTCTTAGGATCCTCCTCGGTGACGGGCGGGTTGTCCGGGTCGCCGTAGACGGTCGAGGAGCTCGAGAAGATGATGGACTTGCAGCCATGGCTGCGCATGACGTCGATGAGCACCAGGGTGTTCTCGATGTTGTTGTGGTAGTACTCGACGGGCTTGCTCACCGACTCGCCGACGGCCTTAAAACCGGCGAAGTGGATGACGCGGTCGATCTGATGGGTATCGAAGATCTTGTTCATTGCATCGCGGTCGAGCACGTTGGCCTCGTAGAAGGTGAGGTTCTTGGCGGCCTCGTCGCCCACGATGGTCTTGACGCGGTCGACGGCGACGGCGCTGGAGTTGGAGAGATCATCGACGATGACGACCTGGTAGCCACCCTCGAGCAGCTGAACGACGGTGTGCGAGCCGATAAAGCCGGCGCCACCGGTAACGAGGACGCAGGTGTCTTTGGGGTCGAGTGCTTTGGACATGTAGTCTCCTATCGAATCAGGAACACTTCTTCAGGGGAGTATAGCGCAGGCAGGGACGCCCAAATCGTGCGCTGTAGGAAAAGCAGAGGATTGTGCTAACGTACTCATAGAAGAGCTTGCGTACGCATAACCTGATCTTTGACATTTGCTTACGAGCCGCTGACCTTGTAGTTTCCTGCCGTTCGTGGAAATCGTTGGGACGCGCCATATGTACGCTAATATGTATGAGTTGAGCGACATATAAATAAGCATGTAACGGAGTACATATGTCACCAAACAGCGATTCTATCCTTTCCCAGGAGCTCTCGCGCCGCACTGCCCTCAAGGCCCTGTTCGGCGCCGCTTCTGCGGCAGTTCTTTTTGGCCTGCCCGCTCGCGCCCATGCGGCGGAGGCTTCCAAAGAAACCACCGATAAACTGAATGCCGCCCAGGCCCAGCTCGACGAGGTTCAGGCCCAGCTCGACAGCATCGCAAATGAGTATGCGGCGCTGGCCAACAAGAATGCCCAGACCCTCAACGACATCGAGAATGTCCAGGGCAAGATTGACGACACGCAGGCCCAGATCGATGAAAAGAAGGCCGAGCTCAAGAAGAAGCGCAACGACCTTTCCGATCGCGTGGCCGCCAGCTACAAGTCCGGCGGCACGAACATCCTGTCGCTGCTGCTGGCCTCTGGCTCGTTTGAGGAACTCGTCGCCAACGCGCATTACGTTGAGAAGATCAACAAGAGCGACCGCGACGCCATCGAGGACATTCAGACCATCCAGGAAGAGCTCGATGCGCAAAAGACCGAGCTCGAGTCGCAGAAGGCCGACTTAGAGAAGCTCAAGGACCAGCAGACTGCCCAGATGCAGGACATGCAGGCCAAGCAGCAAGAAGTCCAGACCGTGCTGAACGGTCTTTCCGACGACGTCAAGGAGCTCATGGCTCAGCGCGATTCCGAGATCCTCGCTGCCGCCCAGGCTGAGGAGGCCGCTAGGAAGGCTGCCGCTGCCGCGGCTGCCGCGAACAAGAACAATTCCTACTCGGGTGGTTCGAGCTCGGGTGGTGGATCGTACGCGCCCGGAACTCCGCAGCAGAATGCCGGCTCGGGCAAGCAGCAGGCTGTCGTCAACGCGTGCTACTCCACGCCTTCGCCGGGTCAGAACTGGTGCGCGGCGTGGGTCACCAATGTCTTCCGTAACGCCGGCGTTGGCTACTTTGGAGGCAATGCGTGCGACATGTTTAACGCCTGGTGCTATAGCTCCGACCGCTCGGCGCTGCAGGTGGGCATGATCGTGGCCGATTCCTCGCACAGCGGCACGGGTGCTCCGGGCCTTATCTACGGTCATGTGGGTATCTACGTTGGCGGCGGCATCGTTATGAGCAACGAGGGTGCCATTACGTCTAAGTCGCTCGATTCGTTCATTAGCTTTTATGGTACTGGCTCTGGCGTGCGTTGGGGCTGGCTTGGCGGTATTGCGCTGTCGTAAAGCCGACTAGGCCGCGTGCCCGCCCGCAATATATTTGATTGCCTGCTCGGGCAGTCCTGCGCAAGACGAAGGCCACATTA
>DBGBZQ010000053.1:0-1111 GCA_048368115.1 Collinsella sp.
GTTCTCGAGCGCGGCGTCCTTGTCCGCCACGCGCACGGCCACCTGCGCCTGCGGCAGCAGCTTGCACGGAGCCGTGAGCTGCGAGAGCGTCTCGCGCTCGGCACGAATCACTTCCATCACGCGCAGCGAGGTCATAATGCCGTCGCCCGTGCGCTCGATATCGCCAAAGATCGTATGGCCCGTCTGCTCGCCGCCCAGGCTGTAGCCGCCCTCGCGCATCTTGGCATACACGTGACGGTCGCCCACGCCGCTGGTCACGGCGCTCAGACCGGCAAGCTCCAACGACTTGATCAGGCCAAAGTTGCTGGCAATCGTCGGCACCACGGTACCGCCCGAAAGGCGACCGTGCTTGTTCAGATACACGCCGCACACGTACAGGATCTGGTCGCCGTCTACCACGCGACCGCGCTCATCCACGGCCAGGCAGCGGTCGGCATCGCCATCGTAGGCAAAACCCACGTCCAGGCCCTGCTCCACCACATGGCGCTGCAGACGCTCCATATGCGTGGAGCCGCAGTCGACGTTGATGTTAAAGCCATCGGGCGCGGCATTGATCACGCGCACGTCGGCACCGAGCGCGTCAAACACCGGCTTGGCCACCGAGGAAGCCGAGCCGTTGGCGCAGTCGATACCGATCTTGACGCCCTGCAGCGAAAAGTTCGCACTTGCAATGAGCGAAGCAATGTAGCGGTTGCGGCCCTGCATGTAGTCCACCGTGGCACCGATGTGGTTGCCCGTGGCCAACGGAACTTCGCTCTTGCCATCGATGTAGTCCTCGATGAGCTCCAGTACGTCCTCGTCCATCTTAAAACCGTCGCTATTGACGAGCTTAATGCCGTTATCGCAAAACGGGTTGTGGCTCGCGCTGATCATGATGCCGCAATCGAAGCAGCCCTCCACGGTCTGATGCGCCACGCCCGGCGTCGGGATCACGTGCAGCATATAGGCGTCCGCACCGCTCGCGACCAGACCGCTCACCAGCGCCGCCTCGAACATATAACTCGAGCGACGTGTGTCCTTGCCCACGATAACGCGCGCCTTAGCACTGCGGTTGGCGCCGTAATACCAGCCCACAAAACGGCCAATCTTATAAGCGTGCTCTACCGTCAGC
>DBGBZQ010000054.1:0-2221 GCA_048368115.1 Collinsella sp.
CGTTCGCCCCAGCGCCGTCGTGATCGTCGCGACCGCTCGTGCGTTGAAGTACAACGGCGGCGTCGCCAAGGCCGACCTCAACGAGGAGAACCTCGAGGCACTCAAGGCTGGCATGCCCAACCTGCTGCGTCACGTCGACAACATCCAGAACGTATATGGTCTGCCCTGCGTGGTCGCCATCAACCGCTTCCCGACGGACACCGAGGCCGAGCTTGCGCTCATCGAGTCCGAGTGCCAGAAGCTCGGCGTCAACGTTAAGCTTTCCGAGGTCTGGGCCAAGGGCGGCGAGGGCGCGCTCGAGCTTGCCGATGAGGTCATGCGTCTGATTGAGCAGCCGAGCGAGCTCAAGTTTGCCTACGAGGACGGCGCCGATGTTGCCGATGCCCTCGAGGCCGTTGCCACCAAGGTCTACCGCGCCGACGGCGTTGACTTTACGCCGGCCGCCAAGCGCCAGCTCGCCGAGCTGCGCGAGAATGGCTTTGGCAACCTGCCGGTGTGCGTCGCCAAGACGCAGTACAGCTTTAGCGACAACGCCAAGGCCTTGGGCGCTCCCGAGAACTTCCGCATCACCGTGCGTGAGCTCAAGGTTTCTGCCGGCGCCCACTTTGTGGTCGCGCTGACCGGCAGTGTTCTGACCATGCCGGGTCTGCCCAAGGTGCCCGCGGCCGAAAACATCGACGTCGACAACGACGGCAACATCACCGGCCTGTTCTAAGTCTGCTGTCCATAGCTGCTTGTCCGCCCCGCCGTGCCCACAAGGCCCGGCGGGGCTTTTTGATCCTTAGGCCCGCGCATGTCTTGTAGATACCGACGGACTCTGCCCATCATAGGCTTTTGCGCGGGTAGAATGCATGGATAACTTGAGGCTCACGCGCGACGGAAAGGAATCGTTGCATGGATCAGGACAAGACAACCGTGATGGGCGGCTACGGTTCCGCGCAGGCTGGCGATAGCGCCGATGCGACCCGCGTTGTTTCCAACCCCGGTTATACCGACCCCGCCGCGACGCAGCCTTCTGCCGAGCCCACCCGGGTTATGGGCTATGGCGACGCGGCGCAGGATTCTTGCGCTACATCTTCGCAAGGCCCCTATGGCAACGCAGCTCCGGATCCGTTTGATTACGCACCGCAGGATTCTTATGCTGCCTCGACGCCGAATCCCTATGATGGCCTGCCGCAGAATCCCATTCCGCAGCCTCAGCAGACGACGTATATGCCTCGCACGGCACAGCCTCGCTGCGAGTCGCGCGAGCCGTATCGCGAGTACCCCAAGTCGATTCCGCAATATGGCGAGGACGAGGAGAGGAAGCCGTCGCGTTCGTCGAGCGTGATCAAGAAGATCCTCATCGTACTGGCGATCTTCTTTGCGCTGTCGATTGTGTTTGCCATCGTGTCGGGCATGCTCAACAAGCGGGGGAGTTCAACGGCCGATGCCACTGCCGAGCAAACCGAGTCCGCCTCGTCTAGCACCGTCGATCTGAGCGATATCCCGGGGCAGTACTGGTCCAACGCCAAGAAGATCCTCAAGTCGCGCGGCGCCGATCTTTCGAATGCCGTGGTCCTGACTGATGATGGCTCAACGCCCGTCGTCGATGCCAACTGGGTCGTTACTTCTGCCTACTATAACGTCAACGGCAACCTCGAAATTCAACTCACGCACAAGAACAGTTCGGGCAACTCGTCCGACGGCCAAAGCGGTACCGACAGCTCGAGCTCCAATACGCTGGAGGACTTGAGCAACAAGGCGCAGGAGTTGGGAGACAAGGCGCAAGAGCTGGGCGATACGGCACAAAATCTGGGCGATACCGCGCAGAACTTGGGCGACATGGCGACGGATGCCTGGAACGCCCTACAAAACGGCATCTCGGGCGCGCAGGGAAACTAGCTGTTAAGTGGGCTACAGCTGCTCGGCCGGACGGTCGGGCGAGCTAAAGCCCGAGTCAAACGTAACGACGCATGAGGCATCGGGTCGGCGCTCGTGCACGATGCGCGTGACGAGCTCCAGCAGCTCCTCGTCGGATATGTCAAAGCCGTCGGGACGCACCAGGTCAAACGAAACGAACCCGTCGTGCTCGTGCAGATCGTGGATGGAGAGCGCGGGATCGATCTGCATGACGCCGCGCTTGACCCAGCCGCGCAAGTCATCGCCGGTTGTCGCGATGGGGTCGCAGTGCAGCGTGATACCAATGCCCATCTGGCGCTTGATGTCGTGCTCGATGGTG
>DBGBZQ010000055.1:0-2073 GCA_048368115.1 Collinsella sp.
TTTGAGGACGTGAGCTTTACGTACGAGGGTGCCGAAGCACCTGCCGTTAGCCATGTGAGTTTCAGCGTTCCCGCTGGTAGCACCCTCGCCCTGGTGGGTCCCTCGGGTGGCGGTAAGTCAACCTGCGCAAGCCTGATCCCGCGTTTTTGGGATGTCTCCTCGGGTCGAGTGCTCGTAGGCGGTGTGGACGTTCGCGATATGGATCCGCACGAGCTTATGGACCAGGTTGCCTTTGTGTTCCAGACCAACCAGCTGTTCCGGCAAACACTTGCCGATAACGTGCGCGCCTCCAAGCCTACGGCCACTGACGACGAAGTGCGTGCGGCCCTCTCCGCAGCTCAGTGCGACGATATTGTGGCCAAGCTCCCACAGGGTATCAATACCATGCTCGGTGCCGGCGGAGCTTATCTTTCGGGCGGCGAGGTCCAGCGCGTGGCACTCGCCCGCGCGATCCTTAAAGACGCGCCTATCGTGGTGCTCGATGAGGCCACGGCGTTTGCCGACCCCGAGAACGAGGCGCTCATCCAGCGCGCCTTTAGCAAGCTGGCGGCGGGTCGCACGGTCATTATGATTGCGCACCGACTCTCGACTGTAGTGGGCGCAGACCAAATCGTGGTGCTCAACCAGGGCAGCGTGCAGGAGTCGGGTACCCATGCCGAGTTGCTGTCCCAAGAGGGTCTGTATGCCAAGATGTGGGCCGAATACGAACAGGCCGCGAGCTGGAAAATCACTGCAGCGACCGCGGATGCCGTCGTCACGAAGGGAGGCGAGGCCTAAATGTTCGCCTCATTCCAAAAGAAGTATTTCCTATCCGATAAAGGCGTCGCCGGTGTAAAACGTGGCATTTTCTGGACCACGCTCACCAATCTCATTACCATGGCCGGCATGGGCTTTTTATTCCTGGTTATGGCCGGCTTTGTCGAGCATCTCGCCAGCGGGGCTGATCTGCCGGATGCCCTGCCGATCGTGGGCGGCCTCCTGGTCTTTTTCGTGTTGCTCTTTGCCTCTAACTGGCAGCAGTATTACTACACCTACTGCATCTTTTACGAGGAGTGCGGCAAGCAGCGTATGGAGATCGCCGAGCGCTTGCGCAAACTGCCGCTGTCGTTTTTTGGTCGTCGTGATCTGGCCGATTTAACCGAGACCATCATGGGTGACGTCCAGGCCATGGAGCACGCCTACAGCCACGTGCTGGGAGAGCTTTGGGGCGCCATCATCGCAAGCGCCATTGTGTTCGTGGCGTCGCTGTTCTTTTGCTGGCAGCTGGCGATCGCGGCGTTTTGGAGCGTTCCCGTGGCCTTTGCCGTGCTGTATCTAACACGCGGCCCCATGACTCCGGTGTTCGATCGCGTGCGTGCCGAGAAGGTCAAGGTTACCGAGGCTATTCAAGAGACGCTCGACTGCGTTCGCGAGATCCGCGCCACCAACCAGGAGGCCCATTATCTTGAGGGGCTCAACGCCGTGATCGATGCCGAGGAGCATGAGACCACCAAGGGCGAGCTCGCTAACGGGCTTTTGGTCAACTCCGCCTTTGCCATCCTGCGTCTGGGCATTGCCACCACGCTGGTCACGGGCGCCGCGATGGTCGCCTCCGGGCAGGTCGACTTTTTGGTGATGTTTGCCTTCCTGCTTATGGTGAGCCGCATCTATGCGCCTTTTGACCAGGCGTTAATGTTAATGTCCGAGCTGTTTGCCGCCGAGTCGTCTGCCAAGCGCATGCGTTCCATCATGGAAGAGCCCGTGGCGCGGGGCAGCGAGAAATTTGAGCCCGCGGGCCACGATGTGGTGTTCGATCACGTGGCATTTGGATATGGTGCGGGCGAGGACGGCCGCGCCGGCGAGAAAGTTCTTACCGATGTGAGCTTTACCGCCAAGGAAGGCGAAGTTACGGCACTGGTCGGTCCTTCGGGTTCCGGTAAGTCTACGGTGAGCCGCCTGGCCGCGCGCTTTTGGGATGCCACCGCGGGCAAGGTTACCGTGGGTGGCGTGGATGTTGCGAGCGTGGATCCCGAGGTGCTCCTGCGCGACTACGCCATTGTGTTCCAAGACGTACTGCTCTTTGACGACACGGTG
>DBGBZQ010000056.1:0-6202 GCA_048368115.1 Collinsella sp.
TTGGCCTCGATCTGCTCCTGCGAAAGCTGCGGACGGGTGGAATTCTTGCCCGAAGGGTCGCCAATCAACGCGGTACCGTTGCCGATGATGAGGGTGACGTTGTGGCCCAGGTCCTGGAACTGACGCATCTTGCGCAGCGGCACGGCGTGGCCCAGGTGCAGGTCGGGGCTGGTGGGGTCGACGCCGAGCTTGATGTTGAGGGGCTCGCCCTTCTCAAGCTTCTTGCGAAGGTCGGCCTCGGGAACGATCTGCGCGGCGCCCGAGGTGATGATACGCATTTGCTCGTCAACAGACAGCATTGGGTATCCTCCTTTTGCTATAGCACCCTCGCCGAAAACGGCGGTGCTGGAAGTCCATAAACTCTCTTATGATAACAAACTGATGCGACGCAGCACCTACGACAGGAAAATCCTCGTCCTGCCGCATGCGTCAATGGCAACTGGCAGACGTGTACCGTCACGCTCGACCAGATAGCGTACCTGCCGACGACGCAAGCAGTCGCGGCAACGAACCTGTCCCGTCGCATCGGTGGCGCAGACGCCCTCGGCGGTCAGCAGGCAGTGCTCGCACACCATAAGCTCGGGACGGTCGGCGTCGACCGGACCCAAGACGCCGGGTTCAGCGGCCAGTTCGGCAATACGCTCCGCATCATTGCCGAGCAACTCCGCCGGCAAGCACACCCGCCCCGCACCGAGTCCGCGCAGCCAGGTAAGCGTGGCCAGATTCGCGCAGAACACCGGCGCCGCCACGTCAAACGTCACGCCCAGCTCGCGAGCGATCACCACCTGTCCCAGGTTGCGGCAGACGACGCGCCCGGCACGCTGTATCAGTGAGCGGGTCCAGTCAGCGTCACCCGTGCGGCACACCTCGTCAAGCACCACAACGGCGTCGGACAAATCAAGTTCTCCGCGCGGGTCGGCATCCATCAGCTGCCAAGCAAAAACCATGCGAGTGGGAACCGCGCACTCCACCAACTCCGTGGACGCACCGCCATCCACCGCAACGCCCTCAAAGGGCAGCACCTCAACGGCACGCGCAACGGGCGCAATCGCATCCGCCTCGGCCCGCATGCGCTCCAACACTGCCGCCGTCTGATCCAACACGCCGGCGCTGCGAATCAGGTACACCTCGCAGCCCGTGTCCACCTTACGCTTGCAATGCACGACGACGCGCTTCCCCGCTGCGGCATCCACCGGGCAGGGCACCTGCGGCCAGCGCTTGGGCACATCGGGACGCGCGTCGACACCCGGATAAAACCGGATCTCGAGCATGTCACCCGCCGCCACGGCGGCGTCGAGCTCAACGGTCACCTCTTCGTGGCCCACAGCGACCAAGCGCCCCACGCGCACGCCCTGGTTAATTGCGCGCTCAAAGCTCATCAGCTCGGCACCCGAACGCCCTCGCAGGTACGCATCGGTAAACCCACGGTTAAACGACCTTCCCAGCTCGCGTTCAAGCTCTTCCACGGCACCGGGGTCCCACGCGCCGTCGCACAGCATATCGAGTGCCCGGCGCCACACCCGCACCACGTTGAATACGTAATCGGGGTTCTTCATGCGCCCCTCGATCTTGAGCGACGCCACGCCGGCATCTACAAGCTCGGGCAGATGCGCAATACCCAGATAGTCGCGCGGGCACAGCAGGCGATCTCCCTCGACGGCGACAACGCTCTGCCCCGCCTCGTCCACCAGGTCGTACGCCAGGCGGCACGGCTGCGTGCAGTCGCCGCGCATCGCCGAGCGCCCACGCCGCAGGGCCGAGAACTCGCACGCCCCCGAATAGCCGATGCAAATCGCACCGTGGCAGAATACCTCGATGGGCACGCCCGTGGCACATAGCGCCGCAATCTCGTCGACCGTCAGCTCGCGCGCCGTCGTCACGCGCTCGACCCCCAGCTCGTCAGCCGCCAAACGCACGGCGCCCTTGCTATGGACGCCCGCTTGGGTGGACAGATGAATCTCGACCCCCGGAATTGCCGCATGCAGCGCGCAGGCCAACCCGGCATCGGCCACAATCAGAGCATCGGCGCCCAGCTCCAGTGCATGAGCTCCCAGCGCCACCGCATCGGACAGCTCATCGTCAAACACGAACACGTTGAGCGTCACGTACACGCGCACGCCATGGGCATGCGCCACGGCGCAGCCGCGCGCAAACTCGTCATCCGTAAAACCATGCGCGCTCACGCGGGCGTTAAAGCCGCCCAACCCCGCATAGATGGCATCGGCACCCGCGGCGATGGCCGCAAGCATCTGGTCGAGCCCGCCCGCCGGCGCCAGCAACTCGGGCAGCGCCGCACCAGCAGCATCCAATCCAGTCTCGTATTGTCCGCTCGGCCCCATCGTCCGAATCGCCATCGACAAACTCCTTACCAAGGTATGCATTCACTCTGAAAAATGCCGTCTTCCAGCATACACGAGGCATCGCGCGCCCCGTTTGGTTTATCGTGTAATAACTTATGTCCATCCTGCCCCGACGGCACATCCACCGTCCGGCACGACATACCTGGAGGTCAATATATGGGTCCTCGCCAACGACAGGGACGCAGCCGTTCAAAGACGCATGCCCTGCCCATAATCCTGCTCTCGTTTTTGGGCTTTCTGCTGATTGCGGGCGTGGCATTTGGCATCGGCATGGTCGGCAACGTCAACCGCTGGCTGTCCGATCTGCCCGACTACACCGACGCCAACGCGTATCTGGTGAGCGAGCCCACCGAGATCGTCGACTGCAACGGCAACAAGATCGCGAGCTTCTACACGCAAAACCGCAAGTCCATCACCAAGGACGAGGTCTCCCCCTACGTGCTGCAGGGCACCGTTGACGTCGAGGACGAGCGCTTCTACGAGCACGGCGGTATCGACCTGTGGGGTATCGCGCGTGCTGCGGTGGCAACCCTCGGCGGCGGACACGAAGGCGCCTCGACTATCACCCAGCAGCTGGTGCGCAACACCATCCTGCAGGAGGAGCAGTTCGACTCGACCATCGAGCGTAAAGTGCGCGAGGCCTACATCGCCGTCAAGATGGAGGATATGTACTCCAAAGACGAGATCCTCATGATGTACCTCAACACCATCTATTACGGTCACGGCGCCTACGGTATTGAGGCCGCCGCCGAGACCTACCTGTCCAAGAGCGCCGCAGACCTCACCCTGAGCGAGGCCGCGCTGTTGATCGGCCTTCCCAACTCGCCCTCGCAGTACGACCCCACGGTCAACCCCGACCTGACGCTGTCCCGTCGCAACAAGGTCCTCGACAACATGCTGCGCCTGGGCCACATTACGCAGGAGGAGCACGATGCCGCACAGGCCGAGCCCATCACCCTCAACGTGACCGAAATCTCGGGCAGCGGCGTCGACGTATACTCGCAGCCCTACTTTGTCGCCTATGTTAAGCAGCTGCTGGAGCAGGAGTTCTCGACCGACGTGCTCTTTAAGGGCGGCTTGACCGTCAAGACCACCATCGACCCCACGATGCAGCAGGTGGCAGAGAATGCCGTCCGCGAGCAGCTCGACACGCTCTCACTCGACGGCCTGGACATGGGCATGGTCGTCGTCGACCCCAAGACCGGCTACATCAAGTGCATGGTGGGCGGCTATGACTACAACGCCGACGAGAACCACGTAAACCATGCCACGGCCAAGCGTCCCGTCGGCTCCACCTTTAAGGCCTTTACGCTGGCAACTGCCATCCAAAACGGCATGAACCCCAACGTCACCCTCAACTGCAACTCGCCGCTCAAGGCCAAGGGCACCACGACCGAGGTCCAAAACTACGCCAACCATAGCTATGGCAACATCACGCTTAAGCAGGCGACGGCATACTCCTCCAACACCGGCTACATCCAGGTGGCGGAAGCCGTCGGCAACAGCAAGATCATCTCGCTCGTCAAAAAGCTCGGCATCGATCCCGCCAAGGACAACATCGAGGACGTTCCCGTCATGACGCTCGGCACCGGCTCGATCTCGCCGCTCGAGATGGCCGCCGCCTACGCGACGTTTGCCAACGGCGGCTACTATCGCCAGCCGATCGCCATCACCGAGATTGACTCTCGTACCGGTTCGGTGCTGTACCAGCACACGGACAATCCCTCACAGGTGCTTACCGAGGGCGAGGCCGCCGCGGTCACCGATGTTCTGTCCGGCGTCATGCAGGGCAGCGGTACGGGTGCTGCCGGCGCCTTGAGCGTCAACCAGCCCTATGCCGGCAAAACGGGCACCACCGACAACACCACCAACCTGTGGTTCTGCGGCTATACCCCGCAGCTGGCGTGCGCCCTGTGGACCGGCTATTCCGCAGGTGAGATCCCCATCCAAAAATACGGCACGGACCTGCTGGGCGACAGCACCAACCTGCCTGTCTTTAAGCGGTTTATGAACACCGTTCTGACCGGTACCGAGCGCGAGGAGTTTGCGACCGGAACGGCGCCCACCTACAAGAACAACAGCGTCTGGAAGTTCTACGGCACCAACAACGCCAAGAAGACGGAGAACGACGACAAGGACGAGAACGAGGACGAAGAGGAAACTACCACAACGACTACCACGACGACCACGACCACCGAGACCACGGGTGGCGACACCACCGGCGGCACCGGTACGACCGGTGGCTCGACGGGCGGCTCAACTGGTGGTTCGACCGGCGGCGATGGCGGCACGCCTACGCCTACGCCTACGCCTACGCCCACTCCCGACCCCTCGCCCACGCCTGACGATACGGTCGGCTAGAAATCATCCGGCCATAAGCAACAAGGCCCCCGAGCAGCTTATTAAAGTGCTCGGGGGCCTTTTAGTTTAAAGCGACCTGGTGGGCGGTCTTTATACCGGCAAACAAAAAGGGGGGGGGTACCGACCAACGTCGATACCCCTTACAAGCCACGATGTCAGCGCGCACAGTGCCGAGCGCACGACCCGCACGCCTACTTGCGAGAATTGCTCAGCTTATTGATCAGCGCCTCAAGACGCTCGCCGTCCTCGGCCGTCTGGGCAATAACCAAAATCGTATCGTTGCCGGCAAGCGAGCCAAGCACATCGGGCAGCTCTGCCGCATCAACGGCGGCGGCGATGCCGGAAGCCGTGCCAGGCTGAGCCTTGATCATGACCAGATTATCGGTGCGCAGAACGCCCGTAACGAGCTCGGAAACCATACGCTGCAGGTGCAGGTCCTCTGCCAGAACATAGATGCCCTCAGGGAGCTTACGCAGCCCCATATCGGCAATATCGCGAGAGACAGTCGCCTGCGTGCAATCAAAGCCCATAGCGCGGAGCTCATCGACCAGCACGCGCTGCGTGCGGACGTCCTTATTGCGCACAATATCTCTAATGGCATCCTGGCGCCCATTGCGTTTTTTAGCCATACAAACCCTCTCTCCAAAAGATGGCGGAGACAATCAATCAGTGATTGAATAGTTTAACGCTATTTGAAGGCTTTTGTGTATAAGAACGCATTTCGAAACAATTCTATGCAAGTTTGTTTCGTAATGAGCCGTTTAGGCGGTTTTTGCGCCCGTCCGGTTAAGAAAAGCTGCCAGATGCGTACACATCACGCAGCGCGCGGGCTTGGCGCTGGCGATCGGCCCAAACAACAGACCGAGCCCCCGATGGTTATCCTTGAGCGCGGCGACCATCTGACGGGTTCGAGGCGCATCGAGCATATCACGCATGCGGGCGGAACGCTCGATTGACGACACCCCATGCGGGCTCAGACACAAATTCTCGATGCAGGCGACCAGTCCGGCAAAGTAGAACTTTTGGCTTGCCAGCTTGAGCCGACCACCGCTGTCTGCTTCCGAGAGTGAGTCCGCAAGCTCGTCGAGCGCTCGAGTGTCATCGGATACCTTGGCATACATGGTGGGATCAAAGGCATCTGTAAGTTTAGGTGCCGCCGTGTGGAAACAAGCATCGCCGCAGCCGGACACGCATCGTGTCTGCGAAAGCGCGTATGCCATAAACCCAACTGTGCGAAACACCTTGTCGCACAAAAAGCATGCCTCAAACAGCGAGCGGCTGTACATCACGCCAGAGGTCTGAACGACTAGGCCGCCTAAAATCAACTGAGGCAGCCCGGCCACCATCGAAGATTTGCTATCAATGGAAATATGAGCAGCATCCAAGACGCGCGAATGGCGCTCTCGATGTGCATCATAGCGGTCGAGCGACACCGTGGGGAGCACTATGTCTGCCGTAGTATCGCACGCGATATCGACCAT
>DBGBZQ010000057.1:0-1620 GCA_048368115.1 Collinsella sp.
CTCCGGCCCCCAAGAAGGCCGCTGCTCCCAAGAAGGTCGAGGCTGCCGAGGAGGCTCCTGCTGAGGAGACCGCTGAGTAGACAATCCGTCTGCATAGGCTATATTCGAGGGGTACGTTCGCGTACCCCTCTTTTTTTGTCGAAATGCCATTGCCTGTTTGTTGGGAGCGCCCATGACCGCGCCGTCTGATTTCAATTCGATTCCTGAGCTCGATGCCACGCTCGTTTTCCGCGTGGCCTACGATGGCTCGTCCTACAGCGGCTTTGCCGAGCAGCCCGGTCAGACGACGGTTGCGGGCGAGTTGCGCCGCGCTATCGAGACGCTCCTGCGCCGCCCGATCGACCTGACGTGTGCGGGGCGTACCGATGCCGGCGTGCATGCGGTGGCACAGTTCATCAGCGTGCCCGTAACGGACGCTGAGTTGGCTTTGACGCGCCGTAGGTGGCTGAGGGCTATGGATGCCCTCCTGCCCAAAGATATCGCCATAAACGAGGTCTACAAGGCCCGTAAAGGCTTTTCTGCACGCTTTGATGCGCGTTCCCGTACGTATACGTACCGTATTGCCGATCGCGACGCGCGCCCTGTGCTTTCGCGCGGTGCGGTGTGGTGGCACCGCTACCCATTGGATGTTGAGGCGATGTCTGCGGCCTGTCCCGCGCTGCTGGGCGAGCAGGACTTCAAGAGCTTTTGCAAGGTGGCGTCTGCCGTGGGCAAGCCCACGCACCGCTGCGTGATGCGTGCCGAGTTTGGCCATGAGGTTGCGTTTGGCGAGGACATCCTGACGTTTACCATCGAGGGCAATGCGTTTCTGCATTCGATGGTCCGCACGATCGTGGGCACGCTTGTCGAGATTGGCATGCATCGCCGTGAACCCGAGTGGATGCGCGAGGTCATCGATGCTTGCGACCGTACCGCTGCGGGCCCCACGGCTCCTGCCTGCGGCCTTACGTTTATGGGCGTGGATTACGATCCCGCCGAGCTTATCGTGCTCGACTAGGGGAGGGCTCGACGCGTCGTGCGTCGACACCTGTCATCTGTGGGCTGCGCGTGTGCAACATCTGTTCTTGGCGTGCAATACAACCGGTGTCTCATTGCTTTTATTGCCGGGGTGTACCATGAACGACAGTTTGATTCACTGCTGTCGAGAGGACGGATAACTTGGTTCGACGTGGCTCGCATCCGCGACTTTCGGTGATCCTTGTGGTAGAAGGTTCGCCCAGCTATGCGATGCGTGCGCTCGAGAGTATCCAGAACCAAGACCTCTACGATTTGCAGATTGTCGTTGTCTGCCGCGATGCTGCGCCCGGTGTGCGCCATTCGCTTCAAGTTGCCGCCGACAGGGACATCCATATTGATTTGATTGACGTCGAGGACGCGAAGCGCGGCGCTTGTCTTCGTGCCGGTTTTGCTGCCTCGCGCGGCTCTCAAATCATCGCCATGAACGCCGATGAGTGGTTTGCTCCGCAGTCTCTTTCCAAGATGGTCGATATCGCGTGCGATACTACGGCAGACATAGTGCTCCCCACGGTGTCGCTCGACCGCTATGATGCACATCGAGAGCGCCATTCGCGCGTCTTGGATGCTGCTCATATTTCCATTGATAGCAAATCTTCGATGGTG
>DBGBZQ010000058.1:0-1111 GCA_048368115.1 Collinsella sp.
ACATTTTGACTCGAGATAATCGCCACTGCCGGCGCCGTCACGAACATCGAGCACACGTTGTTGACGACGCGACCCATGCACGGCCAAAAATATGACCAGCGCGCATAGAGCGAGACGGCGGCATATTTTGTGGTAAAGAACACCACGAAAAAGCCCGAGCCCAGATAAAAGATGATCGTGGCAGCGAGCTCGTTGCCGCCATTGCCGTCGACGATGAGCACAAAGAACGAAAGCGTGGACAGGATGGCGGCACACGTCATGCCGATATTCATATACGAGCGACCGCGCAGGTCAAATAGGACGCCGGCGGCCAACGAGCTCACGACAAGCAGCAGGCGCGGCCAATCGCCCAAATCGACAGCTCCAAAAGCGTGCAAGGTCGTGAGGCCCGCGTTGAGAGCGGCGAATACGCCGGAAAGATACGCCGTCGCCACGGTCAAGCGAACTACGGCGCGGCGGAATGCCGTCTTTGCCTTGGGATCGTCTTGCCACTTGGCACCATATTCCAAAGCATCTACCGAAAGCCCGGCAACACTGGGTTCAAAGCTGGGATCTGATTCGTCGCGCAGCTTAGCGCGTCGGGCGCCGTGGAGCAACGCCACCTGCGCGATCGCACAGACAACCAGAACAGCCTGCTGAGGAATGCCGGCAGGCATCACCATGTGGTTGAGAACCTGCACCAGCACGCCCGTGGCGTAAGAAAGTGCGGCGGCGCGCGCCAAGCAGGGCGTCCGCGCAAAGCGCCGCGCAAAATTTGCATGGGCAGTCGATCCGCAGTAGCCCAACGCGCAGCACGCCACCAAACCGCCGGCAATTACCACCTCAACCTGAACCGCCATAATCAACAGCAGCAATGCCGCCACCAGCAAAACGCCCGTGACGTCACTCGTTGCGTCGATAGCATGGGGACGGCGATAGTACAGAATGGGACGCACAAAAAAAGCCAATCACGCTCGCGCCGATAACAAGGCTCTCATAAATAACGACCCCGTTCGGAGACACGAACTCGGCCATGCGCACGTCAAAGAGATACTCGCACGTCAAAAACGTGAAGAAGAACAGCGCCAGGCATATAATCTCCCGAATGCCCCGACGCAGATATGCGGTTTTG
>DBGBZQ010000059.1:0-10829 GCA_048368115.1 Collinsella sp.
CAGGGCGGGTGCTTGCTCAAAATGAGTTCCGCACGCAAAGAAGGCCACTTAATGTGGCCTTCGTCTTGCGCAGGACTGTCCGAGCAGCAAACCAAAACCATCTCGCCAGCCCAGCGACCACCCCTCCCAAAGATTTTCAAAAAAGTTGTTGACGCGCGCGTAACGACTCGTCTAATATATCCCTTGCGCGATGGACCTGTAGCTCAGTTGGTTAGAGCGTCCGGCTGATAACCGGGAGGTCACAAGTTCGAATCTTGTCAGGTCCACCACTTTCTTTCGCAATAAACACCCCAGCGAGAGCCGAGTCGCCGCTGGGGTGTTTATTACTGTCTCCGTGGGGGTTTAGCTCAGCTGGGAGAGCGCGGGCTTTGCAAGCCTGAGGTCAGGGGTTCGATCCCCCTAACCTCCACCATGATGGACCTGTAGCTCAGTTGGTTAGAGCGTCCGGCTGATAACCGGGAGGTCACAAGTTCGAATCTTGTCAGGTCCACCATCAAAACTGTGAAGAGCCTCGAGGTATTGCCTCGGGGCTTTTTTCTTGTGTGTTATAAAACTCATTTTGGTTTTGTGTGCTGTGCGAAAGATTGGGTAGTATAGCAATTCAATGCGGCGAAGGCGCCGCGTGTTAACCGCTACGTACCGGAGGTGTTCCATGGTTCGTGTCGACATAGAGACCATCGTCATGGCCGCCGGTCCCGTGCCATCGCTTATCGTACTTCGCGAGCGCTGCAGCAAATCGGACTCCCCCGCGCCGCTGCGCTCCCTTTCTATCCAAACTGGTTCGTTTGAGGCTGCGGCTATTAGCCGCGGTATCGACAGCGGTCGCGCCGAGCGCCCGATTGCCCATGACCTGCTGCTCGATACGCTTGATGCCCTGGATGCAAAGCTTGAGCGTATTGAGATTGTCCGTGCCGAGCCGCCCGTGTTCTACGCGACGGTCGTCGTTTTGGCCGACGGCAGCGAGCATAGGATCGATGCGCGTCCGAGCGATGCCATCGCCCTCGCCGTGCGTAGCAATGCTCCCATGTTTGTGGAGGACGACATCATGAACCGCCTCGGCACCGTATCTCCGGTTGCCGAGGAAATCGATGACGAGCAGGAATTTGAGAAGTTCGACGAGTTCGTCCATACGCTCTCGCCCGATGATTTTTAAATGACGGGTAGTCATGAGACGGAGTATGCATTGATGGGGCGTGGCGTCTCGGCCGAGGCCGCCGCTATTGCCCGCGAGGCCCAGATGCGCTCGGAGGCGTCCGAGGCCGCACGCATCGCCTATGTGACGCAGGCCCGTACACTTCGCGAGCGCCGTGCCTCCTTTATCAAGATGGTTGCCGTCTCCGCACTTGTCGCGGCAATCTCATCGCGCCTTCGTGGTACAGTTGGTGCGCTTGGGTTTTCGATTTCGACGGGCTTGGTCATCTGGGGCGTAGTCGAAGCCGTGATGCTGACCAACCAGATCAAGGTTCTCGATAAGCGCGCGGCCGATATGATGCGCGCCCGCGACGCCGCCGCCAAGATCGCTGCCGAGGCACAAGAGATGTAACGACGCCGGACTCGATGGGAAGGTCTAAAAATGGCACAGGATATGCAGGACGCCGGAAACGTCTCCGCCGAGCTCGACGCCATGGTGTGCGACCTTATCGGGGCATTTTTAGACGATCTTGCCGCTGGTGAGAATCCGGGCGTTGTCGTTGCGATCGAGGACGCCGCGTCCAACCGTTATCTGGCGGCACTCGACGAGGACGTCGAGGAGGCATGCCTCGAGGCTGCCACCAACTTTATCTCCGAGCACAAGATGGGTCTTAAGGACGAGGGCCTGGGCCGCATCGCCCGTTACGCCATCGGCTACACTGGATGCGTCGAGATCGATGGCGGCTACCATGACGCCCTGCTCGTGAGTTTCTTTGAGACGACGCTCGAGAGCGGCTTTTCGGCATACGTACTGTACGAGGGTGTGGGCGCCGGCGATGGTTTTATGTGGAGCGACCCTGAACCTGCAGGTGAGGAAACCCCTCTTATCTAAAATCGCTAAAATAAACGAGTTTTCGGTAAAAGGCTCAATATTCCCGCCGAGCGTTGTGTTGCTGGGCGGGTCGCATACGCGTGCCGTTTGTATATGGATAGAAGATAGGGGAACTACATGCGCGTAGACAATCTGAGGAACATCGCCATCATCGCTCACGTCGACCACGGCAAGACGACGATGGTCGATAAGCTCCTGCGTGCCACGGACGCCTTCCGTGCCAACCAGCAGGTCGAGGACCGCGTCTTGGATTCTAACGACCAGGAGCGCGAGCGCGGCATTACGATTCTCGCCAAGAACATCTCTATCGAGTACAAGGACGTTAAGATCAACGTCATCGACACCCCGGGCCACGCCGACTTTGGCGGCGAGGTCGAGCGCGTGCTGCGTATGGCAGACGGCGCCCTGCTGCTGGTCGATGCTTTTGAGGGCCCCATGCCCCAGACCCGCTTCGTGCTGCGTCACGCCATCGACACCGGCCTCAAGATCATGATCGTCATCAACAAGATCGACCGTCCGGGTGCTAATCCCGAGAAGGCCTACAACGACTGCCTGGACCTTATGGCCGACCTGGGCGCCACCGATGACCAGCTTGAGTTCGCCATGGAGCACGTGGTCTACGCCAGCGCCATGAATGGCTTTGCCCGCCTTGACCCCAACGACGGCAATATGGACATGTATCCGCTGCTCGATATGATCATCGACGACATGCCTGCGCCCGAGGTTGACGAGAACGCCCCGCTGGCTATGCAGTGCGTGACCATCGACCACTCCAACTTCGTCGGCCGTATCGGCATCGGTCGCGTGTACTCCGGTACCATCCACCAGGGCGATCAGATCCTGGTCGTCAAGAACGACGGCTCCAGCGCCACCGCTACCGTCAAGCAGCTCTTTACCTTCGACTACCTGGGCCGCACCGAGTGCCAGGAAGTCGGCGCCGGTGACATCGCCGCTGTCGTGGGCATCGACCGCACCGACATCGGCGATGTCTACACCGATCCCGAGAACCCCGTCGAGCTCGAGCCCATCGAGATCGACCCGCCGACCCTGTCCATCGTCTTTGAGGCCTCGACCTCCCCGCTCGTCGGTCGTGACGGCGACATCGTGGGCGCCCGTCAGCTCAAGGAGCGCCTGTTCAACGAGGCCGAGAACAACGTGACCATGAAGATCGAGGAGCTCGAGGACAAGAGCGGCGTCGAGGTCTCGGGCCGCGGCATCCTGCACCTGTCCGTTCTGATGGAGTCCATGCGCCGCGAGGGCTTTGAGTTCCAGGTCGGTCGTCCCCGCGTTCTGTTTAAGAAGGACGAGAACGGCAACAAGATGGAGCCTGTCGAGCAGGCCGTCGTCGAGTGCCCGGACGAGTACTCGGGCAAGGTCGTTGAGGTCTTCGGTACCTCCGGCGGCATCATGACGAGTATGGACACCTCGGGCATCGTGACGCACCTCGAGTTTAAGATCCCGACCCGCGGCATCATGGGTCTTAAGAACCGCATCATGAATGTCACCCACGGCGAGGGCGTGTTCTACCACACCTTCCTGGAGTACGGTCCCTACGCCGGCGAGATCGGCAACCGTCAGAACGGCGCCATGATCTCCATGACCACCGAGAAGGCCGTTGCCTACGCTCTGGGTACGCTGCAGGAGCGCGGCCAGCTGTTTGTTGAGCCGGGCACCGAGTGCTATGAGGGCATGATCGTGGGCGAGCGCAGCAAGGCTGGCGACATGGTCGTCAACATCGCCCGTACCAAGAACCTGGGCAACCAGCGTTCCTCGACCTCCGATATCTCCGTCCAGCTGGTGCCGCCCCGCACCTTCTCGCTGGAGGAGGCGCTGGAGTACATCGCCGACGACGAGCTGGTCGAGATTACTCCCAAGAACATCCGCCTACGCAAGCGTCTGCTCAACGCCACCGACCGCAAGAAGGCTGCCGTCCGCGCCGGCCAGGTCAACAAATAAGCGCTGGGCTTTATAGCGTCTAACAAGAAAGGGCGTCGACCGCAATGGTCGGCGCCCTTTTTGTGCACAGGGACTGAGCTGGTCTGCATCACCACAAAGGGGCCTGGCCCCTTTGTGGTGGTTGGCGGCTAAGCGGTGGGGAGTTCTGGCGTGTTAGCCGGCTGCTGCGGCTTGAGGCGGGCGTTGCGCCAGATGATCTGGATGATGTAGCCGAGCATAAAGACAAAGGCCACTCCGCTGATGAAGCCGCCTACGAGGGGAAGCCCTGTGAGGGCGCCTGCGGCGATGCCACCCACGGCTGCCATGGCGTAGCGGTTTTGGCTGTGTCCGACCATGCGGGCGATCGCGCACCCCGCAAAGGCGCTCGACACCAATGCGATGCCGATAACGCCGCACATGAGGGCTCCGGCAAGCGATAGACCAGCGATGGAGATAATCAGCAGTAGGACGGCGGGGGCGATAGCAATCGTGCCCAGAAGACCGCTCACCCACAGGGGCGTGGGGTGCTGGTGGAGCATGCCGGCGGCGCTGGCGGTCGCGCGCGGAAAGACGAGCTCGAGTAGCAGGGCGACAAAGCAGGTGGAAAGCGCCGCGGCGACGGTGCCGCCGATGACATCGTTAACGGTGGAAGTATCCTCGTTTTCGGTGCGGTCGATCTTGAGCGCGCCTACCTCGGCTCCTGCGGCACGCTCGGGGTCCTCGGAGACGTGCGCGTTCACGGTGCCGGTAATGCGGGCATTCTTGCCCAAGACGAGCTTATCGGCCCAAACCTCGACATCGCCCTCGACGGTGCCGTCGATGGTCACCGTATCGCCCGCGAGCGCTGCCGACTTGGTGGAGCCTCGCAGGGCAACCGTCTCGCCCATCGCGTAAAAACAGTTGGCGGTGCTGCCGGCGTTGAGAACAACGTGCTGGCCAGCGACGGTCACGCTGCCATCAACCGTGGTCTTGGCAATGTCGATGGTGCGTGCCGCCAGACGGACGGCGCCGCCCACTGTGCAGTCGCGAATTGAGAGGGTATCGCCCGCGGCGATGACATCACGGTCAATGGACGCATCGTCCAAGTTGAGGGCCTGACCTGCCCAGTACAGGTCACCTTCGATGCCGGACGGATTGGCATCATCGTCGGTCGTAAGTACGTTTCCTGCGGTGTCCGTGCCGGCGAACGACGCCGTGGGAAGTGCGATGAGCGCTAACGCGATGAGCGCGAACAGGATGGTGATGCGGCCCCATGCTTTACGGCGCTGGGTCGACGGGAATTGATTGCAGGGCATAGTGAATCCTTCGTCAGATGCTCGATATGCACCTAACAGGGTACCCAACGCACGGGCGCTCTAAAAGAACCTCTCGGTTGCATTTCGAAGGATGGGCCCGCGCCACCTATTTTTTGCGGTGCAAAAAGCGTGCGATGTCTTCTTCGGTGGGGCTTTTGATGTCAAAGCGCAGCGAGAGCCAGCGCAGACCCATGGTCACGACAACGCATACGACCAGCGCGGCGACATTGCTCATGATGCCGCTCATAACGAGACACACATAGCTTGTCGATCCGGCGATGGCGGCGATGGCATAAAAGTTAGTACGTTGGAAAATGCCCGGAACCACGCCCATAAAGCCGTCGCGCAACATGCCGCCGCCCACCGCGGTGAAAAAGCCCATCATGATGCACACCGCCGGCGCAAAGCCGTAGACCAGTGCCTTGTCCGCGCCGGTTGCCGCATAGATGCCGACTGAGATGATGTCGAGCAGGGGGATGAGTTTTTCGGGCTTGTCGACGATTGCCGGAAAGATATAGATGATGGCTGCCGTGGCAATGGAAAGCGGGAGCGCCATCGGCTGGTTGAGGATGTAGACGTTGCCCACCTGCAGCGTCATATCGCGCAAAAGACCGCCGCCCAGACCGCAGACCACCGCGAGCGCGACCGCGCCCACCAGGTCGAGCTTGTGTTCGCGCGCAACCAGCACGCCCGAGATCGATGCAGCGACAACGGCGAACATCTCGAGCCAAAAGGGGATAGCGACCATGGCATCCGAGGCATGTGAGGTAACGGTTATGGCGGCGACGACGGGCAAGATGGGGTCCTTTGGGTTACGGGATTGGACAATGCCCGTACATAGTACATGTTCGGCGCCGATTGCGATCCTATTGCTCGGTAAACGGTTGACAGCGGATGCTGACATGGCATTGCTGGAATGCCAGGGATCCAAAACATGTACGCCACCCTCCAAAAACGACATTTTTCGACATCTTTGGAGGCGGACGTACATGTTTGGATTGAGCTCACAGCATGAGTGAGTTGATTTACTCACATCCGGTATATTTCCCCACTTCAACGGACATAAGAGTTGGATACCGGCTCAGAGCGAGAGGCCCTTAATGGATACCCCTGTTCTCATTTCGCATAAAACCGCATGGCTTGTCCATCATGCACCCCAGAATTTGGTTCAGTCTCTTGCGCGGCACGACTACCAGATAGGCGCACAAGGCATCTCAACCCAGCAACGTGTTGCGCGCATACGACAGGCTCTTACCGACTGCGGCATTCCGTCCGATATGCTTAAGACTATCGATATCGCGGTTGTATTCGAATTCGAGCGAATTCGTACCAAAGGCGTCGTTTGTCACATTCTTGGACAAAATCTTCCCTACGAGCATATTAACGAGTTGACGCCCGGAATCTTCATCACCGACGAAGCCTTCACCTTTGTGCTCGCTGCCGAGTGGATGGATAGGATCGAATATCTCGAATATGGCTATGAAGTTTGCGGCGATTATCGCATGAGGCTCAATCCCGCCGACCCTTATACCGGGCAACCAGCCACTACCTCCAAGGATGAAATAACCAAACTGCTCGATCGGCACCCCGGCAAACCCGGTGCCACACGTGCACGGCTCGCGTTCAGGCACATCTACGATCACTCGGCCTCGCCTATGGAGACCGCTTCGGCAATTGCCCTCTCGCTCCCAACAAGCGAAGGCGGCGTTGGTATCCGAGGTATCGAACTCAACAAACCGCTCGAGATCCCTCAACGTCTCTGGCATTGCACAAAAGCCCGAACACTCAAAATTGATGCCCTCATTACCTATAAGCGCAGGGAGCTCGGTATCGAATATAAGGGCGGTTTTCACGATGAGTTCGAGCGCAAGGGAGCAGATGCGGAGCGAGAGGCCGTTCTCTCCCAAATGGGATATCGAATCGTTACGCTCACTTCGGCTCAGTTCGGCAGCCAGCTCGCCTTTCACCGCGCCATGAACAACATTCGCGAAGCACTCGGCATGCCTCGCTGTACCGACACCGGGTACCAGCGAGAGCAAAACGAACTACGCAAGGCGCTTATTCGCAACTGGAAGGGCATGCGAGACGAAGAGGCACCTTCCGAATAGTGCCACTCCCGTGAACTCAATCCAAACGTGTACGTCAGCCTTCAAAGATGTCGAAAAATGTCGGTTTTGGAGGGTGACGTACATGTTTGGGGAAGCGTGGGATCGAGACGTATTTCGATAACAAAAAAGCTCCCATTCTCGGGAGCTCTCTCAATCTAAATGGCGGAGGAGGAGGGATTCGAACCCTCGTGACCTTATACAGGCCAAACGGTTTTCGAGACCGCCGCATTCAACCACTCTGCCACCCCTCCGCGTGGGGTAAAAACAAAGCAGGCTCGAAGGCCTGCTTTGGAATTAACTGGCGGAGAGTCAGGGATTTGAACCCTGGAGACGCTTTTGACGCCTACACGATTTCCAATCGTGCTCCTTCGGCCACTCGGACAACTCTCCGTTAAATGCGAAAGTCAGTATACACGAGGAATCGAAAAGTGCAAACAGAAAACTTGGCATTTTTTAAACCGCTCGCTCCACGCCCGTATCCGGCATGTGCCAGATAAGTACTAAAAAAGCATCTTGACCAGCCAGATCGCGCTCGATGACCTGTTCAAAATAGGTATTCATGAATGACGTGGCAGCGGATTTAAAAATTTTGAGGCAATCGATCGAACCACTGGCATGCATTTCGCGACCACAACCCTGCAATCGGCGACCTGCGGTTTGACTCAGGTTGTCCTCGCTGCGGCGTATCTTGCTATCGAATCCGTCAAGCTCTTGGTCAGCATTTGGTTGGAATACGCATGAAGAGCCGTGTAAGCATGGACATATGTGGAGGTCATGAGGTTGTAGCTGCATATTCTTGCAGCCCGGGAGGTTGAAAGATATTATTACCAAGTCTTTTCCTGCTTCAGGCGCACCTTCACGACCTGAAGCCACATTTGCCCAGAGGAGGTGACAATATGAAGGCTTATGAACTGCTGTTCTTTGTTGACCCGTCGCTCGACCCCGAGACTCGTCTCGCTGTTATGAAGCGTATCGATACCACGATCGCTGAGGGCGCTGGCAAGGTCGACTCCGTTGACGAGTGGGGCAAGCGCAAGCTCGCCTACGAGATCAACGACCTCACCGATGGTGACTACACCCTCATCAACTTCCACGCAGATCCTACCCAGATCGCCGAGCTTGATCGCGTCCTGCGCATCACCGACGCTGTGGTCCGCCACATGATCGTCCGTCGCGACGACCAGGAGTAAGACTGTCGTTTTGGACTGGGCTTGTGCCCCAAGAGGAAGTAGTGAGTTATGAGCATCAATCGAGTGAACATCACCGGTAACCTCACCCGCGATCCCGAACTGCGCGCCACCGCCGGCGGAACCCAGGTTCTGTCCTTTGGCGTCGCCGTGAACGATCGTCGCCGCAACGCGCAGACTGGCGAGTGGGAGGACTATCCCAACTTTGTCGACTGCACTATGTTTGGCACCCGCGCCGAGGCCGTGAGTCGTTTCCTGGCAAAGGGAAACAAGGTCGCGATCGAGGGCAAGCTGCGCTACAGCTCTTGGGAGCGCGACGGTCAGCGCAGGAGCAAGCTTGAGGTCATCGTCGATGAGATCGAGTTTATGAGCTCCCGTGGTGGCCAGGGTGGCTACGATCAGGGCGGTTACGCCCCCGCAGCTCCCGCGCCCGCAGCACGTCCTGCCGCACCGGTGGCTACGCCGCCCGCGGTCGACGTCTACGATGAGGACATCCCGTTCTAAGGGTTGTTCACCTATTTTTGAGTGAGAGGCGGCTTCGGCTCGCCGAAGTTGCCAAATGAAAGGTATTTTGACATGGCTAATGATTATTCTGCACGTCAGCCGCGTCGTAAGTACTGCCAGTTCTGCAAGGAGAACACTGAGTTCATCGACTATAAGGACACTCAGCTTCTCCGTAAGTACATGACCGATCGTGGCAAGATCAAGCCCCGTCGCGTCACTGGCGCTTGCACGCAGCATCAGCATGACATCGCCAACGCCATCAAGCGCGCCCGCGAGATGGCTCTCCTGCCGTACACCGTCCCCGTGGTTTCCTCTCGTGGCAACCGCGACCGCGGCTAAGAAGGGAGACGCATCATGAAGGTTATTCTTCTCGATGAGATCAAGGGCAAGGGCGGCGAGGGTGACGTCGTAGAGGTCGCTCAGGGTTACGCTGAGAACTTCCTGTTCCCCAAGAAGCTCGCTGTTGCCGCCACCAAGGGCAACCTCAAGCAGCTCGACGAGCGTCGCAACAACATCGCCAAGCGCGAGGCCGTCCGTCTGGCTACCGCCAACGAGACCAAGGCTGCCTTCGAGGGCAAGCAGGTCACCGTTGACGTCAAGGTTGGCGACGAGGGCATCCTCTTTGGCTCCGTTACTGCCGCTATGATCGCTGACGCCATCAAGGATCAGCTCGGTATGGACATCGACCGCAAGCGCGTCGAGCTCGGTAAGCCCATCAAGGTTGCCGGTGCCCACACCGTCGCTATCTCGCTGTACCGCGAGATCAAGGCCGAGGTTGTCGTTCTCGTCGGCGTTACCGCCGAGGAGCTCGCTGCCGAGGCTGAGGTTGAGGAGACCGCTGAGGTCGCCGAGACCGAGACCGCCGAGGTCGAGACCGAGGCTGCTGCCGAGTAGCATTTGCTGCAACGCAACAATCTTGTTCTAAGAAGGGCGCTCTGGGAGACCAGGGCGCCCTTTTATTTTTTGCGCTGGGTGAGTGTCGTGGCAGTCATTGAGATGCGGTCCCGCGTATGGGACCGTTCATCCGCTTGGTTCGGTGATGATTGCCAAGGCGCGGCTTGATTTATAGCCGTGGCTGATACTATGGATGCTCGCAAGCGATATGAATGAGGACGCTCATGGCATATGACGATAGGGAGACGGGGTTGACGGTCGAGGACCGTGGTTCCAAATTGGGTCTCCCCCAAAACCAAGATGCAGAGGCCAACGTACTGGCCGCTATGCTGCTATCGCCCGAGGTGGTCGAAGAGGCCCAGGTCGAGCTGCAGCCCGATGACTTCTACCGGCCCATTCATAAGACCATCTATACCGCGATGGTCGATATGTACAACAGTCGCATCCCCATCGACTCCATCTCGCTGATCGATTACCTGCGAAGCATCAACAAGCTCGATGCCGTGGGCGGCGAGGCGTACATTTTGGAGCTGATGGGACAGACTCTGTCGCTCGTCAACTGGCAGCACCATGCCGCCATCGTTCGTCGCGACTCGATGTTGCGTGAGCTGATTGGCGCCACCAACGAGATCAACGCGCTGGCCTACAACGCCCCCACCGACACCAAAGAGGTCGTGGAGCTGGCCGAGAGCAAGCTGCTCAAGGTCACGGCGCGTGAGGTTAAGTCGAGCTACAAGACGCTGATCGAGTTTATGGTCGAGGCCTATAACGAGGCCGAGGAAGTGTGCAAGGCTGGCGGTCAGGCTGCAGGCGTGCCCACGGGCTTCCCGTCGCTCGACCGTATGCTCATGGGTTTCCGCGAAGGTCAGCTCATCATCATCGG
>DBGBZQ010000060.1:0-11345 GCA_048368115.1 Collinsella sp.
GCGCTCAAGCTCGCGCACGGGGACCTCGCCGCTCTTGTAGAACGTACGGACGCCGCGCACCAGGTCGGTGATCTGCTGATCGTCAAAGTGATGGCAATAGCGGTAGGCGTGGCGGTCGTTTTGCCAGCCAATGAGGTGGTCACCGGCTTCAAACTGCGCGGAATCGTAACCCTCAAACGGCGGGGTGAGCTCGGCGCGGGCCTCGGCGCGAACAGCTTTGCGCGCCATGCGCTCGTCATTCATAAACTCCCAAAAGCTGATGGCGATGATGCCGCCCGGGCGCGTCTGGCGCACCAGGGCGTCGAGCACGCGTACGCGGTACTCGCACGACGGCACGTGGTGCATAAAACCAAAGCAGACCGAGATGTCGGCGAGCGGGGCGTCGAAAAGCACGTCGGGCGTCTCGGCGGGGTTGAGCTTCATAAGGGCGTCGAGCACGTCGAGTTCCTGGAAGTGCAGGTTGGGAATGCGCAGGGCGTGTCCATGTGCATCGATAGCCAAATCTTGGCACGAGTCGACACCGTAGAACTCAAACGGGCAGCTGGCATCTGCCGAGGGGTTTGCGCCGTCGACGCCCTTGGCGGCAAGTGCGCCGCCGGCGGCAAAGTTCTCGAATCGCATATTGCCGCAGGCGAGATCGAAGACGCGGACGGGATGCTCAATCGTGGCGACATCGAGCTGTTCGAGCGCGATGTCCATGGTGCGCACCCAGCCGGGCCACGGGGCCTGGCGCGTATCGGAGAAGGAGGCGGAGTGCTCGCGATAGAACGTGTTGTTGAGCTGGATGAGCGATGAGGCGAAATCGCGGTTCACGGCGCGGGACTCCCTCCGTTGGCGGTGCGGAATAAACAGTACGACCATACTACCGTTAACGCCGCAACGGGGACAACCGAGCTGCGGGTCATTGCTTTGTTTGGACACATTTCCGCAGCTCATATATGCCCGCAACCGCCGGTTGTCAAAAATCTCACTAAAATAGGTGGCATGTTTTTGGTGGTGGCGGATACATTTTTAACTGTGCAAGGCGCCTAAGAACAAATGCGGTCCGGCGGCACGGCTGGCAAAAGCATAGGAGGAACCATGAATGTAGAAACTGCGCAGCGGCTCGCCGACCTTCGTCGCAGCAAGGGCTTTAGCCAAGAAGGGCTGGCACGAAAGCTGGGACTGTCGCGCCAGGCGGTCAGTAAATGGGAGCGCGCGGAGAGCTCGCCCGATACCGAGAACCTGATCTCGCTCGCCAAACTCTATGGCGTGAGTTTGGACGAGCTCCTCAATCCGAGCGATGAGATCGAGGACGATATCGAGTTTGAGAACGAGGACCGCGCTCGTCAGCGCGAGGCCGAGGCGGCAGAGCGCGCCCGCACCCATGAGGCAGCGGCGCGTGCGACTGAGGCGGCAACGCAGGCAAGTGACGCGGCAGCCAAGGCGGCACAGGCGGCAAGCTGGAGTGCGCAGGCCGCCAATGCGGCGACGGCTCAGGTGACGGGTGCCGTTGCGGCCGGCCCGACTCCGGTGAAGGGTCCGTTCCAGTCGTTCCCGTATTGGGCCGTGTGCTGGCTGCTGTTCTTTTTACTGATGTTCCTGGTTGGTGCCAGCCCCTTTCCCGCACTGATCTTCTTTACGATCCCCATCTATCACTGGGTGGCACGTGCGCTCGATGGCGATTGGGCGCGCGGGGATATCCAGGTTGGTTCGGCGTCGGTGGCGGTCAAGGCCCTGGGGAAGGATACTTCTGCGGAACCTGATGCTGACGTGGCTACCGCGGTCACCGCTGAGCCATGTGCCAAAGAGGGTGACGAATGATGAAGCTTTCGCATGAATCCAGGCTGCGCCTGGGCGTCGGCATCGGAGCGTTCGTGCTCATCATCGGACTTGTCTTTGGCATTTCGCGGACATTGATTCATTTTGATGGTCCGTGGGATCTCGACGATGTTGTATCCGGCTTGTCTGGTATGGACGATGCGCTTGACGAGGACGATCTTTTGGATAGCGGTAACTATTCCGCTCGGCCTCAACAGCTTTCGAGCGAAACGTTTGATGCCGACGCGTTCACATCGCTTGACTTGGACGTGACGTCGGGCACGGTGGAGGTCAAACACGTCTCCGGCGGGCCAGTGCGCGTGATTGAAAGCGGTCGCGTGGCAACGGGGACCGTTGCCTTCGATGCGGCAACCCAGAACCTGGCCGAAATCAAGGGCTCTACGCTCAAGATTCGCCAGTTCGATTGCGATGACGAGCGCGCCATTGACCGCACGGTTACCGTCGAACTGCCGCGCAAAGTTGCCGATAACATGGTGGGCATTACAGCGAATGTAGGATCGGGTGATCTGACGGTCGCGGGCATTGCGTGTCATGACCTCAACCTGACTCTGGACTCGGGAGACGTTGAGTTTACGGGCACCGTGACCGATACCCTGAATGCCGAGGTCGGTTCGGGCGATGTGACGTTCGAGCTTTACCCGGCCCCCACGAAGTCGATGGACGTGAGTGTGAGCTCGGGCGATGTGGAGATAACGGTTCCGAACTCGACGGGCTTTAAGGCGAGCCTCACCTTGGGCAGCGGCGACTTCGAGAGCGATTTCCTTCCGCTTGGCTACGACGGCGAGACCATTTTGAATCTTGAATTCGATAACGGTGACAAGTCTGCCACGTATCGTTTTGAGGTCGGTTCGGGCGACATGTCGTTTGATTCGGAGTATTGAGGCAGACGAAAGCCTAGGCGAAGATATAGACGCGCTGTTTGATGAAGGCGCCGAAGCCGAGATCGGCTCCGGCGCCTTTGCCTTTACAATGGGGGCATGGAACAGATTATCTTGAACATACTTGAGGCCCTGCGTCGCGGCGAGACCGTGGACGACAAGGCGCTCGTCAAACTGATACATGCCGAGGCGCGCCGTGAGGGTGCCGACAAACGCGATTTGGCCAAGCGCCGTCTGCTGCCGTTCTACCAGCGGGTTAAACGTGAGGAGCCGGCTCGGTGGGCTGCGTGGAATGTCGATTCCGATCTGGAACGCCAACTGCTGCAGGTGTTGCGCATGAAGCCGCGCCGCACGGCTTCGGGCGTGGCGACTATTACCGTCATCACCAAGCCGTGGCCGTGCTCGGGCGATTGCCTGTTTTGCCCCAACGACCTGCGCATGCCCAAGAGCTATCTGCACGCTGAGCCGGCGTGTGCCCGTGCGGAGCAAAACTGCTTCGATCCGTATCTGCAGGTGAGTGCCCGTTTGACGGCGCTTTCGCAGATGGGTCATGCGACCGACAAGATAGAGCTTATCGTGCTCGGTGGCACCTGGAGTGACTATCCGCAAGGGTATCAGGCATGGTTTATGTCGGAGCTTTTCCGTGCGCTCAATGACGATGCCGTCGCCGGCGTTGCGGCAAACCCCATGTTGGCGCGTCCGGGCATCAGTCGTGCCGAGGCGGGGCGCCTGCTCGATGACGCTCCCGCCGATGCCCTGCCGCCGGTGGTAACAGGGCGCCGCGGGCGCTATCGGGCTGCCGGCATTGCGACAGACGAGGCTGAGCTTGCTGCCGGCGTTGTCGACGAGCAGGAGCGTGTGGATGCTGCCGTGGGCGGCTATAACCGCGCAGTGCGTCGTCTGTACGGCCCCGGTACGCCGTGGGGCGAGGTCGCCGTGTGGCAGACAGCAACGATGGAAGAGCTCGAGCGGCAGCAACGAATCAACGAGACGGCGAAGCATCGCGTGGTGGGACTCGTTATCGAGACGCGCCCCGATGCCGTAACGCCGCAGGCCCTCACGCTCATCCGCCGCCTGGGCTGCACCAAGATCCAGATGGGTATTCAGAGTCTCGACCAACATTTGCTCGATATCAACGAGCGCCGCATTTCGGTGGCGCAGATCGAGCGGGCGTTTTCGCTCGCGCGCCTGTTTGGCTTTAAGATCCACGCTCATTTTATGCTCAACTTGCTGGGCGCCACACCCGAGGGGGACAAGCGCGACTACGAGCGCTTTATGACCGAAGGGGCCTTTATGCCCGACGAGGTCAAGGTCTACCCGTGTGCGCTCATCGAGGGCTCGCGTCTGGTGGGCTGCTATGAGCGTGGCGAGTGGCGCCCCTATACCGAGGATGAGCTGCTCGATGTGCTGGCCGACGACATCGTGGTGACGCCGGCGTTCTGCCGTATCAGTCGCATGATCCGCGACTTTAGCTCCGACGACATCATGGTGGGCAACAAGAAGCCCAACCTGCGTCAGCTCGTTGAGAACCGCCTGGCGGCTCGTGGGGAAGGCGCGACAGTGCGCGAGATCCGCTATCGCGAGATCAGCACGGCGGGTGCCGACCTGGATGAGCTGACCCTTGACGAGGAGGTGGCGTACGAGACGCCGGTGACGCACGAGCGCTTTTTGCAGTGGGTGACGCCGCAGGGTAAGATCGTGGGCTTTTTGCGCCTGTCGCTGCCCGATCGTACTTTTGTTGCCGCGCATGCGGACGAGTTACCGACGACGCCGGACGAGGCGATGATTCGCGAGGTGCACGTGTATGGCATGGCGGCGCGCGTGGGGGATCAAGGCCAGGCGGCCCAGCACCATGGATTGGGGCGTTTGCTCGTAGAGCATGCATGCGAGATCGCCCGGGACGCGGGCTATGCGCGCATCAACGTGATTAGCGCGATTGGCACACGCGAGTACTATCGCCATCTTGGATTTTATGACCATGGCCTTTATCTGCAAAAGGAGCTCTAGATGAACAAGCCGAGTGTTTCTGCTGGTGTCGTTGCCGGCGTTGCTCTGGGAGCCGCGGCGCTTGGTGCGGCCGCTGTCGCTGTTCGTGCTGCCTGTCTGCAGGTTGCGCGAACCCGCAATGGGTTGGCACGTGTGAAACGCGTGCACGATGAGGGCGGCGATGAGATTCGCGTGTTGGTGCAAGGCGGCGTCTACCAAAGCGCAAGCTACATTGGCGAGCGTTGGGCGGAGCCCGTCTTTGCGTACTATCGTGCGTTTGACGACGTGTTTGAGTCCGAGGATGCGATGCGCGACGCTTATGGTCACGGCATCGACCGTATGCTTATGCTGGGCGGCGGTGGGTTTGCCTATCCCAAGTTTGCGCTGATGTCGCACGAGAGCTTGCGCATGGACGTCATTGAGTACGATGCCGAGATTACGCGCCTGGCGCGCCGCTGGTTCTACCTAGACGAGCTGGAGCGCGCGGCGGGCGATCGCCTGCGGGTGATAACCGCTGAGGCTCGCTCGTATTTGGGTGTGACGAGCGTGGGCCATCGTCGCTACGACGTGATCGTGAGCGATTGCTTTGGCGGTGCCGAGCCCGTGCGCGAGCTGGCGACCGTTGAGGCGCTGCGCCTGGTGCGGGGCAGCCTGAACCCCGGGGGTATCTACGTGGCCAATATCGTGAGCGCAAACGAGGGGAGCGATGTGACGTTCCTGCGCGACTGTGCCGCCACGGCGCTTGAGGTGTTCGACCATGCTTGGGTGGTCCCATGTGGCGATGCAGAGTTCGGCGGCGAGGAGAATTATCTGCTCATCGCCAGCGACGGTGACTATGTCTTTGCCGAAGCTGTGCCCTTCGACACCGACTTCCTCGGCACCGTCCTTCACGACAAGTAAGTCTCCCCGTCCCAAAAAGACTGGTCTTAGGCGTGGTCGCGCCAGCTGCGGACACGCTGCTTCATGCCCTCTATGTCGAGCACGCCTTCGGCGAAGCCCTTGCGCACGAGCTCTTCGGGAACAAACTCGTCGTAGCGATCAAAATAAGGCACCTCGCCGGGATAGACGAGCTCGATGGGATCGAAGTCCTTCTCGGCCTCGGCGGCGAGCACCTCAAAGAACGTCTCTTCGTCGGCCTTCATCTTAAACTGCATAAAGTACGGGCGTGAAGGGTCGAGTCCGCGAAGGCCCAGCTCCGCGGCACAGCTAATCTTGAGCATGCGCTCGAGCGCCAAAAAGGCGTAGCTTCCCAACCAGGGGAAGAGCACCCAGGTGTCGCCGCCCAGGTTAATGAGCGGCTTGGTTCCCGCGCCCGAAATCTCGGCCGTATGGCGAGCCTGCGCCAAGCGGGCCCGCGCGTTACCCATAAGGTACGGATACGCGGCATGTTCGTTGAGCGCTTTACGCATGCGCTCGAGCACATGCGTGTTGATGTCGCCGGGGCAATCGCCAAAGTAAGCCGGCACACGGCCCTTGACCTGAGTGGCAAAGACGGTATGACGCTTCCAGTCCACTTCCTCGACAATCCAGCAGTGTCCGGCGATGGCGATGCGCTCGCCGGGCGGTGGGGGATTGACGATCGTGCCCAACTCGGCCGACTCGCTGCGAACGGTGAACTCCTCGTTTTCCTGGAATACGGCGTAGAACTTAAAGTTGTTAATGATGCGCTCGCCCGCGAGACCCACAATGAGCCCACCGCCCTCGGTGACCTGGATATGGTCGATCTTAATGAGGTGACGCAGCAGTATGCGATAGTCATCGGCCGAGATGCGATGGAAATAGCTGAGTGTGAGCACGCGTTGGGCAAGCTCTGCCGGCGTGAGCTCTCCGGTGCTGGCAAGCGTCGACATAGTCTGGTGGTAGAGCAGGCTGTAGGGGAGTCGATCGAGCTCGGGCGGCTCGACCCACTTTTCCTCGCGATAGAGTTGTACGAGCGCGATGCCCTGCAAGAGCTTCCACGGAATGGTCTCGGGCATCATCGTGCGCGGCTCGGGCTCTTCCTCGCGCATGACAAACCACATCTCGGGCGGAAGATCGCGGCGTCCCGTGCGGCCCATTCGCTGCAAAAAGGAGCTGACGGTAAACGGCGCGTCGATCTGGAAGGCACGCTCCAAGCGGCCGATATCGATACCGAGCTCCAGCGTAGAGGTAGTGACGGTTGTCTGTGCCTGCTCCTCATCGCGCATGAGCTCTTCTGCCGTCTCGCGCAGCGATGCCGAAAGATTACCGTGGTGGATGAGGAAGCGGTCGGGCTCGTGCCGGCTCTCGCAGTAGCTACGCAGCATGGAGCATACGGCCTCTGCCTCCTCGCGCGAGTTGGCAAAGACCAGGCACTTGCGCCCGCGGGTGTGTTCGAAGATATAGCCCATGCCGGGGTCGGCGTTGTCTGGTGCCGTGTCGGTGGGGTTGAGGAGCGCCTGCTCAGCGGCCTGGGGGATATCGACTTCGCCCTCGGGGGCCGAAGAAGTGCTGCGGTTCCCGGAGGTAGCCTTGCCACGTGCCCGCTCGCGACGTTGACGGCGCTCCTCTTGTGTGAGCTGTCCGCTGCGACGCATGTCTTGGGCGCCGGCGGGCAGTGCCGCGGACGCCGCTGCCTCGATGCGCTCGCACGCAAGCACTTCGGCCTCTTGAGGGCCTGTGCCCATGAATCCCCGCTGCTGTGCCTGGGGACCCGAGTTGTAGAAGTGTTCCATGGAGATGCGCCACACGTGGCGCGGTTCTTCAAAGCGGGGGATAACGCAGTCGCGCCCCGTTCCCTGTGAGAGGAAGGTACCCGTGCGCTCGGGGTCGCCGATGGTGGCCGAAAGGCCAATGCGGCGAGGCTGCACGCCGGCCATGCGCGAGAGTCGCTCGATAAGGCAGAGCGTCTGCCCGCCACGGTCGCCGCGCATGAGCGAGTGGACCTCATCGATGACCACATAGCGCAGGTCGCAAAACATGCGCGGGATCGCCATATGCTTATGGATCAGGAGCGCTTCGAGTGACTCGGGTGTAATCTGCAAGATGCCGCTCGGTTTTTTGATGAGCTTGGCCTTGTGTGATTGTGAGACATCGCCATGCCAGTGCCAGACGGGGATATCGGCTTCTTCGCAGAGGTCGTTGAGGCGGACGAATTGGTCGTTGATGAGCGCTTTGAGGGGGCCGATGTAGAGGGCGCCCACGCTCGCGGGCGGGTTCTCCCAAAACTCGGTCAGGATGGGAAAGAAGGCTGCCTCGGTTTTGCCGGAAGCCGTGGATGCCGTCAGGAGCACATTATCTTGCGTGTTAAAGATGGCATCAGCTGCTGCAACCTGGATAGAGCGTAGGCTTTCCCAATCGTGGGAGTAGATGAAGTCTTGGATAAACGGAGCATATCGGTCAAAGGCGTTCACGGGGCCTCCCCTCAAATGCGAACCTCTCAACGCGGCTGGCAATGGTTTGCTGCATTGCTGTCTCAGCGTTTGCCCAGATAAAACCTGCCAAAATAAACCTGTCCCTTTTTGGCAGGTTAGATGGTGAATTCGGCGAAGTTACGGTCGCCGCCTGCGGTATCGGTGTCGCCTGTTGCGGTTGCTGGCGCCAGCGCGTCACCGCCGACGCTTTGCAGCAGCTCGGCTACGTTGGCGTCGGGGTTCTGGCATAGGATGTCGAGCAGCTCGATAAAGTCACGAATGACTTCACGCGGCGTCAGATGCGTGTCGGCTCCCACACGACCGAACTCGATCTTGAGGAAGTCCACCAAGTCGTTCTCGGTAAGCGTGGGCGTCCAGCCAAAGTAGCCGGCGTGAATTTGCATGAGTTTTTCGATCAGCACCAGCAACTCCTCATAGGTGAGTGGCTGCAGGCGGATGATGGGCGCGAGCATGTCCTTAAGATCCTCGCGCGCAAAGCGGCCCTGAGCGAGTCGGCTGCGCAGGGCCTCGTAGGAGAACACGCCGCGGCGGCGGTCTTCGATGGAGGTTGGCGTGCCGCCCATGATCACGCCCAGGTACTGCGCCTTGCCCTGGAGCGTGTCGTTGTACATGGTCAGAATCTTCTCGTAGTTGTATTGGCGCGTGATCGCGTTGGGAATCTTGTACAGATTCACGAGTTCGTCGATGAGCACCAGCATGCCCTTGTAGCCGCTGCAGACCAAAAAGCGCGCAATGAGCTTAACGTAGTCGTACCAGTCGTCATCGCTGATTATGGTCGAGGAGCCCAGCTCGGCGCGTGCCTCACTCTTGGTGCGGTACTCGCCGCGAATCCATTTGGTCACGCGGCTCATAGCTTCTTCGTCGCTCTCGGATACTGCCGCGCGGTAGCGGCGGAGCATGCGGGCGAAGTCGAAGCCGTGGACCATTTCCTCGAGCGGGGCCAGTTGGGCATTGACGGCAGACTCGTCGGCATCGGCACACGAGGCGACCCAGCGATCCAGGATAAGGTTGAGCGCACCGCCTTCGGGGCGCGTTTTAGTCGATATGTTGCGGATGAGCTCACGGTAGGTGGCAAGGCCCTGTCCCTGGCCGCCCTGCAGGCGGCGCTCGGGGGATAGGTCGGCATCGGCCACGACGAATCCCTCGCCCATGGCGTGCGTGCGGATGGTCTGGAGCAAAAAGCTCTTGCCGGCTCCGTAGCGACCGACCAGAAAGCGGAAGCTCGCACCGCCGTCGGCGATGAGACTCAGGTCGGTGAGCAGGGCGCGGATCTCGACCTCGCGCCCTACGGTGATGTAGGGAAGGCCGATGCGCGGGACCACGCCGCCCTTGAGCGAGTTGAGAATGACGGCGGCGACGCGCTTGGGCACGCGGGGTGCTGCGGATGCGGTATCACTCATGGTCTAGGTATCCTCTCACGTCTGCTTTGTAGTCCTCGATAATGTGCGGTCCTGCCGCGCCAAATTCAATTACGGTGTCACCCACCAGGTCAAAGAGCGCCTCGTTGATGCCATCGACGAGCATGTCCTCACTTTGCCCCGACCTTTCCACCGCCAATGTGGCCTGCGCCGTGTTCTGCTCGAGGAGCGCGCGAAGGAAGGCATCTGCGGCAGGCGCGAGTTTGTTCGCAGCTTCGGCAGACGCGGGCGTTGCGGGCGCGGGCACAGACGCGAGGAGCGGTGCCACGACGCCAAACTCTTCGGTGGAGACAGTCGGCTCGTCGGGTTCGTCTTGCCGTGTGGCCATCTCGCCAGGTCCGGCGGTCATGCCGGGCGCAGACTCAGTGTTCGGTTGCTCGATAAGCGTCGCCTCGACTTCCATAGGCACATCGTCCTCACGCTCTTCATCGATCAAAAGCGCCTCACGCGTTTGTGCGGCGGCACTCCGGATATGCCCCAGCTGGCTCAGGTCGATATCGATCTTGACGGGCTGGTGCGTGGCATCCCATGAAAGCCATGCCACGATCTCGTCATCGATGATCTTGGCCAGATATTTGGGGACTTTCTCCTCTTTCAGGGGGTGGGTGGGGTCTAGGGCCAGGCGCAGGCGTTGGTCACAGGCGCGCATCATTTCACCAAGCTTGCTGCTCTTTTGCCTGCTGCCGTGAATTCGCATGCATTCCCAAAAGCCGTTTTGACAACGGTAAATATGGATGGGGTCCAGACGGTATTCGCAGTCCTCGTGGCGATTAGGCGCAAAGAACACAGCCGAGGCAAACATGGTATAGGGCATGGCCGTCTCCTCCCCAAACAAGCTCGCCACGATACCGGTCTTTCGGTGCGTGTCATAGTAGCGCGCCATACGGACATACACGGCACATACCACGTGGCGTAGGTCGCGATGGTTGCTGCGATCGAGTCTTGAGTTATTGAGGTTATACGTGGAGAGGGCGTTGATAGCGGCCATGAGTCGCTCCTCGCGCGCCTCGTCGGGCGGAAGGGGGAGCGTGGGCTCGGAGGTTTTGCGACGCTTGGGGGCTTGGGCCGACGGTGCCGGTGCAGGCGAGAGGTCTCGCGCTGCGCGGCGCAGCTCGATGAGGGCGTTGTCGAATGCGACGGTTTTAGAGTCGCGAAGCAGCTCGGGGTTGAGCCCATGGAAAACGGCGTAATCTTGCAACCACACGCGTGCAAACCGGTCGATGCCGGGCTCGAAGGCACGATAGGCATCCCAAAAGGCCTTGATCTTGTTAAAGCCATCGAGCGGGTCATCAACGCCAATGCTGCAGATCAGCTCATAGAGGTACAGGAAGGCAAAGGACGTAGACGTTTCCTCGACGGTTCCGCGGCGCACTTGGGCGCGCCAGGTAAAGTACCCGCGCAGCTGGCGATCGCTCATAGCGTTGTAGGTTGGGAAGTACGACTTGAACGTACCGTTATAGGGGCAATCGTCCTCAAAATCGGCCATCAGCAGGCCTTGGCGGTAGAAAAGCTCGGCTTCCGAAAGCCAACGGCCCGCGCCGCCCTTTGGGTCTTCTTGCCAACGCGATATCTCACGCATCTTGCGGTATTGGTCGGGGAGGAAGTTCTGCATCTGTCGGCCGGTCTTGAGAATCGGCTCGTCTGCGTAGACCTCATGTGAGAAACGGGCGGACTGATGGGTCCGGGCCTCGGCCATAATGCGCTCGATGAGCATCTTGATGTCCTGGTCGGCCACCGCTCCTCCTCTCGAACGCAGCTACGGTGACCTCATATCATAGCACAGCATCAAACAGGTGTTCGAGATACCGATGCGTAGATAGATTTAGAACAGGAGGGCGTAGATGACGGCG
>DBGBZQ010000061.1:0-3372 GCA_048368115.1 Collinsella sp.
TGCGACTGCCAAGCGTATAGTCCTACGGCGACAAGGGCACAGACGATGGCCAAGCAGGCAACGATGAGCTTCTTGCGACGACCCAGGCCTGCAAAGTGGGGTGGCTTCTTCGCGCTCATGCGGCATCCTTGGCGGTATAGATGCGCGCAAAGGTGGACGGGTTCGCTCCAAAGAGCATGTGAAGCATCAGACGGCGTGAGTAGACAAGCTCGTCGAAGTCGGGAGGGAACTCGATGTCGTGGATATGCGCGATGCGGTGGGCGAGCGCCGAGAACGACTCGGGGTCGCAGATCACATCGGTGGTAACGTGGTAGACCGTCGTATCGGGGAATGCCTCTTCGTCGAAAGGCAGGAGATGGGGATCGTCGTTGACTTCGATGGCGATGCCGTACTGGGGCCAGTAATATGCCATGGGAACCTCCCTGCTTCTGGGGCCAAAACTTCTGTCGGTTTTGGCTGTCGATGCCGACGGTATCAGCCACTACTTGACCAATTGCTGACCAAATGCTTGACGGATTGGTGTCTCCGCAGGTAAAAGGCGGCAAAAAATACTCCAACTTTTTTCAAGCGACAATCGCGCGGTCGGCGACGGCGGGGCCATATGTGTCAAAAGCATCGTCTGCCGAGAAAATCCAGCCGCTCGCCGAATTGCACGAACGTAAAAATCGCCAATTATGGAGACGGTCTCGAACACGTCGACGAAACGATGCGGTAACATCTCCCTGCAAACACTGTAGTTAGCTAAAGGGGGAGTTCGCGTGTCTGCAACCATCAAACCCTTCACCGACGAGTTCGAAGAGTATGGCCGCGATGAATCTCGCGCATCGGGCGAGGCCTCGAGCATCTCGTTTCCGACAACGGAAAACGAGGTCCGTGCCATTTTGGAAAAGCTCCATGCCGAGCGTGTTCCGGTAACGGTTCAGGGCGCCCGAACCGGCCTTGCCGCCGGCGCCGTGCCCCACGGCGGGCATATCCTCAATACTTCCCGTATGAATCGCTATTTGGGCCTTCGCCGCGATGAACAAGGCCAATTTCTGCTGCGCGTGGAGCCGGGCGTTGTGCTCTCGGAGCTGCGCAAGCAGCTGAGCAAGAAGGTGCTGCCGACCGCTGGTTGGGACCAGGCATCGCTTGAGGCTTACGAGGAGTTCCAAGAGGCTCCCGAGCAGTTTTTTCCCACCGATCCCACCGAGGCGTCTGCCTGTCTGGGCGGCATGGCGGCATGTAACGCCTCCGGTGCCCGCAGCTACGCCTACGGCCCCATGCGCCCACATATCACGGGACTCCACTTCGTGCTGGCTGATGGCGATTTGCTTGAGCTTCGGCGCGGCGAGGCTTTTGCCCAGGGCCGCCACCTGTCGCTCGTGACGGCAGCGGGCCGTACACTCGAGCTCGATCTTCCCGGCTATACCATGCCCAAGACAAAAAATGCTTCGGGCTATTTCGTTGCTGACGATATGGATGCCATCGATCTGTTTATCGGTGCGTGTGGCACAATCGGCGTCATCACCGAACTCGAGATTGCCCTGCAGGTGGCACCCGCGGTCGTTTGGGGCGTGAGCTGCTTCTTCGACAGCGAAGACAAGGCCGTGTCCTTCACCGATTCTGTGCGTCCCGTCCTGTCCCATGCGGCTGCCATCGAGTACTTCGATGCTGGCGCCCTGGATATCCTTCGCCGCCAGCGCGAGCAGTCGACGGCGTTTGCCTCGCTGCCTGCGCTCGACAAAGACGCCAAGGTCTGTGTCTACGTGGAGCTCGACTGCGACGACGAAGCCCAGGCGACTGAGGAGCTGTATCACTTGGGGTGGGTACTGGAGCTTGCGGGCGGCAGTGACGATGCGACATGGGTCGCGCGCACCGAGGTCGATCGCGAGTGTCAGCGATTCTTCCGCCATGCGGTGCCCGAGAGCGTCAACATGCTCATCGACGAGCGCCGCCGCATGGATCCCACCATCACCAAACTGGGTTCGGACATGTCGGTGCCCAACGCGCACTTGGCCGATGTTATCGCCCTCTATCGCCGCACGCTGGCGGAAAGTGGGCTTGAATCTGCCGCCTGGGGGCATATCGGTAACAACCATCTGCATGTGAACATTCTGCCGCGCGATGCACAGGATTATCGCCGCGGCGGAGAACTCTTTGCCCAGTGGGCTTCCGAGGTCACGGCCATGGGCGGTGCCGTCTCCGCAGAACACGGCGTCGGCAAGATCAAGGCGGGCTTCTTGGAGACGATGTACGGTCACGAGGCCATGGTCGAGTCGGCGCGGCTCAAGCTCCAGCTCGATCCTGCCGGGCAGCTGGGTCGCGGTAACCTGTTTTCGGAGAAGCTCTTGGATGAGCTCGTCCAGAAAGGGGGCGCGTGAAGATGAGCGATTTCCATATGGTGGTGTGCGTCAAGGCCGTGCCGGGCAGCACCGAGGTCAAGATGGACCCCAAGACCAATACCATCGTGCGCGATGGCAAGCAGGCGGTCATTAATCCCTTTGATGCGAGCGCTTTGGAATGCGCGCTGGCGCTGAAGGACGACTTTATCGGCTTTGGCATGGATGTGCGCGTGACGGTGGTGTCGATGGGCATCCCCGCGACCGAGTCACTGCTGCGCGACTGCATCGCCCGAGGCGCCGACGATGCGCTGCTGCTGACCGACCGAGCCTTTGCAGGTGCCGATACCCTGGCAACCACCTATGCCCTCAAATGCGGCATCGAGGCGCTCGACGAGGACTTCGACCTGCTCATCTGCGGCAAGATGGCGGTGGATGGCGATACGGCCCAGATTGGCCCCGAGCTTGCCGGCGCCTTTGAGATTCCCTGCGTGACCGACGTGAGCTGCGTGCAAAGCGCAGGCTTTACGACGTGCGGTGCGCTTTCGCTCGTTCACGGATGCGATGCCGGCGAGGAGACGGTGTACCTTGAGATGCCGTGCGCGATGACGACTGCCAAGGAGATTGGCCAGTTGCGTATGCCGAGTATTGCCGGTATTCGCGCGGCAGAGGAGGCGGACGTGCGCGTGGTCAGTGCCGCCGACGTGAACGCCGACCCCGCGCGTTGCGGCCTTACCGGGTCGCCGACACAGGTCGTGCGCTCGTTTGTGCCCGACCGTGACCAAACGTGCGAGGCCGTTGAGGGAACGGCGTCCGAGCAGGCGGTAAAACTTGCCAAGATTATCGAGGGGATGGCATAGATGAGCGGACTGATTATCGATAACGAAGCCTGTATCGGCTGCGGTCGCTGCGTTCGCGCCTGTGCCTCGGGCGGCATCGTAGTGGAAGGCGAGCGACCCAGCCGATGCGCCCGCGTAACCGACGGCTGCATCCTATGCGGTGGGTGCGTCGACGCCTGCCCTGTCAACGCTATCTCGATCGAGCGTGACGAGGC
>DBGBZQ010000062.1:0-3730 GCA_048368115.1 Collinsella sp.
GGCGCTCGCGGCCATGACCGAGAAAAAGTCGACCTCGTGGTGGCCAAAGGCAAGCATCAGGAAATACGGCACCAGATAGAAAAACGCAAGCTGCAGCATGGTGATAAACACGGTGAGCAGCATGGAAGAAAAATGTCCGGCCGAAAGCTTGAACTTCTCGGAGAAGGAGTAGATCTCGCCATCGACAAACGTGCGCCATCCCTCGATCTTAGTGGCCGAGACACCAATGCGCTCGAGCCAATTGATGATGCAATGGGCGACGCGCGTGACGGTCATAGGCATGAGCGCGACGGCGAAGATGCCAAGCAAGATGCAGCAGTGTCCACCAAAGCTAAAGACGCACAGCAGCGTCATGTCGCCATAGCGCTCGGCAAAAAACGGCATGCGAGCAAGCAGTAGGATAGCGCCCCAGGCAACGAGGCCAAACTGATACACGATAAAGCGCGTGAACTGCGTGGCTCCGGCCTCGCCGACATTTTGGCCCGCTTTGGTCAGGCGGTAGATCTGAGCAGGAGTCGAGCCCATCATCATAGGGGTGAGGTTGCCAAAGAAGATGCCACTCGCCTCGACCGAGATCAGGTCGCGAATGCCGACGGGTGAATTGGGGTCGAGCCAGACAGCGATCGCATAGGCCACAATGCCAAAGAACAGATACATGAACATGCAGAGACACGCGACAACGAGCCATGACGCCTGGACGCTCGACATAGCGGCCCAGAACTGCCCCATCTGCCCGGTTACCACCAGATAGACGATATAACCCACCAGCACGACGCCGATAAAGATGGCGCCGCGGCGTGCGCTCTTATTGTCATCTCCGCCCGAGGCCTCAACCTCGACCTGGGGCTTAGACGTATGCTGAGAGGACTCCGTCATGAGACTCCTTCTAACAGTCAAAATATCTTGGATATTGTACCCGCAAGGACCATAGACAGAACGAAAAGCTCTGGTTCAAACGGGAATTGCAGACGGTTGTTTGAAAATAAAAAACCCGGCCTTCCATGGGAAGTCCGGGTATCAGATGCGTGGTAGCCCGTACCAGATTCGAACTGGTGATCTCCGCCTTGAGAGGGCGGCGTCCTAAACCGCTAGACGAACGGGCCATAAGACTCAGCAGAAAAGAAGTGGTAGCCCGTACCAGATTCGAACTGGTGATCTCCGCCTTGAGAGGGCGGCGTCCTAAACCGCTAGACGAACGGGCCACATGACATCTGCACTGCCGTGCTGCGAGAAAATATATTACGGGACAAAAAACGTCAGCGCAAGAAGAAATTCCAAATTGCCGAAAAATTGTCGGCAGGTTATGGAACACGCAGGTAAACTAGGTAGCTAATTCAAGTTGAGATGGACCAAAAGAGCTTCGCGATCGTTGGGAATGTTGTCTTCGATCACGGCGTCGAGGGCGGAGTTGAGAAGCTGCCCCAGTTCCGGCCCGGGCTTGACTCCGGCACGGATCAGGTCGCCGCCGTTGATGGCGAGCATCTTGAGCGTATAGGGCTCCCCTGCCTTCAGCAGCTCGTGCGCCATCGCGCGCATCTCCTCAATCGTCTCGACGTAATAGAAGCACGACGGGGCCTTGCCAAGTGTGTCGGCACGCTTAAGGTCCATGAGCTCGTCCATCAAACGCGGCGTGTCGACGCCCTCGCCCGAAAGCGCGCGCATCATATTGAGCAGGCAGGAGCGCTCGGGGCGCAGCGGCTTGTCGTGAAATTTGATGAGCAGGCACACATCGCGCACCAGGTCGTGCGAGAGCGCCAGGCGATCCATAATGACGCGCGCTTTCTTGGCGCCGAGCTCGGGATGACCGTAGAAGTGTCCGCTGCCGGCGTGATCGACCGTGAAACACTCGGGCTTGGACACATCGTGCAAAAACGCCGCCCACATCAGGCTCGACGAGGGCGCGACGCCGTCACACAGCGCCAGCTCCCCCGCCACCGTCAGCACACGGGCGATATGCTCGTAGACGTTAAACGCATGATAGACACTTCGCTGATCAAAGCCGCGACCCGCTGCCAACTCGGGCACAGAGGCACAGATGAGCTCGGGATAGCGAAGCATCGCGTCTCCCCCATGACCGGTCGAAAGAATGCCCTCGAGCTCAATACCCACACGCTCGCGCGCCACAGCATCGAGCAACGGCGCACACTCAGCAAGCGCGCGCTTTGTCTCGGGCTCAATCATAAAGTCCAGGCGGCAGGCAAAGCGTACCGCACGCAGCATGCGAAGGGCGTCCTCGTTAAAGCGACGCTTGGGATCGCCGACAGCGCGAATCAGCTTGCGCTCCAAGTCACCCTGGCCGTCGTAGCGGTCGACAAGCCCGCGCTCGGGATGCCAGGCCATGGCGTTGACGGTAAAGTCGCGGCGCGCCAGATCGTCCTCGAGCGAGGCGGCACGTTCCACACTCTGGGGATGGCGACCATCGGTGTAAAAGCCATCCAGACGGTACGTGGTGACCTCGATACGCTCGCCATCGGAAATAGCCGTGATTCCGCCAAATTTAATGCCCGACTCCACAACCGCGATGCCGGCGGCCTCGAGCGCCGCTTTGGACTCCTGCCACAGGCCGCTACAGCACATATCAACATCGTGGCTGGGGCACCCCATCAGGGCGTCGCGCACCCAACCACCCACGTACCAAGCCTCAAGACCAGCCGCCTCAAGCGCGCGCAGGACGCGCAGGGACGCATCGGACGGTTGCGTACCGTTGAGCGAAACATTGCACATGCCTATGGCCTCCTGCACTTGTGAGCGTAAATCGATGGTTCTCAAGAAGTCTAACAAGAAACGAGAAAGCACGCACACGCAATCGCGTCGTCGATTAGATAAAACGAGAGAGCAGACGCCGCGTACGTTCAGCGCGCAAAAAACACCCGCCTTGGTAATCCAAAGCGGGTGTTCGGCAACGACGTATCGATGCTGCTAGCAGACCTGGCGAACCTCGATGTGCTTCCTATATTCGTCCACCTTGGCAAAATCGCCCAGACCGGGGCACTCGACCACGTTGGCGCCGGTGGCCATCGAAAGACGCAAGGCATCCTCAACGCGCTCGGGGGCGTCGTGCCACACGGACAGGAAGGCAGCGAGCGAGGAATCGCCGGCGCACACCGTCGACAGCAGCTTGACGTCGAAAGTGCGATTGGCAAACCAGATGTGCTTGCCGTTGGAGAAGTACGCGCCGTCGCCACCGAGGGTCAGCAGCACGTTCTTGGCGCCCTTGGCGTGCAGCTCGGCCATCGCGCCCTTGACGGACTCGTCGTCGCCACCGCTCACCTTGATGCCAAAGATGTCAAGCAGCTCGTCGTCATTGGGCTTGATCAGCAGTGGCTCCAGAGCAATGAGGTCTGCCAGCTGATGGCTCGAGATGTCGAGGACGAACTCGGCCCCCTTGGCCTTGACACGGCGCAGGACCTCGGCCAGGAAGCCCTCGGAAGTGTTGGGAGGCAGCGAGCCGCTGATAACCAGGCAGGTCATATCATCGAGCGAATCGATGAGCTCAAACATCTCCTGCTCATTGGCCTCGTTGATGGCGGCACCGGCATTGACCATGTTGTACTCGGTGTCGGGACCGGCGTTGAGGAACACGTTGACACGCGTGATGCCGTCGGTCCACACGGGCTTGACGGGCACGCCAAGGGCCTCGGCGCCCTTAACGATAAACTCGCCCGAGAAGCCGGCGAAGAAGCCCAGGATCGTGGTGTCGACACCGTAGTGGTCAAGCGTAAACGAGACG
>DBGBZQ010000063.1:0-4478 GCA_048368115.1 Collinsella sp.
CGACAAAAAAAGAGGGGTACGCGAACGTACCCCTCGAATATAGCCTATGCAGACGGATTGTCTACTCAGCGGTCTCCTCAGCAGGAGCCTCCTCGGCAGCCTCGACCTTCTTGGGAGCAGCGGCCTTCTTGGGGGCCGGAGCAGCCTTCTTAGCCTTAGGCGTGCAAGGCTCGGTGACGAGCTCCATGATAACGATGGGAGCGTTGTCGCCCTTGCGGTTACCGAGCTTCATGATGCGGGTGTAACCGCCGTTGCGGTCCTGCCACATGCCCTGAGCAGCCTTGTCGAAGATCTCGGCAACGAGCTGCTTATCGCCGAGCTTGGCGATAGCCAGACGACGAGAGTGCAGGTCGCCCTTCTTGGCCCAGGTGATGATCGGATCGACGACCGAACGCAGCGCCTTAGCGCGGGTCTCGGTGGTCTTGATGCGGTCGTTCTCGAAGAGGGCCTTAGCAAGGCTCTTCTTCATGGCCTTGGTGTGGCTCGCATCGGTGCCGAGCTTCAGGCCCTTCTTAACGTTGTGACGCATGGTCTAGTTTCTCCTCAAATATGCGAAGCATTAAGCCTTCAGGCTCAGGCCCATGGACTCAAGCTTGTCCTTCACTTCCTCGATCGACTTAACACCGAAGTTACGGATGTTGAGCAGATCGTTCTCCGAGAACTCAACGAGCTGACGGACCGAGTGAATGCTGGCGCGCTTAAGGCAGTTGTAGGAACGGACGGAAAGGTCCAAATCCTCGATTTGCTTGTCCAGCTCGGCGTTGTCGTTGGTGACCTCGGGAGCGAAGATCGAAGCCTCCTCCTCGACCTCGGGGGTCTCGGCAAGGTTCATAAAGGCAGCCATATGCTGGTTGATGATATTGGCAGCCTGGACCACGGCGTCGCGAGGGGCGATGGAGCCGTTGGTCTCGATCTCGAGGACAAGGCGGTCGTAGTCGGTGTGCTGACCGACACGGCAAGCCTCAACGAGCTTGGCGCAACGGGAAACCGGCGAGTACAGCGAGTCGACGTGGATCACACCGATGGGATCGTTGTCGCGTTTGTTGGCCTCGCCAGAAACATAGCCGCGGCCATAGCCGATGCGCATGCTCATGGTGAGATGGCCACCCTCGGTGAGCGTTGCGATGTGCTGCTCGGGGTTGACCAGCTCAAACTCGGACGGAATAAAGAAGTCCGCACCGGTGACCTCGCAGGGGCCGTCAACCGAGATGGTGGCGGTCGCCTCGTCGGTCGTGCCGAGAGCCCTGAAGACAAGACCCTTGACATTCAGGACGATATCGGTGACATCCTCGACCATGTTAGGGATGGTCATGAACTCGTGCTGCGCGCCATCGATCTGAATAGCCTCGACGGCGGCACCCTCGAGCGAGGACAGAAGAACGCGACGAAGGGAGTTACCCAGCGTATCGCCGTAGCCACGCTCGAGCGGCTCGACGGAGACACGAGCAGACGTCTCGTTGATCTCTTCGACCTGAACCTGAGGCCTAATGAATTCTGACATGTATTACCTCCAGCCTCAGCAGCCCGGATGGACTACTTAGAGTAGAGCTCGACGATGAGCTGCTCGTTGATATCACCGCTGATCTGCTCACGCGTCGGCAGAGCGAGCACGTTACCAGACAGCTTCTCGATATCGACCTCGAGCCAGCCAGGGACCTCAAAGCGCTCGGAGGAAATCAGGGCCTCCTTGATGGGGAGGAGGTCACGGAACTTCTCGCCGACAGCGACGACGTCGCCGGCCTTGACGCGGTAGGACGGGATGTCCACGCGCTTGCCGTTCACGGTGAAGTGACCGTGACGGACGGACTGACGAGCCTCTTTGCGGGTGCGGGCGAAGCCAAGACGGAAGACAACGTTGTCGAGGCGAGACTCAAGGATGATCATGAGGTTCTCACCGGTGACGCCGTTCATCTTACGGGCCTTGTTGAAGTAGCCGTGGAACTGCTTCTCCAGAACGCCATAGATGAACTTGACCTTCTGCTTCTCGCGCAGCTGCATGCCGTACTCAGATTCCTTGCGACGGCGCTTGGGCTGACGGATAGATTCCTTCTTGCTGCTGTAACCGAGCTCAGCGGGATCGATCCCGAGCTGACGGCAGCGCTTAAGAACAGGAGTCCTGTCGATTGCCATATTGATACGATCCTTTCAGTTACACGCGGCGACGCTTCTTGGGGCGGCAGCCGTTGTGCGGAATGGGGGTCTTGTCCTGGATGCTCGAGACCTCGAGGCCAGCAGCCTGGAGGGAGCGGATGGCGGTCTCACGACCGGAGCCGGGGCCCTTGACGAAGACGGAAACCTTCTTCATACCGTGCTCCATGGCCTGCTTGGCAGCAGCCTCGGCAGCCATCTGGGCAGCGAACGGCGTGGACTTACGGGAGCCCTTGAAGCCCACCTGGCCAGCCGACTTCCAGGAAATGACGTTGCCCTGGGGATCGGTGATCGAAACGATCGTGTTGTTGAACGTAGAACGAATGTGAGCCTGGCCCACGGAAATGTTCTTACGGTCCGCGCGCTTCAGACGGGCAGCGCGAACGTTCTTCTTAGCAGTAGCCATCTATCTAGCGCTCCTTATTTCTTCTTCTTAGCACCGATCTGACGCTTCGGGCCCTTGCGGGTACGAGCGTTAGTGTGGGTGCGCTGGCCGCGGACCGGGAGGCCCTTGCGGTGACGAAGGCCGCGGTTGCAGCCGATGTCCATAAGGCGCTTGACGTTCTGGTTGCGCTCACGGCGGAGGTCGCCCTCAACCATGATCTGGTTCTTATCGATATAATCGCGGATGGCGTTAACCTCATCCTCGGTGAGGTCCTTAACGCGCGTATCCACGTTAACGTTGCACTCGACGCAAATCTTCGTCGCAGTGGTGCGGCCGATGCCGTAAATGTAGGTCAGACCGATCTCAACGCGCTTCTCACGCGGGAGGTCGACACCATTAATACGGGCCAACGTAGTCTCCTCTCTTAACCCTGACGCTGCTTATGACGGGGGTTCTCGCAAATGACGAGGACCTTGCCATGGCGCCTAATGATTTTGCACTTATCGCACATCTTCTTGACCGAAGGACGTACCTTCATCGTTCTTCCTTTCGGTAGCGCTCAAACTACTTCCCTACTATCTACTCGCCCAGCCGCAGGCGTTTAAAACTATGGCTGGTCTTCACACGCAAACCGACCGTAGGTTGAGCTAAGCCTGCAGTCGGAAAAGAGCGTGTATGCGTGCCGCTATTTATAGCGATAGGTGATGCGGCCGCGGGTCAGGTCGTACGGGGAAAGCTCCACGACAACCCTGTCACCGGGGAGAATACGGATGTAATTCATTCGGATCTTGCCAGAAATGTTGCACAGAACCGAATGACCGTTCTCGAGCTCGACCTTAAACATGGCGTTGGGCAACGGTTCCTTTACCGTACCCTCGAGCTCAATTGCGTCTTCCTTCTTCACAAGCAATCATCTTTCTCTAGAAAACGACAGCGATTGAGTATTCTACAACACGTATGCACGCATCGTAATAACTTCGTAATGGCTCCACAACTAAGTGGAACTTGTTACATTTGAAATGTAAAACAAAGCCGTTCCCTGATGCCCAAGATCGCCTTGAAATGAGAAGGCATAGACCTTGGGGTCATGCCTTCGAAATTGAAAGGCGAGGTTGGGCATCAGGGGGCGGCGACTTTTACATTTCACCGCCTTGCAAGGAACACCAAGCACCTTGCGCATCCGTGGTGAGAATCACCGGACCGTCATTGGTAATGGCGACGGTGTTCTCGTAGTGCGCGGCGGGCAGGTGGTCGTTGGTCGTAACAATCCAACCGTCGGAGCCCGTGCTCACATGGTTGGAACCCATCGTAACCATCGGCTCGATGGCAATGACCATGCCGGCCTGGAGGCGAACGCCCCTCCCCTTCTTTCCATAGTTAGGAACGTTGGGGTCCTCGTGCATCACGCGGCCAATGCCATGGCCCACATAATCACGAAGCACGCCATAACCGTGAGACTCGGCAAGGGACTGAACGGCATAACCGACGTCCCCGATATGGTTACCGGGAACAGCCTGCTCGATGGCAGCCTTAAGGCAATCGCGCGTGACCTCGCACAAAGCCTTGGCTTCGGGCGTGGGGGCGCCGACGAAAAACGTCCAAGCGTTATCGCCGACCCAACCGTCGACAACGGCTCCCGTATCGATGGAGATGATATCGCCATCGCGCAGGATCATGTCGGGGTTGGGAATACCGTGGACCACGGCATCGTTGATCGATGCGCAAATGGTCCCCGGGAACCCGCCGTAGCCCTTAAAGGCCGGGGTGCCGCCATGCATGCGGATAATCTGCTCCGCGAGCTGATCGAGCTCAAAGGTGGAAACGCCGGGGCGCACCATGGCTCCAACGTGGCGGAGCGCCATCTTAGATAGCGCTCCTGCCTTCTTCATCTGCTCGATTTGCGTTGCAGACTTAATCTTGATCATAGACCGAGAGCCTCTTTGAC
>DBGBZQ010000064.1:0-3880 GCA_048368115.1 Collinsella sp.
GGCTGCCAGTGAGCGCGCGTAACGGCGGCAGACCTCGGCGCGCGGGTCGCTGAGCGTATAGACGGCGTGGCCCATGCCGTAGATGAGGCCCGTGCCGTCGAAGGCCTGCTTGTCGAGGATCTTGCCCAGGTAGGCCGCGACTTCGTCCTCGTCCTCCCAGTTGGAGACATGCGCGCGGATGTCCTCGTGCATAGACACGACCTTGGCATTGGCGCCGCCGTGGCGCGGGCCCTTGAGCGAGCCGATAGCCGCGGCGTAGGCGGAATACGGGTCGGTGGCCGAAGACGACAGCACGCGGCAAGCGAAGGTGGAGTTGTTGCCGCCGCCGTGCTCGGCATGCAGCATGAGCATCACGTCGAGCAGCATGGCTTCGTCGCGGGTGAATGCCATACCGCCGCGCAACACCTGCAGGATGGTCTCGGCGGTGGAAAGGCCGGGTGTGGGGTGCGGTACATGAACCTCGGAGCCGCGGCGCTTGGCGACCGAGGCCATATGCGCGAAGGCGGCGATACGGGGGAGACGGGCGAGCATGGAGATGGCCACGTCGATCTCGTGCTCGGGTGTAATGGCGTCGGGCTCGGCATCGAAGGCGTAGAGCAGCAGCACGGCGCGCTGAAGCACATTCATGATGCTCGACGACACCGTGGTCATGGGGAACTCGCGGACGTATTCGTCGCTCAGGTGCCTAAAAGCACCCAGGCGTCCGCAAAAACCGTCAAGCTCTTCCTTGGTGGGCAGGGAGCCCGTGATGAGCAGATAGGCGACTTCTTCGTAGCCGTAGCGGTTCTCGGCCTGGGCGTTGTTGACCAGATCCTCGATGCTGTAGCCACGAAGCGTGAGTTTGCCCTGATCGGGCACGACCTTACCGTCGACCTTGTTGTAGCCATGTACGTCCGAGATGCGAGTGAGGCCCGCGACCACGCCCGAGCCGTCTGCATTGCGCAGGCCGCGTTTGACATTGTGCTCGACAAACAGGTCCTCGTCATAAGGGTCGGTCGGCAGGCCGTGGTAGAGGCTTTCGCTCTCAGGCGAAATCTGGCGGCTTGCTTCGTAATCCAGAACCAGGCGGCTCAAGTGGTCATCGAAGCGGTAATAGATTTTCTTGGCGTCGTAGGCCATGCGCGCTCCTCTCCGGGCCGCATCGGGGTGACTTGCATGGGCATGCGCGCGTCAGGCTATCCCCAGCGGCTTGTTCGCTACAGGCGGTACATAAAGTTAAAGACGTCCTCGCGCTGGATGGACACGTTGACGCCCGAAAGCTCGCCGGCCTCGGCCAGGGCCTTCTGCAGCTCGGCGAAGTCGAGCTTGGACTCGGCGGTGTCGGCCAGCATGGTCATGGTGAAGATGTCCTCGATAATGGACTGCGTAATGTCGCGGATGTCGACATTGGCTTCGCCCAGGACACGGGTGACGCCGGCGACGATGCCGGGGCGGTTCTTGCCAAGGACGGTGATGACGATACGGGAGGACGAGATCTCGGCCATGGGAAACCCTTTCGCGTGTTGGCGGCGCGCGACGGCGCTCCGCTACGGTACAGTGTTCATCATTGTACCTGTCTGGCGCAAAAAAGGCGCGCTCGCTGCGGCGTTACATGCCTGCAACATGAGCGTAAGGGGGAAGGCCGCACGGGGAAGAGCCGTCTGGCGCGTGTCCGGCTCGTGTTGGGTTGATTTCCGATCTCAGCCGAACACAGTGAGCGGACAGGCCGGAGTCTGGTACGTGCATCATCATGTCATCCCACATCTTGGATTCGGTCGATAGGCTGTGCGATGAGATTCTGTTTTTGAAGGATGGGAGGCTCATTAGAAGCATTCCGCAAGATGATGCTGCGCCGAAGTCTCCTGGATCCCATTTCGCAAAGCCTGCCGGACGCGCCGAGGGTGCGCTAAGCACGTATCGGCGACTCTACGAAAAGGGCGGGTAGAAATGCAAGTTAAAAATCTATGTGGCCAATGTGATACCGTTGAACCCGCGTATCGATACCGTTCAGCCATTCGCCTCGCCCCCGTCGCACGCATCTTCATTCGGTCTGTCATTATTAATCTAACGATGCTTTGAGAAATGCAGGTGCTTCTAAATGTGCTGTCGACTTCTTCTCAAACTAATCCTAAGAGACAAGGCCGTATGGATCTCCACGCTCGTTCTTGCCGCAGCCTTCTCCATCCCCATTGCGTTCAATTCACCCATCTACGGGCCCTTCTTTATGAAACAGGGCATGCAGAGCTTTGTCGACGCATTCAATACGCGCGCGCCCCAGGCCAGCGGCACAGACCTATCTCCAGAGCAGCAAAATGACGCGGAGCTTGCAAGATACGCGAACGCCGCCCTCGCCGCTCAAACCGACGCCGCCTTTCTCGACTCTGCCGAGAGCTACTACGCGCTCATGGGCGAAGGCTTCCAATCCGGGTCCATCGTGGGAGACCGAGAGACCAATGACGCGGCGCTCGCATATTGCCGCGCCCTGAGCAGCTCCGGCATCACGGATATCCCGGCCTCCGCAAACGACCTGCCATTCCTCTCCTTCCTGCCTTACGCCATTGCCACGGCGCCGTCCTTCCTTCCCTTCATCCCCTTCCTTCTCTCGTCGATACTCGTGCTCGGCGCCACAAGGCCCGGGACCCTGGCGGCGAAGGCGCCCGTGCCCAAATTCCGGCGCCTTATCCAGATCGTGTTTTCGATAATCGCCGCGGGGACCGCGATGCTCCTCGCCGGCCTCGCACCCGGGGGCATTTACGCCTTGGCCCTAAACGGCTTCGGGCAGATCGGGTACCCGATCGCCTTCTTCCATGACGGCGCGCTCACTACCACGACCGCGGGAAACGTCTTCACAGCCCTGCTTCTCGCGCTGCTTGCGGGCGGAACCTTGATATCCGTTTGCTCCGCCGTCCTATCGACCGCAACGAGGCGCGTCCTCGCGGGCCCCCTTACCTCCGCGCTGCTTGTCGCGGCCCCGGCATTCCCGTTACTGTCCGATTCGGCACTGGGGCATAACGCCGCGCTCAATCTCCTGCCGCTGGCCGTGTTCTCGCCTATCGAGGCAACGGGTTACGTGGGATGCTTCCCGACGGAATTCATTGGCTCCGGTTCAGGCAGCGCATCGATGCTTGCCGTGGCCCTGGCATACGTCGCGGTCTTTTTTACGGTCGGCGCCGTTGCGGCACGTTCCCCCAAACAGCCTGGACCCGCGAAAAAGCACCATGGGCTCGAGCTTCTGGACGCGAGCGTGGGATACGGGAGCACGACGATACTTTCGATCGGGTCGCTTTCCTTGGGCCCGGGAACGGCGGCGGGCCTCGTTGCCCCCAACGGCTCGGGGAAAACCACCCTTCTTGAAGCGCTGTCGGGCCAATTTCCCACCCGCATCCGCTCGGGAAGCCTGGCGGCAGACGGAATCTGCCAACGCCGATCAGCCGAATTTGCAGAACTCGTCTACCTGAGCTCTTCGGGCAGCGCGGATCTCTATCCCACGCTATCGGCCATCGAGCACCTTGCTTTCGTTAGGGAGGCGTGGAAATCGGCCACCGACATCGACTCGCTCTGCAGCTCCCTCGGAATCTCCCCATATCTCGACAAGCCGACCCGTAAACTCTCGACAGGAATGAAGCAGCAGGTAAAGCTTGCCATGGCGATAGCGACCGGTTGCCCGTACCTCATCCTCGATGAACCGCTGAACGGCCTCGATCCGGGAAAGCGGAAAACCTCCTGCGACGCGATGCGCAGCGAAGTGGCGCGGGGACGCAGCGTGCTCATCTCAAGCCATCTGCTCGACGACCTGGCAGACCTCACCAACTCGTTCTACTTCATCGAGGCCGGCACGCTCGTGGAAAAGATCAAGTCGTCCTCGCAGACGCTCAAGCAGGAATACCTCGATACATACGAG
>DBGBZQ010000065.1:0-4970 GCA_048368115.1 Collinsella sp.
AAGAGTTGTTGTCAATTCAATTTGACGGTACCCCTGTTTAACGAGGCGAGGAGACCTCGGCTTGCTTCCTCTCTCAGAGCTATCGTGTCGAAACCAGTCGCCCCCGAATGTCGGGAAAGTCTGGATGGCATTGGGCACGAGCGCCCAACACCCGTCGACTTTTCAAGGAACATGCGGGGCGAGCCCCACTTGTGGAGTGTTATCTTACCACGTTCTGAAAGCGGACAGCTGTTCTATGCACGAGCTGTGAAGACCCCAATGTGCGCCGTACTTCGCACTTTTGCTACCGATCGCGTCACGTATATTTTCGCCAAGCAAAATTGAACCGTCGAAAGGACCGTTATGGATACCAAGCAGCAACTCGTCAATGCCCTCGCAGGCCTGGGCTCAACCATTACCGAAGCTATGGATGTCATCGAAGGCTTTGTCCCCTGCGGACATCCCGCCCTCACGGTATCGAACGCACTCGTCGCGCTGGACGCTGACGATGATGCAGCTCTCGCCCAGCAGCTTGAGACCGTCGAGGGCTTTATCGACCACGTGAGTGAGAACCGCGGCGTAGCCGCCTACCACGGCATCGAGGTAGAGCTCGCAGGTCCCAAGGCCGATCTGCTCGCAGCAATCCGCGAGGTAGGTGCCCTTATGCAGACTGCAGGCGTCAAGAACACCCAGGTCAACGAGTGGGTCTACCGCAGCTTAGCCGCGCTCAACAGCTCCGAAGAAAAGGCAGCCGAGCAGCTCGCAGAAAGTCCCACCATTAAGGCCGAGCTTTTGTAAATAGCAGACGCGGGTCCCTTGGCGCATCGTCGTCCAAGAGGCCCGCAAACAGTTCGCGTCAACCGATAGCCGCGCCGCCGCGTTCGGCCAAAGCAAGAATCGGCATCATTTGACGAGGTGTCTTTGCTGCAAGATCGGCATGTTCGAGCAGTTTACGATCGTTAGTTACCAAGTAATCGACCTGTGCGCGCTTGCACGCGGCGAGCACCAAATTGTCCTCGTAATCGCGATGAAGCGCTAAGTATTTGTCGGCCAGCCAAAGGTCCGACGCATCTGCACCCACGGCCGTGGCGTTTTCGGTCATGTTCCGCACAAACGCCAGCGCCGCATCGCCAATTGCACGGGCAGATGCCTCGTCGAGCGCTCCCCCGCTGGCAAGAACTCTACGCTTCAGCTCGTGTTGGACAACGTACAGCACGTCCTTGGCGATATGCACCGGAAAGAACAGCAACGCCCCCGTCTCCGTCGCCCGCCCAATAAACGCACGCGCGGCAAGCGACTCGGCATGGTCGGCGCAAAACGAATCGACCCATACGTTAGCGTCCACCATGATCTTGAGAGGCGCTCCACTCACTGGATCATCCCCTTTTGGCGATAATGCTCATCCATGGCGTCGGAATAGATTGTGTCCCAACCGCGATCGTCGGATACGGGCGACGCAGCGATGCCCAAATCTGCATAAAGCCGGTCTGCCGCTGCCCACGACGCGGCGAACGGCGTATCGGGCGCGACGGTCTGCTGCCGGTCGTCGACGGCCGCAAGCACTTCCTCGCACTGCCTGCCACCCTGTGCGACCTTGGCCACGACTTTTTTGATGAGCTCGGGCAGTGACCCGCCCGAAAGCCGTAGCACCTCCTCGGCACGGTTCTTGACCTGGCGATCTACGCGAACGTTCACCTGCGCCATGCCGCCAACGGTAGCCATCTCAACCTCACCTTCAGCATTTGCTAGCAGTGCTAGCACAAGCATATATCCGAGCTAACATCTCGTCAAACAAAAGAAGGCCTGCACCCTGGCGGCTGCGGTGCCACCCGAATGCAGGCCATATACTCAATCGAAAACGCTAACGCAGGTAAGCCTTCGCATTGCTCAGGCTGTAGGCAATCGTTGAGCCGTTGTGCAGCAGTGACGACGCCTGCGGAGTAATCATGCCGGTAATACCCAATGCCAACAGCGCCGAGTTGGTGAGCATCACCTTGGAATACGAACTCGTCAGACGGTCGATAAGCCCCTGGCTCATGCGGCGCAGGCGCACGATCGCGGCGAGATCCGTGTCGGTCAGGATGATATCGGCGACCTCCTTGGCGATGTCGCTTCCACCGCCCATGGCCAGACCCACATCGGCCAAACCAAGCGCCGGTGAGTCGTTGACGCCGTCGCCCACCATGGCAACATGGCGCCCCTCGCGCTTAATCCGCTCCACATAGGCGTACTTGTCCTCGGGCAGCAGCTCGGCCTTAAACTCGTCGACGCCTGCCTCGCGAGCAATGCGCTCGGCCGTACGCTCCGAGTCGCCCGTGAGCATGACCACGTGCTTAACGCCCAACGCGTGCAAGTCGGCGATGGCCTCGCGGACCCCGGGCTTAAGCGGGTCCTCGATACCGAGCACGCCCACAACGGTGCCGTCGACCGCCAGATACAGCGGCGACAGCCCCTGCATCTGGAGCTCGATTTGCTCCTTAATGTCGGACTCGAGTTGCGCACCCTCATCCTCGAATACAAAGTGCGCGGAGCCGATGATGGCGCGACGCTCCTCAATGGACGAAGCGATGCCGTGTGCCACGATGTACTCGACCGCAGCGTGACGCTCGCGGTGCTCGAGTCCACGCTCGCGAGCAGCGTTGACGACGGCGCGCGCCACCGGATGCGGGAAATGCTCCTCCAGGCAGGCAGAAAGGCGCAGGACCTCGTCCTCGCTCCAGCCGTCGGTCGTGAGCACGCAAGCCAGGCGCGGCTGCGCCTCGGTCAGCGTACCGGTCTTATCAAACACAATGGTGTCGGCCTTGGCAAACGACTCAAAGTACTTCGCGCCCTTGACCATCACGCCCATCTTGGCAGCATCGCTCATGGCGGTCATGACGGCGACGGAACCCGTGAGCTTGAGTGCGCACGAGTAGTCGACCATCAGCGCCGCCGAGGTCTTGATGAGGCTGCGGGTGGTAAGCGCAACCAGGCCCGCGAGCAGGAAGTTCCACGGGACGATCTTGTTGGCAAGGTCCTCCATATGCGACTGGCCCTCGGACTTGAGCGAGTCGGCCGTCTGCACGAGCGAGACGATCGAGCGGAGCTTGGTCTGAGCCGTATTGGCGCGCACACGCACCAAGATGCCGCCGTCTTCCACGACGGTGCCGGCGAACACGTCGTCGCCCACGCTGCGCTCGACGGCCAGCGGCTCGCCGGTCAGGGTCGCTTGGTTGACCATAGCGCTCCCCTGCTCGACAACACCGTCGATGCAAATGGACATGCCAGTGCGCACGGCGACCAGGTCGCCGGGCTCAAGCTCGGTCGCGGCAACGCTTACCTCGGTGTCGCCGACGACCTTCTGCGCCTTGTCGGGCACATCGAGCAGCGAGTTGATGAGCTCGTTTTCGCTCATGGCGCGGGTGTAGTCCTCGAGCAGCTCGCCCACGTTGAGTAGGAACATCGTCTGGCCCGCGGTGTCGACGTCGCGTTTGACGAACGAGATGCCGATGGCCGAAGCGTCGAGCACGGGAACGGTCAGGCGCGGCCGCGCCAGCTCATGAAGGGCAGCGCGCAAAAATGCCATATAACCGGCCACGACAAATACCGCACGCAGCGGCGTAGGCAAGAACCAGCGACGTGCGTAATGGGCACCGACGAGTGTCGCCAGGTCCATAACGAGTTTGTGCTTGCGCGGCTCGAGTTGCATCACGTAGCCCGACTTGGCATCGGCGATAGCTTGAGCATCGAGTGCGCCCAGGGCGTCGAGCACGCTTGCGCGGCGCGGCTCGTCGTACTCCAGCGCCATCTGGCCAATGCGGCCATACACGCGCACCTTGTGCACGCCATCGATGTCGCCGCCAAGCTTAAGAAGTGCATCGAGATCGCTCTCTGGCACAGGACCCGCCAATTGGAGACGGGTCCTGCCGGGGATCTCGCTAATAATCGAGAATCTCATAGTTTGTGCCTGGGAGCGTTACTCAGCTGCCTCGTCAGCAGCGGCCTCGCTCTGGGTGATGTAGGCAGCCTCGGCAACCATGTCATCGACATTGGCCTTGGCCTGCTCGACCATGTCCTGGTAGCCGTTCTTGATGCGCATGCCGCACGCGATACCCTGCACGCAGGCATTCTTGACCGGAGCGCTGGTAAGCAGCTTGATGCCGGCCGTGCCAAGCAGAAAACCGCCACCGACAAGCAGGGTATTGAACGTCGACTTCTTCATGTTGCTTCTCCCTTTTGCCGCATTGGACGCGGCACGGTGCCTCAGCACCCGAGTAAACAAGTTTGCTCGAGCACACTTTTGGAAAATAGTTTAGTTTATCTAACTATTAAGGTCAACAAAGGTTAACTTTTAGGAAACTATGGGGGTGAACTCAATATGACAAAGGGACTGCCCCTTTGTCACATTCCTACAGCTGCCAGTCCGCCGACTCCTTTTGCAGTGCGACCATACGGGCAAATTCTCCACCTGCTGCCTTGAGCTGCGCCGGAGCGCCCTGCTCGGCAACCACACCATCCTTGAGTACAACGATTTTGTCGGCATTTTCCACCGTACGCATACGGTGAGCAATAACGATAACCGTCTTGCCCGCGAGCAGGCGGGAAAGCGCCTGCTGAACCACGGTCTCGTTCTCGACGTCCAGGCTCGCCGTGGCCTCGTCCAAAAGGACGATGGGGGCGTCCTTAAGCAGCGCACGAGCGATGGAGATGCGCTGGCGCTCGCCGCCAGACAGCTTGGAGCCGTTCTCGCCGATCATGGTGTCGTAGCCCTGCGGCATGCGGTTCACGAACTCGTCGCAGTTGGCGGCACGCGCAGCCGCAAGCACTTCCTCATCGGTGGCATCACGACGCCCGAGGCGGATGTTCCCCAGCACCGTGTCGTCAAAGAGCAGTACGTCTTGGAACACAATGGCGTAGTCGCGCAGGAGCACCTCGGGATCCACGCTCGCAACATCCACGCCACCCACGGTAACCTTGCCCGCGGTGGCATCCCAAAAGCGCGCGGCCAGGCG
>DBGBZQ010000066.1:0-24221 GCA_048368115.1 Collinsella sp.
GAGGATACCCGGAGCGGGGCGTCCGCATTTGGGGCACGTACGATCATGCGGAGAAAGACGGGCACCGCAGCCCTCACAAAACACGAACTCGGTGTGCTCGGGACCATCGCCCGGACCCACATAGGCGTTGCAGTAGGGGCAGAACGAGGCGCCGTCCTCGATAGTCTTAAGGCAATGCGGGCAGATCACGGCATCCTCTTTTCGAAGCAATTCAAACAATCGAAGTTAGAGCATAACATCGCCACGGCCCCACAGGAACAAGGCACCAATTCAACATCGCCAGGGCACGTAGCTACTTCTTCTTTTTGCTTGGCATCGAGACTTTGATGCCTTGGGCGGACTTCGTCACGCGGGAGCGCTTGGCTCCGGCACTCCTCTTTTTCTTGGGCTGGGCCTGGGTCACGCCCTCGAGTGCGCGGGCCTCGGCCTCGCGAGCGGTGCGATCTTCGCGGCGCTGCGCCATGTCGGCGGCGACGCGCTTGGCAAAACGCTCGGCCGTCGAAACCGTCGAGCTCACCTTGCCGCCACCGCGACCCAGACGGACGCGCACGCCGCGGCCAAAACCAGTTGCGGCATGACGACGACGCGGCTTGAGCGAATCCATCATCGTGGCAAGCTTAAAGAACACCGAGCAGGTAAAGACCACGATAACAGCCAAGATAACCATCTGGCCCATCGACAGGTTGGCAATGGACAGCAGCTCCGGGAATCCGATAACGCCCACCAGGATGCCGGCGACTACAAACACAAAAAGCACCACACGTAAGGGCGTGAGAGGCTGCGAGATGCGCCAGATCAGGCTGACGCTCGCCGCACACGACGTAAGCAGGCACATCGTAGACAGCGTGAGCTGGCTAAAGCCAAACACGCGCGCCACAAAGATATCGAGCGCCGCAGCCAAAATGACTGCAATCGACGGCGGCAGCGCACGCTTGAGTACGTTAGTCAAAAATGACCCCTTCACGCGAGCATTGTTGGGCTCCAAACCCAGCACAAAGCCCGGCGCGCCGATGCAGAAGAAGTTGATGAGTGTCATCTGGATGGGCTCGAAGGGGTACGGCGGCAGTGCAATGCACAGCGCCGCCAGGCCCATCGAGAACAGCGTCTTGGTCAGGAACAGCGAGGCCGAACGCTGCAGGTTGTTGATGGAGCGACGGCCCTCGGCCACCACGGCGGGCATCGAGGCAAAGTCGTTGTCGACGAGTACGATCTCGGCCACGTTACGTGCGGCATCGGAGCCAGCTGCCATGGCCACGGAGCAGTCGGCCTCCTTGAGCGCCAGCACGTCGTTGACGCCGTCGCCCGTCATGGCCACGGTGTGCTCGCGGCGCTTGAGCGCCTGCACGAGCTCGCGCTTCTGCTGCGGGGTCACACGACCAAAGACATGGTAGCGGTCCACTGCGGCATCGAGCTTGGCCGGCGTATCGAGCGTCGTGGCGTCCACATAAGCGTCCGCCCCCGGCACGCCCACCACGCGCGCGATCGACGACACCGTACGTGGGTCGTCGCCACTGATCACGTTGAGGGTCACGCCCTGCTCGTTAAAGTAGCCAATAGTCTCGGCCGCCGAGGCACGAATCTCGTCGCGGATGGTTACAAAGCCCACGGGCTCGGCCTCGCCCACCATATCGCCATCGGGCGTAAAGCCGTCCACGCGCGCTACCACGAGCACGCGGCAGGTATCGGCAAGCTCGGCGACACGGTTCTCGACCTGCGAAAAAACACGATCAGAGAGCACAAATTGCGCCGCACCCATCACATAGGAGCCCTGCGCAAACGAAGCGCCACTCCATTTTTTAGACGACGAGAATGGAATGACCGACAGCGGCTCAGACACCTCGACCGGGCGATCGGCGTAATAGTTGAGCAGCGCCTGGCAGGTCTCGTTGGCATCGGCCGAAGTCGCACGCGCGACGTTAGCCAGCGCAAAATCGAGTACCGTGGTATCGACGGGAACGGCCGCCTTGTCCGAGCCGGCGCCTAGGCTCACGCCCTCAACCGGCAGCGGATACGTGCCCTCGACCTCCATGCGGCCCGACGTGATGGTGCCCGTCTTGTCCAGGCACAGCACGTCGACGCGAGCGAGCGTCTCGATGCAGTAGAGCTGCTGCGCCAGCACCTTGCGGCGAGCCAGGCGCACCGTGGCGATGGCGAGCACCGACGAGGTCAGCAGCACCAGGCCTTGCGGGATCATGCCCAGCAGGGCGCCCACCGTGGACAGCAGCGCCGACGAAGGCACATGACCAGCCAACAGCTCGGAGAAGCACCACGAAAGCGCGCTATCGCCCGGGGTTCCCGCGGCATCCCACAGTTCGCTCACACTCGAGGCAAACAACGCCAAACCGAGCGGGATCATGATGATGCTCGCAAAGCGCACGATGGCATTAAGCGCATTCATGATCTCGGAATTAACCTTTTTGACGTACTTGGCCTCGTTATTAATTTTGGCCACGTAGTTGTCGGCGCCGACATGGATCACGCGGGCGCGCAGCAGGCCCGAGTCGATAAAGCTGCCGCTCATGAGCTCGGAACCGGGCTGTTTCTTAATAAGGTCGCTCTCGCCCGTCAGCAGACTCTCGTTCACGAGCGCCTCGCCCGAAACCACCACGGCGTCGGCGGGAATCTGGTCGCCGCGCCCCAGGCGGATGATGTCGTCGAGCACGATCTGGTCCAGGTCGAGCTCCACCTCGGCGCCGTCGCGCACCGCGATGGCCTTCTTGGAGGTCAGCAGCGTGAGCTTATCGACCATCTTCTTGGAACGCATGGACTGGATGACGCCAATAGCGGTATTGAGGAACACCACGAACAGGAACGTCAGATTCTTAAACGAACCGGTCAAAATGACCAGGAACGCCAAGATCACGTTGATCAAATTGAACAGCGTGCAGAGGTTCTCGATGATGAGCTCTTTGACCGACTTGGTCTTGAGCTCCATGTTGCGGTTGATCTTACCGGCGGCGATGCGCTCCTCGACCTCGGCGGTTGAGAGTCCGCGCTCGATATCCGTTGCTGCCATACCACGTCCCATCACGTCGCGTCGGTATAAGAAAAACCGCCCGGACCATGCGAGGTTCGGACGGTCTTACGTTCGATGGTGCCCCATGTTGGATTCGAACCAACGGCCTTCTGCTCCGGAGGCAGACGCTCTAATCCCCTGAGCTAATAGGGCCAACGTTTGGCATTATACCCAAGTGCGCCACGGGCTATCAAAATAAAAGAAAAAGCTTTGCAATTCCGAGGAAGACGCGGCGCAACGGCCCACTTTAGAAGGCAAAAGCGAGTCGGATAGTATAAACTCTCATGCACCATATATACACGGCTCGCAATGCGGGCCGTTTTTGCAAAAGATATCCATCGAGGTGAGAGGCACACCATGATTGCAATTCTAAAGCAGAGCGCCAGCGACGAGGCCGTCAGCCATATTGTCAGCTGGATTGAGAAAAAAGGCCTGAAGACCGACGTCTCGCGCGGCGAGAACGAGACGATTATCGGCCTGGTGGGCGATACGACCAAGATCGACCCGTTCCTGCTCGAGTCCATGGATGTCGTCGAGCGCGTGCAGCGCGTCTCCGAGCCGTTCAAGCGCGCCAACCGCAAGTTCCACCCCGAGGACTCCGTCATCGACTGCGGTCACGGCGTCAAGATCGGCGGCGACCAGTTCCAAGTCATCGCCGGCCCCTGCTCCGTCGAGGGCGAGAACCTCATTCGCATCGCACGCCGCGTGAAGGCCGCCGGCGCCACGATGCTGCGCGGCGGTGCCTACAAGCCCCGCACCTCCCCCTACGCCTACCAGGGCATGGGCCCCGCCGGCCTCGACCTGCTGTGCGAGGCGTCTGCCGAGCTCGACATGCCGATTGTCACCGAGATCATGGACCCACGCGACGTGCAGGTCTTCCTTGACAAGAAGATTGACGTCATGCAAATCGGCGCCCGCAACGCCCAGAACTTCCCCCTGCTCAAGGAGGTCGGCAAGACCCAGACCCCGATTCTGCTCAAGCGCGGCATGTCCGGCACGATCGACGAGCTGCTCATGGCTGCCGAGTACATCATGAGCGAGGGCAACGACAACGTTATCCTGTGCGAGCGCGGCATCCGCACCTTCGAGACCCGCACCCGCAACACCTTCGACCTCAACGCCGTGCCGGTGCTGCACCACCTGTCGCACCTGCCCGTCGTCGCCGACCCCAGCCACGCCACCGGCTACACCCGCTACGTTGAGCCCATGGCGCTCGCCGCGACCGCCTGCGGCGCCAACGGCCTGGAGATCGAGGTCCACGACGAGCCGAGCCGAGCCTGGTCCGACGGCGCCCAGGCCCTCACCCCCGATCAGTTCGACGACACCATGCGCCGCATCCGAGCCATCCGCGAGGTTGTCTGCCAAGAGACCATGGAGTAGCCCATGGGTACGGTGAGAAACGCGCGCGTTAACCAGGGCGGCCCCAAGTGCGCCGGCATCGTCGGCCTTGGCCTCATCGGCGGTAGCTTTGCCCGCGGCTATGCACAGGCGGGCGTCCGCGTGCTGGCCTGGGACCCCGATGACGATGTCATGACGGCCGCCAGCATGGGCACTGTCGCCGGAGAGCTCAACGACAAGACACTCGGCGAATGCGACATCATCGTCCTGGCTTGCTACCCCGAGGCCTGCATCGAGTGGCTCGAGGCGCATGCCCAGGCGCTCGCCGACGCCACCGACACCGAGGCCATTATGGGCCCCGTGGTGATCGACACGGTGGGCGTCAAGGACATCGTGTGCGAACGCGCCTTTGAGCTTGCCCGCGAACACGGCTTTTACTTTGTGGGCGCGCACCCCATGGCGGGCACCCAGTTCTCGGGCTACGCGCACTCCCGCGCCGACCTGTTCCAGGGCGCCCCGCTCGTGCTCGTTCCGCCCGCGGTGGACGATGTCCTTAAGCTGGAGCTCTTGGGGCAGGTGCGCGAGATGGTGCGCCCCTTGGGCTTTGGCAAGTTCAGCGTGACCAGCGCCGCCGAGCACGACCGCGTCATCGCCTTCACGAGCCAACTTGCGCACGTGGTGTCCAACGCCTACGTAAAGAGCCCGACCGCCCAGGTCCACCACGGTTTTTCGGCCGGTAGCTACCGCGATCTCACCCGCGTGGCGCACCTCAACCCGCAAATGTGGTCCGAGCTCATGATCGACGACGCCGACGCGCTTGCCTTCGAGATCGACCACCTGATCGACTCGCTTGGCGCCTACAGCCGTGCGCTCAAGAACCGCGACCAGCGCTATCTGGAGAATCTCCTTGCCGAGGGCGACCGCATCAAGCGCGCACTCGACGACGAGGCCTCCCACTAGACCACCTATCACGCCAGGTCGAAAGGACCGAAGCTTATGGCGATTACCATCGATATCGACACTGCACGCCCCTACCAGGTGCATGTTGGCACGTTTTTGCTGGAGCAGGCGGGACCGCTCGTGCGCGCCACTGCCGGCGGCGCCAAGGCCGTCATCGTAACGGACACCAACGTGGGCCCGCTCTACCAGATGCCCGTTAAGCAGAGCCTGGAGGCGTCTGGCTACGAGGTAAGCATCTGCACCTTCGAGGCCGGCGAGGCCCATAAGCGCGCCGAAACCTATGTTGCCATTCTTGAGTTTGTGGCCGAGCACGAGCTTTCGCGCTCCGACGTGATCGTGGCACTCGGCGGCGGCGTCGTGGGCGACGTGGCGGGCTTTGTGGCCGCCACCTACATGCGCGGCTGTAAGTTTGTGCAGATCCCGACGAGCCTGCTCGCCATGGTGGATTCGTCGGTGGGCGGCAAGACCGCCATCGACCTGGCTGCCGGCAAGAACTTGGCCGGCGCCTTTTGGCAGCCGAGCGTGGTTATCGCCGACGTGGGGTGCCTAGCCACCCTCACGCCCGAGCAGTTCGCCGACGGCTGCGGCGAGGTCGTCAAGCACGCCGTGATCGCCGACCCGGAGCTTTTCGCCGAGCTGGAGAAGACCCCGCTCACGCTGGAGCTGCTCAACCGCGATGTGGCGCGCGTAGCGCTCATCATCGCCCGCAATATCGACATCAAGCGCGCCGTGGTCGTTGCCGACGAGCGCGAGACCAACCAGCGCAAGCTCCTCAACTTTGGACACAGCGCCGGACACGCGGTCGAGGCTTGCGAGCACTTTGAGCTCGGACACGGCAACTGTGTGTCGATCGGCATGGGCATTATCACGCGCGCCGCGGCCCTGCACGGCGTCTGCGATGCCGCACTGCCCGGTCGTATTGAGGAGCTCTGCGCCCGCCATGGCCTCAAGACCCGCTGCGACCTCAATGCCGATGCTGTCTTTGCCGAGGCGCTCCACGACAAGAAGCGCGCGGGCGACACCATCGACCTGGTGATTCCGCACGGCATCGGCCGCTGCAGCATCGACCGCACGCCGCTTTCCACTTTCCACGAACTCATTGCCGAGGGCCTCGGCCAGAAGGGAGACGCATTCGCATGCTAGCCCGCATCACCCCGTCCCCGCTTAAGGGCACCGTTCCCGCCATCGCGTCCAAGTCGATGGCGCATCGCCTGATCATCTGCGCTGCGCTTGCCAACGGCGAGACGCACGTTACCTGCAACACCACCTGCGCCGACATCGAGGCTACGGTGCGTTGCCTTACGGCACTGGGCGCTCGCATCGAGACCGTCGAGGATGGCTTCCAGGTCCATCCCACTATGAAGAGTGTTGAGTTTGGCCTGCTCAAGGCCCTTGCCGGCGGCACGCTCGACTGCGGCGAGAGTGGCTCCACGCTCCGCTTTATGTTGCCCGTCGCCTGCGCGCTGGGTGCGGATGCCACCTTCGTGGGCCAGGGCCGCCTTGGCGCCCGCCCGCTGTCCCCGCTCTCGGACGAGATTATCGCCGCCGGCTGCGACCTACAGGGTCTGGGCGGTTTTCCGCTCAAGACGAGTGGACGCATGCGCCCGGGCACCTTTGTGCTGCCGGGCAACGTAAGCTCGCAGTATATCTCCGGCCTGCTGCTGGCAGCCCCGCTGCTCGCCCAGCCCTCCTGCGTGCAGGTAACCGGCCTCATCGAGAGCCGCCCCTATATCAACCTGACCATCCAGGCCATGAAGGCCTTTGGTGTCGAGGTCAACGTCGAGCGTATTCCGGCCAAGGACGGCCAGCCCGAGGTCACGAACTTCCGCGTGAGCAGTGGCTCGTATCGCACGCCCGGCAACGTGGCCGTCGAGGGCGACTGGTCCAACGCTGCCTTTTGGCTGTGCGCCGGCGCCATCGGCTCCGACCCCATCACCGTCGAGGGCGTGTCGCTGAGCTCCGCACAGGGCGACCGCAACGTGCTTGCCGCGCTTTCGCGCTTTGGCGCCCGTATCGTGCGCTCCACCAACGCCGCCACCGTGCAGTCCGACAAACTTGCCGGATTTGAGATGAGCGCCCACGACATTCCCGACCTGGTGCCTGTTATCTCGGCCGTGGCCTCGCTGGCACAGGGTCGCACCTTTATCCGCGATTGCGCCCGTCTGCGTATCAAGGAATCCGACCGCCTGACCACCACCACCCGCGAGCTCACCGCGCTTGGCGCGCAGGTGCGCATTGCCGGCGATGACCTCATCATCAAGGGTGTCGATGCCTTCACCGGCGGTGAGGTCGATTCGCACAACGACCACCGCATCGCCATGATGGCCGCCATCGCCGCGAGCCGCGCCACCGGCGAGGTCGTGATCCACGGCGCCGAGGCCGTCAACAAGTCCTATCCCGATTTCTTCGACCACTACCGCCTGCTGGGCGGCAAGGTCACGCTCGAGGAGGAATAGCATGTCCTCGACCTTTGGCAACGTCTTGCACTTAAGCATCTTCGGCCAGTCGCACTCCCCCGCTATCGGCTGCTCGCTCGATGGCATTCCGGCAGGTATCGCCGTTGACCAGGAGGAGCTGCAAGCCTTCCTTGACCGTCGCGCCCCCGGCCGCGACGAGACCGCAACCAAGCGCCGCGAGGCCGACGCCGCCCACATCATCGCCGGTGTTGTCGATGGACATACCACCGGCGCGCCCATTGCCGCGATTATCGAGAACACCAACACGCGCTCCAAGGATTACTCCGAGCTGCGCCGCAAGCCCCGTCCGGGACATGCGGACTTCCCTGCGCGCTTGAAGTACCACAACATGCACGACGTCGCGGGCGGTGGGCACTTCTCCGGCCGCCTAACGGCTCCCCTATGCATCGCCGGCGGCATCGCGCTGCAGGCGCTCGAGGCCCGTGGCATCAAGATCATGGCGCACGTCGCGCAGATCGGCGGCATCTCCGACCTGCCCATGGACGACATGGTCTATCGCGAGGCCGACCGCAAGGCGATCCTTACGAACGACCTGCCCTGCATCGACGCCGCCGCTGCCGGTCGCATGCGCGAGGAAATTCTGGCCGCGCGCGATGAGCTCGACAGCATCGGCGGCATTGTGGAGTGCGGCATCTACGGGCTTCCCGCGGGCATCGGTGACCCCATGTTCGATGGCATCGAGAACCGCATCGCGCAGATTGCGTTTGGCATTCCCGCCGTGAAGGGCGTGGAGTTTGGCATGGGCTTTGCCGTGGCCGCCATGCGCGGCAGCGAGAACAACGACCCATACCGCGTTGATGCAGAGACCGGCGACATTGCAGTCGAGTCCAATAACGCCGGCGGCATTCTGGGCGGCATCTCCACCGGCGCACCCGTCATGTGGCGTATGGCCGTGAAGCCGACGCCCTCCATTGGCCGCGAGCAGCAGACCGTAGACATGGACGCCATGGAAAATGCCGAGCTCTCGATCCACGGCCGCCACGATCCCTGCATCGTCCCCCGAGCCGTCCCCGTAGCCGAAGCAGCCGCCGCCCTCGCCATCTGGGACGCTCTCCTCGAGGACGCCGCCCAGCTCTAACCCGACTCACCTGGGTTGCCTGCCAACTCAGCCGTTACGTGAAAGGGGCCTCCATGGACCTTGCCGATATTCGCCAGACCATCGATGGCATCGACACCACGCTCCTCAACAGCTTTGTCGAGCGTATGGACATTGCCACCGAGGTCGCCAAATCAAAGATCGAGATGGGCAAGGCTGTCTTTGACCCCGCCCGCGAGCGCTCCAAACTCAACAACCTCGCCAGCCGCGCGCCCGAGCGCTACGAGACGCAGACCATCACCCTGTTCCGTCTCCTCATGAGCATGAGCAAGGCCGAGCAGCAGCGCTACATCAACGAACTCAAGGGCATCACTGTCTCGCAAAAGGCCCACGCCACGGCTGCAGCCTCCGACACGCCCTTCCCTCAAACTGCCACCGTCGCTTGCCAGGGCGTTGAGGGCGCTTACAGTCAAATCGCCGCGTGCAAGCTCTTCGACGTGCCCGACATCGCGTTTTTCGAGACCTTCGAAGGCGTTATGCGCGCTGTGCGCGACGGCTTCTGCGAGTTTGGCGTACTGCCCATAGAAAACTCCACCGCCGGCTCGGTCAACGCCGTCTACGACCTGCTCGCCCAGTTCGACTTCCATATCGTGCGCTCGCTTCGCCTCAAGATCGACCACAACTTGCTCGTCAAGCCCGGCACCAAGCTCGCCGACGTGCGCGAGGTCTACAGCCACGGCCAAGCCATTGCCCAGTGCGCCGGCTTTATCGAGAACCACGACCTGCACGCCACCAAGTACCCCAACACCGCCATGTCGGCCGAGATGGTCGCCAGCTCCGAGCGCACCGATGTTGCCGCCATCGCATCGCGCAGCTGCGCGGCACTCTATGGCCTGGAGGTGCTGGAGCCCAACATCCAGGACTCGGACAACAACTACACGCGCTTTGTCGTCATCAGCCGCGAGCCGCGCGTCTATCCCGGTGCCAACCGTACCTCGCTCATGATCACCACGGCCAACGAGCCGGGCGCCCTCTATCGCGTGCTCGAGCGCTTCTACGCACTCAACATCAACCTCATCAAGCTCGAGAGCCGCCCCATCCCCGGTCGCGACTTTGAGTTTATGTTCTACTTTGATCTGGACTGCCCCTTTGGCAGCAAGGCCCTCGACGACCTGCTCGATTCCATCGACGACGTGTGCGAGAGCTTTACCTACTTTGGCAGCTACACGGAGGTGCTCTAGATGACCGATACCGCCGCAACCTGCCCCTACGGCGTGCTGGGCCGCGTGCTGGGCCACAGCTACACCCCGACCATCTACAAAGAGCTCGCTGGGCTCGAGTACGTGCGATTTGAGCGCGAGCCCGAGGACCTCGCGGCCTTTATGACCGGCAACGAGTGGGAAGGCACCAACGTGACCATCCCCTACAAACGCGCCGTCATGGAATACCTGGACGAGCTGAGCCCGCTCGCCGAGCGCATGGGCAACGTCAACACCATCACGCGCCTGCCCGACGGTCGCCTGCGCGGCGACAACACCGACTACTTTGGTTTTCAGTGCCTGGTCGAGGAGCTGGGCGTAGAGGTTGCCGGCAAGAAGGTCCTCGTACTTGGCGCCACCGGCGGCGCCGGCACCACGGCAAGTATGGTGCTGGGAGACCTGGGCGCCATCGTTGTGCCCGTGGGTCGCACGAGCGAGGTCAACTACGGCAACATCGCGCAGCAGTCCGACGCCGCCTTACTCGTCAACTGCACGCCCGCCGGCATGTTCCCCCATTGCCCCGACGCGCCTTGCACGCTCGAAGGGCTCAATGCGCTCGAAGGCGTTATCGACATTGTCTACAACCCCGCCCGCACGGGCCTGATGCTCGAGGCCGAGCGCCGCGGTATCCCTTGCATCGGCGGCCTGCTGATGCTCGTGGCCCAAGCGGCACAGGCCGTCGAGCGCTATACCGGCCAAGTCACCCCGCGCAAGCGCATCTTAGACGTAACGGAGCGTCTGTCCCGCCGCGAACAAAACATCGCGCTGATCGGCATGCCGGGTTCGGGCAAGACCCGCGTGGGTGAGCAGATCGCAATGCTGACGGGTCGCGAGCACATCGACCTGGATCGCGCCCTCGAGGAGCGCCTGGGCATGCCCTGTGCCGACTATATCGTCGAGCGCGGCGAGGCGGCCTTCCGCGAGCAGGAGACGACGGCGCTGTCCGACATCTCCAAGCGCAGCGGCCTGGTGCTCTCCACCGGCGGCGGCGTGGTAACGCGTGACGAGAACTATCCGCTGCTGCACCAGAACAGCCAGATCGTGATGCTCAACCGCAAGCTCGATGAGCTCGCACACAAGGGCCGCCCCATCACCGCACGCGACGGCATCGATAAGCTGGCCGAGCAGCGTATGCCACGCTACCGCGCCTGGGCCGACTACATCATCGACTCACGCGACTGCGCCGCCAACACCGCCCAAGCCCTCCTCGACACCCTCCCACCCGCTCTCTAACCAAAACCACCACAAAGGGGACAGGCGCCTTTGTGGTGTTTTTCCAACCGCAAAGGAAGCAACCATGAAAGCACTCGTCATCAACGGTCCCAACCTCAACATGCTCGGCATTCGCGAGCCGGGCATCTACGGCAGTGACAACTACGACTGCCTGGTCCAAATCTGCCAGGAGGCAGGTGCCGCGCAGGGCTTCGACGAGGTCGAGGTCTTCCAGTCCAACCACGAGGGCAGCATCGTCGACAAGATCCAGGAGGCTTACGGCAAGGTCGACGGCATCGTCATCAACCCGGCAGCCTACACGCACACCAGCGTGGCAATCCTTGACGCCCTCAAGGCCGTCGCCATCCCTGCCGTCGAGGTGCACATCAGCGCCGTAGAGACGCGCGAGGACTTCCGCCAGGTAAGCTATGCACGCCTAGCCTGCTTCGCCACCATCACCGGCGAAGGCCTCCAGGGCTACGCCCACGCGCTGGAGCTGCTGAAAGAGCATCTCGAAAAGTAAAATGCCAACCCCAACAAACAGCAGCGGCTTGCTCGCGCTCGGCTTCAGCAGCATACAAGATGAAAAAAGCCCAGACCACCAAGCGGTCCGGGCTTAATAAACGATGGTGCTCCATGGCGGATTCGAACCGTCGACCTTGGGATTAGAAGTCCCCTGCTCTATCCAACTGAGCTAATGGAGCAAATAACCACACGCCCAAGCAAGCGCAAGCCTGTCGGGCGCAAGTAATTATAACCTAGTTGAACTGCTCGCGATACGCCTTGCAGACCTCATCGACCGGGCCGTCCATGCGAAGGTCACCCTTCTCAATCCAAACGGCACGCTGGCAGATGCGCTCAACCTGCTCCATGGAGTGCGAAACGAACAGAACCGTCACGTCACCGCTCTGGATAAAGTGCTGAATGCGAGCCTCACACTTCTGCTGGAAGAACACATCACCGACGGACAGCGTCTCGTCAACGATCAGAATATCGGGCTCGGTAATCGTCGCGATTGCAAAGGCGATACGCGCCACCATGCCCGAGGAGAAGTTCTTGAGCGGCATATCGACAAAGTTCTGAAGCTCAGCGAACTCAATAATGCCGTCAAAGTTGGCGTCGATGAACTCCTTGGTGTAGCCGAGCAGGGCGCCGTTCAGATAGATGTTCTCGCGGGCGGTCAGCTCGGGGTCAAAGCCGGCGCCAAGCTCAATCAGCGGCGCGATGTTACCGTGCACCTTAACGCTGCCCTCGCTAGGCTCAAGAACGCCAGCGATAATCTTGAGCATCGTAGACTTGCCGGAGCCATTGGTGCCGACCAGACCCACAACCTCGCCGCGATGAATATCAAACGAGATGTGCTTAAGCGCCCTAAACTCCTCAAAGAACAGCTCGTGCTTGGCAAGCTTAATGAAGTACTCCTTGAGGTTGGTCAGCGACTCGGACGCCATGTTAAAGATCATGGTGACGTCGTCGACCTCGACAGCCAGAGGCTGCTCGCTGTAATCAACAACAGATTCAGTCATCACAGCACTCCTTAGATGTAGAGGATGAACTTGCGCTCGGATTTATGGAACACGGTGTAGCCAATAACAAGCGCAAGAACCGCCCAAGCGACGCACATACCAAACGTCATAAGCGAGGGCGTAGTCTGGAACAGGAAGATATCGCGCATAAACTGCAGGTAGTTATACATGGGGTTCGCATAGACCAGAATGCGCACGAGATGCGGCATTTGCGCAACGAAGTCGGTCGTCCAGAAAATAGGCGTGATGTAAGTCCATGCCGTAATGACGACGCTCCACAGATGCATGACATCGCGGAAGAAGACCGTGAGGGCGGAGAGCATCATGCCCAGGCCCATGCAGAAGCACATAAGCAGCAGCAGGCAAACCGGCAACAGAATCAGGTGCCAAGAAGGCATAACGCGGAACCACAGCATGACGATGGCGACGGCGACCAGCGAGAAGGCAAAGTTGACCAGCGAGAAGAGCACCTTCTGCACCGGGAAAACCCAGCGGTGCACCTTAACCTTCTTGAGCAGAGGGGCAGCGCCCACGATCGACGTCAGGGCCTGGTTAGTAGACTCAGACATGACGGCAAAGGTAATGTTACCCACGATCAAGTACAGCGGGTACATCTCGGGCGTCATTGAGCCATTGCGGCCCTGGCCAAAAATCGTCGAGAACACGATGGCCATGACGATCATCATCAGCAGCGGGTTGAGCACCGACCATGCGACGCCCAGAACGCTACGGCGATACTTGATCTTAAAATCCTTGGTAACCAGCTGACGAAGGATAAACGCGTCCTTCTCAAATTCGTTCTTAGCAAACGTCGCAGGCAGACTGCGAGTTTCTTGTTGCTTTGTCTGATCCGACACGGATGCAACTCCTTTACTCGTAATCGTTGACAAACGAACAGTATAGACCCGACGGCCATGCAAACGATTCGCGCAACAAAACTGGAGAACTAACCCACATCTTAGGATGCCAGGCCCAAACGGCTATACTTTCTAGGATTGAATGTATAAGGAGCATTAAGTGAATTCTGAATCCATCGCCGTCATCATCCCCTGCTACAACGAAGCGCTCACGATCGGCAAAGTCATCGACGACTTTCACCGCGAGCTTCCGCAGGCGACGGTCTATGTCTATGACAACAACTCGTCGGACGATACCTCACGCATTGCCACCGAGCACGGCGCCACAGTCCGCTTTGAGCCCCGTCAGGGAAAGGGCAACGTGTGCCGCCAGATGTTTCGCGATATCGACGCCGATTGCTACCTGATGGTCGACGGAGACGACACCTACCCCGCCGAGGCGGCCAAGGCCCTCTGCGAGCCCATCCTTAACGGCACGGCCGACATGACCGTAGGCGATCGCCTTTCCAACGGCACCTACGCCGAGGAGAACAAGCGTGCCTTCCACGGCTTTGGCAATAATCTGGTCCGCGCCATGATCAAGTGGATCTATGGCTACAGCTTCGATGACGTCATGACAGGCTACCGCGCCATGAGCCGCCCGTTCGTTAAAACCTTCCCAGTGCTTTCCGAGGGCTTTCAGATCGAAACCGAGCTCTCGATCCACGCCGTCGACCACCGCTGGCGCATCAAAGATGTGCCCATCGAGTACCGCGACCGTCCCGAGGGTTCCGAGTCCAAACTCAACACCGTGAGCGACGGCATTAAAGTCGTTGCGATGATCGGCACGCTGTTCAAGGACTACCGCCCGCTGAAGTTCTTCAGCCTCGTTGCGCTTCTGTTCGCGGTATTCGGCCTCGCCCTGGGCATGCCCATCGTTGTCGAATATTTCCAGACCGGCCTCGTCCCGCGCTTCCCCACCGCTATGCTCGCCGCCTCGTTTATGTTCCTGTGCGGCCTGAGCCTTGCGACCGGCTTCATCCTAGATTCTGTAGCAAAGGTCGAAAAAAAGCAGTGGGAGGTCAACGTGTACAGCAAATACGCCTACGACGACCAGCCCGGCCACCCTACTTCCATGCCAAGCGAGAGGTAGATCTTCCGCAAAATACTATTGGCACCACTGCGCAGATAGCCACCAACAAGAAAAGCCGCCGTTAAAGAACGGCGGCTTTTACTCTCGAAAAGTTAATAGCGGCTAGAGCGTCTTGATGTACTCCCCCAGCTCTTCCTCCCAGTCGGGCATGTGGAACCCGACCGACTCGAGCTTGGACAGGTCGAGCGCGGAGTGGACCGGGCGCGGGGCGACGGGGCCGGCGGCGCTCGCGTAGTAGTCGGCGGTCGATACCGGCACGACCCTGTCGCCGTTGCCGTTGGCGGCCTCGAAGACGGCGCGGGCGATGTCGGCCCAGGACTTGACGGCGCCGGAACCGGTGCAGTCGTAGGTGCCGTAGGGGGCGTGCGTCCCCAGCACGTGGAAGATGGCCCCGGCCATGTCGCGCGTGAAGGTCAGGCGGCCCAGCTGGTCGTCGACGACGGTGACCTGCTCCAGCTTGTCCTCCGGGTCGGCGACGCGGTCGGAAAGGCCCCTCATGGTCTTCACGAAGTTGCGGCCCTCGCCGATGACCCAGCTGGAGCGCATGATGTAGTGGCGGGGGCACCCTGCCACGGCGATGTCGCCGGCGGCCTTGGTCTGGCCGTAGACGGAGAGCGGGCTGAGGGGCTCCTCCTCGTCGTGCACCTCGGCGGTGCCGTCGAAGACGTAGTCGGAGGACACGTGGACGAGCGTGATCCCGTGCCCGGCGCAGGTGCGGGCCAGAAGCGCCGGCCCGGTCGCGTTGGCCTTCCAGGCGGTCACGCGGCCCTCGGGGGTCTCGGCCCTGTCCACGGCCGTGTAGGCGCCGCAGTTGATCACGGTGCCGTAGAGCGACCAGTCGTACTGCGCGTAGGCGTCCGGGTCGGACATGTCGAAGGTGTCGATGTCGCAGAAGTCGAAGTCCTTGGCCACGCCGCGCTCCTCGGCCAGCGCGCGCACCGCATGGCCCAGCTGGCCGTTGCAGCCTGTGACGAGGGTGCGCTTCGGCGCCATGGGGACGACGTCCTTGAGCATCGGGTGGTTGAGGTCGGCCTCGGAGACGGTGGCCCGGTCCAGCGGGATGGGCCACTGGATGTTAAGCTCCGGGTCGGCGAGGTTCACGAAGGTGTAGGTCCTCTTGAGCTCCAGCGACCAGTGGGCGTCCACCAGGTAGGTGTAGGCGGTGCCGTCCTCCAGGGCCTGGAAGGAGTTGCCCACGCCGCGCGGGACGTAGATGGCCCTGCTCGGGTCGAGCGTGCAGGTGAACACCTTGCCGAAGGTCTCGCTGCCCTCGCGCAGGTCCACCCAGGCGCCGAATACGCTGCCGCGGGCCACCGAGATGAACTTGTCCCAGGGCTCGGCGTGGATGCCGCGGGTGACGCCGCGGCTGTCGTTGTAGGAGATGTTGTTCTGGACGACGCGGAGGTCCGGGATGCCCAGGGCGGTCATCTTGGCGCGCTGCCAGTTCTCCTTGAACCAGCCGCGCGAGTCGCCGTGGACGGCGAGGTCGACGACCTTGAGGCCCCCGATGCCGGTCTCGGCGACGGAGAGGTCCTTCTCGAATGCGATGTCTGCCATGTGGGAAAAGCTCCTATCGAAGAGGTTGGTAAACCGGGGGGGCACCCGCGCGGGGACGCAGGGTCATCCCCATGCCCTGCGGCCCCGCGCGGGCGCCCCGCGGCGCGGTTCGCCGGGATGCGGTCTTACTGCCCCTGGGCGCGGTAGCGCGCCTCGGTGGCCTCCTTGGCCGGGCGCCACCAGGACTCGTTGGCGACGTACCAGTCGATGGTGGCCCTGAGCCCCTCGGCGAAATCGGTATGGGCCGGCCTCCAGCCGAGCTCGCGCCGGAGCTTGGTGCTGTCGATGGCGTAGCGGCGGTCGTGGCCGGGGCGGTCGGCGACCCAGTCGAAGTCCTCGGGGTCGCGGCCCATCGCCTCCAGGATCATGCGCAGGACGGTGATGTTGTTCTTCTCGCCATTTGCGCCGATGAGGTAGGTCTCCCCCATGCGGCCCTTGGTGAGGATGTCCCAGACGGCGCTGGAGTGGTCCTCGGTGTTGATCCAGTCGCGGACGTTCTCGCCGCGGCCGTAGAGCTTGGGGCGGACGCCGTCGATGATGTTCGTGATCTGCCTGGGGATGAACTTCTCCACGTGCTGGTAGGGGCCGTAGTTGTTGGAGCAGTTGGAGATCGTGGTGCGGAGGCCGTAGGTGCGGGTCCACGCGCGCACGAGCATGTCGGAGCTGGCCTTGGTGCTCGAGTACGGCGAGGACGGGTGATACGGCGTCTCCTCGGTGAACTTCGCCGGGTCGTCGAGCGCCAGGTCGCCGTAGACCTCGTCGGTGGAGACGTGGTGGTAGCGGACGCCGTGCTTGCGGACGGCCTCCAGCAGGCGGAAGGTGCCCTCCACGTTGGTGCGCAGGAACGGCTCGGGGTCGGCGATGGAGTTGTCGTTGTGGCTCTCGGCGGCGTAGTGGACGATCGCGTCGTGGCCGGGGACCAATTCATCGAGCAGCCCAGCGTCGCAGATGTCGCCGACGACGAGCTCCACGCGGTCCGTCGGCAGCCCCGCGATGTTCTCGGGGTTGCCGGCGTAGGTCAGCTTGTCCAGGACGGTCACGTGCACCCCGGGGTGGTTGTTGACCACGTAGTGCACGAAGTTGCTGCCGATGAAGCCGCAGCCGCCCGTGACGATGATGTTCTTGGGTTCGAAGATCTCAGACATGAAAATCCAATCTGAAGCATGTACAGCTTCTTTAGTATGCCGCAGGAAGTGATGCCGCGACACTATTCAACAAAACTATCGGACATTTCGGCACGCGATAAGAGCCATAACCTTCGCAGAATTACTTCCCCTACAAAACGCCTCCGGAATGCAGTCTTTGTCGTACCGGAAGACCGAATTCCCAGTTTTATCGCGTAAGTACTTATAGAAGAAGTCCTCCCAGCTTTTAAACTTCTCACTGTCTGCAAACGCTTCCGGCTCTTGCAGAACTGCTTTGGCATCTAGCCCTGAAATTACGCCGGAGCTCAGCAGAAGCCATTCGAACGACTCGGGAAGACAAACCGTAACAGTATCGCGGTGCATGTCTTGCAGCTTAAGGACGCGGTCCGCATAGCACCCAAATGCCGCCCCGTCCGCGACAACAAACACGCGATCGTCGAGATGCTGATCCAACCAGCCCAAAATCGCGCTGTTCGTCATGGCCGAAGTACAGGTAAGCTCACTGTCAGCAAAATGCCGTTTAAAGAACTGGAAACCAGACTTACTGTCCTCGCATAGAAGGATAGAAAAGTCCTGTTTTGGCGCCGACCGGGAAATAGCATAACGATGATTCCCGCGATCTTGATAAACAGGGACGAAAGAATGGTATTTTCCGCTCGTCTTAATCTTGTAAATCTCATCCACGCTATACGGAAGATTGGGGAAATCAGCCCTTGAGATCAGCACGAAATAATTCGAGGAATACAGCACATGATGGGCAAACTCATCAGAATGGATCTCTTTTAAGCCCTCATCGACAAATACAATCGAGTCATGAACGGACGAAAGCTGGTTTCGCCAATCATAATCGGTCAGGGCGACACAGGGACAATCGCATTGCAAGGAAACACCCGACTGCTCGCCCGTTCGCATGTAGTCTGCGACCATGTCAAACAGTGTCGTCTTACCCGTGCCACTATCCCCACGCACAATAGTAATGTTCCGTTTAATGGTAAATGTGTACTTGGTTCCCCTGCGGCGGGAAATCTTAACGAGATGCGAACCGTTCATAAGCAGCACCTACAGATACGGAATCGACTCGTGAATCAAATCGGCCATGTTGTGAACGATTCGGCCGCTATTCACGACTTTAATTTTAAAATCCTCGCGACCAAAGTCCATCACATGATAGAGATTCACAACGAGCTTGCGGTCTTTCGCCATGTCGAGAATCCACTTGGCACAGTTGTCACCACAGGTAGAAGCGTTAAAAATATGCTTACGATCAAATCTCATAAGCAGCAGCGTTTTCACGCCACCAGAAAGCTGGAGTGGGGAGATGGATCCAAGCACAGGGCTTTCGATGACGTTTTCGGAGACAACAAGCGATCGATCGACATCTTTAATTATCGAGACTGCATAGGGATCCGTAATCCAAGAAGACCGGTAAGAGTTTTTGAAATATGTCGCTGTGTTGTAAATCGCTTCTGGCATATCGCCAAAGTAGACGCTTAACACATCCACTCCCAATCATATTGTCTTTATGGTCAACGTAATCATAACGAAAGGGGCCACCAGATAAACGGTGACCCCTAAAAGAAAACAAGCTTGCGCTAGTACTCGCGTGGGCTATTGACGATCTCGCCGGCGGCGACCTTCTTCAGGTGCTGCCCGTAGACCGACTTGCCGTAGGCCTCGGCGGCCTCCTTGAGCCCATCGGTGGTGATCCACCCGTTCTCCCAGGCGATCTCCTCGGGGACCGAGACCGGCAGGTCCTGGGAGTGCTCCACGGCGCGGACGAACTCCGCGGCCTCGTGCAGGCTCTCCATGGTGCCGGTGTCCAGCCACGCGTAGCCGCGGCCGAGGGTCACCACGGACAGCGTCCCCTCCTCCAGGTACATCTGGTTGAGCGTGGTGATCTCCAGCTCGCCGCGGGCCGAGGGCCTCACCTCGTGCGCCTTGGCGGCCACGTCGCCCGGGTAGAAGTACAGGCCGGTTACGGCGTAGGAGCTCTTGGGGCACTCGGGCTTCTCCTCGATGGAGACGGCCCTCCCCTCGCCGTCGAACTCCACGACGCCGAAGCGCTCGGGGTCGTCCACGTGGTAGCCGAAGACCGTGGCGCGGCCCGACTCGGCGTTCTGGACGGCGCGCGTCAGATGGCGGCTGAGCCCGTTGCCGTAGAAGATGTTGTCGCCGAGCACCAGGGCGCACGGCTCGCCGGCGATGAACTCCTCGCCGATGGTGAATGCCTGCGCCAGGCCATCGGGGCTCGGCTGCTCGGCGTAGGACAGGTTGACGCCGTAGCGCGAGCCGTCCCCGAGCAGGCGCTCGAAGTTGGGGAGGTCCGTCGGCGTGGAGATGACCAGGATGTCCCGGATGCCCGCCAGCATGAGGGTGGACAGCGGGTAGTAGATCATGGGCTTGTCGTAGACCGGCAGCAGCTGCTTGGAGGTCACGAGCGTGAGCGGGTACAGGCGCGTGCCGGACCCGCCGGCGAGGATGATGCCTTTCATAAAAATCCTCTCGATTGACAATCGTTGAGCAAAAGCCGCTGTTTACAGAAGCATAGCTAATAAAATTATACGCACCGTCGGCAACCTCCCCGTCTTCTTATTTAAATCGGACAGCAGAAACACGCAACTCTTTCTGCATTTCTAGCGAGGCAACAAATGAAAAAGTACAATGGGCAGTGTCCAACAAACGAAAGGCAGACAATGCGAGTCGAAACAACCGGAGTATGCAGAGGAAACTGGAAAATCTACCAGCAGCTTAAGATTGAAGGCATCCATAAAGGCTCCAGCGCAACAGCCCAAGCGGCTACAAACGACAACCGCTGCTTACCTTTATCCCTCCTAAAATTCCGGGACAATGGTTGTGACTCGAACTCATACGTCCTTGTACTCCCCGATCCCGATGCCCGCACCATCAAAATTGAGTTTTACGAAATCGGCCAAGACGGTCGTACCCTGAGCAGCGACTCCCTTTCGCTCAATTGCAAGAACATCAAATGGGAGTCTCGCCTTAACTACAAAATTAAACCTGACATGTGCAGTAAACTACGAAACTATGATGACGTTTCAGAGTTTGACATGGCAACGATTGATTTCTGGCAGTGCATCGAAGATTCAAGCGACTACATCCTTAGGTGCACGGTGAGAACGCCGTATCGTAGCGACTCCCAAATCAAACTTCGCTGCCTCGATCGAACCCTCAATGAAGTTGATTTGAGCATCGTCAATTTCGGTCCGAATGTAACAAGCGTTGGATTTACGTCCGAGAAAAAGCAACTTGAAACGCAGCTCTCGATTCGCATGCCAAAGGCGTTCGATCGTTACTACTTTGTTATTGACGATCAAAATCACCCATCATTCAGTGCGTTTGACTGCTTAACGCCCGATAAATTAGGCTTGCTTCTTGAGGAGACCAACTTCCTCTTTACCCATGCGCAGTTCGATCCTGAATACCCCGAATGGTTCACGGAGCATAAGGCAACCATCGGCGCTTTGGAGAAGCAGAGAAAAATCGTCTTCAACAGCGCTCCGAAGTTCAGCATCATTGTCCCTCTTTACAACACGCCCATTTCGTTCTTTAACGATATGGCCGAATCCGTAAAAAACCAGTCTTATGCAAACTGGGAGCTCATCCTAGTTAATGCAAGTCCTGACAATCAGGAACTAAAGGCTCGCGTTGAGCAGGAGACGGCCCACGACAACAGAATTAAATCAATTAACCTTACCGAGAATAAGGGCATTTCCGAAAACACAAACGCCGGCGTTGCCATCGCTTCGGGTGATTTCGTTAGCTTCTTTGACCATGACGATATTCTTGAACCGGACTTGTTGTTCTCATATGCCGAGGCAATTGAAAACAATGATGACGTCGATCTTCTTTATTGTGATGAAGATAAACTCATGCCCGATGGAATGCTAGCGCAGCCGTTCTTTAAGCCGGATTTCAATATCGATCTGCTCAGAAACAATAACTATATCTGCCATATGCTTACCATCCGTAAGTCTCTGCTTGACACTCTAGAACCGAACACGAAAGAGTTCGATGGAGCACAGGATCATAATCTGACTCTCCACGCCGTGGAAAAGGCAAGGAAAGTTCATCATGTTGCAAAGGTTCTATATCACTGGCGCCTAAGCGAGACCTCCACCGCAGCAAATGCCGATAGCAAGCCGTATGCCACTATCGCAGGTATCAAAGCGGTCCAGAGTCATTTGGACAGGCTTGGGCTCAATGCGAAGGTCGAACAAGCGCGTCGTCCCTTTACATATAAAGTAACCTACGCTGTGCCAGATTCCCATCCACTCGTGTCAATTATCATTCCAACTAAAGACCACGCCAACATTCTGGACAACTGCATTAAGTCAATTGTTGAGAAATCAACGTACGACAATTTCGAGCTTGTCATAATTGAAAACAACAGCACAGAAAAGGAGACGTTCGATTATTACGATAAGTTGCAAGCAAAATATCCTGACATCGTTCGTCTTGTAACTTGGAAGCACGAATTCAATTTCTCCAAGCTCATGAACTTTGGCGTTGCTCACGCCAAGGGCGACTATCTCTTGCTGTTGAATAACGATACTGAGGTAATTACGCCCAATTGGATTGAGACTATGCTTGGCATCTGCGCACGTGAGGATGTTGGCGCAGTTGGTGCAAAACTCTACTATCCCGACAACACCATCCAGCACGCGGGCTTATGCGTCACTGGTGGCGTGGCAGGACATCTTTGCCAAAGCATGCCAAGGGATAACTGGGGCTACTTTGCACTCAACGATGCACAACAAGACTTCAGCGCCGTCACCGCAGCTTGCATAATGACCAAGCGTGATGAATATGAGAAAGTCGGAGGTTTCACGGAAGAGCTTCAAGTTGCATTTAATGACGTTGACTTTTGCTTAAAGCTACGCGAGATCAACGACCTAATTGTATACACACCCGAAGTCGAGCTCTATCACTACGAGTCGATTTCTAGAGGCGTTGAAAACAATACGGAGAAGCAGATTCGCTTCCACAAAGAGGTCGCGTACATGAATTATCGATGGGCTAAGTATTACGTCAAAGGCGATCCTTATATGAATCCAAACTTCACCGTCGGGGAACCCGCGAATCGTTATTATCATTTATAGATAATGAGTATTTACTCATTTGGGCGCTGTTGAATATCGCGAAACTGCGCCGTCGATATCGCGCTTGGGCACCGGGCCCGACATGGGCTCCGGTGCCGTTTTGCTACCTGCGGTCCGCCCCGCGGCACGGCCTCATGTTGGCCTCTCGCATGCCAACCCAGCGCTCGGTCAAAGTCTCTGCTTGGCTTGGAAAAGCATAGCTTTCGGGGACCCTGCGGCGTCCGAATCATCGCCTGCTATCTAAACTGTTAGATAGCAGAAAAAACCCGAGAGCATTACGCAAAGGCCTACACACAGGATGCAATACTAATAAAACGAATAAGATATAAACAATTCATCACGCACATGCCAAAAGAGACGACAGAAAGCGAAGATGAGTTGAATTTAAACAAGCGCGTTCTCGACCCAAACAACAAAGCTGGTAGAACAGGAAGAAAATATCGTCCTTGAACACCCTGTATTACATTCTCGTAATTGAACGTCCAGCCCAACCACATAGATACAATGGAACCAAGGGCAGCCAAAGCAAAAGCGATAATAAACAGAATGGAACAAATGGGGCTGAGAAAAGAGGGCTCATCTTCGGAATCCAAACAACAAATAAACCCAAACAACAAATAAGGAATCATAAAAAAGGCTGGAAACTGCAAGTTTTTCTGGAGCCATCCAAGCGAATAACCTAAGGTGGATCCCCAATAGAAATCTCCTAGGGAATCTAATGTCCTAAAAAAGACCTCGAAGCTATTCTTTGGATGCATGATGATGTCACTGAGCGTATAAAACCGCCCGATCTCTTGGCCACGAGAGGCATCTGAAGACTGAGACACCAATGTACTCATTGATGCTATGCGCAGCACTAGAACGGAGGCTATAACAGCAAAGATCAGTATGCACTTACCGATACGTCCGACTTTCACATCTTGGAACTGCGAAAGGGGCACAAGCAAACCAAGTAATATCATCCCAGAATAAACAACCTTACACGGAGCCAAAAACGCCGAGATAATTAAATAAATGACGATTTCTTTACAACCTATTGATTTCTGCTCTCCAAAAAAACCGCGCATTAGACAAGCGAATACTAAAAGCGAGTACGCAATAATTCCTGAATCATAAGAGTATGAAGCAGCCAAGTGAAGCGTCATAGGCAGAAGCGAAACAAAAACAATAACCGATTTGCCCTTAGGTGCAATCCTGTATGCCTGGAACGCACAAAAGCAAAAAACCAGAGCCGAACCAATGCGCCCCATATAGAACACAGGATAGGCACCAAGTCCGAAAAACAGACCGATTTGCAGCCCAACGATAGATCCTATTTTCGCAGAAACGTTCTCACTACTGACGCTAAATGAGAACTCATTGAATGGAGTCCACTTCCCATTCTCAAACAGAGCATAATTCTGAATAATCGAATCAAATGAAGAAGAGTCAATGGCGTTACTCTGGCGACCCTTATAAAGGGAAAGATCGATATCCCGTACTAGAAAACCACCATCATTTGTCACATGCGCATTGAATGGAAGACTATCAACCATCCAATAAGTTGAAAAAAAATGATGGCCTTCATCCGGAACCGTAAACGGAGG
>DBGBZQ010000067.1:0-13843 GCA_048368115.1 Collinsella sp.
GTTGCGGCGCGGCTGCGCCTATGGCACTTCAACATCATTGTCGCAGCCCCGACCCGCGGTCACGAGCGGGGGCTCCTATCTTTTTAGTGCCCTCGGATTGGGTCATAGTGTCTGTCCGCGCCAAAACATCGGCGTTGCCGGGCCGGCACTTGGGGACGTTCCTTTTGTGCCGGCACCTGGGGACACTCCTTAGCCGTTGGGGGCGTTCTTAAACGACTAGTCTGGGCGGCGGCCGTGTGCTGCTGTCCGCGTGGCGGCGTATAATCGGCGGCAGATGACTTGGACGTTAGGAAACCATGACCGATAGCATGCAGCAGATGGCGCTCGACACGCTCGGCGCCTATTTTGGCTACACCTCGTTTCGCCCGGGGCAGGACCGCATGGTCGATGCGATTCTTGCCGGTCGCGATGCGCTGGGTGTTATGCCCACGGGCGCCGGCAAGTCCATTTGCTACCAGGTGCCCGCGCTCATGCTGCCCGGCATCACCTTTGTGGTGAGTCCGCTGCTGTCGCTTATGGAGGACCAGACCCGTGCGTTGCTCGCGGCGGGTGCGCGACCCAGCTATCTCAACTCCAGCCTTACCCCGGCCCAGCAAAACACCGTGCTCAAGCGGGCGCGCGAGGGTCGTTATCAACTTATGTACGTGGCGCCCGAGCGCCTGCTCGAGCCACGCTTTTTAGCCTTTGCACAGGAGGCCGCGGCCGACGGCGGCATCGGCGTGCCGCTCGTGGCCATTGACGAGGCGCACTGCGTGAGCCAATGGGGCCAGGATTTTCGCCCCGCCTACCTGCAGATTCGCGAGTTCATCGAATCGCTTCCGCAGCGTCCCATTGTGGCGGCCTTTACCGCTACGGCAACCGAGCGCGTGCGTGCGGACATCCAGCAGATGCTCGGCCTGCAAAACCCCGCGACGGTGGTGACGGGCTTCGATCGCAAGAACCTCTACTTTGGTTGCGAGGAGATGGGCGACAAGGCCAAGACCGCGTGGGTGCGCGACTATGTGATCGCGCATTCGGGCGAGAGCGGTATCGTGTATTGCTCGACCCGCAAGACGGTCGATGCGCTGGCGGGCGAGCTTGCCGAGGCGCTGGGCCCCAGCGGCATTCGCGTTGGCCGCTACCATGCCGGCATGGGCAACGACGCCCGTCGCCAAAGCCAGCGCGCCTTTATCGACGACGATATCCAGGTGATGGTTGCCACCAACGCCTTTGGCATGGGCATCGACAAGCCCAACGTGCGCTACGTGATCCACAACAACGTGCCCGAGAGCATCGAAGCCTACTACCAGGAGGCGGGCCGCGCCGGCCGCGATGGCGACCCGTCCAGCTGCTACTTGCTGTGGAACGGCAACGATTTTCGCATGCGCCGCTTTCTGATCGACCGCGGCGATGCTGCCGATGAGGCGCTCGACGACGAGCAGCGCGCGTGGGCGCTCCAGAATCGATATCGTCTGCTCAGCCAGATGGAGGGCTACTGCAATACCACCGGCTGCCTGCGCGAATACATGCTGCGCTACTTTGGCGACGAGGCCGCGGCCGAGCATGCCGCGGCCAGTACGGGCGGCACCGCCACGGACGACGTCGAGAGCTGCGGCAACTGCAGCAACTGCCTCACGCAGTTCGAGGTCGAGGACGTCACCGATATGGCCCGCGCTGCCGTGCGCTATGTGGCCACGCGTCCCATGCGCTTTGGCAAGTCGCTCATCGCCGATGTGCTCCACGGCGGCAACACCGAGCGCATTCGCCAGATGCATCTGGACGAGGACCGCGGCTACGGTGAGCTGTCGAGCGAATCGGTCGGGCGCATCAAGGACATCATCGGCCAGCTGTGCGGCCGCGGTTATCTGGCCACCTCGCAGGGGCAGTACCCGGTCGTGGGGCTGGGTCCGCGTGCCGTCGAGGTCGAGGATGAGGCGTTCGCCTTTACCGTTAAGCGTCGTGCGTCCAAGCGCAAGGCCTCGGCCCGCGCCCGCCGCGCCGTCGATCTGCTGCGCGAGGAGGCCGAGCTGGATCAGCGCCCGCGTGTTGGCGACGATGCCGAGCTGTTCGAGCGCCTGCGTGCCCTGCGCAAGGAGATCTCGACGGAGCTGGAGATGGCGCCGTACATGGTCTTTTCCGACAAGGCCCTGCGCGGCCTGTGCCGCCTACGCCCGCAGACACGCGACGAGCTTATCCAGGTCAACGGCATTGGCGAGAAAAAGGCCGACGCCTTTGGCGAGCAGTTTATGACGGCGATTGAAGAATTTGAGTCCGAGCATGCGCGGGATGGAGCGTAACGATGGCATTCGACGATAAAACTGACCGCACTGACGTGTCCGCTGTGCCGCTGTACCAGCAGGTTATGGACGACCTAAAGGGCGAGATCGCGCGTGGCGTGTACGCAGCCGGCTCGCGCATTCCTTCCGAGATGGAACTCGCGAAGTCCTACGGTGTGGGTCGCGTCACCGTGCGCCGTGCCATCGAGGAGCTATCGCGCGCGGGCTATCTCAACCGCCAGCAGGGGAGAGGCACGTTCGTGTGCGCACCCAAGCTCAAGCGCAAGATTGTCCAGAAAGGCGACGTTCAGAGCTTTACCGAGGGTTGCGCTGCCAACGACATGGTGCCGGGTGCGCGTCTGGTGTCGCGCACGGTGGTCGCGGCGACGCGCGAGGACGCGGCGTTCTTTGGCGTAGAGCCCGGCTGCGAGCTTATCGTGGTCGAGCGCGTGCGCACGGCCGACGGCATCCCCGTCATGCTCGAGAACAACGCCTTTGTGCTGGCTGACCATCCCTATCTGCAGACACTTGCCGATAAGGACCTCGCCGATAACTCGATCTTTGCGCTCGTTGCCGAGCATTCGGGCCGCGCACCGCTCAAGTCCGACCCTTGCACCGTGGAGATTGCGCTTGCCGATGCTCAGGCGGCCCCGCTGTTGGAGGTGCCGGTCGGCGAGCCGCTCTTTTATATGGAGGCGTACTTTACCGATGAGGACGAGCGACCCTTGCTGCTCGGACGCCAAAAGATCGTGGGCTCGCGCTACGTCTTCGACATCTAACGTCCATAGATAGAACAACATAGAACAAATTTGCCGAGATGACTTCACGGGCTTTGTTACACGTGTTATAAATAGGACAACATAGAACGACAGCAGGTACGAGCCGCCGTCGCTCAAAGCCGCCCCACAAGGAGGAACATCAGGATGAACGCACATGATCTGGTTCAGGAAATCATCGAGCGCAAGGGTAAGATTGAGAATGTCTTTTGGATTGCTTGTGGCGGTTCGATGATTGACCTGATGCCGGCCAACGAGCTGCTCAAGCGCGAGGCCACCACGTTTACCTCGACGGTCTACACGGCACGCGAGTTTTGCCTGATGGCCCCCAAGAGCCTTGGCGAGAAGTCGCTCGTTATTGCCTGCAGCCACAGCGGCAACACGCAGGAGGTCGTCGACGGCTGCGAGATGGCGCTGGCGGCCGGTGCCGAGGTCGTTGCCCTCACCGACTGCGAGGGCTCCAAGATCGACAACGGCAAGTGGACCACCTGGGTCTACCCCTGGGGCGAGGGCGTGCCGCAGGCCGAGGTGCCTCAGGGCATCGGCGCTCTGATCGCCGCCGAGCTGCTCGACCAGCAGGAAGGCTACGAGGCACTCGCCGACATGTACGAGGGCCTAAAGCAGATGGATGCGCTGCTGCCCGCCGCCCGCGAGAAGGTCAACGCCGAGCTGGGCGCCCGCTTTGCCAAGCTCTGTCAGCAGCACAAGTTCTTCTATATCCTGGGATCCGGCCCCAACTTTAGCCAGACCTACGCAATGGCCATCTGCTCGCTCATGGAGATGCAGTGGCAGCACTGCTGCTATATTCACTCCGGCGAGTACTTCCACGGCCCGTTCGAAGCCACCGAGCCCGGCGTGTTCTACTTTGTGCAGCTCGGATCGGGCGAGTGCCGCCCCATGGAGGAGCGCGCGCTGGCGTTCCTCAACACGCATACCGATACGGTAATGGTGCTCGATGCACTCGAGTACGGCGTGGGCGAGGTGCCCGCCAGCGTGCGTTCGTACCTGGAGCCGATCTTCTTCTACAACATGAGTTGCGAGCTGCGCGCCGCCCGCGGCAAGGTGTTCGACCACAGCCCCGAGATTCGTCGCTACATGGGCATCGAGCAGTACTAGGTACCGGGAATAACCTCTCACGACGGGGCTTCCGCCAAGTGCGGGCCCCGTTTTGCTTTGCCAAGAAAGAAATGGGGATTGAACATGCGCGTGCTTGATTTGACTCACACTATTAGGGAAGACATGCCGGTATTTCCCGGAGCCGATACACCCAAGCTGCTGCCGTCGAGCACCTACGAGCACGACGGATTTAAAGAGACGCTCATGCAGATGTACGCCCATACGGGGACGCATATGGATTCACCGGCGCATCTGTTTGCCGACCGCACGACACTCGATGCGTTTCCGGCAAGCCAGTTTATAGGCAGGGCATTGGTTGTCGATTGCCGCATGCTCGCCGAGGGTGAGGCCATTACTGTGGAGCAGCTCCATCCCTATGGCGATAAGGTGACCCAAGCCGAGTTTTTGCTGTTCAACTTGGGTTGGGATAAGCGCTGGGGAACCGAGGCGTACTTTGGCGACTATCCTTGCGTGGACGACGAGGTGTTGGACCTGATCATCGACGGCGGCTACAAGGGCGTCGGCTTTGATGTAATTGGACTCGACCCCATCGCGGACGAAAACCTGACGCGCCACAAGAAGTTGTTCCGCGCATGCGATATCGTTAACATCGAGAATCTTAAGGACTTGGACTGTTGCGGCGACGATCTGTTCTGGTTTAGCTGCGCACCGCTCAAAATTGAGGATTGCGACGGCTCGCCCATTCGCGCAATCGCGTGGTTTGAGGATTAAAGCGCCCTGTTCCATCTGTCGAAAAAACATTCACCTTCGATTCGCAAGCGTGTCGTTTGAGTCAAAAAGCGGGCCGCGCCGGGGATTTCCGACGCAGCCCGCTTGGTATTGCGCTTAGATTCACGAGGTGTCGCGGCAACCGACGCTTACTTGGCGTCGTATGCCTCGGCTTCCCACCAGTCGAGCTGGGCGATGTTGTCGCGGATGTGCTGGCAGCTCTTGTGGAAGCCCTCGAGTTCGTGCTCGGAAAGGTCGAGTGTGTAGACCTCCTCGACGCCCTCGGCACCGATCACGCACGGCAGGGAGGTGAAGATGCCCTCCTCGCCATACTGGCCGGTCATGAGCGTGGAGGCGGAAAGCACGGCGTGCTCGTTGTGCAGAACGGCGGCGCAGACGCGCGCGGCGGAGTTGGCGACGGCGTACTCGGTGCACTGCTTGCCCTGGTAGGTCACATAGCCGCCCTTGCGTGCAAGCTCCTCGACCTCCATGTGGTCGAAGGCGTACTTGTCGGGGTTCTCGGCCTGAAGCTCGTTGAGGCTCTTGCCGGCGATGGTTGCGGCCTTAAAGGCGGCCAGCTGGCTAAAGCCGTGCTCGCCGATCATGTAGGCGTCGATGGACTTGGGGCTCACGCCGACCTTCTTGGAGATCTCGGTGCGCAGACGGGCGGAGTCCAGACCGCAGCCCGAGCCGATGATCTTCTTGGGATCGTAGCCGGTCAGGTGCCACAGCTCGGTGCACACGACGTCGCAGGGGTTGGAGATGCTCACGAAGATGCCGTCAAAGCCGGCGTCGACGATGCGCTTGGCAAAGGTGCGGGCGGCGTCGGTGGTAAAGAACAGCTCGCCGTCGCGGTTGCCGGCGGCCAGCGCGACCTTGCCGGCGGCGTTGACGATGACGTCGCAGCAGGCAAGTTCCTCGTAGTGGTCGTAGCAGTTGACGATCTTGGTGTTGTACGGGACAAACGAAAGGGAGTCGCGCAGGTCCTGGACCTCGGACGTCACCTTGGCCTCGTTGATATCGCACAGGTACAGCTCATCGGCAATGCCCTGCATGAGCAGGCTGTTGGCGACATGTGCTCCTACGTGGCCCTGGCCGACCACACCGATCTTACGCGTCTGGTACATATATGTATCCTTTCGGCCGAGTTTTTCGCGTCGAACCATTGTAGCGTCCTGTTGCCACTTTGCTAGGCTAAAGCGCTATAGATTTTTGGGCATGCCTTAATCTCTACTTTTGGAGCGATTTGGGCCGCTGACGGTATCGCTGGGCGATGTGCTCGCGCGGATGGCGCTGGTCGTTGTACCATAGCTGCAACTGACTCGTAAGGAGCATCCATGCCCATTCGCATCCCCGACGCCCTCCCTGCCGCCGCGCAGCTCGAGAGCGAGAACATCTTTGTCATGACCGAGTACCGGGCGCTGCACCAGGACATCCGTCCGCTGCGCGTGCTCATCCTCAACCTCATGCCCACCAAAATCGCTACCGAGACGCAGATCATGCGCAAGCTCTCCAACACGCCGCTGCAGGTGGAGGTGGACCTGCTGCGCACCAAAACACACGAGGCCACGCACGTGAGCGCCGGCCACCTGGAGACGTTCTACCGCACGTTCGACGACATCCGCGACATCCACTACGACGGCCTGATTATCACGGGCGCCCCGGTGGAACAGATGCCGTTCGAAGAGGTCGACTACTGGCCCGAGCTCTGCCAGATCATGGACTGGTCTACCACGCACGTACACTCTACGCTGCACATTTGTTGGGGCGCACAGGCCGGTCTGTACCATCATTACGGTATCCAGAAGTATGACCTGCCGGCAAAGGCGAGCGGCGTGTTCGAGCATTATCTGGTGAAGCCGCAAAGCCCGCTGGTCCGCGGCTTCGACGACCGTTTCTATGCCGTGCATTCGCGCAACACCGATGTGCGCCGCGAGGACGTGGAGGCCGAGCCGCAGCTTGAGGTCGTGGCCGTGTCCGACGAGGTGGGCCTGTACATCGTCAAGTCGACCGACAGCCGTCGCTTCTTTGTCTTTGGCCATCCCGAGTACGACACCGATACGCTGCGCCTGGAGTACGAGCGCGATGTGAAGCGCGGGCTCAACCCGGAGGTGCCGGCGCATTACTTCCCGGGCGACGACCCCTCCGCCGAGCCGCGCAACGTCTGGCGCAGCCAAGCTCAGCTGTTCTACACCAACTGGCTCAACTACTACGTCTACCAGACCACGCCCTACGACCTGGCCCGCGCCGGCGAGGAGCACTAGGCTGCGATGGTACTGCTGTAGCCGTGGCTGATATGGCGGCGATTAGGCGCTGATGATGTGGGGTAGCGGCAGGTCGTGAGCGTCGGTGGGAACGCGGTCGACACGCTGCTCGTCAAAGGCGATGCCGATGATTTGGCATGCGGGCGAGAGCATGGGCAGGTAGCGGTCGTAGCAACCGCCGCCGTAGCCCAGGCGCGCGCCGGTTTGGTCGAAGGCCACGAGCGGCACGACGATCATGTCGAGAGCTTCGGCAGGCACGATAGGGAAGTGGTTGCTGTCGATGTCCGTGGCCGCAAAGGCCCGCGTAGGGTGGGCGATAAACGGAGCCGCGGACGCATCGTCGGCGGCAACTGCCCGCATACACATGCGCTGGCCACAAGCCACGGTGTCTGTTGCCGAGAGCATGCACGGATAGGCCACGCGCCAGCCGCGCGCGGCGGCCGCAGCGGCAAACGCGGCAGGGTCTGCCTCGGAACCCATCGCGGCATAGACGGCAACGATGCGCGGCGCCGCGGCATCTAAGCGGCCCAGCAGCTCAACCAGCCGCGCACAGATATCAGCAGACTTCGCCGCCCGCAAGTCCAAATCAAGAGCATCGCGCTGGGCAATCACCGCCCGCCGCAACTCAGCCTTGTCCATCCCAACCTCCTCTAGCAAACCTGCCAAAAAGTGACAGGCTTATTTTGGCTGGTTTTATCTGGGCAAACGTCGAAGCCGCCACAAAGGCGCCCTGTGTGGCGGCTTCGACTCGACGTTGCCTTCACAGCGCCGCAGCGATCGCTTCAGTCACAAACTTATTGAGTGACTCACCCTTCTTTGCCGCTGCCAGCGCTGCTTGCTTGTGGAGCTCAGAGCCCGTTCTTACGTTGAACGAGCCCTTAAAAGCCCGCTCGGGTTCCTTGCCCTTCTCGGCGCAAAACTCAAGGTAATCGTCGACGGCGTCGTGGAAGCATTGCTCCACTTCTTCAGCCGTGGAGCCTTCAAATACGATTGCGTCCCTAATGCCGGCGACCATACCTGTTAGCACATGCTGTTCGGCATCGAACTCGACCGGGGCGAAATAACCCTTGTATGCCAAAACGTTACTCATGACTACCTCCGACATCTTGCAGAAAGCGAACGATGTTTCGAATGGTCCCCGCTGTCAATTCGTCAGATGGATGAGGCGCGTGCATTACGAACATCCTGCCATCTGATGGCCTGTAGAAGCGAACGCGCGATCCGGACGTCTTGCCTTTGCTGTCCATTTCAAAGCCATATGAAGCCATAACTTTAAGAAAGTCAGCAAATCTATACGTTGAAGGACAGCTAAGCAGCTGGGCGATGAGTTTATCGGATCGAGTCATCCCGCCTCACATTCTGCAACTATATTCTAGTTGCAATTTCAGTTCGATGCAAGCACCTCTACTATAGAACATGTGTGCGTATAGAACAAGTGTTCGAACTACCACGAAGGGCGCCTGTGAACTGCGCCCTTCGTGGTAGTTTTGCTTGCCGTGCCTTAGCCCAGCAGGTCGATGACGTTGAAGCCGGCGTTGCTCTTGGCGATGACGTCGCGGCCGCCAAAGACGCAGGTGGGTGACTCGGCTGCGATGCGCGTTACGTCGGCGCCGAGCGAGCGAAGCTCACCGGGCGTGGCGGCGAGCATCTGGGCGCGGCGCTCCTCGCGCGCATGCGGATCGAGCCCGGCCAGGTAGGTCGTGTTGCGGCGCTTGGTGAGCGCGTACGGCTTCACCGGCGCGTCCATGCCGCTCACGCAGCTCACGATAAAGCCCTCAAAGGCGGCCTCGTCGGGATCAAAGCTGCCGAGCCATTCGCCCGCGCGCGCCACGCGCTCAATCGAGGGGTCGATTGCCGGGTCGCGGTAGGTGTAGAACGCCGCCTGACGCTCGCCGGCCGCGCGGAATCCGCAGCCGTACGCGCCGCCCTTAACGCGGATCTCGTTCCACAGATAGTCGTAGGAGAGCGCGTTGGCGGCAACCGCCCAGGCGCCCGTCACGTCGATGCCCAAGCGACGCGGGTCGCACGCGCTTGCCGCAAAACAGATGTCGCTGGGGATGACAAAGGCCTCGTGGCGGTCGCACGGCGTCGGCACCACGAGCGCGTTGCGGCCGGCATCGGCGCCGTCGCCAGCGCCCAGCTCCAGGTCGCCCGCGGCGGCCCAGTATGCGTTAAAGTCCTCGTCGCTGCCGGTAAAGCTCGCCAGGCAGCCATCGGCCACAAAGATGCGGCCTGCCAGCTCGGCAAGCTTGGTACGCAACCCGTTCACGCGCTCGTCAAAGTGGTCGAGCAGGTCGCGCAGGAACAGATAGAAGTCCACGCCCGAAAGCTGCTCGCGCACCACGGCCGAAGGCGAGCTGTAGCTCATCGCGCGACCGAGCGCCGCCGAGTGGCCGTTGTTGATAAAGCCCTGCTCAAGCCCAATGCGAATCTGTGTGAGCACGTCGCGCACGCGGTCGGCGTCGGCATCTGCCAAAAGCGTGCTCGACCATACCTCGCGCGGCAGACTCGCCAGCGCATCGATTTTCTCGGACAGGGTGCCGGCGCTCACCAGCAGGTAGGGGCGCACGCCGTCCACTTCGGGCTGCGTCATGACCTCGGTCGTAAAGCTCAAAAAGCCGAGCTTGCCAGCGAGCAAGTTGTCGAGTTCCTCGGCCGAGTGCTCGCGCGTGGGCAGCTGCTTAAGCAGGCGGCAGAGCAGTGTCACATAGGGCAGGTCCTCAAACGCGACGCAGTTCAGGTCGAAATACTGCATGGCGTAGGCCAGACGGTTGGTGGGGATGCCGTGGCGCAGGCAGGGGATGGGCACGGTCGTGTCCACGATCAGTGGCGGCTCGGGGCGCGCCTCGCCAATGTCGGACACGCGCAGGCGCGGCAGCGTGGCCTTGGCCTCGGGTGTGTCTTCCGCCTCCTGCGCGGCACGCAGCGCGGCCGTGCGCTCGACCACGTCGGTCAGCTCGGCATCGGTCATGGCATCGCGCTTGGCTGCCAGCTCGGCGGCCTCGGCACCCTCCGAACCCTCGGCGGCGTCCACCGGCACCAGCTCGACCAGTGCCATGTGGTCGTTTTCCAGCACCAGCTCGCGCAGCAGGTCCTCAAAATAGCTGCCGTCCAGCTCGCTACGCAGCTCCTCGTACACCGGGCCGTACTTGAGCGCCAGCGTCGCGGCGTCGTCATCGTAGAGCCAGGTGCTCAGCGCGTCGCACGCAATGGCCACGCCGTCGGCGATGCCATAGTCACGCTGGCGCAGGTCGTACTCGTTGCTGCTGATGATGGCTTCCAGACGCTCGCGCGGAACTCCGTGCTCGCACAGGTCGCGGCAGGCGTCCTGGAACACGCGACGCAGCTCGCGCGCCACACCGGGCTGTGCGTTTTGCAGCATGATGAGCTCGTAGGGCTGCAGGCTCTCGGCCGCGGTGTAGCTCACCACGTTGCCGCCCAGGCCGGCGGCCAGAATGGCCTTCTTAACCGGCGCTTCGTTGGAGCCCAGCAGCGCCTCGAACAGGATATCCGCCGCGATCGTGCGCTTGCGGTCGAGCGCGCTGCCCAGCACAAGGCCCAGGCCCACCAGGGCGTTCTCGGGTGTGGTGGCCATCTCGATGCGCTTGTACTCGCAGGTCACGGGCGCCTGCGCGTCCAACGGATTGGGCGCCAGCGTGGACGGGTCCTCGCCGGCGGCAACGGCAGCGTCCATGCGGCGGCTCGCGGCACTCGGCTGCGACAGATAACGTTCGTCCAAAAAGGCCAGTGCACGGTCCACGTCCAGGTCGCCGTAGAGCGTGATGTAGGAGTTGGAGGGATTGTAGTGTCGCGCGTGCGTGTCCAGGAACTGCTCGTAGGTGAGCGCGGGAATCGCGCGCGGGTCGCCGCCGCTCTCGTGCGCATAGGCGGTGTCGGGATAGAGCGCGGCGTTGACGGCATCGTCCAGCACGCTCATGGGATCGGACAGCGCGCCCTTCATCTCGTTGAACACCACGCCGTTATAACGCAGCGTGCCCTCGTGCAGGCTCGCGGCGCTGCTGTCGCCGTCGCCCTCCGGCAGGTCCAGTTCGTAGTGCCAGCCCTCCTGCTCAAAAATGGTGGGCTTGGTATAGATGGCCGGGTTGAACACCGCGTCCAGGTACACGTCCATCAGGTTGTACAGATCCTGCTCGTTGGTGGTGGCAACGGGGTAGATGGTCTTGTCGGGGTAGGTCATGGCGTTGAGGAACGTCTGCATGGAGCTCTTGATCAGGTCGACAAACGGCTCCTTGACGGGAAACTTGGCCGATCCGCACAGCACCGAGTGCTCAAGAATATGGAACACGCCGGTGGAATCGGCCGGCGGCGTCTTAAAGCCAATGGCAAAGGCCTTGTTTTCGTCGTCGCACGCCAGGTACAGCAGACGAGCGCCCGAGGCAGTGTGTCGCAGCACGTAAGCGTCCGAGTCGAGCTCGGGCACGGTCTCGCGGCGCTCGACGGCAAAGCCGTGGCAGGTAGTGCCGGGCACCAGCAGTGCAGCGGCTGCGGCGCGCGGGTCGGTTGAGGTGGTGGGCATATGCAGTCTCCTTTGACGCCCCAGCGGGGGCGAATCGAGTCGAATCCTCGAGAGTATACCCATATGGGGCCGCGACCCTGCGGCGAACTGGAGACGATGTGGGTGGCCTAGCCTAGCTAGGTTGATAACGAATGCCGCGGGTAGCCGCTGCACCCCACTAAAGTGAAATAACACCCCGTTTACCGAATCATTTAGGAAATATATGGACTCCTAAAAAGTTCTAATACAATATAAGTCATCTATCTATAAGCTGCTGATTCCTTGCAAAGGTATGGTTGATATGGTTGAAGCAAATAGCGTTATCCCCCTGTACAAACAGATTGTTCGTGCGCTTTCTGATTCGATCGCCAACGGCACGTACCGCCCGGGAGATAAGCTTCCGACCGAGGCGGAGCTCATCGAGCAATTTGGCGTGAGCCGAATAACGGTTCGCTCCGCAATTAAAGAAATGGAAGATGCTGGGCTTGTTGAGAGGGCCCGCGGCAAGGGCACGTTCGTTTCGTCGGACACACAGATGTATGCCGCGGACGACCGTGAGAGCTTTACCCATTCGTGCCAGCTTGCTGGAAAACAGGCGTCTACCAGGGTTCTCGCAATGGGCTGGGACTTCCCAAGCCTGCGAGACGCGAAGTTCCTGGGCGTAGACGATACCCAAAAGGTATTGCGTAGTCGTCGTCTGCGCCTTGTGGATGACAAGCCCACGATGCTGGAAACCAATAGCTATTCCGTTGCGCTTTCTTTTTTGGAGCATGAATCCCTCGAGGATTCGCTGATGGCGGTACTCGATCGCCAGGGGATCAAGATGGGCCCCAACACGCGTACGCTCGAGGTCTGCTATGCGAGCGAGCTCGAGGCGGCATACCTTAACGTGGAACTGGACTCTCCGCTGCTTCTGTTTGTCGATAGACGTTATGCTCCAAGCGGCGAGCCGCTTTTCATCTCCCGTCAGGTGTACTGCACCGAGCGACTGAAGTTCTATTTGTAAATTAGAGATAGATTAGTCTATTTACCGACCAATTGTTACCGTTCGCGGATTTGGAAAATAGACACACCACGTAGGGCAGATTGCTAATATACTTTGTTATGACAATATAGTACGTCCTATTGGTATTGGAGAACTATGAATAAGATATTGCTAGCGAGTCATGGTTATCTCGCCCAAGGCATGAAAAGCTCTCTGGAGATTCTGATGGGCACTAACGACCGAATCGAGTGCCTGTGCGCCTATATCGATGACGACACGAGGGATGTCGCAGCGCTTATCGATGCTTGGATGGAGACGAGGGACCCTGCCGACTCTTGGTTTGTCGTGACTGACATCTTTGGCGGCTCTGTAAACAACGAATTCATTCAGAGGCAGACTGCCGGATCGTTTACGTTGATCACCAGAATGAACTTGCCGCTGCTGGTGGAAATGGTTACACAGCTGGACTCCCTGGATGCGGACAAGGCCAAAGCCGCGGTCGAGGGGTCGCGTTCATTTATCCAGCTTTGTGAGGCGGCGGATATGCTCGCCGATGTCGAAGAAGAAGAGTTCTAGCTCAAGCTTCAACGAATAATTCAACCCTGTCATTACCTTTATTACGTGCGGAGATGATTACGATGATTAAGCTTACGAGAGTTGATTACCGATTGATTCACGGCCAGGTCGCCATGTCTTGGACACATGCGCTGGACGTCGATTGCATCCTGTGTGCCAGCGACGCCGTGGCAAAAGACGACATGAGAAAAGCCGCATTGAGGCTAGCTCGTCCCAACGGCGTGAAGCTCGTCATAAAAGACGTAAACGCTGCTATCGAGGCGCTCAACAGCGGCGTCACCGACAAGTATTCGCTGTTTATCATTGTCGAGACGATCGAGGATGCCTATCGCCTTGCTAAGGGTTGCAAAGACATCAAGGAGATCAATCTGGGCGGAACCCGAAAGTCTCCCGAGACCACGCTTCATCCGACCCCCGCGATCTTTGCGACCGAAACTGATGCCGAGCATATCCAAGAGCTTGTCAACGATGGCGTGGTTATCGAAATCCGTCAGGTCCCCAATGACTCAAAGGTATTTGCCAAGGACGTTTTCTAGCTGGAAACATGCCATTGTCTAGCATTTATTAACTAGGTCCTCCTTTCTTTAGCCCGTCGATCATTTGATCGGCGGGCTTTTTATTAAAGA
>DBGBZQ010000068.1:0-27274 GCA_048368115.1 Collinsella sp.
GTGCCCGTGGTGACCGGCATTGGCCATGAGCCCGATACCTCGATTTGCGACATGGTGAGCGACCGTCGCGCCTCCACGCCTACGGCGGCGGCCGAATCGGTGGCGCCGGCTATGACGGAGTTGGCCGATGTGCTCGAGGCGCGCTATCAGCGTCTGGGTGCCGCGATGGCATCGATTATTGGGTCGGCCCAGGTCGACCTGGAGATGCTCGATCAGCGCGGTCGCCGTGCCTGGGATACCTATACGGCTCGCTTGGGCGATGTGCTCGATGCGGCTGCGTGCCGCCCGTGCCTCAACGACCCAACGTTTATGGTTGAGCGTCGCGAGTCTGAGCTTGCCTTGACGGCCGATCGTCTGTCCGGCGCCATAACGCGTTCGGTTGGGGCCTTCCGCTCCAACTTCGAGCGTCTGCCCGAGCGCTTGATCGCAAGCACCTCGGGGCTCGATGGCAAGCGCCATGCGCTCACGCTTGCGAGTTCCCGCCTGGAGCATCAGGGGCGCACGATGCTCAACAAACCTGCGTCCGATTTGGGCCGTGCGGCAGCCTCGCTCGATGCCCTGTCGCCGCTCAAGGTGCTTGCCCGCGGTTACTCCATCGCGTACAGCGATGACGGTGTGGCTACGAGCGCTAAGACCTTTAAGCCCGGCGACGCCATCCGCGTGCGCATGGCGGACGGCAACGTGGCGGCAACGGTCGATACGGTCGAGTAAGCCGCGTTTCATAGCGATAAACCTTTAGGAAAGGAAACAGATATGGCAGAGAAGACCCCGGTCGAGCAGCTTACGTACAAGCAGGCCTCGCAGGAGCTGGAGCTCATCATCCGCAGCCTGGAGTCGGGCGATATGGAGCTCGAGGAGTCACTCGAGAGCTACACCCGTGGCGTCGAGCTCCTCAAGAGCCTGCGCACCCGCCTGTCCGATGCCGAGCAGAAGGTCTCGGTGCTCCTTAAGGACGTTGACGGCAACGACGTGCTCGCCGACGGCGAAGCCGCCAACACCGACGACAGTCTCTCGTTCTAACCATCTCGACCAAATATAATTACCTTGGTCTGTGAGAAAGGAACCAACCATGTGTGATTGCATCTTCTGCAAAATTGCCAACCACGAGATCCCCTCGACCGTCGTCTACGAGGACGACCAAGTCATCGCCTTCGACGACCTCAACCCCCAGGCGCCGGTTCACACGCTCGTGATTCCCAAGAAGCACTACAGTGACATCGCCGACAACGTACCTGCCGAGACCATGGGCGCCATGGCTCACGCCATCCAGGAGGTCGCTAAGGCCAAGGGCTTGGAGGACGGTTTCCGGGTCATCTCCAACAAGGGCGTCAACGCCGGCCAGACCGTCATGCACTTCCACATGCACGTCCTCGGCGGCAAAAACCTGGGCGAGAACCTCATCTGAGGGCGCGTAGCCCGTCGACTTGGCTGCCTTTGGAGTAATCTATGCAGCTTTCTCAACTCGAATACCTTCAAGCGGTGGCGAACTACGGCGGCGTGCGCAAAGCGGCTCGCGCCGTTCACGTGAGCCCACAGGCCGTTTCGTCGGCAATCAAAAAGTTGGAATCTGAGTATCAGATTGTTTTGCTCGACCGATCGGCGGGGGAGGCTGTTTTGTCTCCGGCAGGCAGAGAATTTGCGCGTCGTGCACGCGTGATCCTGGCGCAAGTCGACGATCTCAAAAAGTACGCTCAATCAAGGGACGACGGCGTCTCGCCCGATGGCCACTTTCGTCTTTACGCCCCCTGCCTTCATGGGCGGGGGCGTCTTTTTGCCGAAAACTGGTATGACTCGTTTGAACGCTCGCACCCTCATATTCACCTTGATGTGTGGCATCAGCCAACGGCTACATGCTTTGAGTCGCTTATGCTTGGAATTTCGGACGCGGCCATCTCATTTGAGGAACCAAGGGACAGCGTCCTTTCTTCGAAATACTTGGGTGAAAAGGAGCTCAAGGTTCTTTCGTGTCCAGCGGGTCATCAATCTGTGGGCGCCATGACCATTCGCGAGTTACTGAGCGGCAGGCTCGCTGTTCCCATTAATTTGTCACCCTGTCTCAATGCGATTAACCAATGCCCTGAAGCCCAGCTCGTCAATTTCCGCTTCCGCGACGTCGAATACGAAAACAGGGCGCAGACTGAGTTTCTTCAAGCCGGGGGATTGATATTGAGTTTTTCTGGCTCTTCTCTCGCAACAGATGGACTGGAAGTGAGCGAGTGCTCCATTGAAGGCTCGCATGACGTGGCCTTGCCCATCTATTTTTGCTATCGACAAAATGCCTGGACCGATCGACACCAGACGGTATTTCTTCACCTATTGCGTCATCTCGCTTCGTGAGGCCATTTGGCCTCGTGGCGTCAAGTGAATGTTGACGCCTTGTAACACATGACTGACGGCTTTGCCCTCATGCTTTTCCAAGATTTCGGTTTGGGCTATTGGCTCTTGGAGGGCGGAGCATGAAAAACCGTACGGTTTTGCTTTATATGACGTTCGTTTTTTTGTCGAACTTCAGCACCATTTTGTATTTTCTGACGGTTTACCTTGAATTCGTCGGATTCTCGATGGTAGCGATTTCTAGCATGATGATTGCATACCAAGTGAGTAAGTTCATTCTTGAGGTTCCTACTGGTTATATTGCTGACAGGTTTGGACGAAAGACAAGCGGTCTCGTTGGCGTCGTGGGAATGCTTGGATACTACGCCGCCCTACTTTTCGCCCGTTCTCCTCTGCTTTTAATCGGCGCGTTTGCTCTCAAAGGATTTGCAGTTGCATGTGTGAGCGGATCCATCGAAGCGATTTACATTGACAGCGTCTCTCAGGACCAGCTCGTAAGACTTAATGTCGTTGAGCGATTTGTTTTCTATGCCTCTTATGCCATCTCCGCTTGCGTGGGCGGTTTCATTTCGTCTGTCGGTGCATATCTCATTGGGCTTTCGGTCGATATCATCGCAATGGTGCTGACATTGGTTGTCGTTGTCTGTATTCCTGAGGTGAGAAGAGAGGGCACCGCGGTGACACCTGAGCATGGAATTAGCCCGAAGATGATCGGTGCTGCTATTGCGGGTAATGGCATTCTTCGGTCAGCGTTCATCATGGACTGTTCTCAAGCATTTGCTTTTGTCGCCCTGGAAGACTTTTTCTCACTGTTGCTTGCGGGTCGCGGAATGAATGCCGTCGCTTCGGGTGTGACCATTGCGGTCCAGCTCCTTGCCTCGGCCTCCATGGGGCTTATTGTGCCCAGTGTGATTGCTCATGTCGACAAGGGCCGTTTTGCGCGTATTTGCGGCATCGTGCGCCTTTCCCTGACTGCTCTATTTTTGATTCCCTTTACTCCGGTCTATTTGCTGCCCGTGTTCTATGTGTTGCAGACGGTCGCCTACTCGTTATTTGCTCCAATTAAATACTCAATTTTTCAAAATGCTGTCGATTCATCGATGCGCTGTTCACTGATTTCGGTTCAAAGCCAGATGGTGGCGGTGGGTGCCGTTCTTTTCTATCTGCTCAACGCTGTGTTGAGCAGCGTTGCAGGCATTCGAGTCGTATTGCTTGTTGCGCTCGGGATTTCTTCCTTGGTGTATATCCCCGCGCTCTTTCGTCTTACAAGTCAAAGGCCATGAGTATTTGGACACCGATAACTTATATATCAACGCAATAAACCCGAGCGCGAGGGCGTTTGGGTTTATTATTGAAGCGTATGTAACCTGGCGGCGCCACACCGCCTGTTAGTAGGGAGACACATGAACGTTCTGGTCGTCAACGCAGGATCTTCGACCCTTAAGTATCAGGTCATCGATACCAAGTCCCACAAGGTGTCCGCAAAGGGCTCCTGCGAGCGCGTCTGCTTTACCGGCGGTACCTTCACCCACGCTGCCAACGGTTCCAAGAAGGTGACCGAGAACATCGAGTTCCCCGACCACAAGGTCGCCATCGAGGTCGTTCTGAAGGACCTCGAGGCCAACGGCGTCAAGATCGAGGGCATTGGTCACCGTATCGTTCAGGGTGGCTGGTACTTCGGCGATTCCTCCCTCGTCGACGAGGACGTCCTCGCCAAGATCCGCGAGGTCGCTCCGCTGGCGCCGCTGCACAACAACCCCGAGGCCAACGTTATCGAGTACTGCCTGGAGCAGTATCCCGACCTGCCCAACGTCACGGTCTACGACACCGCTTTCCACTTCAATATGCCCGAGGTCGCCAAGACTTACGCCCTGCCCAAGGACGTCTGCGACAAGCTGCACATCCGTAAGTACGGCGCTCACGGCACCAGCTACCGTTACATCTCCAAGAAGGTCGCCGAGATGACCAACGGCGAGGCCCGCAAGGTCGTCGTGTGCCATATCGGCTCCGGCGCTTCCCTGTGCGCCATCGAGGATGGCAAGTGCATGGACACCACCATGGGTCTCACCCCGCTCGACGGCGTCATGATGGGCACCCGCTGTGGCTCCATCGACCCGGCTACCGTGTGCTACCTGCAGCGTGAGGGTGGCTACACCTTCGACGAGGTCGATGAGATGATGAACAAGAAGTCCGGCCTTTTGGCCGTGACCGGCGGCAAGACCAACGACTGCCGTAACGTCGAGGAACTCGCCGCTGCTGGTGACCCCGAGGCTCAGCTCGCCTTCGATATGTTCATCTACAAGATTGCCGCCAAGGCTGCCGAGATGGCTACTTCTATGTGCGGTATGGACACCCTGGTCTTTACTGCCGGCATTGGCGAGCACGCTCCGGCGGTCCGCGCCGGCGTTGCCGACCGCCTGGCCTTTATGGGCGTCAAGATGGATCATGCCCGCAACGCCCTGCGTGGTGACGGCGCTTGGTGCCTGTCTGCCAAGGATTCCAAGGTCAAGATCTTCGTCATCCCCACGGACGAGGAGTTCATGATCGCTTCTGACGTCGAGCGCATCGTCAACGGCAAGTAATTGCAAGAGGGGAGGGGCTGGACGACCGAGCGCCGTTCGGCCCCTCTTTTGCGCTCGTTGGGCGATATGCCTGATAGCTATTTATCAAGTTGTGATAACTTCTTATTAAAATGCGGCCGCCTTAAGGGGTCTGCGTCGACCGTATTGCACTGCAAAGGAGTCTCATGAACGTACTTGTTGTCAACGCCGGCAGCTCAAGCCTTAAATATCAGCTTTTGGATACCGATACCCGCGAGGTTTTCGCCAAGGGCAACTGCGAACGCATCGGTTCGGACATGGGCATCTTTGGCCACTCCGAGAACGGTGGCGCCAAGCAAACCGAGGAGGTCCCCTTCCCGGATCACCGTTCGGCTATCGCACGTGTGCTCGAGGAGCTCGAGAAGACCGACTTTACGATCGATGGCATTGGGCATCGTATCGTTCAGGGCGGCTGGCACTTCGATGATTCCGCAGTTGTCGACGACGAGGTCATGGCCAAGATTCTTGAGGTGGCACCACTTGCTCCGCTGCACAACTACGGCGAGGCCGCGGCGATTGAGTATTGCCGTGAGAAGTATCCGGAGCTGCCCAACGTGGCGGTCTTCGATACCTCGTTCCACATGACCATGCCCGAGGTCGCCTATACCTATGCGCTGCCCAAGGACGTGTGCGACAAGTACCACGTGCGCAAGTACGGCGCCCACGGCACGAGCCACCGCTATGAGTGGATGATGGCCAAGGAGATCCTGGGCTCGCGCTGCCACCGTCTGCTTTCGTGCCATCTGGGCAACGGTGCTTCGCTCGCCGCCATCGAGGACGGCGTGTGCCGCGATACCACGATGGGCCTCACGCCGCTCGACGGCCTGATGATGGGCACCCGTTGTGGTTCCATTGACCCGGCCACCGTGTGCTACCTGCAGCGCGAGGGCGGATACAGTTACCAGGAAGTCGACGACATGATGAACAAGCAGTCTGGTCTGCTTGCCATTTCGGGCATCTCCAACGACGCTCGCGACATCCGTACACGCGCCTCCGAGGGCGACGAGCGCTGCCTGCTCGCCTTCGATATGTTCGCCTACAAGGCCATGCAGCAGGCCGGCTCCATGATCGCTTCTATGGCGGGCGTGGACACCATCACCTTTACCGCCGGCATCGGCGAGAACGACTGGTCGATCCGCAAGGCCTTCTGCGACTGTTTTGAGTGGCTGGGCGTACGCATCGACAACAACAAGAACCGCGAGGCAGTGGGCAACGGCCCGCAGGTCATCAGTGCCGCCGGTTCCGCCGTCACGGTCATGGTCATCCCCACCGACGAGGAATACATGATCGCCCACGACGTCGAGCGTCTGACCAAGAACAACTAACGTGCGCATTTGCAAGTAAACGAAAGGCCTCCAGAGCAACAGCTCCGGAGGCCTTTTTACTAGCAGGCGGACGGCGGAAACCCTATCCCATTTCGAGCGCAAATACTGGGACACGCTTTCCGGTTGAGGCACGTTGCGGAAAGTGCGACCCACAATAAAGCAAAATTCCGTCCCAAAGTTTCCCAAACAGGCCCCAAGCGGAAGCCACATCCCACAATCCGCCTCCAAACTGGGATGTAGTTTCCGGCACAACAACCGCCGAAGCCCACTGGCCTTTCAATCTCCAAAGTGATCATCATCAGCAACGCCTGCGCTCCCAGCAACGGCACCCATCCATTCAGATTTTCAGCCCCAGCTCGTAGCCAAGCCGCCGTCAACTCCAGATCCCCTGATTACTACGTGGCAGCAGGGACCCTACAGGGTAAGGCTCTGAAAATATTCCGCAGGACGGAGGAAGCCCCCGCCGCACGTGGTGCGCAGCGGGGGCTTCCGACATGTCCGAGGACGTTTTCAGAGCCTTACCCTGTAGGGTCCCGAGGGGATATGTCCGCTACTCAGCCATCTGAGCCTGGACGGCGGTGATGGCCACGACGCCCACGATGTCGTCGGCAGAGCAGCCGCGCGAAAGGTCGTTAACCGGCTTGGCGATGCCCTGCAGGATGGGGCCGTAAGCGTCGGCGCCAGCGAAGCGCTGGACCAGCTTGTAGCCGATGTTGCCCGCCTCGAGGTCGGGGAACACGAGCACGTTGGCCTTACCGGCGACGGAGGAGCCGGGAGCCTTGAGCTGGGCGACGGTGGGGACGATGGCGGCGTCGAGCTGCAGGTCGCCGTCGATGGCGAGCTCGGGAGCCTTCTCCTTGCAGAACTTCACGGCCTCTTGGACCTTCTTGGCGACCTCGCCGCCAGCGGAGCCCATGGTGGAGTAGGAGAGCATGGCCACGTGCGGCTCAACGTTGCCCATGAAGGTGGACCAGGAGTGAGCGGAGGCGATGGCGATCTCGGAGAGCTCGTCGGAGGACGGGTTGATGTTGAGGCCGCAGTCGGCGAAGATCAGCGTGCCGTCGGTGCCGAACTGCGGGGTGTCGGTGCACATCACGAAGAAGGCCGAGACCAGCTTGGTGCCCGGGGCGGTCTTGAGGATCTGAAGCGCGGGGCGCAGAGTGTCGGCGGTGGAGTGGCAGGCGCCGGAGACCAGGCCGTCGGCATCGCCCATCTTGACCATCATGGTGCCAAAGTAGGTGGCGTCCATCACCTGGGCACGAGCCTGCTCGATGGTAACGCCCTTCTTGGCGCGGAGCTTGGCAAACTTCTGTGCGTACTCCTCGTGCTTCTCGGCATTGCGCGGGTCGATGACGGTAGCGCCGGGAACGTTGATCTCGTCGGGGTTGCCCAGGATGACGATCTTTGCCAGGCCCTCCTCGATGATTTTGGTGGCCGCGACGATGGTGCGCGGATCCTCGCCCTCGGGCAGGACGATCGTCTTAAGGTCGGCCTTGGCGGCAGACTTCATACGGTTTAGGAAATCGCTCATGTTACTCCTTACAAGCGTTTCGCTAAGCTCCAGGCGCCCGGCTGTTCACGAATAAACCCGCTGCTAGCGGGTTTACCTTTCAATTATGTTCGCCGCGGTGCTTGAGCTTTCCTTGTGTGGCAAGCTCATTATAGGACGCATTAGCGCTATAATCGCTCTGATAAATATGTCTCGAAGAATGTTCGAGAAAAGCCCAGCTAACGAGCCCGTGGCTTTTGACAAGGAGTATCGATGCAGATTACCTCAGGCCTGCCTGAAGGCTTTAACGCCGGCGCGTACGACATGATTGTCGTCGGTGCTGGATATGCCGGTGCCGTTTGCGCCCGCCGTCTCGCCGAGACCATCGGCTATCGTGTTGCCGTTTTGGAGCGCCGTAGCCACATTGCGGGCAATGCCTATGACTGCACTGACGAGGCCGGAATCCTGATCCACGAGTACGGTCCGCATATCTATCACACTTTTAACGAGCGCGTGCACAATTTCCTGTCGCGCTTTACCAAGTGGACGGATTATCAGCACAAGGTGCTCGCCAACATCAACGGTACCCTTATGCCCGTGCCCTTCAACCATGCGAGTCTCAAGCTCGCTTTTGGTGACGAGCGCGGCGAGGAGCTGTATCAGAAGCTCGTTGAGACCTTTGGCAAGGATGTCAAGGTGCCCATTATGGAGCTGCGTAAGAAGAACGACCCCGACTTGGCCGAGGTCGCCGATTACGTCTACGAGAACGTCTTTTTGCATTACACCATGAAGCAGTGGGGCCAGACGCCCGATCAGATCGATCCCTCGATCACCGGCCGCGTTCCCGTCTTTGTGGGCGATGATGACCGCTACTTCCCGCAAGCCCCCTTCCAGGGCATGCCGCAGGAGGGCTACACGGCGCTCTTTGAGCACATGCTCGACCACGACCTGATCGACGTGTTCTGCGACGTGGACGCCCGCGATCTCTTTGAGATCGACGAGACCACCGTCAAGATCGACGGCAAGGTCTATGGTGGCGAGATTGTCTATACCGGTCCACTCGACGAGCTGTTCAACCTCGACTTGGGTGCGTTGCCGTACCGCACGCTCGATATGAAGTTCGAGACGCTCGATATGGACCAGTTCCAGCCCGTGGGCACCGTCAACTACACCACGAGCGAGGACTACACGCGTATCACCGAGTTCAAGAACATGACCGGTCAGGTCCTGCCCGGCAAGACCACCATCATGAAGGAGTACTCCAAGGCCTATACGCCCGGCTCGGGCGAGACACCGTACTACGCCATTCTTGAGCCCGAGAACCGTGAGCTCTATGAGCGCTATCTTGAGCGCGTCCAGAACCTGACGAACTTCCACCCGGTGGGTCGTCTGGCCGAGTATCGTTACTACGATATGGACGCCGTGACCAATTCCGCCCTCGATCTTTCGGATGAGATTATCGCCTGCCATGCATAAAGTCATAACATTCGGTATTCCCTCGTATAACGCCGCCAAGGACATGGACCATTGCATCACCTCCATCTTGGAGGGGAGCAATTACGCCACCGATATCGAGATTATCGTGGTGGACGACGGCTCCAAGGACGAGACGGCCGATAAGGCCGATGAGTGGGAGGCGCGTTATCCCGGTATCATTCGCGCGGTACACCAGGAGAACGGCGGTCACGGTATTGCCGTCCTTTCGGGTCTGCGCGAGGCACAAGGCACCTACTACAAGGTTGTTGATTCGGACGACTGGCTTGACGGCGCTGCCCTTTCGACCATGCTGTCGATTCTGCGTGGCTTTGAGGAGCGCGACCAGCGCGTTGACCTGTTTATCTCGAACTACGTGTACGAGAAGGTTTACGAGGGCACGCATACCGCTATTGGCTACAAATTTGCCCTGCCGCGCAAAAAGATCTTTTCCTGGGATCAGATCGGTCATTTCCGCCTGGACCAGAACCTACTTATGCACAGCCTGTGTTATCGCACGGATGTGCTGCGCGAGTCCAACCTTCCCATGCCGCCGCACACGTTCTATGTGGACAACATCTACGCCTACGTGCCGCTGCCGCGTTGCAAGACCATGTACTACGCCGACATCGACCTCTACCGCTACTTTATCGGTCGCGAAGGCCAGAGCGTCAACGAGGCAACGATGGTCAAGCGTCTGGACCAGCAGTTCCGTGTTACGCGCATCATGATGGAGTCGTACCACCTGTACAGCGATGTTGAGTCGTCGCGTCTGCGTTCGTACATGATGGGCTACTTCACCATGATGATGGCGATCTGCTCGGTGCTCACCAAGCTTTCCGAGGAAGATTGCGCCGACGAGCGCCTAAAGACGCTGTGGAATGATTTGAAGGCCTACGACGAGCGCATGTATCGTCGTGCACGCTACGGCGTGGTCGGGTTCTTCACCAATCTGCGTGGACGGGCCGGAGACAAAACCACACTCGGCCTATACCGTCTTGCCTCAAAGATCTTCAAATTCAACTAGCTGCCGAGTAATCGCTGCTGATAGGTTGACTGGGCCCCTTGGCCTTTAGTTTACTACTGCGAACAGTCCTGCTCGCACGGAAAGCACATTAAGTGCTTTCCGGCTCGTGCGGAACTTGTATCAAACTAAAGGCCAAGGGGCTTCTGCTATAAGAATCGATTGTCAGGCTGCCTGAATTTGAAGATCTTAGACGCGCGGTACACAGGGACCTGGGCTGAAAAGGCTTGGTTGGTAGGTTGCCCGGTGGGGCTTGGTTATGTTTGTCGCGAGTTCCGCACGAGCCGAAGAGCACTTAATGTGTTCTTCGTGCGAGCCAGGACTGTAGAGCAGCAAACATAACCAAGCCCCACCGGGCAACCGGTCAGGTTAGGCTACTTCGCGGCGCCGGGGATGCCGTGGGAGGTTTTGGCGGTTTTGGCTCCGTTTACGATGGCGGTCTGTAGGGCCCTTACGGCGAGCATGCCCAGCAGGTCTAGGGGAACGGCGGCGCTTGCCTGGGCGCCCAGTTTGCCGCTGGCGAGGGTGTAGATGGTGTCGCCGTCGTTGGTGGTGTGTGTGGGGCGGATGGCGTGTGCGTAGGCGTCTGCGGCCATCTGGGAGACCTTGGTGGCTTGTGCCTTAGTGAGTTCCACGTTGGTGATGATGCAGCTGATGGTGGTGTTGGTGCGGTCGAGCGGCATCTGCATGGATCCGGCGGCGGCAAAGGCTGCGAGTTCCATGTCGACGATCTGGTCGCTATCGGCTGCGGCGCGCATGCCGGCGACCCACTCGCCGGTGAAGGGGTCGACAACGTTGCCGCAGGCGTTGACTGAGACCACGGCGCCCACCTTGATGGGGCCGAGCGCCACGGCAGCAGCTCCAAGGCCGGCCTTCATGCAGGTGGCAGGCCCCATGAGCTTGCCTACAGTGGCGCCGGTGCCGGCGCCTACGTTGCCCTGTTCGAGCTTGGTGGGGGTGTGGTCGAGTGCTTCGCGCACGGCGGCGATGCCGGCCTCAATGTCGGGGCGCACGGTGGGGTTACCAAAGGCGAGGTCGAAGATACAGCTGGAGCACACGATAGGCACCTGCGTGGGGCCGACGGGAAGGCCGATGCCGCGGCTCTCAAGCTCGCGAGCGACGCCGCTTGCGGCCTCGAGGCCAAAGGCCGATCCGCCCGAAAGGCAGACGGCGTGGACCTTGTCGACGGTGTTCTCGGGTCGTAGCAGGTCGGTCTCGCGCGAAGCGGGAGCACCGCCGCGAACGTCAACGCCGCCGGTGGCGCCCTCGGGTGCCACGATTACGGTGCAACCGGTGCCGGCCTCCTCGTCCGTATAGTTGCCATAGCAAAAGCCATCGACATCGCAGACGTCAATGGCCTCGAGCAGTGTGTCCATGTTTAACTCCTATCGGTTTTCCGCCGCGCCTTGTGCCCGGTCGGGATCCGTACGGTACGCCAAAATTGTAGGCGCCGGGGGATACCCAGCGCCAGATGCAATTACGAGAGTTTTTGAATCGCGCGCGCGACGCGGGCGATGGGTAGGCCCACCACGTTATAGAAGTCGCCCGAAATATCGTGCACGAGCATGCGTCCTCCTGTGCCCTGAATGCCGTAGGCGCCGGCCTTGTCCATGGGCTCACCCGAGGCGACGTAGTGCTCGATCTGCTCGTCGGTGAGCTCGTAGAACGTCACGTCGGTCACATCGACAAAGGACAGGCTTTCGGCGGCATGCGGGGCGGCCGTATCGCCTGCCTTAACGATGCAGACGCCGGTTGCGACCTGGTGCGTGCGGCCCGAAAGCTCACGGAGCATAGTGCGCGCCTCGTCCTCGGTTGCCGGCTTGCCCAGAATCTTGCCGTCAAAGGTGACGATGGTGTCGGCCGCGACCGTCAGCTCATTGGGCTCGGCATACTCGGCAGCAACGGCAGCCGCCTTGGCGCGTGCCAAGCGCTCGACAAGCGTGAGCGGGGCCTCGCCATCAAAGGGCGTTTCGTCGATATCCGCGGGAATCACGCGAATGTTGTAGCCTGCCTCGCGCATCAGCTCTATGCGTCGCGGCGATTGCGAAGCCAAAATCATAGTTGGATGCCCTCGGCGACCTTCTCGACGGCCTTGTCGCCGGCGAGCGTGCGCAGCAGCTCCAATGCAAAGGGGAGGGACTGTGCCATGCCGCTGGCAGTGATGATGTTGCCGTCTTGCGTGACCTTCTCGCCGGTATAGGCGCCTTCGGGGAAGCTTTTCTCAAAGCCAGGGAAGCACGTGGCATGGCGCCCCTCGAGCAGGTCGAGCTCGCCCAGGATAAACGGGGCGGCGCAGATGGCGGCGACGTGCTTGGTTGCGGCGAACTCGCAGACCACGTCGCAGACGCGCTGATCTGCGCGCAGGTTGGTGGCACCTGGTAGGCCGCCGGGCAGCACGACGCAGTCGTACTCGTCAAAGTTGATCTCATCAAAGAGCGCATCGCAGGTCACGGGGATCTGCAGCGAGCTTACGACCTCACGCGTGGGCATGATCGAGACGAGTGTGGCACGCACGCCGCCGCGACGCATGACATCGACCATGGTCAAGCATTCAATAGTTTCAAAGCCATCGGCGGCGAGAACGGCAACGCTGGGCATGAGGGTTCCTTTCATAGGCGGCATACAATTAGCCGTCTTATACCCCGAAGACCTCCGCTTGCCACGCTCGATTTCCCAATGATTTTTCTGAGCAATGATTAAGTGGCTAGTTGCGCTTGAGGTGGACGACGGTTTCGCAGTGGAAGGTTTGTGGGAATAGGTCGACTGGCGTGATCTTTATGGGGGAGAAGGTGCCTTCTTCGACAAAGCGTTTGAGATCGCGCGCCAGGGTGGCCGGGTCGCAGCTCACGTAGGCGACATCGCGGGCACTCGTGCTGGCGATAAGGCCGATCGCCTCGGGGGCGAGGCCTGCGCGCGGCGGGTCGACCACCAAGATGTCGGCATCCTGGTCGGGGAACTCGCGCACCGCGTCTCCGCCAATGACGTCGACGTTATCAAGCTTGTTGATTTCCAGGTTACGGCGTAGATCGCGCACGGCGGGGCCGTAGGCCTCGACGGCGGCGACAAAGTCGCAGCGGCGGGCGAGCGGCAGGGTAAAGGTGCCGGCACCGCAGTACAGGTCCACGGCAAGCTCGTCTTCCTGCGGATCGAGCGCTTCCATGACAAGCTCGATCAAAATCTCGGCACCCTTGGTGTTGACCTGGAAAAAAGACGGGGCAGACAAGCGCATCTGACCCTCGGCGATATTCTCGGTCCATGAGCCCTCTCCGGCGAGCATTTCGACCTTGGAAACACGGCGGGCCTTCTTTTCGCCCTTGCTCATCACGCGTACGACACTTGTGGGGTGCGCGGCGTCTGCCAACACGCGCGAGACTTGCGAGCGCGGGAAAGAGCCCGTAGGCGTCCAGAGCGCTACCTCGAGTGCCTTGGTGCGACGCGAGGCGCGAATGCCCACGCGCTCAAGGCCCAGGTCGTGGCTGCCGCTCAGATAATTGAGCGCGCCGACGACCGATTTGAGCGCCTTCGGGAAGCGCTTATCGAACAGCGGGCACGAGTCGACGGTCACGATCTTGCTGGGGTCGACGCCGTGCATGCCAAGACGCACGCGGCCGTTTACAACGGTCGGCTCGAGTTCGATTTTATTGCGGTAGCCCCAATCATCCTTGGTGTGGCGGATGGGTTGCACCAGTTCATCGACTTGATCGGGGCTGAACTTGCCGATACGCTCGAGCGTGGAGCGCAGATTTTGCTCCTTGGCGGCGAGCTGTGCCGTGCGTGAGAGATTGCCCCACGAGCAGCCGCCGCAGATGCCCACGAAGGGGCAGGGAGGCTGAATGCGATCGGGGCTTGGCTCCAGAATCTCGGTGGTGCGGGCACGCATGAACGACTTGCCGTCCTGTACGACCTCGGCCTCGACGGTGTCGCCTGCCACGGCGCCCTGCACAAAGACGGCCTTGCCGTTGTCGGCGTGCGCCAGCCCGTCGGCGCCGTAGGTCATCGATTCTATAGTGAGCTTCATATTCCTGCCTGTCATTCGCGTTATTGTTCGCACCATGGTAGCAGGGAAAAGCGCCCCGCATCCGAGGCTTTCCTCAAATGCGGGGCGCTTCTACAAATTGCTTCTACAAACGACTATTTCGTCTTGCCGGTAATGAGCGTCTTAAGACCCAGGCCGATCAGACCCAGGCCCATGCGCACGCGACCGGGGCGATGGCGCTCGATGGCCTTGGTCTTGCCGGCGGGCTTATCGCGACGGGCACTCGTCTCGGGTGCGGGCTTTGTGACCTGCGGCTCGGGCTGAGGTGCAGGTGCGGGCTCGGGCTCAATGACGGTCGCCTGGACCTCTTGGACCTTGGGTGTGGCCGGCTGCGGCTCAGGAGCAGGGGCGGGCTTTGCCTCGGCGGCGGGCTCCGGAGTCGCAGTAGCGGGCTCGGGCGCTTTCTCCACGGCGGGCTCTGCGGCAGCCTCGGGCTCATTCACCGGGGGAGCTGCAACCGCTTCCGGTTTGGCAGCTGCCCCGTGTTCAACCTCGGCCTGAATGGCCTCCTCGGCCACACGTTCCTTCTCCTGTGCGCGCTGCTGCGCGGCGGCCTCGGCGTTGCGATAGGCACGCTCCAGCAGGGCTTCCTGCGAGTTGAAGGGTTTCTCACCCTCTGCACGCTCCACGGGGACCCAGGTGCCGTCGCTCGTGAGGCTGCGGGCCTTCACGTTGTCGCGCAGCTGCATGCCCATGTACTCGTGCACCAGGGCGCGGCAGGTGGGGTCGAGCACGGGGAAGGCAATCTCCACGCGGTGCTCGGTGTTGCGCGTCATCATGTCTGCCGAGCTCAGGTAAATCATGTCCGAGTCCACGCCGAAAGCATAGACGCGCGCGTGCTCCAAAAAGCGTCCGACGATGGAGCGGACATGCACGTTCTCGGTCTTGCCCGGAACACCGGGCTTGAGGCACGAGATGCCGCGGATGATCATGTCTACGCGCACGCCGGCACACGATGCCTCGGCGATCTTGTCGATAACCTCGCGGTCGGTCAGCGAGTTGAGCTTAAAGAACACGCGGGCGGGCTCGCCGGCAAGGGCGCGCTGGATCTCGCGGTCAAGCCCGCGCATGATGAGCGGTTTCAGTCCGACGGGCGCCACACCCAGGAAGCGGTAGTCGCCGCGCAGGTTGCCCAGCGACAGATTGCGGAAGAACAGGTTGGCGTCCTCGCCGATGCCGGGATGGGCTGTCATGAGCATAAAGTCGCTGTAGAGCTTGGCCGTCTTCTCGTTAAAGTTGCCGGTGCCCAAAAGCGTGAGGCGCGTTAGCGCCATGCCCTCGCGATAGGTGAGCTGGCAGATCTTTGAGTGGCATTTAAAGCCCTCGGAACCATAGATGACGGTGCAGCCGGCCTCTTCCAGGCGCTCGGCCCACTCGATGTTGTTCTGCTCGTCAAAGCGGGCACGAAGTTCCATGAGCACCGTGACCTCTTTGCCGTTCTCGGCAGCGTCGATCAGCGACTCGCACAGGCGGCTCTGCTTGGCCACGCGGTAGAGCGTGATGCGCAGCGAGATGCACTCGGGGTCGTAGGCGGCCTCGTGCACCAGATCCAGGAAGGGGTTCATGGCCTCGTAGGGATAAAAGAGCAGCTTGTCGTGCTGCAGCACCTGCTCGCGGATGGAGCGGGTCATGTCGATGGTGGGATTGGGCTGCGGCCTAAACGGCGTAAAGAGCAGCTCGTTGCGCAGGTGCTCGGGAATCTTGCCCTCAATGCCAAAGACGTAGCCCAGGTCGAGCGGGATATCGCAGGTAAAGACAGAGCGGCGCGAAAGCTCGAGCGCCTTGCGGATGGTCTTGAGCGTTGCCTTCTCGAGCGACCCCGAGACCGCGAGCACTACCGGCTGCAGACGCAGGCGCTTCTTGAGGATGCGCTTCATGTGCTGGCGGTAGTCCTCTTCCTCTTCGACGCCCTCGCCGTCCGGATCGATGTCGGCGTTGCGGGTGACGCGGATCAGCGCACGATCCAGCGGCTTATAGGAGCCAAAGCAGCTGTCCAGGCAGGCGAGGATGACGTCCTCGAGCAAGATGTAGGAGTAGGTGCCGGTGGGCGAGGGGATCTCGACCACGCGGTTCATCGAGGCGGGAATCTCGATAAGGCCCAGCAGGCTCTCCTCGTCGGTGGCGCCGTCCAGACCACAGGCCAGATAGAGCGCGCCATTGCGTAGGTTGGGGAAGGGGTGGCGAGGATCGATGACCAGCGGCGAGATGACCGGCGACACGTAGGCCTGGAAGTAGCGGGTTACAAAGGTGCGCTCCTCGGGCGTAAGCGAATCGATGCGGGCGCGGTGAACGCCCAAGGTGTCGAGCTTGCCCTCGATGCTCTTAAAGATGGACTCCCAACGGGTAAGGAGCCCGGGCATTTCGGCCATGACAGCATCGACCTGTTCGGAGGCGGTCATATTGCTCTTGTTGTCGACAGGTTGCTTTTTGAGCTCTGCCAGATCGGACAGGCCGCCCACGCGCACCATGAGAAACTCGTCGAGGTTAGACTCGAAAATCGACACGAACTTTAGACGCTCGAACAGCGGAACGGTCTCATCGAAGGCTTCGTCAAGCACACGGTTGTCAAAGCGTAGCCAGCTGAGCTCTCGGTTCTGCGTGTACGAGAAGTCGCGAGGCGGTTTGCGCAGCTTTGCGGCGGCTTGCTTTTTTTCGATTTTGCTCGGCATATGCATCTGTCCGTTCAGTCCCCGCAGGGGACGGTAGCCTAACCCTATTCACTATTGTCTCAATTTAGTCGACTTGTGGCACGGACGTATTGTGCGAACGGTATCTTTACCTACTTCTTACGCTGACAAGTCATAGGACTGACGCCCTGCTCGTCTGCAAGCGGTCTATATCCTCACTCAACTGGTACGTAAGTGTGAATAAGAATGATGGATAGCTGAATATCATTGAATGCAGGCGGAAACGTAAACAAACATCATTTATATACATAAAACCGATTTAGCTATGCAATTCTGAATCAAAAGTTTAGAGATGCAATTGCAAATAGTTTTTAGGAAAAAAGAGCGTTTACCTTAGAAAAGTTACTTTAGAACGCCGAAGTACATTATGGGGGAATCTCATGCGATATACCGTTCATCGCACTTTGTTGACCGTTCGGGGGCGAGGTGGAATTGCGGGTGGAATTTGGATATAACTAGAGCTGTCAGCAAGCAGCGTCCGCTATGGAAGGGCGCTGAGAGATTCGGCCGAAAGGCCCGAAAGAAAGGTAGGAGGCCATGACGAAAGGTCTGCACGTGCCTTCCGAGATCGGCAAGCTCAGGAAGGTCTGCCTGCACCGTCCCGGCGACGAGCTCCTCAACCTGCCGCCCGACGAGCTCGAGCGACTCCTGTTCGACGACGTCCCGTTCCTGGAGGTCGCGCAGCAGGAGCACGACACCTTCGCCCAGATCCTGAGGGACCAGGGCGTGGAGGTCCTCTATCTCGAGAACCTCGTCGCCGAGGTGTTCGACCAGGTCCCCGGCGCCCGCGCCGAGTTCACCGACCAGTACATCGCCGAGGCCGGCATCCGCGGCCAGCACATGCCGCAGATCGTCCGCGAGAAGCTGGACTCCATCGAGGACAACCTCGAGTTCGTCAAGAAGACCATGGCCGGCATGACCAAGTCCGAGATCGACATGCCCCTCACGGCGTCCACGACCCTCGACTCCCTGGTCAACTCCGAGTCCGAGTCCGACCTGATCATCGACCCGATGCCCAACCTCTACTTCACCCGCGACCCGTTCGCGGTCATCGGCGAGGGCGTCAACCTCAACCGCATGTACTCGGTCACCCGCAACCGCGAGACCCTGTACGGCAAGTACATCTTCAAGTACCACCCCGACTACAAGGACGTCTCGCTGTACTTCCGCCGCGACTGCCAGTTCCACACCGAGGGCGGCGACGTGCTGAACATCAACGAGAAGACCCTCGCCGTCGGCATCTCCCAGCGCACCCAGGCCGCCGCGATCGACGTCATGGCCCAGAACATCTTCTGGAACTCCGACTCCAAGGTCGAGCGCATCCTGGCCTTCGACATCCCGGTCTCGCGCGCCTTCATGCACCTCGACACGGTCTTCACCCAGATCGACGTCGATAAGTTCACGATCCACCCCGCCATCATGGGCACCCTGCGCGTCTACGAGCTGACCGCCGGCAAGAACCCGGGCGACGTGAACATCCGCCTGATCGAGGACACCCTCGAGCACGTCCTGGAGGACGCCACCGGCGTCGACCAGGTCAAGCTGATCCCCTGCGGCGGCGGCGACCCGATCGCGGCCTCCCGCGAGCAGTGGAACGACGGCTCCAACACCCTGTGCGTCGAGCCCGGCAAGATCTGCGTCTACGCCCGCAACACCGTCACCAACGACGTGCTGTACAAGGAGGGCCTGGACCTTCTCGTCGTGCCCTCCGCCGAGCTCTCCCGCGGCCGCGGCGGCCCGCGCTGCATGAGCATGCCCTTCTGGCGCGAGGACCTCTAAGTCTTTCCGTTTCCGGTGCGGTCCCCCTACAACCGCACCGGCTTCGCCCGTTAAACGGGCAACACTAATACTTACGTAATTCATTTCTTCGAAAGGAATCGAACCATGGGTGTTAACCTCTCCGGCCGTAGCTTCCTCAAGCTTCTCGACCTCACCACCGAGGAGATCGAGTACCTGCTCAAGCTCTCCAAGAACTTCAAGGATATGAAGCGCGCTGGCGTTCCGCACCGCTATCTCGAGGGCAAGAATATCGTCCTGCTCTTCCAGAAGACCTCCACTCGTACCCGCTGCGCCTTCGAGGTCGGCGGCATGGATCTGGGCATGGGCGTCACCTACCTCGATCCGGGTTCGTCGCAGATGGGCAAGAAGGAGTCCATCGAGGACACCGCCCGCGTTCTCGGCCGCATGTATGACGGCATCGAGTTCCGTGGCTTTGCCCAGGACGACGTCGAGGAGCTCGCTGCTAAGTCCGGCGTGCCCGTGTGGAACGGCCTGACCACCGAGTGGCACCCCACCCAGATGCTCGCCGACATCCTGACCGTCCAGGAGAACTTCAACTACGACATCAAGGGCAAGACCCTCGTCTTCATGGGCGACTGCAAGAACAATGTCGCTCGCTCCCTCATGGTCGTCTGCTCCAAGCTCGGCATGAACTTCGTGGCCTGCGGCCCCGAGGAGTGCATGCCCGCTGACGACGTCATCAAGGCCTGCAAGCCCATCGCCGAGGCTAACGGCTGCACCATCAAGCTGACCACCGACGTCAAGGACGGCGTCACCGGTGCCGACGTTATCTACACCGACGTGTGGGTCTCCATGGGCGAGCCCGACGAGGTCTGGGCCGAGCGCATCGCTCAGCTCACCCCGTATCGTGTCACCTCCGAGGTCATGGCTATGGCCAACCCGGGTGCTATCTTCCTGCACTGCCTGCCCAGCTTCCACGACACCAACACCACCATTGGCGCCGAGAAGTGCGAGCAGTTCGGCATCACCGAGCAGGAGGTCACCGACGAGGTCTTCGAGAGCCCCGCTTCCAAGGTCTTCGACGAGGCCGAGAACCGCATGCACACCATTAAGGCTGTCATGTACGCCACGCTCAAGTAAGAGCATCTAGCATCTCGCTCGGGGTGTATTGCTGCACACCCCGAGCGGTTTTATCTGGTAATAATCTCGCATCAAGCGGCAGGCACGGCACGGAAGAGCCGCTTCTGGCGAGATCAGTAAATGATTTATGAAGGGGGGATGAGAACTATGACTGAGACCGCTAAGAAAAAGCGCGGTATGCCTTCATCGTTCACCATTCTTCTTGCTCTGCTGGCAATTGTCGCAGTGATTACCGTTATCGTCTCCGGCACGTCCGGCGGCGCGGTTACTGCCGCCCGTCTGAGCGATTTCTGCACCGCCCCGATTAAGGGCTTCGCTGACGCTCTGCCCGTCTGCCTCTTCGTTATGATCCTGGGCGGCTTCCTCGGCATGATGACCGAGACCGGCGCTCTGGACAACGGCATCGCCGTTCTGGTGCAGAAGCTTAAGGGCAACGAGATTATGCTCATTCCCGTGCTGATGCTCATCTTCTCCCTCGGTGGTACCACCTATGGTATGTGCGAGGAGACCGTTCCCTTCTACGCCCTGCTCGCCGCTACCATGATGGCTGCTGGCTTCGACCCCATGGTCGGTGCCGCTACCGTCCTGCTCGGCGCTGGCTGCGGCTGCCTGGGCTCCACGGTTAACCCGTTCGCCGTCGGCGCTGCCGTCGACGCTCTGACCGGCGTTGGCATTGAGGTCAACCAGTCCATCATTATCGGCCTCGGTGCCGTCCTGTGGATTGTCACTACCGCTATGTCCATCGTCTTCGTGATGAACTATGCCAAGAAGGTCAAGGCTGACAAGGGTTCTACCATCCTGTCGATGCAGGAGCTCAAGGACGCCGAAGAAGCTCACGGCAAGGCTGCTTCCGAGGTCCACAAGGAGGTCAAGCTCACCGGTCGTCAGAAGGGTGTTCTGATCGCCTTCGCCTTCACCTTCGTCGTCATGATCGTCGGCTTCATCCCGCTGGCCGACCTCAACGAGGGCGTCGCCAACTTCTTCGACGCTGGCGCTGTCTACGACGCCGACGGTAACGCCGTCGTCCAGGGCTGGTCTGCCCTGATCACCGGCCTGCCCATTGGCCAGTGGTACTTCGACGAGGCTTCCACCTGGTTCTTCCTCATGGCCGTCCTGATCGGTATCATCGGTGGCCTGTCCGAGAAGCAGATCGTTAACACTTTCATCACCGGCGCTGCCGACATGATGTCCGTTGTTCTCGTCATCGCCCTCGCCCGTGGCATCTCCGTCCTCATGGCTAACACCGGCCTCGACGTCTTCGTCCTCGACGCTGCCGCCAATGCCTTGGCTGGCCTGTCCGGCGTGATCTTCGCTCCCATGAGCTTCCTGGTCTACTTCGGCCTGTCCTTCCTGATCCCCTCGACCTCCGGTATGGCCACCGTCTCCATGCCCATCATGGGACCGTTGGCTGTTAAGCTCGGCTTCTCGCCTGAGGTCATGGTCATGATCTTCTCCGCCGCCATCGGTGTCGTGAACCTTTTCACCCCGACCTCCGGCGCCATCATGGGCGGTCTCGCCCTGGCCAAGATCGAGTGGACGACCTGGCTCAAGTTTGCCCTTAAGCTCATCGTTGCTCTCTCCGTCGTCTGCGCCATCATCCTGACCGTCGCCTGCGTGTTGATCTAAGTACCCAAAGGGTACCCCACGGAAACCTTGACGATCCTGTAGAGGATCACCTGGTCATCGTCTGTCCGGTGGGGTAAACCCACCGGTAGACTCCTACCTTTAGCCCCCTTCCGTTCCGTGCGCGGGAGGGGGCGCTTTTTTGTTCCGCGGTTTTACCAAACCGCGGAACCGGTCGACGCTACGCGCCGTCCAGAACGACAATTTGTCATTCAAAAGGCAAGGCATGACCAAAAGGTCTATGCCTCGCCTTTTTCATGCCAACTTGTACGTTCTGGACGGCGCTCGCTGTCCGTCCTCTGCCTGCGGCGCTTTCCATTGTTGGTGCAGAGGGCGCTTTGCCTACTCTGGCGGGCTTTCGCTGGCTTATGCTCAACCTGCGACGTTTCCATTATTGATACAAAGGCCAGGTTTGTTTGAACCAAAAAGGGGAAGTTGCGGTGGAATAGTTCCCGTTTGGCCGTCTTGAGGGGTTAAACGGGAACTATTCCACCGCAACTTATCGATGGCGTGTTTGGTTGGTGCCAGTTGATTGCTTGGGCGTTGGGGAGGGTCTGCTCCGTTATAATCGCCTAGAACATTAATTGGAAACGGGACGGGAGCCATACATGCGCCAGGGTTTCGACAACGCTAAATATATCGAGCTGCAGGCCGCTCATATTAAGGAGCGCATCTCGCAGTTTGGCGGCAAGCTCTATTTGGAGTTTGGCGGTAAGCTGTTCGATGACTATCATGCGAGCCGCGTGCTGCCGGGTTTTGAACCGGACAGCAAGTTCCGCATGCTCAAGAGCATCGCCGACGATGTCGAGGTTATCATCGCGATCAACGCGAACCACATCGAGAAAAACAAGGCTCGTGGTGACCTCGGCATTACCTATGACGAGGATGTGCTGCGCCTGGTTGACCTGTTCCGCGGCAACGGCTTTGCCGTCGCGGCTGTGGTCATCACCCAGTACGCCGGCCAGCCCGCTGCCGATGTATTCCGCAACCGCCTGAACGCGCTCGGTATTCCCGCCAAGCTGCACTATCCCATCGAGGGGTATCCGCACGATGTCGATCTGATCGTGTCCGACGATGGCTACGGCAAGAACGAGTTTGTCGAGACCACCCGACCGCTCGTCGTGGTCACTGCCCCCGGTCCTGGCTCGGGCAAGCTTGCCACCTGCCTGTCTCAGCTCTATCACGAGCACAAGCATGGCACGGCCGCCGGCTATGCCAAGTTCGAGACCTTCCCTGTCTGGAATCTTCCTCTGACGCATCCGGTCAATATTGCCTACGAGGCCGCCACGGCTGACCTCGACGACGCCAATATCATCGATTCGTTCCACCTTGAGGCCTACAACAAGACCACGGTCAACTACAACCGCGACGTCGAGGCCTTCCCGGTGGTCCGTTCCCTGATGGAAAAGATCCTGGGCAAGAGTCCCTACCAGAGTCCTACGGACATGGGCGTCAATATGGTCGGCTTTGCCATCACCGATGACGATGCCTGCCGCGACGCTTCCAAGATGGAGATCGTCCGCCGCTACTTTACCGCGGTCGAAAATGTGCGCCGTACCGGCGTGGGCGATGAGCAAGTCGACCGTCTCAAGATTATTATGAAGAAAGCCGGCATCGATAAGAACTACTCACCGGCGCGCTCGGCGGCCCTCACCAGGGAGCAGCTGACGGGTGGTCCCGTGGGTGCCATGGTCATGCCCGATGGCTCCGTGGTGACCGGTAAGACCTCCACGCGCCTGGGCGCCGCAAGTTCGCTCATTATGAACGCCCTCAAGCATGTCTCGGGCGTCGACCTTGAGCTCGAGGTCATTAGCGATGAGGCGATCGAGCCCATCAGCAAGCTCAAGACGCATTTTCTGGGCAGCAAAAACCCGCGCCTCCACACCGACGAGACGCTTATGGCGCTGTCGATCACCTCGGCCACGAGTGAGACGGCCGCTCGCGTCCTTTCGGGCCTGGAGCAGCTGCGCGGCTGCGATGCCTTCTTTAGCGTGATTATCTCGCCGACGGACGAGACGGTACTGCGCAAACTAGGTATCAACGTGTGCTGCGAGCCCAAGTTTGAGCGCCGCGGTTTCTTCCATCGCTAAGTTTGAAGCACCGCGGTAATTGCATTGCATTTTGGCCGTATCGGGTTAGCGCCCGGTACGGCTTTTTGATCAATAAAGCGCCTATTTCGGCGAAAAATAGCTGTTTACCTGCCTAGAGACAATTTGAGCGGTATACAATAACCGTAACTGTTTCATCCTTAGCGGGATGCCGCATGATGGATATTACCTGCCATCGTGAGGTGTGTCGGTCGCGCACGGCGCGTTAGATGCTCGTGCTCGGTTTGAGGAGGCTGCTATGGCGGGCAAGGGTCGTGCGAGTGTCAACGATATGAAGCGTGTCGAGGTGCTGGTGTTGATGGAGATCGACCAGCAAACCAAAGACAATGGCGGGCCGTATAGTTTCTCGCGCAAAACGCTTGCCGAGCGCGTGGGGGTTTCGCCGTATCGTGCCCGCGCCGCAATCGATCGCTTGGATTCCGAAGGCATGATTGATGTCGTCTCGCGTTATAGCGACGACGGCGGTCAGCTTGCAAATGGCATTTGCCTCACCGAACGTGGCGAGTGGTATCTTGAGGGCGTCCGTACCGGCATGCTCGTTCAAGAAATGCTTGAGGACGAGGTTGCTGATCGATAGCAGCATGTAACCCTTGCCATAGCGACGCCGCCTGGGAAACCGGGCGGCGTTTTGTTTCAAGATTGAGAAATGCAATCGCACGCAAGAAAAATTGCGAACGGTCCGCGGCGCGAGTATTACAATGAAGACCCGTAAGATGTGGATAAACAACTTCTACGGGAAGCGCAGGTAACTCAATATGACCAAGCATGTGTTCGTAACCGGTGGCGTGGTTTCGTCCCTGGGCAAGGGTATTACCGCGGCCTCGCTGGGCCGTCTGCTCAAGTCGCGTGGCTACAAAGTAACGATGCAGAAGGCCGACCCGTATCTGAACGTCGACCCCGGTACCATGAGCCCCTTCCAGCATGGTGAGGTCTTCGTTACCGAGGATGGTTACGAGTCCGACCTGGACCTGGGCCATTACGAGCGCTTTATTGATGAGAACCTGACCCGCGATTCCAACTTTACGACCGGCGCCATCTATAAGAGCTTGATCGCCCGCGAGCGTCGCGGCGACTTTTTGGGCGGTACCGTGCAGGTGATTCCTCACGTCACCAATGCCATTAAGGACAAGTTCCGCCGCATTGAAGAGCAGACCGGCTCCGATGTAGTCATCACCGAGCTGGGCGGCACGATCGGCGACATCGAGTCCCAACCGTTTGTCGAGGCCATCCGTCAGTACCGCAAGGAGGCCGGCCCCGAGAACGTCTGCTACATCCACGTGTCGCTCGTTCCCTATATCGCCGCCGCCCACGAGGTCAAGACCAAGCCCACGCAGCATTCCGTCAAGGAGCTCCGCAGCTTTGGTATCCAGCCCGATATTATCGTGCTGCGCTCCGACCACCATATCGATGACGCTATCCGCGGAAAGATCGCAAGCTTCTGCGACGTCGACACCGATTGCGTCTTTACCAACGAGGACTGCGCGAGCATTTACGATGTTCCGCAGCTGCTTGCCGAGCAGGACTTTGACCTGCGCATTTGCGAGCGCCTGGGTCTGGACCCGCGTGAGCGCGACATGAGCGAGTGGAACGAGTTCCTGCGCAAACAGAATCACGCCAACCATCACGCCGACAAGGTGAAGATCGCCGTCGTGGGCAAGTACACGCAGCTGCCCGATGCGTATCTGTCGGTTATCGAGGCCCTGCACCATGCGGGCGTCTTCTACGATCGCCATGTGGACGTCCAGCTGGTCGACGGCGAGAGCCTCGACGAGCAGAATGTCTCCGAGGTTCTGGGCGACGCCTCGGGCATCCTGGTCCCCGGCGGCTTTGGCAAGCGCGCCCTGGAGGGCAAGATCCTCGCGGCCGAGTTTGCCCGTGAGCACAAGATTCCGTATCTGGGCATTTGCCTGGGTATGCAGGTGGCCGTGTGCGAATTTGCGCGCAACGTCGTCGGCCTTGCCGGCGCTAGCTCCTCCGAGTTCGATCCGGATGGCCCGTATAGTGTCATCGATCTGATGAGCTCGCAGGAGGACGTGACCGAGAAGGGCGGCACCATGCGCCTGGGCGCCTATCCGTGCAAGCTCGCCGCCGATACCCTCGCTCGCGAGGCATATGGCGAGGAGCTCGTCTACGAGCGTCACCGTCATCGCTTTGAGTTCAACAACGCCTTCCGCGACCAGCTTGAGGACGCCGGTTTGGTTATCTCGGGCCTGTCGCCCGACGAGCGCCTGGTCGAGATGGTCGAGCTGCCGCGCGACGTGCATCCGTGGTATGTGGCAACCCAGGCTCATCCCGAGTTCAAGAGCCGCCCGACCAACCCGCAGCCGCTGTTCCGCGAGTTCGTGCGCGCTTCGATCGGCCAGCACGAGGGTGTCGACCGTCTGCAGGTGACGCCCATGAACCTTGCTACGGACTAAGGGTGCCGTCGAATAAGGAACATACCGAAGCTACTCCCTCGTCGCTCGCCGTGGCGGCGGGGGAGTATCTCGATTACCTCGCGGTCGAGCGGGGTTTGGCGCGCAACACGATTGCGGCCTATCGTCGTGACCTGACGACGTACTGCGCCTATCTGGAGCGGGCGGGTATTGTGTCTTTTGAAGAGGTGACTCGTCAGGTCGTGGAGGGCTTTGTCGCCGACCGTCGCGATGGGGGCTATTCCGATGCCTCGGTGGAGCGTGCGCTTGCGGCCGTGAAGGGCCTGCATGCCTTTTTGGTGCGCGATGGGGCTGTGGCCCAAAATCCAACGGCGGCGTTGCGCCTGCCTAAAAAGGCCGAGCGTTTGCCGGAGTATCTATCGGTGGAGGATGTCTCGGCGCTGCTCGATCAAGACTTCCCCGAGGGCGAGATGGGCTTGCGCGACCATGCCATCCTGGAAGTGCTCTACGGATGCGGTTTGCGTGTGAGCGAGTTGGTGGGGCTCGATGTGGGCGATATCCATATCGACGATGGCTTTGTGCTCGTTCGCGGTAAGGGCTCGAAGGAACGCCTGTCCCCGCTGGTGGGAAGCGCGGCGCGAGCTCTGACGCTCTATGTAACTGAGGGGCGTTCTCGCTTGGCGGCCCATGCCCGCGGAACCGAGACCTCGGCGGTCTTTTTAAATAAGAACGGCCGCCGTCTGTCGCGCCAGGGCATCCATGCCATCTGTGAGCGCTACGGGCGCCAGGTGGGGTTGGTGGGACTCCATCCCCATACGCTGCGTCACTCCTTTGCCACCCATATGCTTGCGGGCGGCGCAGACCTCCGTGTGCTACAGGAGATCTTGGGACATGCCGATATATCGACCACGCAGGTCTACACGCATGTCGATCGTACGCAACTGACCGAGGTCTATCTGGCGGCGCACCCGCTGGCGCATCGTTAACACATCGCTGACCTGTATATTTATAGGTATTTGGGGACGGGCCCCAGATTGCCGTGGCGTGCTTTTGCGCGCGCATGGGCAATCTGGGGCCCGTCCCATTTTTCGCCACTTGGCGTCGCGGTGGTGGGCCGCACGTGCCTTGGGTGGGGGAGTTTGGGGGCGATGTGAACGGCATGTAAAGGGACGCAAAAATCGCCTCAAGGTCAACTTGAAGGTTGAGGTTGAAAGGCGGGGTGCCACAGGTGGCATCCCGCCGTTGCTGTAAACACAACATATTGTGTTTTCGAACATATGCTTGGGGGTGTTTTGCAGTATATGGTGGGTGGAGTGGTGG
>DBGBZQ010000069.1:0-78130 GCA_048368115.1 Collinsella sp.
TGCCCCTACTGCAACGCCTATGTGGGTCCGGGCGATGGTCCCGAGCACACCGAGTTCGTGTTTTGTGAGGGCTGCGGTGCCCGTCTTTCTCCGCATGATCGTACGTGCCCCAAATGCGGACGCCCCGCTCCGGGTATCCTCTCCGAGGACGCGGCCGCATCCGACCTGGCAGCGGGCCGCACGGCAGGCTTTCCGCGCCTAACGCAAGAGCAGATCGATACCGAGGTGCCGCATGCGCCCGCTTCTGCCGCTGCGGTGCTTTCGGACGCCGCCGATCCTAACGAGACCTGCGTGCTGCCGGCTTTCGATAAGGATTTCGGCATCCCCAAGGTCGATATTCCCACGCCGGTTTCCCTGCATGACGATGCTCAAAAACCCAAGCGCAAGGTGCATCCCGACGAGGACGCCTATCACAAGCACAAGCGTCATATCCCCAAGCCGCTCATTATCATCGCGGTCCTTGCCGTCGTTTGCGGCGGTGCCTATTGGTTCGTGACGACCGATCCCATGGGTGTTATGCCTGGCTTCTACGACCAGTTTGGCCAAGCTGCACAAACCACCTTCCCTACGCGCCAAAAGGGCGAGGCGACTGAGGACGATACCAAGCAGGACGATTCTGCCGAGGTGGTCCAGGAAGAAACCGTGCTCACCGATGATCAGCTCTATACCAGGCTCGACGGTCTGTATCAGACCATCGTGTCCTACGGTGACGAGGACCAGATCGGCGAGGTCATCGATTCCTTTAACAACGGCTATCTCCGAACGCCGCTGTCCACCCGTCAGGAGCTGTCGCAGAGTGCTTACGCCCTGCGCGACCAGATCAAAAAGACGCAAGATGAGCTCAACAACCTTAAGTACCAAGACGATACGGTCTATGCGGACGACATCGCCCACTTAAAGCAGCTTGCCGAGTGGATGTATGAGCGCGTCGACGTGATCTGCCAGAGTTGGGACATCTCGCTGGCCATTCCCGATGGCGAGTCGATGAGTTCCCACCAAAGCGAGATCCTGGCGCCCATCGCGCAGAGTGGCAACAGCGCGCTTAATCAGTACGACGCCAACGTGGGCTCCTGGAAGCCGCAGCAGCGTTCCTAAAATTAGTTCGCCATAGTCGGCATAACCTACGTGCGCAATTGATGTAAGCGCATGCTTATTGCTACAATTCGTACAAATATGCTTTAAACGCACGAGGAAGGAACCACATGTTTGGTTTTAAGAAAGAGCTCTACACGCCCGAGTATCAGCTTGCCGGCGACGAGTGCGCCGTTATCGAGACGTCGAAGGGTACCATCAAGGTCAAGTTTGACGGCGAGGGCGCTCCCATTCATGTCGCGAACTTCTGCGAGCTTTCCACGATGGGTTTCTATGATGGCCTTAAGTTCCATCGCTATGTGCCCGGCTTTGTCATTCAGGGCGGCGACCCCAATACCCGCGATATGTCCGGCGCCGACGTCGCTGCCGGTCTTGAGGGCCCCGACGGCATGCCCGGTACCGGTGGCCCCGGCTACTGCATCAAGGGCGAGTTTGCCACCAATCCGCGCAACAGCCATGTCGATGGTGCCCTTGCCATGGCACGCTCCATGGACCCCGATTCCGCGGGTTCGCAGTTCTACTTCTGCCTGGGCGCCCAGCATAACCTCGATTCCGGTTACACCGTCTTTGGTACCACGGTCGAGGGTCTCGATGTGATTTCGCAGCTGCGTGCCGGCGACGAGATCGTCCATGTCGAGATCGTTCACGAGTAAAGGGGACTTCCTTGAATAGCCAGCTGATCCAACAGGGCCGCGCCGCTTACCGCGCGGGTGATTTTTCCGCTGCAGCCCAGATGCTTGGGGCGGCAAAGACTCCCGATGAGATTATGGGCGAGGCCGATCACCTTCGTGGCAACGCCTTGATGCACCTGGGCATGTATGCCGAGGCCGCCGAGGCCTATGCCGCCGCCCTCAACGACGGCACCTATGGCAAGCGCGGCGCGCTGCTCACCAACCGCGGCAAGGCACTCGCCGCGGTGGGCGACTACACGACGGCCGCTCAGGCGTTCTCTGCCGCTACGCAGGACGCTTCTTATGCCACGCCGTTCAAGGCCTATCTGGGCCTGGGTAACGCGCTGTTCCAGTCGGGCGACTATGCCAACGCGGGTACTGCTTTCCGTCAGGCTGCCATCGACGGCGCCAATCCGGCTCCTGCCGCCGCACTCGGCGAGCTTGGTCGTTGCTTCATTAAGCTCGGCCGTCCGGCGGATGCCGTGGAGACCTACCGCACGGCTATCGACTTTGCCGGCCCCCGCGACGACACGCGTGCACTCAACGCCGGCATGGGTCAGGCACTTTCTGCCGCCGGCCGCCCCTCCGACGCACTCGACGCCTTTAACGCCGCTACTGCCGATGGCATCTACCAGCTCACCTCCGAGCAGGCCGACGAGCTTGCCCGCGTGCACGATTCGCTTGCCGCGCTGTCTGCCCAGACGGCTATGGCCACGGCTCCGGCGCCCGCGATGGACGCTCCTGCCGTCGATCCGCTCGATCCTACGGGCGCGACCGGCCAGTTTATGCCCGATCCCTCGGACACCGGCTTCTTTACGCTGTCCGAGTCCGAGATGGTCCAGCAGGACCGTCAGGACCGTAAGCAGGCCAAGGTCCGTCGTCGCCATCGCCACACGGGCCTCAAAGTCTTCATCGTGCTGCTTCTGCTCATTTTGATCGCCGCGGGCGGTCTGGGCTTTGCCTACACGCGCGGCTTTGGCTTCCCGTCTCAGGAGTCTGTCGTTACCGATCTGTTCCAGGCTGCCGGCGACGGTGACACCGCAAAGGCCGAGTCTTGCCTGGCCTCGAGCCTGTCCGAGGACGCTAAGTCGATGATCATCTCCTCGATTCCGCAGGGTGCCACCGTGTCCGTCGAGGGCATGGATCAGTCCATGACCGAGACGACCGCTAAGGTTAAGGCATCGCTGTCCAAGGGCGGCGAGCAGGAGTACACCGTCAAATTCGTGCGCTCCGATAACCATATCGGCTGGGCCGTTTCCTCGCTCGATATGGATTTCTCGGCTGCTGACAACCAGTAGTGACCTTATGGGATTTAGCTTTGCCCGGCGCTTCACCGCAAGTGAGGTGCCGGGCTTGCGTTAGTATGATGAGCTAGTAGTTTTCCAGCAATCATCCAACACATCAGGAGTTGCGTTGTTTTCTTTGATGGATATGTTCTTCGGTAGCTATGCGGGCGATCTTGCCATCGACCTCGGCACCGCAAATACGCTTGTCTCCGTGCGCGGCAAGGGCATCGTCATTCGCGAGCCCTCTGTTGTCGCCATCGACAAGAACGACGAGCGCATCCTGGCGGTCGGTATCGAGGCAAAGCGCATGCTCGGCCGTACGCCCGGCAACATCGTGGCCGTTCGTCCCCTGAAGGACGGCGTCATCGCCGACTTCGATGTTACCGAGGCCATGCTTCGCTACTTTATCGACAAGGCGTCCGAGAAGCGCTACCCGTGGACCCCGCGTCCGCGCGTTGTCGTCTGCGTTCCCTCCGGCGTCACGTCGGTCGAGAAGCGTGCCGTCTTTGAGGCCACGATCCAAGCCGGTGCCCGCCAGGCCTACCTGATCGAGGAGCCCATGGCCGCCGCTATCGGCGCCGATCTGCCCGTCGAGGAACCCACCGGCTCCATGGTCATCGATATCGGCGGCGGTACCACCGAGGTCGCTGTTATCGCCATGGGCGGCATCGTCGTCTCGCAGTCCATCCGTATTGCCGGTGACGAGTTCGACCAGGCCATCCTCACGCATGTTCGTGATGCCTACAACCTGGCCATCGGCGAGCGTACAGCAGAGGACATCAAGATCAAGGTCGGCTCCGCCGTGCCGCTCAAGGACGAGCTCGATGTCGAGGTCAACGGCCGTGACGTGATCACGGGCCTGCCCAAGACCGTGCGCATCGAGAGCGAGGAGATCCGTCGCGCGCTCAACAAGCCGCTCGACGAGATGGCCAAGGCCGTTAAGGACGCCCTCGATGCCACGCCGCCCGATCTTGCCTCTGACCTTATGTACTACGGCATTTTGCTGACCGGTGGCGGCGCGCTGCTGCGCGGTCTCGACGTGCGCCTGCGCGATGAGACCGGTGTTTCGGTCAACGTCAGCCCCACGGCGCTCGATAACGTCGTTAACGGCTGTGCCCGCGTGCTCGAGGCCAATGCGTTTGATGGCGGCTTCGTCCAGACCAATGCTTAATTTCCAAAAGGTGGATTCCATTTGGCACGATCTTCGGGTTTCTCCACAAATCTGAATACCAAGCGACAATCAACGGGTATGCGCCCGTTGATTGTTTTCAGCCTGATTTCGGTGTTGCTGCTCACGTTTTACATCCGCGAGGGCGAGGCAGGACCGATTCATGCCGTGCGTTCGGGCGTAACGACGATTACCTCGCCGGTGCGCTTTGTGGGTTCGGCTGTGGCGGCTCCCTTCAATGCGATCGGCAACGTGTTCTCTAACCTTACGGCGTCGCAGGACACGCTCGACGAGCTTAAGAAGCAAAACGAGGAACTGACCTCTAAGGTTGCTGAGCTCTCCGAGGCTCAAAAGACCGCCGAGCGTCTGGAGGGGCTGGTCGGGCTGCAGTCGACCTACAACCTCAAATCGACCGCTGCTCGTATCGTTGGTGCCTCCGGCGATGCCTGGACCTCGACCGTTACCATCGACAAGGGCTCTGCCGACGGCCTTACCATCAACATGCCCGTGACGAGTTCTGCCGGTGTTATCGGCCAGATTATCGAGGTATCGGCTAAGACATCGACCGTGCGCCTGATTGGCGACGAGAACTCGGGCGTGTCCGCCATGGTGCAGGACACGCGCGCCCAGGGTATGCTTCAGGGTCAGGCTGACGGCACGCTGCGTCTTGAGTACGTGAGCGTCGACTCCGACGTTAAGGTTGGCGACATCATCGTAACCTCGGGTATTGGCGGTGTGTTCCCTAAGGGTCTACCGCTCGGCACCGTCTCGTCGGTCGAGAAATCGGCAAACGACGTGTACTACACCATTGTGGTGCGCGCTCAGACCACGGCCGAGAACAACGAGGAAGTGCTGGTCATCACCTCGCTGACCGACGAACAGTCGGCCTCGGATGAGGACGTGAGCACGGCCAACAGCACGCCGCAGGGAACGTCGCGCGATGCTGCGACCAAGACGAAGGACGAGAGCTCGGATGACAGTTCCGACACGTCCGAGACGACCGATTCCGGCTCGAGCGAATAGGGGGCATGTCCATGGATCTACACGAGCAGGGGATGAGCTCCCGCACGTTTGTGATCGCCGCCATTGTGTGCGTGCTGCTGCAGGCAGGCCTGGCACCGCAGATCTCCATTGCGGGCGGTCGCGTCAACTTCATGATTATCTTGGTGTGCCTAAGCGTGTTCTCGGGCGACCCGACCCGTGCCGTCGTGTGCGGTTTTTGCAGCGGGTTGTTCTATGACCTGTCCGCTGCCGTGCCGGTGGGCGTTATGTCGCTCCTGCTGACCGTGGGTTCTTTTGCCCTGGTGCACAGCGCCGTCGGTCAGACGGGCGGTACCCCGAGTGCGCGCGGCGTCACCGTGGGCGCCTTTGCGCTCGTCATTAATGTGATCTACAGCATCATCTTGCTGTTTATGGGTTTGGAGACGAGCTTTGTCGTGGCGATCTTCGGCCATGCGCTGCCGTCCTCGATCCTGACGGGTCTGGTTGCCATTCCGTTTTTGATGTCCGGCGTCGTGCCGCAGTCCGGCTATGGATTCTCCGCACGTGGCGGACGCCAGACGGGTATGCGCTTTAAGCCCAAGACCCGCAAGCTCAAATAGGGGAGGCCCGTAGATGTCTTCCCAGATGACGGTTATTATCGCCGGTATCGTGCTGGTTGTGGCCATCGTGGTCGCGCTGGTCATCATGCGTCGTGGCGATTCCCGTTTTACCTACGATACACAGCATGGAACGGCCCCGCGCGCCACCGAGGGCGAAGGCAATACCGCGGCGACCGCCTTTAAGGGCCGCTTTTCCATCCTCACCACGGGTGTGGGCGCAATGTTTGCGGCACTTGCCGTCAAGCTGTGGGGCATGCAGATGGTCTCGTCGGACTATTACGAGAAGCAGGCCAATAGTAATCAGACTCGCACCGTTACCACACCCGCTGTGCGCGGTCGCATCCTCGACCGCAATGGCGTGGCGCTTGTCCAGAACCGTCCCTCACTTGCTGTCGTGGCCTACCGCGACCTTGCCGAGGATGAGGTTCTGGTTCGCCATCTTGCCAACGTGCTTGGAATGCCTTACGTGGCGGTCCTTCGCAATATTCAGGACAATACAGAGGGCGCCCAGAGCCTGCATACCATCGCGACGGACGTCCGTCGCTCCACGGTTGCCTATATTCAGGAGCATGCCGGCGAGTTCCCGGGCGTCAAGATTGCCGAGCGTACCGAGCGCCAGTATCCATATGGCGAGACGGCATGTCATATCTTGGGCTATACCGGCACCATTACCTCCGAGCAGCTCGAGGCCCAGAATAAGAAAACCTCTGGCGATGATGATGCTTCTGCTGGCAAGATTACGTACCAGTCGGGCGATATCGTGGGCCAGGCGGGCGTTGAGAGCTACTACGAAAACCTGCTGCAGGGTATTCGTGGCGAGCAGACCGTCAAGGTCGATGCTTCGGGCAATGTGACCGGTCAGGCCGGCGCCGTGCCCGCGAAGGCCGGCTCCGACATTAAGCTCACGCTCGACCTTAAGATCCAGCAGGCCTGTGAGACGGCGCTGGCGAGCGCTATCGAGCTTGCCAAGACCACTGGCTACAGCAATGCCGGCAACGGCGCTGTAGTGTGTCTCGATCCCAACAATGGCGAGATTTTGGGCATGGCGAGCGAGCCCAAGTTCGATCCGTCCGTCTTTATCGGTGGCGTCTCAAACGACGTGTGGACCGAGCTCAATGATGACAAGGGTTCGCACCCGCTGCTCAACCGCGCCATTAGCGGACAGTACATGTCGGCCTCGACCATCAAGCCGCTCTCGGCGCTGGCCGGTCTTGAGTTTGGAACCTACACTTCAACGCAGACAACCAACTGCACGGGCTATTGGACGGGCCTGGGCAAGGCTTGGGGCAAGCGCTGCTGGCTGACGTCTGGCCACGGCACCATGACGCTGCAGTCGGGTATCGCCAACTCGTGCGACCCTGTCTTCTACGACATGGGCAAGGCGTTCTTTTATGACGAGCAACATCCCGAGGGCCTGCAGGAGGTCTTTCGTCGCTGGGGTCTAGGCAAGACCTGCGGTATCGATCTGCCGAGTGAGGGCTCGGGCCGTATTCCCGATGCCGAGTGGAAAGAGTCGTACTTCACCGACGCCTCTGCCGAGGACCGCAAGTGGAATGCCGGCGATATGACCAACATTGCCATCGGCCAGGGCGACATCCTGGTGACGCCCCTGCAGATGGCGTGCGCCTATATGGGTCTTGCCAACGGCGGCAAACAGTACGTGCCTCACGTGTTTTTGTCTGCCGTATCGCGCGATGGTGACGGCGATGCCTATAAGTACAACGGAAAGGGCAAGAAGAAGCGCCTGGAGGCCAAGATCAACAGCGATTCGGATTTGGCTCTTGTTCGCAACGGCATGCACGACGTGATTTACACGGCATCGACGTCCCTAGCGGCTCACTTTGGCACCCTGACGCCGCAGGTATACGGCAAGTCGGGCACGGGCGAGAAAAGCGGCGAGGACGAATACGCGTGGTTCTGCGCCTATGCACCGGCCGATGACCCCAAGTATGTCATCGCTACTGTCCTGGAGCAGGGCGGCGGCGGCTCAGATACCGCGATGCATGTCGTGCGCGACGTGCTCGGCGTGATTTATGGCGAGCCCGATACCTCTTCGGCCTCGGGCGATTCTTCGGTTCGATAGGAGGTTGCGATGGATTTTTCTCCGGCGGATCTGTTCCGTTCAACCAAGACCGGCTCTCGCAGCAGCCTGGACCGTGTCAACAAGCAACTTTCGGCCTCGCGCGGCACGTTTCGCCAAAAGGTGCATATCGGTGTGCTCGTGGCTACTGTGGCGCTTGTCGCCTACGGTGCCATCATTATCTGGTCGGCTTCGCAGTTTAAGGCCGATGCCTCGTTCTCACGCCATCTGCTGGGAATTGGCATCGGAGCGGTGCTGGCGGTGCTGGTCTGGCGTACCGACCTGCGCGGTATTTCCAATTTCTCGACGGCGTTGCTCGTCATTGACCTGATCGTGATTTTCTCGCCCAAGATTCCGGGTCTGTCCTATACGGGCGGTCTGGGCATGACGGGCTGGATCAAGATTCCCGGTATCGGCTTGACATTCCAGCCGGTTGAGCTTGCCAAGCTCATCACCATCTTCTTTATTGCTACGCTTGGCTCGCAGTATAACGGTCGCATCGATACCGTTCGCGACTACGTCAAGCTCTGCGGCATGCTGTCCATTCCGTTTTTGGCCGTCGTTGCCATGGGCGACCTGGGCTCGGGCCTGGTCGTGCTGGTTTCGGGCGCCATCGTCATTTGTATGAGCGGTGCACGCCGCGAATGGGTGCTGTCGACCCTGGCCCTGCTCGTGGGCTTGGTGGCCCTCGTCCTGGCGCTCGATTCGGTCTTTGATTCGTTGCTCGGCCACGATGTGCTCATCAAGCAGTATCAGATGAACCGTCTGACGGTCTTTATCGACCCCGATAATGCCGATTCGGACGATGCGTACAATCTGCAGCAGTCGTTGATCGCGGTCGGCTCGGGCGGTTTCTTTGGTAAGGGCCTGGGGCATGCGACGCAGTCGGCCGGCGGCTTCCTACCCGAGTTCCATACCGACTTCGTCTTCGCCTTTTTGTCCGAGACCTTTGGCTTCTGCGGCTCCTTTTTGCTGCTGTGCTTGTATGTACTGCTCATCTTCTCGACGATCCGCGTTGCCTTTAAGTGCGAGTCTCTGTTCCTACGCTTATCATGTGTAGGTATCGTCGGCATGTGGGCGTTCCAGACCTTCGAAAACATCGGCATGTGCATCGGCATGATGCCGATTACCGGTATTCCGCTACCGTTTATTAGCTTCGGTTCGTCTTCGATGATGATTCAGCTGCTGACGGTGGGTATCGTACAATCCATATGGCGGCATCGTTCGGGCGCCGTGTAACCGCTGGAGGGGTTTGCTATGAAAATTCCCGTAGATAAGCTGACCCGCGCTTTTAAGATGGGCGCGTCCGTTAAGAAGGATTCCGATACGCCGGTGCGCGTCTCGGTCTATCTGGATTCGTCCGCCTCGCGCTTTCTGGCCGAGACGGTGCGTGATGCCTTTGTGCCGCAGACGACCTCGGGCATTGTGCGCGTCGAGCGTCTGGGGGAGGAGCGAATTGCTCCAAAGACCGATACCGATGTGGTGCTGGTGCTCTCGTGTGGTTCCGACCGCTTGGAGAGTGCCGTGCAGGAGCTCGTGATCGCCGGCGCGCCCGTGTGCGTGCTTGCCGAGTCTGCTGTGGAGGTGCCGTTTATCGAGGAGTCCACGCCCATGCTCGGCGTGGTAGCGGCAACCGATAAGACGTATCTGCTCGAGACGCTTGCCCGCTGGATTCTCGATCGCACCGACAAGGAAACGGCTTTTGCGGCGAACTTTGCCTTCATGCGCATCGCGGCCGCCAATCGTATCATCACCTCGTGCGCGCTCACCAATATGGCGACCGGTGCGCTGGCGTTTTTGCCGGGCGCCGATTATCCCGTCATGGCGCTGGCGCAGGTGGGCATGCTCTTTGAGCTCGCTGCCGTCTTTGGACGCGGTATTAAGCCCGAGCGCGGCTACGAGGTCGCGGGCGTGCTTGCCGGCGGTCTTGTGATCCGCGCGGTCACCCGCGCACTTGTCAAGCAGACGCCGCATATTGGGTTTGCCGTCAAGGCGCTCACTGCCGCCGCGGGCACCTATGGCATGGGCCGTGCGCTCGTTTCGCTCTACGAGCGCGATGTCGACTACAGCCGTGCCAACGAGGTGGTCACTGCCACGTTCTCCCGCGTTCGCGATCTGGTGACCACGGTCGCGGGCGCTACCCGTCCTATGGCGTCCTACCAGGACGCATCCGATCTCGCAGCTTAGGGGTTTTCCGTTGCGCGTTGCATACCAAGACTGTTTTCATTTAATTGAGCCGCTGCTCGCCAAGGTCGAGAAGCCGAGCCGCTATATCGATCACGAGTGGGGCACGCTTTCCAAGGCCGATGCCGACTACCGTTGCTGCCTGATCTACCCGGATGTGTACGAGGTCGGTCTGCCCAACCAGGGCATCGCCATCCTCTACAACATCCTTAACCAGGCCGAGGGCATCTCCTGCGAGCGCGGCTATGTGCCGTGGCCCGATATGGGTGATGCCATGCGCGAGGCGGGTATTCCGCTGCTCTCGCTCGAGGGTGCAGCGCCGGTCGCTTCGTTTGATATCGTCGGCCTGCATGTGCCGCACGAGATGGCGGTGACGAACTTCCTCGAGGCACTCGACCTCGCTGGCATTCCGCTGTTAGCGGCCGACCGCACCGAGGACGACCCCATTATCATCGCCGGCGGCCCCTCGGTGTACAACCCCGAGCCGTACGCGGCCTTCTTCGATGCCATCCTCATCGGCGAGGGTGAGGAATCGCTGCTCGAGACCTGTCAGCTGCATCGCCGCCTGCGTGACGAAGGAGTCCCGCGCGCGCAGATTGTCGAGCAGCTTGCATCCATTGCCGGCAACTACGTGCCGTCGCTCTACGAGGTGCGTCACGACGAGCCCTGCTCGCCGCATGGCTACACCGTGCCGCGTGAGGGCAAGGATGCGCCGACGGTGGTCTTCAAGCGCGTCGTCGAGGATTTCGGCGCCACGAATCCGCTGTCGCAGTCGTGCGTGCCCTATGCGCAGCTGGTCCACGACCGCCTGTCTATCGAGATCCTTCGCGGCTGCGCCCGCGGCTGTCGTTTTTGCCAGGCCGGCATGACGTATCGCCCGGTGCGCGAGCGCTCGGCCGACCAGATCGTCTCGTCGGTAATTCAGGGTCTGGAAAAGACCGGCTATGACGAGGTGTCGCTGACCTCGCTCTCCACGACCGACCACTCCTGCATTCGCGACGTGCTCGGCAGGCTCAACCGTCGCCTGGAGGATACGGGTATTCGCGTGTCTATTCCGTCGCAGCGCCTGGATTCGTTTGGCGTGGATATGGCCGAGTCGGTCGCCGGCGAAAAGAAGGGCGGCCTGACGTTCGCGCCCGAGGCCGGCAGCCAGCGCATGCGCGACATCATTAACAAGAACGTGACCGAGGAGGACCTGGACCGTGCGGCCAAGGCGGCCTTCGAGGCCGGCTGGAACCGCATGAAGCTCTACTTTATGATGGGCCTTCCCGGCGAGCGCGATGAGGACATCGTGGCCATCGCCAATCTGGCCGATCACGTGCTGGAGCTCGGTCGTTCCGTGGTGCCCAAGGCTCGTCGCGGCTCGATTTCGGTGTCCATCTCGGTTTCGGTCTTTATCCCCAAGGCCGCCACGCCGTTCCAGTGGTGCCCGCAGCTCGACTACGACGACGTCAAGCGTCGCCAGAAGCTGCTTATCACGAGTGTTCGCAACCGTGCCGTCCGCGTGCATTACCACGATGCCGAGACCTCGCTCATCGAGGCCGCGCTTTCCCGCGCCGGTCGTGACATGACGCCCGTCATCATCGATGCTTGGCGTTCGGGCTCTCGCTTTGACGCCTGGGTAGAGCATTTCTCGCTCGAGAACTGGAAGGAGGCTGCTGCCAAAAACGGCATCGACCTCAACGAGCTCGTACACCTGCCTTACGAGTTGGACTGGCGCCTGCCGTGGGAGCACGTGAGCCCCGGCTGCACGCGTGGCTTCCTCGAGCGCGAGTACCGTCGCTCGCTCGAGGGCGTCACGACTCCCGACTGCACCCGCACGTCGTGCACCGGCTGCGGGATCTGCCCCACGCTCCACGCCAAGAATGTATTGATGGGTGATCGCGCATGAGTGAGCGCCTGACCGACAACCCCTCGCTCTTTAGGCTTCGTGTTCGCTATGGCAAGCGCGATCGTCTTAAGTACCTGGGTCATCTCGAAGTAATCCATACCATTGAGCGCATCGTGCGCCGTGCGGGACTTCCCTATGCCGTCACGCAGGGCTTCTCTCCGCACATGCGCGTTGGCTTCTCTTCGGCGCTACCGGTGGGCACGTCGTCGACCTGCGAGTGGTATGACCTGTTTATGACCGAGTTCGTGGCGCTCGACGAGGCGTTTGGGCGCCTGGCTGCGGCGTCTCCGGCCGATCTGGCGCCCATCGAGGCGGCGTACATCGACGTGCGCACGCCGGCGTTGACGGCGCAGCTCACGCGCCTGTCGTATCGCATCGACCTGCATCTGGACCCCGAGGCGCCCGTAAGCGCCGACGAGGTGCATCGTGCGATCGACACGCTGCGCGCGGGCCATGGCATCGACTACGCGCGCGGAAAAAAGAGCAAGCGCTTGGATTTGGATCACACACTCGTGGGCTATGAGCTCACGGCGGGGGAGCGCCCGGACCATTTGGTGCTCATGCTCGACACCCATGCCGACAACGAGGGCTCCATGCGTCCGGAAATTTTGCTTTCTGCTGCTGATGTTTTGTTGCAGGGCTTGACCCCGGGCGTGGATGCACCTATTGTTTCCACCGGTATGCAAGACCTCGTGACCATCTGCTCCTACGATGTCGAGCGTCAGAATCAAGCATGCGAGGACGACGAGGGCCGACTCGTCAGCCCCATACCTGTGCGAACTTGTGGATTTGCTCCACATACTCGTTGACGGGGGTATTTTCGCCTGCTACTATATTCGGCTGTTGCACTAACTGATGCATGAAGGGCAAGTAAACATGTACGCAATCGTTAACACGGGCGGCAAGCAGTACAAGGTCGCCACCGACGATGTCATCACCGTCGAGAAGATCGAGGGCAATGAGGGCGACAAGGTCACCCTGCCGGTTATCTTCCTCAACGATGGTAAGAAGATCGTCACCGATCCCGACAAGCTGGCTAAGGCCAAGGTTACCGCTCAGATCGTTGAGCAGTTCAAGGGCGAGAAGCAGCTGGTCTTCAAGTTCCACAAGCGCAAGCGCTATCGTCGTCTGAAGGGTCACCGTCAGCAGCTCACCAAGCTGAAGATCGTGAAGGTTCAGGCTACCTCCCGCGCCAAGAAGGCTGTCAAGGCAGAGGCTGAGGCTGTTGCCGAGGCTCCCGTCGCCGAGTAGATTACACTCGTAACGAAAGAGTAGGTATACACAATGGCACACAAAAAAGGACTCGGTTCCTCCCGTAATGGCCGTGACTCCCGCGGTCAGCGCCTTGGCACGAAGCGCTATGCCGGCCAGACGGTAACCACGGGCACGATTCTCGTCCGTCAGCACGGCACGCACATCCACCCGGGTGAGAACGTTGGCCGTGGTAAGGACGACACGCTGTTCGCGCTGGTCGACGGTACCGTTGAGTTCCACAAGGGTATCAAGCACAGGGTCAGCGTACGCCCGCTCGCGAACGCGTAATTCACCCTTCATAGAGCACATATGTGGGAGGCACTTGAGTTTTAGGATTCAAGGGTCTCCCTCTTTTTTGTAGGAGGCGATTCTGTTGTCACAGTTCACCGATATCAGCCGCATTAACGTGTGCGGCGGCGACGGCGGAGCCGGATGCATGTCGTTTAGACGCGAGGCATTTGTCCCCAAGGGCGGCCCCGATGGCGGCGACGGCGGTCGTGGCGGCAATGTCGTCATCCAGGCCGATGCTCAGCTGTCTTCCCTGATCGATTACCGCTTTAAGCATCACTTCCGCGCCGAGCGCGGCACGCACGGGCAGGGTGCCCGTCGTAACGGTAAGAGCGGCGAGGACCTGATTCTCAAGGTCCCTATGGGTACCGTGGTGCGCGAGCTCGATCCCGAGACGCAGACCCCGATGTTCGAGATTGCCGATCTGGTGCACGATGGCGAGCGCGTTGTCGTGGCGCCCGGTGGCGCCGGCGGCCTGGGCAATACCCACTTTGTGACATCGGTGCGCCGTGCGCCCGCGTTCGCCCAGCTGGGCGAGCCGGCCGAGGAGCACTGGATCGAGCTCGAGATGAAGCTCATGGCCGATGCCGCGCTCGTGGGCTTCCCCTCGGTGGGTAAGTCATCGCTCATCGCGCGCATGAGTGCCGCCCGTCCTAAGATTGCCGACTACCCGTTTACCACGCTCGTGCCGAACCTCGGCATGGTGCGTGCCGGCGAATATTCTTACGTCGTTGCCGACGTCCCCGGTCTTATCGAGGGCGCGAGCGAGGGCAAGGGCCTGGGTCACCAGTTCCTGCGCCACATTGAGCGTACGGCCCTGATCATGCATGTCGTCGACATGACGGGCGGTTTTGAGGATCGCGATCCGGTTGAGGACTATCGCATCATCAACCGCGAGCTCGAGCAGTATGGCGCCGAGCTTTCGGAGCGTCCGCAGATCGTCGTTGCCAACAAGTGCGACGCGCCGGGCACGGCCGACAAGATTGCCGACCTCAAGCGCGCAGCGCTCGACGATGGACATATGTTCTTTGCCGTGTCTGCTGTTACGGGCGCCGGCCTCAACACGCTGATGCTTGCCGTGGGCGAGCAGGTGGCTAAGCTGCGCGCCGAGCTGTCGGTCTCCGATGAGCCGGTCGTTCTGCGCGACGATGAGTGGGAGCGCCGCCGCCTGCAGCGTGAGAAGCGTTTCCGCATTGTCCAGGAAGAGCCCGGTGCCTTCCGCGTGGTCGGTCGTGCCATCGAGCGCATGGTCATTCAGACCGACTGGGAAAATGAGGAAGCCGTCATTTACCTGCAACATAAGTTTGCGCGTATGGGTGTTGACGACGCGCTCGAGAAGGCCGGTTGCCGTGCGGGCGACGAGGTCCGCATTTGCCAGCGTGCCTTTGACTTTGAGGGCGCTGAGGACTTCTTGGAGTACGAGGAGCTCGAGGATGCTGGCGAGGACGTTGCCGTTGAGGCCATTGACGTGACCGATGCTGCGGATGAGGGCGTCGAGGTTGTCGATGCGGTGGATGCCGCGGACGATGCCGAGACCTCGGAGGGCGAGTAAGCCATGTCGCTGCGCGGTGGAATCGGTCTGCCCGAGCTTCCTCTAGAGGACGGGCAGGAGTTTAGGCTCGGCATTATGGGTGGCACCTTTGATCCCATCCATTACGGGCACCTGGTGACCGCCGAGCAGGCGCGTGAGTCGCTCGACTTGGACGCTGTGCTCTTTATGCCGGCGGGCTCTCCCGCCTTTAAGCTTGACAAGCCGGTGACGCCTGCCGAGGACCGTTATGCTATGACGGTCCTCGCCACCGCCGCGAACCCGGCCTTTTTGGCGAGTCGGTTCGAGATCGACCGTCCGGGCGTAACCTACACGGCCGATACGCTTCATGCCCTTCGCGACTTTTACCCGTCGCAGGTAAAGCTCTACTTTATTACGGGCGCCGATGCGATTATCGATATTGTGACCTGGCACAATGCTGATGAGATTGCCGAACTGGCAACCTTTATTGCTGCTACACGTCCCGGTTTTGACATCGATACGGCCCGGGCGCGGATTAAGGAATCGGGGTTGCCATTCGACGTGCGCTATATTCAGATTCCGGCGCTGGCGATTAGCTCGACCAACATTCGCAAGCGGGTTGCCCGCGGCATGAGCGTGCGCTATCTTACGAGCGAGTCCGTGCTCGGCTACATTCGCAAGCGCAGGCTATATGCCGATTTGGGCCAAGAGGATTTTGAGTGATGGGGGTCTACGTTGTCGGTAGAGGATCAGTTTGAGGGCGATGAGCGCGCGCTGCTCAAGCGCATTCAAGAGCTGCTCGATGTTCGCATGAAGGATAAGCGCAGGCGCTATGTGCATTCGCTGGGTGTTGCCGAGACCGCACTTCATCTGGCCGAGGTCTACGGCGTCGACCGCTTTGATGCCGCTGCCGCCGGCTTGATCCACGACTGGGACAAGGTGCTTTCCGATGACGAGCTGGTCACGCGCGCTCTGCATTACGGCATTAAGATTGCCGGCTCTCCTTCTGCCGCGACGCCGCTTTTTCATGGCCCTGTTGCCGCCTATGAGCTTCCGCAGCTTTTTCCCGAGCTGTCGCCGGCGGTCTTTCAGGCTGTCGACCGTCACACCGTGGGTGCCTGCGATATGACGCCGCTCGATATGGTGGTCTTTGTGGCCGATGCCATCGAGCCCAACCGCCACGGCGACTATGCACGTGCGCTGCGCAAGATGGTGGGGGAGTCGACGCTCGACGAGTTGTTCTTCTCCTGTTTTGCGCAGGGTTTGGTCTATGTGATTCAGTCCGGGCGCTATCTTTATCCCACGGCTATTTCGATTTACAACCATTACGCCCAGCTGCGCTAGCTCGGGCTGTCTAGAAAGAGGTATTCCATGGCCGACGAGACCATGACCGACGAGCAGATTCTTGAAGGTATGGAGCACAAGAGCTTCGTCGCCACGTCCGACCGCACTGCCGCCTCGCTGTCTGCGAGCGGTGTCGCCGCCGAGGATGTCGCCCGCGCCGCCGCGCAGGCCGCCTACGACAAGAAGGGCGAGGACGTTCAGGTGCTCGACCTGACCGAGCTTTCCGACGTATGCGACTACTTTGTGCTTGCCACCGGTACCAACAACCGCCAGGTCGATTCTATCGTCGACGAGATCGAGGAGAAGGTCGCCGAGGCTTGCGGCGAGCACCCGTTCTCCATCGAGGGTCGCGAGCAGAAGACCTGGATGCTCATGGACTATGGTTCGGTTGTCGTCCACGTCTTCACTCCCGAAGCCCGCGACTTCTACCGCCTCGAGAAACTCTGGGGAGACGCCCCCCAGCTCCCCCTCAACCTCCTCTAGTAGCTCATTTGAGACGGGGTTAGCTACCCTCACGCATATCGCCGGGCAGTTGCGGTTTTCCGCACCTGCCCGGCTTTCTTTTTGCCCAAAGGCGGTTAATCGTTGAAGCGGGATTGGCGGCCGAAGGATAGGGCGGTGTCACCGAATTTGTCTCGGACGGCGTCGATGGCGACGGAGAGGTCGCGGCGGTCGCTGGATTGGGCTCCGCGGTCATCGATCTCGCAGAACAGGTCGGTCTGGATGCCGCCTTGGTGGTCGAAGTCGCTCATGCCGATGCCTGCTAAGCGAACGTGCATTCCTTCCTGCCAGATGTTGCCGAGCAGTTCGAGTGCAACCGCCACGAAGATGTTCTCATCGTCGGTCGGATGAGGCAGCCGGCGCTGCGCCGAGCGACCGTTTCCATACGAATACTTGAGCTTGAGCGTTACCGTGGCGCCTGTTAGTCCCTGACGGCGCAGACGTCGTCCCACTGACTCGCCCAGCAGCGCAATCGCCGCCTCAATATCCCCACGCTCAGTCAAATCTTTAGCAAAGGTGCGTTCATTGCTGACCGACTTGACCTCGCGCTCTTCATCGAGGCTCGTGACTTCGGAGATTTCGAGTCCCAGCGCACGCTGGCGCATGCGTTCGCCGTTGACGCCAAAAATAGAGGCCAAGGTGGATTCCGGTGCACGTGATAGCTCGCCGAGGGTGTAGATGCGCATGCGGCGTAGTCGCTCCTCGGCCGAGCGCCCGATGCCGCTCATGGCAGATACCGGCAGCGCGGCCAAAAAGCGCTGCTCGGTTCCGGGGCGCACGATGGTCAGCCCAAACGGCTTATCCCGTTCGCTTGCGATCTTTGCGACCGTCTTGTTGCAGCCCACGCCAATGGAACAGGTCACTCCCAGCCCTGCCACGCGGTCGCTTATACGCCGCGCAACCAGCAGCGGGTCTTCGGGCGCAAAGCGACCCGGTGTGATATCGATAAAGGCTTCGTCGATGGATACGCGCTCAACACGCGGGGTCTCGTCGGCGAGAATCGCCATGACCTGCGCGCTCACCTCGCGGTATCGGTCAAAGTGCCCGTGTGTCCAAATGGCTTGCGGGCACAAGCGCTGTGCCTCGGCCGAGGCCATGGCAGAGTGCACGCCAAAGCGACGCGCCTCATACGAACAGGTGGACACGACGCCACGCGAATCGGCATCTCCGCCCACGATGAGCGGCTTTCCTCGCCATTCGGGATGATCGAGCATTTCCACGCTCGCAAAAAACGCATCGAGGTCCATGAGGCCCACCGCTGGACCCGTCCAGGGAGGCGGCGTGACGCCCATGGCATCCTCATAACCGTATGTATGTTCGCGTCTTTCCATGTCATGAGTATACCGCGCAGCTCATGTGGGGTGCGTGTATGTGCTTGCAAATCCCGAATTCTTGTCTAAGATATGGATTTGCCCTCGACTACACCGAAGAAGTTGGTCTCACGGACTTCACCTGCCCGCGTCGATGGCGTATTATGTTCAACTGTTTGTTTGTAGTTGCAGCCTAAAGCTGCTTGGTTGGAGGAGTTTCCTTTGGCAGTCAAGATTCGCCTTGCTCGTCACGGCGCTAAGAAGCGTCCGTACTACCGTGTCGTCGTCGCCGATTCCCGCGCCCCGCGTGACGGTCGTATCATCGAGGAGGTTGGCCGCTACAACCCGATGACCGCCCCCAAGACCATCAACCTCGACCTCGAGAAGATCGCCGACTGGCAGTCCAAGGGCGCTCAGCTCACCGACGCCGTCGCCGCTCTGGTCAAGGCCGCCAACGAGGGCGAGAAGACCGAGACCGTCGTCAAGAAGTCCAAGAAGCAGCTCGCCAAAGAGGCCGAGGCCGCTAAGGCTGCCGCTGAGGCCGCTGAGGGCGCCGAGGAGTAAATCGTGCCTGAGGTTGACGCTGCACAGCTCGAGGGTGAGGCAATGCTCTCAGATCGCATCGCCGATCTCGTCGAATATCTCGTTGTTCAGATCGTCGACGACCCGGATTCCGTGAGCCTTGAGGTCATCGATGGTGACGACGCCTCTACGATTGAGGTTTCGGTCGCCGAGGATGACGTCGCTAAGGTCATCGGCCGTCGTGGCCGTACCATCAAGGCCATTCGCACGCTCGCCCGTGCACTGGCCGCTCGCCTCGACACTGCTGTCGAGGTAGAGGTTCTGGGCTAGGACCTTGAGGTCCCAGTACAAAAACATCGCCCGTGTGGTCAAGCCGCACGGAAGGAAGGGGGAGGTCCTCGCGCAGCCGCTGCGGGGGCTTCCTTCTGTATTAGAGCCAGGTATGCGCGTCGCCCTGACGCCGCCGGCGCTCAAGCGCGACCGCTTTTGCACGGTCATGTCCGTCACCGATACGGGCGATGGCGATCTGGTCTCGTTTGAGGGCATTGACGACTTGACGGCCGCCGAGGGCATCACGGGATGCTACGTGCTGGCAAATCGTGACGACTTTGAGCTCGATTCGCTCGACGCTGCCTATACCGATCTGATGGGTCGTGAGGTGGTTGACGAGCGCTTTGGTTCGCTCGGCACGATTGTCGAGATCATGTCGACGCCCGCCAACGATGTTTGGGTTGTCGAGGGCGATCGGTACGGCGAGGTGCTGATTCCCGTGATCGAGCAGGTCGTGCTCGATCTTCCCGACACAGGAACAATTTCCGTCCACGTTATGGACGGTCTGATCGATATGGACAAGTAGGGAGGACAACATGCTGATCGAGACCCTTTCGGTCTTTCCCGAGATGTTTGAGCCCGTCATGTCCACATCGATCTTGGGCCGCGCCCGCAAGGCCGGCCTTTTTGATTTTAAGGCGTATAACCTGCGCGACTGGACGCACGACCGCCATCGTACCGTCGATGACGAGCCTTACGGCGGCGGGCAGGGCATGCTCATGAAGGTCGAGCCTATTGCCGAGGCCATCGAGGCCATCAGCTCCGAGGGTCCCAAGCCCACCGTAGTGTTCTTCACCCCCTGTGGCGAGCCCTTTACGCAACATGTGGCCGAGCGCCTGCTCAAAAGTGAGCGCCTGCTGTTTGTGTGCAGCCGCTACGAGGGCGTCGACGAGCGTGCGTATGCGTATGCCGATGAGCGTCTGTCGATCGGCGACTACGTGCTTACGGGTGGCGAACTTCCCGCTATGGTCGTTGCCGATGCCGTCGTACGCCTGATTCCCGGCGCCCTGGGCGACGAGATGAGCAATGTGGACGAGTCGTTCTCGACCGCCGAGGACGGAGGCCTGCTCGAGTACGCGCAGTACACCCGTCCCGCCGAGTTCAACGGCGAGGGCGTGCCGCCGGTGCTCGTGAGTGGCGATCACGCCAAGGTCGATGCCTGGCGTCGCAAGAACGCCATCGAGCGCACCTGCCGCTGGCGTCCCGATCTGATCGAGACGGCGCGCCTTACGCCCCAAGAGCGTGCGTACGCGCAGGAGATTTTGGACGCTTCGTATTCGCAGAGCGAGGAGTGAGAATGGTTCCATCGCAGCATTCCGCGTTGAGGGGCGCTTTTGAGTGGATTGCGGTCATCGCGATCGCATTGGTCGCCACCTTCTTGATTCGCTCGTTTGTGGTCGAGCCCTTTGTGGTGCCCACCGGCTCCATGGAGTCCACGATCGAGATTGGCGACCAGATCCTGGCACAAAAGGTGAGCCTCGAGCTCGGTCAGCCCGTCAAGCAGGGCGATATCGTGGTGTTTCACAACCCCGATGGCACCTCCGAGCATGATGTTCTTGTCAAGCGTGTTATTGCCACGGCCGGCCAGACGGTCGACCTGCAGGATGGCAAGGTGGTCGTTGACGGCCAAGCGCTCGACGAGGACTATACGATGGGCATGAGCTGGCCGCTTTCGGTCCAAGCGCCCGGCGCCCAGGTGAGCTATCCCTACACGGTTCCCGACGGGTGCGTGTGGGTGATGGGCGACAACCGCGAAAACTCTGCCGACTCACGCTACTTTGGTCCCGTCGATCGCTCTGATTTGATCGCTGTGGCGCTTGTGCGCTACTGGCCGCTCAACCGCATCGGCGCTATCGACTAAAAACCGCTATAGTACAGTACCTAACCGTGTAATCGTTTCGACGAGGGGATATTAGAGGCATGAACGCTTCATCGCTTTCCTTCCAAGACATCATCCTGCGCCTCCAGCAGTACTGGGGCGAGCAGGGCTGCGTCATTATGCAGCCCTATGACTCCGAGGTCGGTGCCGGTACCTTCCATACCGCGACCACGCTGCGCTCGCTCGGTCCCGCCGAGTGGCGCACCTGCTATGCGCAGCCCTGCCGCCGTCCCGCCGACGGCCGCTACGGTGAGAACCCCAACCGCATGCAGCACTACTATCAGTTCCAGGTGCTCATCAAGCCTTCTCCGGTTAACGCCCAGGAGCTCTACCTGGGGTCTCTTGCCGCTATCGGTCTGGACCCCAACGACCATGACGTCCGCTTTGTCGAGGACGACTGGGAGAGCCCGACGCTCGGCGCCTGGGGCCTTGGCTGGGAGGTCTGGCTCAATGGCATGGAGGTCACGCAGTTTACGTACTTCCAGCAGGTAGGCGGCATCGAGGTCGACCCCGTACCCGTCGAGATCACCTATGGCCTAGAGCGCATTGCCATGTATGCGCAGGGCGTTAACTCGGTCTACGACTTGGTGTGGAGCTACCTGCCCGACGGCACGCCCATGACCTATGGCGACGTGTTCCTTGAGAACGAGCGCGAGTTCAGTGCCTATAACTTTGAGGTCGCAAACGTCGAGATGATGCGTCAGAAGTTTGACGACTACGAGGCCGAGTGCCATTCCTGCCTGGAGCGCAAGCTGTCGCTGCCGGCATATGACTGCGTCATGAAGTGCAGCCACGCTTTCAACCTGCTCGATGCCCGCGGCGCTCTGTCCGCGGTCGAGCGTGCCAACTACATCCTGCGCGTCCGCGCCGTCGCCAAGGCGTGCTGCGAGGCCTATATGGCCGAGGTCGCCGGAGTCAACGAGAATGCCGACCAGGAAGGCGAGGTGGCGTAAGCCATGGCAGACGCTAAGGATTTCCTGTTTGAGATCGGTACGGAAGAAATGCCCTCCGCACCGCTGAACAATGCCGTCAAGCAGCTTGGCACCATGATCGCCAAGGGTCTCGACGAGGCCGGTCTGGCCCACGGCGAGGTCCGCGTGATCTCGAGCCCGCGCCGCCTGGCTGCGCTCGTTGCCGACGTCGCCACCGCGACCGACGAGGTTCACGAGGTCAAGCGCGGCCCCGCGGCCAACATCGCCTTCGATGCCGACGGTAACGCCACCAAGGCCGCCCAGGGCTTCGCCCGCAAGTGCGGTGTGGCTGCCGAGGATCTGGTCCGTCGCGAGGACACCGACGGCCGTGAGTACGTCTTTGCCGAGAAGAACATCCCTTCCGCCCCGGCCACCCCGATCCTGACGGCCCTGTGCGAGAAGACTATCGCTGGCCTGCAGTGGCCCAACTACCGCTCCCAGCGCTGGGGTCACGAGCATGCGACCTTTGTTCGTCCGGTCCGCTGGATTTGCTGCCTTCTGGGCGAGGACGTTGTGCCCGTGTCGTTTGCCGACGTGACGAGTGGCAATACCACGCGTGGTCATCGCGTGCTTGGCCCCGGTGACCATGTGGTCGCCAGCCCCGCCGTCTACGAGCAGGTGCTCGAGGACGCCGGCGTGCTTTCTGCCGAGCGTCGTCGCGAGGCCATCCTTGCCGGTATCGCCGAGGTCGAGGCTGCCCGTCCCGGCTGCCATGTCGATACGCCCAAGAAGGTCTTTGAGGAGGTCATCAACCTCTGCGAGTGGCCGACGGTGCTCGTTGGTACCTTCGATGAGGAGTTCCTCAAGGTCCCGCACGAGATCATCTGCGAGTCCATGCTCACCAACCAGCGCTACTTCCCGATCTATGACGGCGAGGGCAAGCTCACGCGTGAGTTCGTGGTCGTCTCCAACAGCAAGCCCGAGAATGCCGAGCGCGTGATCGACGGCAACGAGCGCGTCGTGCGCGCCCGTCTGGACGACGCCAAGTTCTTCTACGAGGAGGACCTGAAGATTTCCCTTGACGAGTTCCGTGAGCGTCTGGCCAAGGTTGCCTTCCAGGAGAAGCTCGGTAGCGTGCTCGCCAAGTCCGAGCGCATCGAGCAGCTCGCGCTCGCTATTGCCCGCGAGGCTCATCTGGGCGCCCACCTTGCCGCCGATGCCGGCCGTGCCGCGCACCTGTGCAAGGCCGACCTGGTGTCCAACGCCGTTGTCGAGTTCACGAGCCAGCAGGGCGTGATGGGCGGTTATTACGCGACCGCGATGGGGGAGAACGACGAGGTCGCCCACGCCATTCGCGATCACTATCGTCCCCGCTTTGCCGGTGACGAGCTGCCCGAGGGCACCGCTGGCTGCATCGTGGCCTGCGCCGACAAGCTCGATACCATCGCCGGTATCTTTGCCATCGGCGAGCCCCCGACCGGCTCTTCGGACCCCTATGCGCTGCGTCGTGCCGCTATCGGCATCATCAACATCCTGCGCGACCGCCTGCCGATCGACCCCACGTCGCTTATCGACTTTGCGCTCGAGCTCTATAGTGAGCAGGGCATTGAGTTTGACGCCGCCGAAGTCGCCCAGCAGGTTCGCGACTTCTTCCATGGCCGCCTGGTGAGCATGGCCCGCGACGAGAAGATCCCGGCCGACACCGTTGCTGCCGTCTCCGCGGTGCACATCATCGCCCCGTCCGTCTTCTTCGCCCGCTGCGCCGCCCTCGACGAGGCCCGCAAGAACGATGCCGAGACCTTTGACAACCTGGCTACGGCCTATGCCCGTGCCGCGCATATCTCCAAGTCCGAGCTGGGCGCGGAGTACGACCGCAGCCTGATGGGCGAGGCCGAGCTCGCGCTTGCCGATGCTTCCGAGGCTGCTCAGACTGCTGTCGATGCTGCCCTTGCTGCCGAGGACTATCCGGCCGCATTTGCCGCCCTCGCCGCCCTGCGCGCGCCCATCGACCGTTTCTTCGATGAGGTTATGGTCATGGACAAGGACGAACAGCTCCGCGATAATCGCCTTAAGCTGCTCAACCGCTTCGAGGCCGTTTTCTCCGGCATCGCCAACATCGGTGAGCTTGCCCGCAAAAAGTAAGCTAGCCTGCGCATAAGCGCAAAAGGAGCCCCGCATGGATTGCCCGGTCACCGCTCGTCCCACCGTTATCGTTATCTCCGACTCGCTCGGCGATACCGCTTGTGAGGTGGTGCTTGCGGCGTCCGGGCAATTTGATGAAGGGGCTTTTCGTTTGTTGCGCCTGCCCAAGGTGACCTCGGTGGAGCAGGTGGAGTCGTTTGTGGGCCCGCGCGTCGATGCCGACCATCGCGATATTGCCGTGTTTCACACCATTGTCGATCCGGCGCTTCGCGCCCGCGTGCTCGATTACCTGGGCATGCTGCATATCCGTTCGGTCGACCTGATCGGTCCGACGCTCGCCGTGCTATCGTCGCTCATCGGTGTGCCGCCCAAAGGCGTCGCGGGCGTGATTCACAGGACCGATGACCGCTATTTCCATCGTATCGAGGCCATGGAATATTTCGTTGAGCACGATGACGGGCGCGGTTGCGACGATTTGTCGGGTGCCGATATCGTGCTGCTGGGCGTATCGCGCACGTCCAAGACGCCGCTGTCGATGTATCTGGCTTATCAGGGCTACAAGGTTGCCAATGTTCCGTTGGCCCATGGCATGGAGCCGCCGAAGTCGATTTACGAGGTTGACCCGATGCGCCTGTTCGGCCTGATTTCGACCGTCGATGTGATTTCTGAAATTCGCGATAGCCGCTTGGGCGATGACTACGCTCGTGCCGTTGCCGGCTCCTATGCCGAGCCCGAGAGCGTGCACAGCGAGCTCGAGGAAGCCCGTGCGCTCATGAAGCGCCTAGGCTGCTTTGTGGTACGTACCGACGGCAAGGCCATCGAGGAGAGCGCCTCCGAGATCATCAGCCACTTGGAGGAAATCCAAGAAGCCCGCGCCCGCCGCGCCGCCCGTCGAGCCCAACAAAGCTAGCTTATTGGGGTAGCTAAAAAGCCCCGTCTAAAAAGACTAACTAAAAATAATGCACGATAATGGTAAAGCGATTTAGCAAATTACTTGCATTTGACCTGCAAGTTTATTGAAGTGGTCTCTTCATAAGGTAACCACCTTTACCTACCGTTTACCGTAACATTTATCACGTTTACCAAACCCCGCGCCCTCTACGCATGCCCGCTCAATGCCCGCCGTATAGTACCCTCACGGCTCGCAACCGGCGGGTCGATTCGTCACCACGGTCGTGCGCGTAAGTGCATGGAAGGGGAAGTATCGTGAGCGATTGCAAGAGGGTTTACCGTTTTGGTACCGACGCCCAGGGCACCTGTGTCACTGAGGGCGACAAGTCCATGAACTTTGTGCTTGGCGGCAAGGGCGCGAACCTTGCCGAGATGAGCCGTATCGGCCTGCCGGTTCCTGGCGGCTTTACCATTACCTGCCAGACCTGCGTCGAGTACTCCGGTGCCGGCAACGTCTGGCCCGAAGGCGCACTCGATGAGATCGTTGCCGCCGAGGCTGACCTCGAGGCCCGCTGCGGCAAGAAGCTCGGTGACGCCAACGACCCGCTGCTTGTATCGGTGCGCTCGGGCGCTCCGTTCTCCATGCCCGGTATGATGGACACGGTCCTCAACTTGGGCCTCAATGACGATTCCGTCCAGGGCCTCATCGCGCAGACGCAGAACCCGCGTTTTGCCTGGGATAGCTACCGACGCTTTATCCAGATGTTCTCCAACGTCGTTATGGGTGTCGATGCCGACCTGTTCGAGAACGCTCTGACTCAGGCACGCCTGGTCGCCGGCGTTCGCGTCGATTCCGAGCTTTCGGCCGAGGACCTGCAGGAGCTCGTCGAGACCTTTAAGGGCATCTTCTCCGAGAACGTCGAGGCCGCCCTGTATCCCGAGCTCGAGGTCGCCGACGGCAAGCCCGTCTTTCCGCACGATCCGGAGCTCCAGCTGCGTCTTGCCATCCAGGCCGTCTTTGGCAGCTGGATGAACGAGCGCGCCTGCATCTACCGCAAGCAGCATGGCATTTCTGACGAGCTCGGCACCGCCGTCAACGTGCAGGCCATGGCCTTTGGCAACAAGGGCGAGACCTCTGCGACGGGTGTTGCCTTTACGCGCAACCCGGCCGACGGCACCAAGGAGTTCTACGGTGACTTTTTGGTTAACGCCCAGGGCGAGGACGTTGTCGCCGGCATCCGCAACACCGAGCCCATCGCCGACCTCAAGGCCACGCCGGGCCTCGAGTCCGCAGGTGAGGAGCTCGAGCGCGTGTTCCTGACGCTCGAGGATCATTACCGCGATATGTGCGATATCGAGTTCACCATCGAGCAGGGCAAGCTCTGGATGCTCCAGACCCGCGTGGGCAAGCGTACCGCCACCGCCGCCCTGCGCATCGCCATCGAAATGGTCGAGGAAGGCCTGATCACCCGCGAAGAGGCCGTGAGCCGCATCGATCCCACGCAACTCGACCAGCTCCTTCACCCGCAGTTTGACGCCTCCAAGAAGTACGAGGTTCTCGCCAGCGGTCTTAATGCCAGCCCCGGTGCCGCCGTGGGCGAGGTTGTGTTCTCGAGTGACGACGCCGTCGCGCGCGCCAACGAGGGCCACAAGGTCATTCTGGTTCGTTGGGAGACCAACCCCGACGACCTGAAGGGCATGGTCGCCGCCGAGGGCATCCTGACCAGCCACGGTGGCAAGACGAGCCATGCCGCCGTTATCGCCCGCGGCATGGGTACGCCCTGCGTCTGCGGCGTTGAGCGCTTCCACATCGACGCCGCCGAGAAGGTCGTGCGCATCGAGGGCAGCGACCGCGTACTGCATGAGGGCGATGTCATCTCCATCGACGGCACCCAGGGTATCGTCGTCGACGGCGCCGTCGACCTGGTCTCCGCCGAGCTCACCGGCGATCTGGACACCATCCTGTCCTGGGCCGACGAGATTCGCCTGGACGAGACCGAGGGTCACGCCAACCACGTGCGCGTCAACGCCGACAACCCCGAGGATGCCGCGCTCGCACTCGAGTTTGGTGCCGAGGCCATCGGCCTATGCCGCACCGAGCACATGTTCCTGGGTGACCGTAAGAACATCATCCAGAGCTTTATACTGTCTGACGATGAGGCCGTGAAGCAGCAGGCCCTGGCCGACCTGCTCAAGGTCCAGACCGAGGACTTCCTGGCGATGTTCAAGACCATGTCCGGTCGCGATGTGGTCGTCCGCCTGCTCGATCCGCCGCTTCATGAGTTCCTGGATAATCCTCGCGAGCTCGAGGTCGCCATCACCAAGAAGGAAGCCGCTGGCGCCAGCGAGGAAGAGCTTGCCGCCCTGCGCGCCCGCCTGCGTCGTATCGACGGCATGGTCGAGTCGAACCCCATGCTCGGCCTACGCGGCGTGCGCCTGTCCGTCGTCTTTGGCGATTTGCCGCTCATGCAGGTCCGTGCCGTCGCCACGGCTGCCGCCCGCCTTATCAAGGAGGGCGTCGACCCGCGCCCCGAGATTATGGTCCCGCTCGTTTCCATTACGGCCGAGCATGTTCAGACCCGCGAGGTTATCGAGCGCGTGATCGCCGAGGTTTCCGTCGAAGAAGGCGTCGAGCTCAATATTCCCGTGGGCACGATGCTCGAGCTGCCGCGCGCCTGCATGGTCGCTGACGAGATCGCCCATCACGCAGACTTCTTCTGCTTTGGCACCAACGACCTCACCCAGACGACCTTCGGTTTCTCGCGTGACGACGCCGAGGCTAAGTTCATCCCGCTGTACATGCATAAGAAGATCTTGAAGGACAATCCCTTCGAGACCATCGATACGGCGGTGCTCGAGCTGGTGCGCATGGCCGTCGAGAAGGGCCGAGCCACCAACCCCGACATGCACTTTGGCGTGTGCGGCGAGCACGGCGGCGACCCCAAGTCCATCAAGGGCCTGTTTAACGTGGCCGACGTGGACTACGTGTCCTGCTCGCCCTACCGCGTGCCCCTCGCACGCCTGGCTGCCGTCCAGGCCAAGCTCGAGGCCAAGCGTTCCGCCTAACGTTTTGGGTTTAGACGCCTAGCGTAGCCCCCCTTCATGCCGCCCGTCTCATTCGTGAGGCGGGCGGTTATCATGTGCGGGTTTTGTCTTTTTGTCTGCGTAAAAAATTGTTCTTGCAGCAGAAACCCGCGCGTGTATACTCGAATACGTTTGTTCAACTACGTGCCGGCCAAGGTGGTACGGCACCTCTAGAAGAGTAAGGAATTGCACATGGATTACATCCGCGCAATCGAGCGTCAGCAGATCCGCGAGGACATCCCGCAGGTCCGCGTTGCCGACAACGTCAAGGTTCACTACCGCATTAAGGAAGGCGACCGCGAGCGCATCCAGGTTTTCCAGGGTGACGTCATCCGCATGGCCGGCGCCGGTGCCCGTGAGACCTTCACCGTCCGCAAGATTTCCTTCGGTGTCGGTGTTGAGCGTACCTTCCCGCTTCACAGCCCCAAGATCGCCAAGCTCGAGGTCGTCCGTCATGGTCGCGTCCGTCGCGCCAAGCTGTACTACCTCCGCGACAAGGTGGGCAAGGCTGCTCGCATCCCCGAGAAGCGCTAAGAAGATCGCAGCGTCTGTCCACTCGTTTGGACAAAAGGGTCACCTTCGGGTGGCCCTTCTTTTTATCTGATTTGCATGCAAGGAGGCCCCGATATGGCCAATATGACGAGCTCGGTTTCGGCATCGCAGGTTGCCGGCGAGCTGGCGAGCGCCACGTTTGAGGAGATCCCCGCCCTCGTGGAGCATTATCGTGAGGATCCGCGTCAGCAAGTGATCAAGGCTTGCGAGCGCGCCCTCAAACGCCATGCCAAGGAACTTGCCGAGCGCGAGCGCGTCAACGGCATGTACGAGCTGATGCACGAGCTCGGTGGGGATGGCGTGGTCGTTGGTGTCGACGAGGTGGGTCGCGGCTCGGTGGCCGGTCCTTTGACGGTGTGCGCCGTGTGCCTCCCCATGGAGCCGCGCGTCTGGGGCATCAACGATTCCAAAAAGCTCACGCCGGCGCGCCGCGAGCTGCTCTCGGTGAAGATTGCCGAGGTCGCTACGGCGATTGGTTTTTGCCATATCGCGCCTGCGGATATCGATGATATGGGCATGGCCCGCGCCATCCGCGCTGCCGTCGCGGGCGCCGTGGCTGATACGGGGCTCGAGCCCGATTGCGTGCTTATGGACGGTAACCCCTTGGGCGCCGTACCCAACGAGCGCGACGTGGTAAAGGGCGATGCCAAAATCGCCTGTATCGCTGCGGCGTCCATCATGGCCAAGGTCACGCGTGACGAGATGATGGTCGAGTACGACGCCGAGTACCCCGAGTATCATTTGGCCGAGTCGAAGGGCTACGCAAGCCCCGAGCACATCGAGGCGATTCGCAAACATGGACTTTGTCCGCTGCATCGTGTGAGCTTTTGCGGAAACTTTCTGCAGACTGAGCGCCTTTTCTAGGTCAATTGTGGAGACAGGGACCTCTGGCGTTTTATAAACCTGCTGGTAGCGGGCCGTGTGCAATGCGATTGTTGCGTGCGGCCCGTTTTTTGTCGGCATTTGGTCAGCTTTTGGTTTGCTTCCGGTACTTACCCGCATGAAAGGTGCCCTCATCATCGGGGCAATGCAGTGTGCGGGAAAGGAGACCCTATGTGTGCCGCAAGCAAAAAGAGCAAGACGCAGCAACTCAAGGAGCGCTGGGAAGACGGCGAGCTCGACTGCGGGGCGATTACGCCCGAGTTTATCAAGGGGCTCAGTCCCCGCGAGCTCGGCATGCTGGGCGAGCTGATCACCATCGATTACTTTAACGAGCGTGGATACACCTTGTTGGAGCAGGGCTATCGTTGCATTGAGGGTGAAGCCGATCTGGTGCTGCTCGATGAGCTCGACGATGTCGTTGTGATGGCCGAGGTCAAGACGAGACGCGTCGCCCTGGATTGCACCACGCGGGTCTTTCCCGAGGAGGCCGTGGACGCCCAAAAGCAGCGTCGGTATCGCCGTATCGCAAGTTGCTATCTCATGGAGCACTATCCGCTCAGATCGATTCGCTTCGATGCCGTGGGAGTCACCATCCGCGGCGGGCATGTCGCCGAGATCGAGCACCAGTACAATGCGTTCGATTGGCAGGTGTCGTGATGGCGTTCGAGACGTTTGCCGTACATGCGGCCTGCATCCGCGGCGTCGAGGCAATTCCCGTCACCGTCGAGGTCTCGCTTGCCGGTGGCGTTCCGGGCATCCAGATGCTCGGCATTCCGAGTATGGAGGTGATGGAGTCGCGCGGGCGTATCCGGTGCGCCATGCGCTCGGCCGGCTTCGAGATTCCTCGGTCTGGCATTACCGTCAACCTGGCACCTGGCGATATCCGCAAAACTGGCAGCGGTTTTGACCTGCCGATTGCCATCGCGGTTCTGGCGGCCGATGGGCAGATTCCCCGTGACAACCTCGATCGCTGCCTTATCGCAGGTGAGCTTGGTCTGGACGGCACGGTGTTGCCCGTCAAGGGCGAGGTGGCGTTTCAGCTGTTGGCGCGCGATATGGGGCTTTCGTTTATCGCTGGTAGGTCCGATCGGCATGTGCCGCTTGCAGGCGTTGACTGCGGCTTTATCGACCACCTATCTCAGCTTGCCCATGGCATGGGGGATGCCGCACGGCATTACCTGGATTCCGAGGATGTCGAGGTGACCTTTGAGCCCGAGCTCGATTATGCCGACGTGCTGGGGCAGGAGGTCGCCAAACGTGGCATGGCGCTTGCGGCCGCCGGTGAGCTCGGCCTGCTCATGATCGGCTCGCCCGGTTCGGGCAAGACCATGCTTGCGCGGCGCATGACGGGCATTTTGCCCGAGCTTTCTCTCGAGGATCAGCAAGAGGCGCTGTGCATCCATTCGGTTTTGGGTGAGAACATCGATGCCCTGCTTGCGGGGCATCGCCCCTTCCGCAGCCCACATCACAGTATTTCAACCGCGGGACTCATCGGCGGCGGACGTCCGGTGCATCCGGGCGAAATTAGCCTAGCTCATGGCGGCGTGCTCTTTTTGGACGAGCTCGCCGAGTTTCCCACTGGCGTGCTGCAGACGCTGCGTCAGCCCATCGAGCGCGGCTACGTCAGGATCGTTCGCGTTGACGGGGCTTTTACGTTCCCGTCGCGCTTTCAGCTGCTGGCCGCGAGCAATCCCTGCCCCTGCGGGTATTTGGGCGATCGCGAAGTGCCGTGTCGCTGCTCGGCGGCGATGGTCGAGCGTTACCGGGGCAAGTTGCGCGGTCCTTTGGCTGATCGTATCGACATGATGATCGATGTGACCCGCCCCGATCCCCATGTAATCATTGAGGGCGCGGAGGGTATGTCATCGGCCGAGCTGCGCGATTGCGTCGTGCGTGGGCGCGCCTTTCGCGCCTGGCGTGAATCCCGTATGGACGATGCGGACACCGAGGCCGAGGAAGATGAGTCGCGGTCCATTGACGGCGTCGTTTCGACCTTTGGACTCGATGAGGCTGCCGAGAAATGCGTGCTTGGCCTGTCGAAGCGCACGCATCTTACGGGTCGCGGCATCGTGCGCCTGGTACGCATCGCGCGCACGATCGCCGATGTTGCCGAAAGCGAACGGGTGATGCAGGACCACGTGCTCGAGGCGGCGATGTACCAGGGAAGGAGGGACCAATAATGGGCGAGGGGACCTTCGAGCTGCATCCAGGTGATGCATTGTATCCCGAGACCGTTTTGGAGCTTTCTGATGTACCCCAGACGCTCTATGTGCGCGGCAACCCCGAGGTGCTTTCGACGCCCGCGCTCTCCATCATCGGCGCGCGCAAGGCATCGCCGTACGGTCTCGCCGTGGCAGAACTTGCGGCCAAGGTGGCGGTTGAGGCGGGGGTGACGGTGGTCTCGGGTGGTGCGGTCGGCTGCGACCAGGCGTCGGGTTGGGCCGCGGTCAACGCCGGGGGCAAACACATCGTGGTACTGGGGACCGGCGCCGATGTTGTCTATCCGCGCTCGAGCGCCGGCCTCATAACGCGCACACTCGATACGGGCGGCGCGGTCGTTTCGATTTCGCCGTGGGGTATGGGACCGCGTAAGTTCGCCTTTCCGCGGCGCAATCGTGTAATCGCCGCCTTGTCGCAGGCACTCTTTGTTTCCGAGGCGGGCATGCCCTCGGGTACGTTCTCCACGGCGGAGGCCGCTATGGACTTGGGGCGAGAGCTTCTTGCAGTGCCGGGGTCTATCCTTTCGCCTGAGTCGCGCGGGACTAACTATCTCATCGCTAACGGAGCCTGCTGCATCATCGATGAGGAATCAATCGAGATGGCCATCTCGCGCATCTACGGCACGCTTCGCTACTCGCGTCCCGATGCACCTGGCATTGCCGATCTGGACCCCACGCAGCAGACCGTGATGCACGCGCTTATCGCCTCTCCGCTCAAGGTCGACGACATCGCGGCGCTCGTCTCGCTCGATGCTGTCGGCGTACTCAAACTCTTGGGTTCGCTTGAACTCGAGGGCCTTATCGAGCGCATGATGGATGGAAGGTATGCGCCCTCCAAGTTTGCCCTTCACGCCCAGACACCCTTCGGTCACAATGGAAAACGTGTCAATTAGAAAGGTGTTTGCAGATGCAGTTCGATCAGGTGACAGTTATCGGTGGCGGTCTGGCGGGGTCGGAGTGCGCGATCCAGCTGGCAGATCGCGGGTTTGCCGTAAAGCTGTGCGAGATGCGCCCCCAGGTGAGCTCCCCGGCCCACCATACCGATCACCTGGCAGAGCTCGTCTGCTCCAATTCGTTTAAGTCGACCCGTCCGGATTCCGCGGCTGGTTTGCTGAAAGCCGAGCTTGAGCGCATGGGTTCAGTCCTGCTCGATTGCGCCCATCGCGCGGCTGTTCCCGCCGGTGGCGCCTTGGCGGTCGACCGCGTCAAGTTTTCCGAGCTTGTCGAGGCCGAGGTTGCCGCCCGTCCCAATATCGAGGTCGTGCACGGCGAGGTCACGCAGATTCCCGAGGGTCACGTGGTCATTGCCGCGGGCCCGCTGTGTTCACCGGCGCTGAGCGAAGAGGTCATGAAGCTTGTCGGTGGCGATGCCCTTGCGTTCTTCGATGCCGCGGCGCCGATCGTCGATGCCTCCACGCTCGATATGGACGTGCTGTTCTCGCAGTCGCGCTATGAGGAGCAGGGGAGCGGCGACTATCTCAACGCTCCGCTCAATAAGGAGGAGTACGAGGCCTTTATCGAGGCGCTTACCACGGCCGACCGCGTGGTGCTCAAAGACTTTGAGGGCGGCGATTTGTTCCAGGCCTGCCAGCCTGCCGAGGAAGTTGCGCGCACCGGCAAGGACGCCATTCGCTTTGGCGCCATGAAGCCCGTTGGCCTCACCGACCCGCGTACCGGACGTCGCCCCTGGGCGGCGATACAGCTGCGTGCCGAGAACAAGGAGAAGACCGCCTATAACCTGGTGGGCTTCCAGACCAACTTGACCTTTGGCGAGCAGAAGCGCGTCTTCCATATGGTGCCGGGCCTGGAGAACGCTGAGTTCTTCCGCTACGGTGTCATGCATCGCAATACCTTTGTCGACGCTCCGCACGTGCTCGATGGCACCTTTGCCGTGCCCGGTACCGGCGTGCGCCTGGCCGGTCAGATCACCGGCACCGAGGGGTACATGGAAGCCGTGGCGACAGGTCTGCTCGCGGCGCTCAACACCTATGCCGAGGCTATCGGTGCCGCGGGCGTCGAGTTGCCGCGTGTGGGTGCCCTGGGTGCGCTCGTGGGCTATGCGACCGATCCTGCCACCGTGGGCTATCAGCCTATGCATGTCAACTTTGGCCTGGTGCCGCCACTCGAGGATGGTAAGCGCCGCAGCAAGCGCGACCGCTATCAGGCCTATGCGGACCGTGCGCTCGAGGCCCTCGATGCCTACTTGGCCACGCGTTCCGACTTGTTTGGAGGCGACCGGTCATAGCCTTTGACCTGTACGACACCGTCGACTCTTTTATCGCCTATATCGCACGCGTTGAGGGGCTTTCTCCCAACACGGTGACGGCCTATGGCTCGAGGCTAGAGCGCTTTGCTGCCTGGTGCGAGCGCGAGGATATTGATGCTTTCGCTGCCGACGTGCGCACCATTCGTCGCTATCTTGCCGAGCTTTCGCGTGAGCAGGTGGCTCCCCGAACGCTTGCGGCGCACCTGTCGGCTATTCGATCTCTCTATCGCTGGATGGCTGCCGAGGGGATTGTCGAGGGCGATGCGGTCTCGGCGATCGCGTCGCCCAAGCTGCCGCGTGACCTGCCGGGCGTCCTTACGACCCAGCAGGTCGAGGCGCTGCTCAAGACGCCTGATACCTCAACACCCGCGGGACTGCGCGATGCGGCGATGCTCGAGTTGCTCTATGCCTCGGGTGCCCGCATCTCAGAGCTTGCGGCGCTCAATGTGGAATCCATCTCATGGTCCGAGCGCACGCTGCGCCTGTGGGGCAAGGGAAGCAAGGAGCGCATCGTTCCTCTGTATCGTCGTGCGCTCGATGTGACGCGTCTCTATATTGAAGAGGGGAGGCCGGAGTTGCTCGCTCGGGCAAAGCGCCGCGACCTCGCTACCGGGCCGCATCCGCTGCTTATATCGGCGCGCGGCAATCGCATGAGCGCCGCGATGCTCCGGCGGCGGTTCCATACGCTGGCGACGCTCGCCGGCATTCCGGCTGACATCGCCCCGCATGCGATGCGCCATACCTTTGCGACCGACTTGCTCGAGGGCGGTGCGGACCTGCGCTCGGTTCAAGAGCTGCTAGGTCATGCGAGCCTGTCCACGACGCAGATCTACACGCATCTCACACCCGATCGGCTTAAGCGGGCTGTGGCTCAAGCCCATCCCCGCGGCGAATAGTGGCTGGCACGTCCCGCGCCGCACTCAGGTGTGTGGTTTTGATTGCGGGTTGGCAGGAAGAGGCATTCCTGCTATCATTCATCGGGTTGCTTCACGGCAACATGTTTTTATCACGCACGCGCGGCTACTTCATACCGTGGTGCCCGGGCTTTGGTAGCACATGTCCGGGTTGGTTTTGGAGGATGACCCCGCGCGGAGGCAAACCACAGGAGGTTTAACATGGCTACCAAGATTAATATCCGCACCCTGCTCGAGGCCGGCTGCCACTTCGGTCACCAGACCCGTCGCTGGAACCCCAAGATGAAGCCGTTCATCTTCGGTGAGCGCAACGGCATCTACATCCTCGACCTCAAGCAGACCATCCTCGACGCCGACCAGGCCTACACCTTCGTCAAGAACGTCGCCAAGGGTGGCAACGTGCTGTTCGTCGGCACCAAGAAGCAGGCTCAGGAGGCCGTCAAGAACGCTGCTGAGCGCGCCAACATGCCTTACATCAACCAGCGTTGGCTCGGCGGTATGCTGACCAACTTCGTCACCATCCGCTCCCGCATCAACCGCATGGAGGAGCTCGAGGCCATGGTCGAGGACGGCCGCATGGCTGTTCTGCCCAAGAAGGAGCAGGCTGTTCTCGGCAAGGAGCTCACTAAGCTCCAGACCAACCTCGGTGGCGCCCGCGACATGAAGGGTCTGCCCCAGGCTCTCTTCGTCATCGACACCAAGCGCGAGGAGAACGCCATCAAGGAGGCCCAGCGCCTGAACATCCCCGTCGTCGCCCTGATCGACACCAACTCCGATCCCGACGAGGTCGAGTACGGCATCCCCTGCAACGATGACGCTATCTCCGCTGTCACCCTTATGTGCGAGCTCATGGCTGACGCCTGCCTCGCTGGCTCCGGCAAGGAGCAGGTCTCCGAGGCCGAGATGGCCGCTGAGCCCAAGGCCGAGTAAATCAGTCTTAGTTAATTCTTTTTCATCTCTTTGAAAGGAACCACAATGGCCCAGATTACCGCCGCTATGGTCAAGCAGCTCCGCGAGATGACCGACTCCCCGATGATGGAGTGCAAGAAGGCTCTCGTCGAGGCTGACGGCGACATGGACGCCGCTGTCGACGTTCTGCGTAAGAACGGCCTTGCCAAGGCTGCCAAGAAGGCTGGCCGTGAGACCAACGAGGGCGCTGTCGCCGCGTTCGTCTCCGAGGATGGCAAGACCGGCGCTCTGCTCGAGCTCTCCTGCGAGACCGACTTCGTTGGCTCCAACGCCAAGTTCACCGGCTTTGCTTCCAAGGTCGCTGAGGTTGTCGCTACCACCGAGCCTGCTGACGTCGACGCTCTGCTCGAGAAGCCGATGGGCGAGGAGACCGTTTCCTCTGAGCTCACCGAGATGATTCACATCATGGGCGAGAACATGAAGATCTCCCGCTTCGCTGCCCGCAAGGCCGAGAACGGCGCGCTCGCTTCTTACATCCACATGGGTGGTAAGATCGGCGTCCTCGTCGAGTTCGCCTTCGAGAAGGCCGAGACCGCTCAGGCTGAGTCCTTCAAGACCTTCGCTCACGACGTTGCCCTTCAGGTTGCTGCCGTCGCCCCGATCTGCGCTACCCGTGATCAGGTTCCGGCCGAGACCGTCGAGCACGAGAAGCAGATCTACATGGCCCAGGCTGCCGAGTCCGGCAAGCCCGAGGCTATCCAGGAGAAGATGGCTGTCGGCCGTCTGGAGAAGTTCTACAAGCAGTCCGTGCTCACCGAGCAGGAGTTCATCAAGGACAGCTCCCTCACCATCAAGAAGTACGCTGAGCAGGTCTCCAAGGAGCTCGGCGACACCATTACCGTCGTTGCCTTTGACCGTCTGGTCCGTGGCGAGTAAATAAGCTCTTGTAGCTGGTAATGAGCAGGCTGTGGGTTTTACTCACAGCCTGCTTTTTCATGGCTCTTATCAGAGCCTTTGATATCATATTGAGAGTCTAATTAAAGGAGGATCGCTTTGTCCGACATCCGATATAAACGCGTGCTTCTTAAGCTTTCCGGCGAAGCACTGATGGGCGACGGCCAATATGGCATCGACCCCAAGGTTACCGACCATCTTGCCAAGCAGGTCAAGGAGCTGCTCGCCGTTGGCCATGAGGTCGGCGTCGTTGTCGGCGGCGGTAATATTTTCCGCGGCATGGCCGGCGCTGCCGGTGGCATGGAGCGTGCTCAGGCCGATTACATGGGCATGCTGGCAACCGTTATGAACGCGCTCGCCCTGCAGGATGCCTTCGAGCATAACGATGTTCCCTGCCGCGTTATGAGCGCTATCCAGATGAACGAGATCTGCGAGCCCTATATTCGCCGTCGCGCCATCAACCACCTTTCCAAGGGCAATGTCGTTATTTTTGCCGCCGGTTCGGGTAATCCGTACTTTACGACCGACACCGCCGCGGCTCTTCGTGCGTGCGAGATCGGCGCCGAGATTCTGATTAAAGCCACCAAGGTTGACGGCATCTACGACAAGGATCCCGTCAAGTGCGCCGATGCCGTCCGTTTTGACAAGATTACCTATCACGAGGTTCTCGTCCGCGGTCTGCAGGTTATGGATTCCACGGCTACGGCACTGTGCCAGGATAACCGTATGCCGATTTTGGTCCTCAACATCGATGGCGAGGACACCGTCAAGCGCGCGCTTTCGGGTGAGCCCGTCGGCACGCTCGTCTATCAGGAGGATTAAGCATGGCAGAGAACATCACCGCCCATATGGACAAGTCGCTTGAGTCCCTCAAGCATAACTTCTCCAAGGTTCGTACCGGCCGCGCCAATGCCAACATTCTGTCCGACATCACCGTCGATTATTACGGTGTTCCCACGCCGGTCACGCAGGTTGCCGCCGTCAAGACCCCCGAGGCCCACATGCTGCTCATCGAGCCGTGGGACAAGGCACTCATCAATGCTATCGTCAAGGCCATCGGCGCTTCCGATCTGGGTATTACCCCCAACTCCGATGGCACCGTCGTTCGTCTTCCGTTCCCGGCTCCCACTGAGGAGCGCCGTCGCGAGCTCGTCAAGGAGTGCCGCGAGTACGCCGAGCAGGCCAAGGTGTCTATCCGTAACATCCGTCGCGACTTCAACAACAAGCTCGAGCGCGATGAGGAGCTCACCGAGGACGATGTCCGTCGCGAGCAGGCCAAGGTCCAGAAGCACACCGATGAGTATGTCGCCAAGGTCGAGGAGCTTCTGAAGGAAAAAGAAGCCGAGGTCATGGAGATCTAAGGTGCAATACGACGAGCATAAACTGGTCGAGTACTTTGCCGACGCCCCTGCGGGCGTCGGTTTTTCCGACCTTGACCTCAATAACATTCCGCACCATATCTCGTGCATCATGGACGGCAACGGTCGTTGGGCCACGTCGCGCGGTCTTGCACGCACCGAGGGCCACAAGGCGGGTATCGTCTCCCTTCGTGAGATTATTACCGCCTGCGTGCGTCTGGGCGTCGACGTGCTTTCGGCCTATGCGTTTTCTACCGAAAACTGGAATCGCCCGCAGCACGAAGTCAACGTTCTGATGCACCTGTTTGCCAAGACGTTTATCGATGAGCTGCCGCTGCTTAAGCGCGAGAACGTCCGCGTTGTCTTTTTGGGCGATATTTCCGCGCTGCCCAAGAAGACCCGCGACGTCTTTGAGCGCGGCCTTGCCGAGTGCGCCGACCATACCGGTATGACGCTGGCGCTGGCCGTTAACTACGGTGCCCGTGCTGAGATCACCCGCGCTGTCCGCCAGATCGCGCTTGATGCGGCCGCCGGCAAGATCGATCCCGCCGCGGTTGACGACAATATGGTGGCTTCGCACCTGTACACCGCCGGTCTTCCCGATCCGGAGCTTGTGATTCGCACCTCTGGCGAGCTTCGTCTTTCGAACTATCTGCTGTGGCAGGTTGCCTATTCCGAGTTCTATGTCACCGATACCTATTGGCCCGACTTTGACCGCTGGGGCCTTGTCGACGCCATTTTGGCCTACCAGGGTCGCGACCGTAGGTTTGGTGGACTGAGCAAGACCGAGGAGGCTTAATCGTGTCCGAACGTCCCAAGGCATCCGCTCCCAAGGCGCCTACTTCCGCGAAGCCCGCGCGTAAGGCTTCCGCTGCAGGGGCGCCTGTAGCGAAGAGCGGCTCCGGTTCGTGGCTGGCGGGCTTTATCACCCGCGCTGCCGCCGGTATCGTCTATGCCGTTGTATTTATCCTGTGCCTGGTTTTGGGTATTGTGCCCACGGCGATCTTCGTTTCCGTCATGAGCGGTCTGTGCTGCTATGAGTTCTTCCGCATGACGAGGCTCGACGGCAAGGTTGCCAACGAGCGCCTTGGTATTGCTGCCGCCGTGCTCTTTCCGCTCTCGGCTCTGGGCGATTCGCTGCTGTTGAACGCCCTGCTGTTCGCTTTGATGCTTGCGGTTGGTATCTGGTATGTCTGGTCTCCGCGCACTCGCATCTCTGACGTTGCCGTGACGCTCATGGGCCCTATCTACACTGGCTTTATGCTGTCGGCTATCGTGCTGCTGCGCGATGCCGTGCCCGGTTTTGCCGGCGCCCTGCTTTCGGTGGGCGTTTGCGCGTCCCTTTGGGTCTCCGACTCGTTTGCCTACATCGTGGGCAGCCGCATCGGCAAGCATAAGATGGTTCCCAAGATCTCTCCCAAAAAGAGCTGGGAAGGCTTTGTCGGCGGCATCTTGGGCTCTGTCTTGATCTGGCTCATCCTGTGGGCAACGCACTTCTATAAGCTGAGCCTACCCTATGCACTGCTGTGCGGCGTGGTCGTCTCCATCCTGGGCGTTATCGGCGACCTCATCGAGTCGCGTATCAAGCGCGGCGTGGGCGTCAAAGATTCCGGCAATCTCATCCCGGGCCACGGCGGCATGCTCGACCGCAGCGATTCGCTTATCTTCGGCTGCATTACCGCGCAGCTGCTGCTGATGATCGGAGGCGTGCTGTAATGGCTTATCAGACCACCTACGGTTCCGACGGGCGTCTTCGTGTTGCCATTCTGGGCTGTACGGGTTCCATCGGCACTCAGGCGCTCGACGTGTGCCGTCAGCATGCCGATCGCCTGCAGGTGATGGCGCTGTCCGTAAACTCCAGCACCCCCGAGCTCGTTGCCGCTGCCCGTGAGTTCTCGGTTCCGGCGGTTGCCGTGGCGGACGCCACCCATGGCGCCGACGCCGTGCTGCAGGAACTGCCCGAGGGCACGGAGCTCGGTGTTGGCGCGCAGGCCGTGTGCGAGCTCGCACGTCGCGATGATGTCGACTGCGTGCTCGTGGCCATCGTGGGCGCTGCCGGTCTCGAGGCGAGCCATGTTGCCCTGACCTCGAACAAGCGTCTTGCCCTGGCCAACAAGGAGTCGCTCGTTGTCGGTGGCGATCTGCTTATGCCGTTGGCGCAGCCGGGTCAGCTTATCCCGGTCGACTCCGAGCATTCTGCCATCTACCAGTGCTATTTGGGCGAGAATCCGCGCGAGGCTCACTGCATTTGGCTTACCTGCTCGGGCGGCCCGTTCTTTGGCCGCACGCGTGACGAGCTCGATCGCGTGACGCGCGCCGATGCCCTGGCGCATCCTACGTGGGCTATGGGTGCCAAGATCACGATTGACTCTGCCACCCTCATGAACAAGGGTCTGGAGCGTATCGAGGCCATGCATCTGTTTGGCTGCGATCTCGATTTCATTAACGTGGTCGTGCAGCGCCAGTCTAAGATTCACTCCATGGTCGAGTTTGCCGACGGCTCTGTGATGGCGCATCTCGGTGCCTCCGACATGCGCATTCCCATCCAGTTTGCCTTCTCGTATCCCGAGCGTTGGGATACGCCGGCTCCGCGTATCGATTTCCGCGAGTTGGGGCAGCTTACCTTTGACGCGGCCGATATGGATACCTTCCGCTGTCTTGCGCTGGCCGAACGTGCCGGCAAGACGGGCGGCACCATGCCGTGCGTGCTCAATGCTGCCAACGAGGTCGCCGTCGATGCCTTCCTGCATGATGGCTGCAGCTTTACCGATATCGACCGCATTGTGGAATCCTGCATGGATGCTCACGATGCGCAGACGGTCGATTCGTTTGAACAGCTTCGCGACATCGATGGCTGGGCGCGTGCAAAGGCTACGCAGGTGCTCGCCGCAACCCGTTCTTAACCCATAAGGATTGCTTTTTCGTTTTATGGATACTGTTCTGAGCATTCTCTCATCGGTCTTTTGGGGCCTGCTGATGCTTTCCGTCCTCGTGTTTTTGCACGAGGGCGGCCACTTTTTGGCGGCGCGTGCCTGCGGTGTCCGCGTGACTGAGTTCTTTTTGGGTCTGCCGTGTCGCTTTGATATCCACCACACGTCTCGTCGCATCGGCACCAAGTTTGGCGTGACGCCGCTGCTGCTGGGTGGCTATGCTGCCATCTGTGGCATGGAGCCGACCGATGTCTCGTGTGCCGATCGCGTGCTTGCGGCCATCTATCGCCACGGCCGTGTGACGGTGGCCGATCTTGCTGTCGAGCTCGAGCTGTCCGAGGAGGATGTTCTCGAGGCCTGTGCTTTGCTGTTGGGCTGGGGCTCCATCGCCCCCTGGTATGAAGAAGGGGAAAAGCCTTCGCCCAGTTACTATCCCACCAAGTACCAGACCCTGCCGCGCGATGCTGCAGGATATACCACCTTTGACGGTCGCAAGTTCGATCGAGAGCATGCGACTGCCGAGGGCGATGTATGGGAACTGCCGTGCGGCGAGGCCGAATTCCTTGCACGCGAGCGCTCGCACGCCTATTTGGGCCAGGGCTTTGTTAAGCGTGCCTTTATGCTGCTTGCGGGCATTATCGTCAATATCCTGACGGGCTTTTTGCTCCTTATGAGCATCTATTCCATCGCAGGTGTCACGGTACCGGTGGATACCAATGTGATTGGCCAGGTTGACGAAGGCTCGATTGCCGCCGCGGCGGGAATCGAGGGCGGCGACGCGATCCTTTCGGTCGACGGAGTATCGTGCTCTACCTGGATGGACGTTTACGATGCCATTGGCAAGGCTGCCGGTAAGGACGATATCGCCATCGAGTATGAGCGTGACGGCAAGCGGCATTCGACCACGGTTGCACTCAAAGAGGACGAGCGCCTCGGTGTGTATGCCTCTACGCAGGTGGTCCGTTTAGACCCCATCACGTCGGCTCGTCTGTCCTTATCCTATGTCGTGCAGACAGCGGAGGGCGTGATGCGCCTGCTCCAGCCGCAGCATACGATGGAGATTCTCGATCAGTCCTCATCGATCGTGGGTATTAGCGTTATGTCCTCACAGGCTGCTGCCGCTGGCCCTGCAACGTTCCTTTCGTTTGCCGCCCTCATTTCGTTCTCGCTTGGCTTTATGAACCTGCTGCCTATCCCACCGCTCGATGGCGGCAAGCTGGTCATCGAGATCATTCAAAAGATTGCTGGCCGCGAGCTTCCGCTCAAGGTCCAGTCGATCGTGAGCTATGTGGGCATCGCGCTTTTTGCGCTGCTGTTTGTCTATATGCTTCGTTCCGACATCCTTCGATTTATTCTGTAGGGGAGTGTTTGGATTGTCTTTATCCCATCCTTTGCCTCGCGAGCTGACGCGCCCCGTGCATGTGGGCGGCGTGCAGATCGGTGGCGGTGCGCCGGTGGTGGTCCAATCCATGACCTGCACCGATACCGCTGATGCCCAGGCAACGCTTGCGCAAGTGCGTGCTTTGGCGCAGGCTGGCTGCGATATCGTGCGCGTGAGCGTGCCCACCGAGGCTGCGCTTGAGGGTTTCCGCACCATCTGCGCCGAGTCTCCGGTGCCGATTGTCGCCGATATCCACTTTAACCATAAGCTCGCCATTGGTGCCGTTGAGGCCGGTGCTGCCAAGCTGCGCATCAATCCCGGCAATATCGGCGATTGGGCCAAGGTTGACGCGGTGATCGATGCTGCGGGTGCCGCGGGCTGTGCGATTCGTATCGGCGTCAATGCCGGTTCGCTTGAGCAGGATATCGCCGAGCGCGACGACCTTACGCAGCCCGAAAAGCTCGTGATGTCGAGCGAGCGTTTCGTTAAGCATTTTGAAGACCGCGGCTTTACGAACATTGTGCTTTCGGCCAAGGCCCATAGCGTGCAAACGACGCTCGATACCTATCGAGCCCTGTCGCGCGAGATTCCCCACGTTCCGCTTCACCTGGGCGTGACGGAGGCCGGAACCAAGCTGCAGGGCACCATCAAGAGCTCGGTGGGCCTTGGTATCCTGCTGTCTGAGGGTATCGGTGACACCATGCGCGTCTCGCTCACGGCCGATCCGGTTGAGGAGCCGCCGGTTGCCTGGGGAATTTTGCAGTCGCTGGGCCTGCGTCGCCGTGGTCCCGAGATTGTCTCGTGCCCCACGTGCGCCCGCTGCCAGGTTAACCTGATTCCTATCGCCGAGGAAGTAACCGAGCGGCTTAAGAACTATGCCGCGCCGCTTTCGATTGCCGTCATGGGATGTGCCGTTAATGGCCCCGGTGAGGCTTCTGATGCCGACCTGGGCGTTGCTTGCGGACGTGGTCAGGCCCTGCTCTTTTCGCATGGCCAGATCATTGGTAAAGTAGCTGAGGATCAAATTGTCGACGCGCTTATGGCCGAGGTTGACAAGCTTATTGAGGAGAAATAAATGACTCGAGCAATGTATATGTCTAAGCTCTATGCGCCGACGCTTAAAGAGGATCCGGCCGACGCCGAGCTTGCAAGCCATCGTCTGCTGCTTCGCGCCGGTATGATCCGCAAGGAGGCCGCCGGTCTCTATTCCTATCTGCCGCTCGCTTGGCGCTCGATTCGTAAGATCGAGAACATCGTGCGCGACGAGATGGATGCCGCCGGCGCCCAGGAGCTCATGATGCCCATTATGGTCGATGCCGAGCTGTGGCGTGAGTCCGGACGCATCGACGCCTATGGCAAGGAGCTTGTGCGCTTTGACGACCGTCACGGTCGCGAGTTCGTCCTGGGCCCCACGCACGAAGAGACCGTCACGGCTCTGGTGCGCAACGAGCTGCGCTCCTACAAACAGCTGCCCGTCAACCTGTACCACATTCAGGATAAGTTCCGCGACGAGTTCCGTCCCCGCTTTGGCCTGATGCGCGGTCGCGAGTTCATCATGAAGGACGCCTACAGCTTCTCCGCCACGCAGGTGAGCCTGCAGGAGGAGTACGACAAGATGAAGCAGGCCTATGCCAACATTTGCGAGCGCTGCTACATCAAGGCCTTGCCCGTTGTCGCCGACTCCGGCGAGATCGGTGGCGATACCTCCGTCGAGTACATGGCTTTGGCCGACGCCGGCGAGGCTTCGCTCGTCTACTGCGACGATTGCGGCTTCGCTGCCGACGATGAGGCCGCAAGCACCAAGGTCGTTGTGACCGAGGGTCCTGGCGACGGTACGCTTACCAAGGTCGAGACTCCGGGCATGGGCACCATCGAGGCCGTTGCAAAGTTCTTCGACTTCCCCGAGAACGGCACGCGCAAGTCGCTGGCACTCATCGACGCCGAGGGCAAGCCCGTCGTGGCCATTGTCCCGGGTGATCATGAGCTCAATGACTGCAAGGCCGAGCACGTCTTTGGCAAGGGTTATCGTATGATGACCGATGAGGAGCTCCAGACCTACGGTCTGCATAAGGGCTTTATCGGACCGGTTAACCTGCCCGAGGGCATTCGTCTGGTGTGCGACGAGAGCCTGCGCGAGTCCAAGCAGTGGGCCTGCGGTGCCAACGAGGTCGATTATCACTTTACCGGTGCCTGCCCCGAGCGCGACTTTACCGTCGATGAGTGGGCCGACTTGGTAACCGTCGTTGCCGGCGATCCCTGCCCGCACTGCGGCAAGCCGCTCTCTGCTGCTCGCGGCATCGAGGTCTCCCAGGTCTTCCAGCTGGGCACCAAGTATTCCGAGGCAATGGGTGCCACCTTTATGGATGAGGACGGCAAGGAGAAGCCGCTCATCATGGGTTGTTACGGCGTGGGCGTGTCCCGCTCGCTTGCTGCCGTCGTGGAGCAGCACAATGACGAGCACGGTATCGTCTGGCCGGTCTCCGTTGCCCCGTACGAGGTCGCGGTGATTCCGCTTGATCCCAAGAAGGAAGAGTGCGCTACCGTCTGCGAGCAGATTGTTGATGGCCTGTGTTCCGAGGGTATCGAGGTCGTCGTCGACGATCGCGATGAGCGTCCGGGCTTTAAGTTTGCCGATAACGACCTTATGGGCTTCCCGTATCAGGTGGTTCTGGGCAAGCGCGGCCTTAAGAACGGTACCGTTGAGCTCAAGGACCGTGCTACGGGCGAGCGCGAGGACGTGGCGATCGACGAGGTCGTCGCCAAGGTCGCCGAGCTTGTGAAGGCGGCACGCCGTTAATCGGCGATTTCGCTTGTAGTTCGATATACGGGACGGCCCCGCATTTCTCCAGATAGGGGAGATGCGGGGCCGTCCTTTTATCTTGTCGACGTACTCAATCGCTAAAAGGAAACCCCACAGCCCATATGAGCTGCGGGGTTTTCCTTTGTGCCTCCGATGCGAAATAAATCGCTCAGATATTACTGATAATCGACGACGTCGATCCAGTTCTTCAGGAACTCATCGTTCACGTTGCGCTTACGAGCGAGCTCGGAAGCGGCGACGATGCTCGTCCACTGACGCACGACCTGCATGGGCATGTCGGCACGGTCGCAGTAGAGCTCCAGGTAGGCCTCGGCCTGGTCCTTGCTGTTGAGGGCAAAGAGCAGGTAGGTGGTGGCAACGTCGGCAGCAGGGGAGCCCTGGGTAGCGTGTGCCCAGTCGCACACATAGAGCTGGCCGTCGTCGCCGACGATGACGTTGGAGGGGTTGAAGTCGCCGTGGCAGACCTTGAACTCCTTGGTCATACCGTCCAGACGCTCCTGAAGGTTGTAGCGCGTGGTGGCATTGAGCTGATCAAGGCTGTCGATCATGCGGGCGAACTTGTCGCGCTGACGGTTGAGCAGCGGGGAGGTGTAGCCGTGGATCTCGATCTGGAGGTCGACGAACATCTCGAGGTACTCACCGAAGCGCTGGGGCTCAGCAGTCATCTTCTCGGCAAGGGTGGTGCCCGGAACCTTCTCGGTCACGAGCGCCCAGCCGTTGGCGTTCTCGAGCTGGGAAACCTCGAGAGCCTTGGGGCTGCGGATGCCGCACTCATTGATGCGGGCAAGATTCAAAGCCTCGTTGAACACGTCGGAGACGGGCTTGGTCTCGTTAAAGACCTTGACGATCTTGTCGCCCAGGTCATAAACGACCTTGTTGCCACGGCGGACGAGCTCGGTCTTGGAATCGGGTAGCAGCATGGTTGCATCCTTTCAACGATGCGATAGAAGCGACGGCGGGGGTGTGTGAAACACCCGTGCACCCCCGCCGTTAAAAACCGTGCTAGAACTAGCAGACGGCGTAATCCTGAGGCTCGCGGCCGTAGTAGGCGTCCAGGTAGAGCTCCTTGATCTCGCTCATGAGCGGGTAGCGCGGGTTAGCGCCGGTGCACTGGTCGTTGAATGCCTGCTCGGTCATCTCGTCGAGGGTGTCGAGGAAGTACTGCTCGTCAACACCGTAGTCGGCGATGGTCTTCTTGACACCGATGAAGTCCTTGAGCTCCTCGAGCTTCGTGATGAAGTTCTCGAAGACCTCCTTGTCGTCCTTGCCCTCGATGCCGCAGTACTTGGCCATCTCGGCGTAGTTGTGCAGCGCGTTGGGGTAAGGATACTGGGAGAAGGTACCCATCTTGACGGGAGCCTCGGCGGCGTTGTAGCGCATGACGCGGGTCAGGATGACGGCGTTGGCGAGGCCGTGGGGCAGGTGATGGAAGGCGCCGAGCTTGTGGGCCATGGAGTGGTTGAGGCCCAGGAAGGCGTTGGCGAAGGCCATACCGGCCATGCAAGAGGCGTTGTGCATCTCCTCGCGGGCATGCGGGTCCTTGGCGCCGTTCGTGAAGCTGGAGGGCAGGTTCTCGAAGACGAGCTTGGCAGCGCGCTCGGAGAGGCCCTTGGTGTAGTCGGAAGCCATGATGGAGACGTAGGACTCGATGGCGTGGGTCATGACGTCGATGCCGGAGGCAGCGGTCAGGCCGCGCGGGGCGGTCATGCAGTTGTCGGCGTCGACGATAGCCATGTTGGGGAGCAGCGCGTAGTCGGCGAGCGGCCACTTGATGCCGGTCTCCTTGTCGGTGATGATGGCGAACGGCGTGCACTCGGAGCCGGTACCCGAAGAGGTCGGGACGGCGACGAAGTAGGCCTTCTTGCCCATCTCGGGGAAGGTGAAGATACGCTTGCGGATGTCCATGAAGTCCATGGCCATGTCCTCAAACTTGCACTCGGGGTGCTCGTACATCATCCACATGATCTTGCCGGCGTCCATAGCGGAGCCACCGCCGACGGCGATGATGACGTCCGGCTCAAAGAGAGCCATCTGCTTGGCGCCGCGACGTGCGCACTGCAGCGACGGATCGGGCTCGACGTCGTAGAAGCAGTCGTGGGCGATGCCCATCTCGTCGAGCTTGGCCTCGATGGCGCGGGTGTTGCCATTCTTGAAGAGGAACTGGTCGGTGACGATGAAGGCACGCTTCTTGCCCATGACGTTGCCCAGCTCGTCGAGGGCGACGGGCGTGGAACCCTTCTTGAAGTAGACCTTCTCGGGAGCGCGGAACCACAGCATGTTCTCACGGCGCTCGGCCACAGTCTTAACGTTGATCAAGTGCTTCACCCCAACGTTCTCGGAGACGGAGTTGCCGCCCCAGGAGCCGCAGCCCAGGGTCAGAGACGGCTTCATGCCAAAGTTGTACAGGTCACCGATGCCGCCGTGCGAGGACGGGGTGTTGATGACGATACGGCAGGCCTTCATGACGTGCTCGAACAGGCTGATCTTCTCGGCCTGAGCGGGGTGCACGTACAGAGAGGCGGTGTGGCCCGGGCCACCGGCGAGCACCAGGTGCTCGGCCTTGTCGACGGCCTCCTGGAAGTCCTTGGCGTGGTACATGGCCAGGACCGGGGAGAGCTTCTCGTGGGAGAACTCCTCCTTGGCGGGGTCGGTGGAGGTGACCTCGGCGATCAGGATCTTGGTCTTGGCGGGAACCTCGATGCCGGCGAGCTCGGCGATCTTGGCAGCGGCCATGCCGGGGATGCGGTGATCGAGAGCGCCGTTCTTGAACATGGCGGCACGCAGGGCCTCCATCTCGGCTCCCTGCTTGACGAAGTAGCAGCCGCGCTTCTGGAACTCGGCCTTAACCTGGTCATAGATGCTGTCGATGACAGTCACGGACTGCTCGGAAGCGCAGATCATGCCGTTGTCGAAGGTCTTGGAGTGGATGATGGAGTTGACGGCGAGCAGCACGTCGGCGGTGTCGTCGATGACGACCGGGGTGTTACCGGCGCCAACGCCCAGGGCGGGCTTGCCCGAGGAGTAAGCGGCCTTGACCATGCCCGGGCCACCGGTGGCGAGGATGATGTCGACGTCGCGCATGACCATGTTGGTCAGCTCGATGGAGGGGACATCGACCCAGCCGATGATGCCCTCGGGGGCGCCGGCCTTGACGGCGGCGTCAAGCACGAGCTTGGCGGCGGCGATGGTGCACTTGGCGGCAGCCGGGTGCGGGGAGATGATGATGGCGTTGCGGGTCTTCAGGCAGATCAGCGTCTTGAAGATCGCGGTGGAAGTGGGGTTGGTCGTCGGGATGACGGCGCCCACGATGCCGATGGGCTCGGCGATCTTGGTGATGCCGTAAGCCTCGTCGCGCTCCAGGACACCACAGGTCTTGGTGTTCTTGTAAGCGTTGTAGATGTACTCTGCGGCGTAGTGGTTCTTGATGACCTTGTCCTCAAGAACGCCGCGGCCGGTCTCCTCGATGGCCATCCTCGCCAACGGGATACGAGCCTTGTTGGCGGCCATGGCGGCCTCATAGAAGATCTTGTCGACCTGCTCCTGCGTGTACGTAGCAAAAAGCGCCTGGGCCTCTCGCATCTGAGCGAGCTTAGCCTCAAGCGCCTCTACGTTGTCCACAATTGCGGGAGTAGTGTTTTCCGGTGACTTTTTCACCATTTGTGTCTCCTTGCGATCGGAGATTTACCCTACGCCTTGCATGATAGCAAGAAATTATTCGGTGAACGGTCAGATTCCCGTAAAAGACAAACTAAAACGCTTCAATAAACTGAAACGTTTTAACTAAAACTACTTGCCTGCTCCACCGCCCCGCTCATTGGGGACAGGCTTACATGAGTGCTTATACTCATTTGGGACAGACATCGTTTTGCCATTTTGCCGTTCTGGGCCTTTTTTGCCGCTCATTGGATATAAATAGATCACAGGCTCAGCATTTCGCGTTCCTTCTCTCCTTTTAGGTGTTGCCTGTTCAGTTTTTGAAAGGAGAGATTATGCCCCGATGCGCCCGCGCCGTTTCGCTCACCGGCTATTACCACGTCTTTGACCGTGGCAACTCCAAACAGATTATTTTTGAAGATGACTCTGACCGATATCGTTTCTTATCGGACATCTCGGACAGGTTTGCACGCCATAAAGTGGCAGTGTTGGCTTGGTGCCTTATGGACAACCACTTCCATTTGATGGTTGATGACCCATATGACAACCTTTCAAAGGCAATGCAGTGCGCACTGACGGCGTATGCTAAGTATTTCAATGGGAAAACGGGAAGAACGGGCCATCTGTTTGACAATCGCTATTCGCGTGTTGCGGTTGAGTCGGACACACAGGCGGTGCAGCTACTCGATTATATCCATCTCAATCCTGTGAAAGGTGCGATCGACTCTCTCGAAGCATACCGCTGGTCAAGCTTTAGGGCATACCAGCTGGGCTACGATCCCTTTGACATCTGTGACGTGGCCCCTATGCTCGATATTGTCGGGGGGTCTCGTCGCTATTGTGAGCATCTTAAGGAAGTTGCCGGGCGCACTTGGTCAGTGGAGGTTCTTCCACGCCGGCGGATCCCCGATGAGGAGGCCCTTTCCATTGCGCACGAAGTCCTGCCGAGCATAGATCCTGCGCTGCTCAAGGCCCTGCCACGCCCCGATCGCGATGCCTGTCTGCTGAGGCTCAGGCGGGCACATCTCACGGTCAAGCAAATTGCCCGTATCACCGGCATTGGCGCTACAAGCGTGACCAAGGCCACTGTGGGCTGGAGGGAGGCTGCGTGAGGCTGGGCAGGACCTGATCATGGCGCCGCATGTGTACGTCACATCTGTCCCCAATGCGTGAAAGCACTCATGTAAGCCTGTCCCCAATGAGTGCAAAAAGGCGCCCTCCGTAGGGGAGGACGCCTTTGGTAAGTTCTATATGAACGCGAGGTCTTTGACCCGGAGAGTCCGAGGTACTTGTTGGTAAGACCTTATTTAGGAGCGCGCAACCTTGCCGGACTTGAGGCAGGTGGAGCAAACGTTCATCTTGCGACGGTGACCATCGACGACGACGTAGACGCGCTGGATGTTGGGGCGGAACTTACGGTTGGTGACGCGGTGAGAGTGGCTGATGGAGCGACCGGCAACGGGGTGCTTACCGCAAACTTCGCAAACTTTGGACATAACTGACCCTCCTTGGGCGACAAACGAACATGTCGCGTTAACAAACAAGCCTGAACTATAGCACAGAAGTCGCTCCCTGTGCGCAATCTACACAGAGATATTCCTCTTTTGGCGATAGTGCCCACGCCACGGCCCTGGACGTAGATCCGATTTGCGTGCAGCAGAGGGGATTATGCCAGCTCGTGCGTGCGTTTTCAAGCTCGTCCCACAAATATATATAGGTTTATGGAGCATTGGGCTCCGTTTACGGATTGCTCTGTATTTATGCTCGCAATTAAGCTCGAGGTTGGCTACACTATCCCTTGACCATTAAAGGGGTACGAGATACCCACATGGAATTACATAGCTGCCAAAGAGCAGCCCTTCCTGTGGGTGTCTGGTCCGCTTTAAGCGGTCGGGCATCTATTTTTTTGACTGTGTCAGCAGTCAAGACATGTGAGGAAGGAGATCGATGGGCACGACTTCCCCCAAGGCGGTCATCATGGACGAGACCGCCGTCAATCGAGCGATGACCCGCATCGCGCACGAGATTCTCGAGCGCAACGAGGGCTGTGAAGACCTCGCTCTGGTCGGCATCGTCACGCGCGGCGACCTTCTGGCAAAGAAGCTCGCCGAGGAGATCAAGGAGATCGAGGGCGTCGAAGTTCCGCTCGGCAGCCTGGACATCAGCTTCTACCGCGATGACTATGCGACCAATTTCGCTCCCGCGATCCACGCCACCAACATTCCCTTTAGCGTCGACGGCAAGCGCGTCGTGCTGGTGGACGACATCCTGTATACAGGCCGTACCATCCGCGCCGCTCTCGACGCCGTCATGGACCTGGGCCGTCCGAGTCGCATTGAGTTGGCAGTCCTCGTTGACCGCGGCCACCGCGAGCTCCCCATCTCGCCGGACTTTGTCGGCAAGAACGTTCCCTCGTCGCATGAGGAGAACGTGCATCTATATATGAAGGAAGTCGACGGCCACACCGCCGTCGAGATCAACGACGTCGCGCCGGGCTCCCACGTGGGTTCTGCGCCGCTGGGAGGTGAGTAGTACCGTGGCGTTCAACCATAAGCACCTGATCGACATTACCGAGTACTCCGAAGAGGACATCAAGCTCATCCTCGAGACCGCCAAGGCGTTCTCCGAGGTCAACGAGCGTGCGATCAAGAAGGTCCCCACGCTCAAGGGTAAGACCATCGTCAACATGTTCAACGAGCCCTCGACGCGCACCCGTAGCTCCTTCGAGCTCGCCGAGAAGCGTCTTTCGGCCGACAGCCTCAACTTTGGCGGCTCCTCGACCTCCACGGTCAAGGGCGAGAGCCTCGTCGACACCGTCGAGACCCTCAACGCCTATAAGATCGACTGCATCGTCGTGCGTGATAAGCACGCCGGCGCGCCCTACATCGTCACGCAGAACTCGCCCGCGAGCGTCATCTGCGCCGGTGACGGCAAGCACAACCACCCCACGCAGGCTCTGCTCGACCTGTATACCATCTGGGAGCACAAGGGTGACTTCCACGGTCTGAAGGTCGCCGTCGTCGGCGACATCTCCCACTCCCGCGTTTGCGGCTCGCTGATCCCCGCGTTGAAGATCATGGGCTGCGAGACCTACGCCGTCGCCCCCGGCACGCTGCTGCCGCCGGCGCCCGAGGTTCTGGGCTGCGACCACGTGACGAGCGACCTCGATTCCGTCCTGCCCGAGCTGGACGTCGTCTACATGCTGCGCGTGCAGCAGGAGCGCCTCGAGGGTGCCCCGTTCCCCACGATTCGCGAGTACCACAAGCTCTTCGGCCTGACCAAGGACCGCGAGAAGCTCATGAAGCCCGACGCGATCATCTGCCACCCGGGCCCCATCAACCGCGGTGTCGAGTTCGACTCCTATATGGCCGACCACCCGCAACGCTCCGTCATCCTGGAGCAGGTCTACGCCGGTATCTGCGTGCGTATGGCTATCCTGTATCTGCTGCTTGGAGGTGCCGATAATGGCCTTGCTTCTTAAGAATGCCCACGTCGTCGACCCGTCCGTCGAGCTTGACGGTGTCGTTGACGTCCTGATTGACGGCGACAAGATCGCCGAGGTCGGCGAGAATCTCGCCGTCGAGGGAGCCGAGGTCCGCGACCTTTCCGGCAAGTACCTCGTCCCTGGCCTGGTGGATATGCACGTTCACCTTCGCGAGCCCGGCTACGAGGTCAAAGAGGACATCGAGAGCGGCACCCGCGCAGCTGCCAAGGGCGGCTTTACCGGCGTGTGCGCCATGCCCAACACCGATCCCGTCACCGATAACGGCACCGTCGTGGAGTTCGTCAAGTCCCGTGCTGCCGAGGTCGGTCACTGCCGCGTCTATCCGTCGGGCGCCATGACCCGCGGTCTTAAGGGCGAGGCCATGTCCGAGATGGGCGATATGGTCGCCCACGGCGCCGTCGCCTTCACCGACGACGGTCGCGGCGTGCAGGGCGCGGGCATGCTCCGTCGCTGCATGGACTACGGCAAGATGTTCGGCAAGGTCTTTATGAGCCACTGCCAGGACGAGGATCTGGTCGGCCACGGCCAGATCAACGAGGGCAAGGTCTCGACCCGTCTGGCCCTCGAGGGTTGGCCGGCTGCCGGCGAGGAGCTCCAGATCGCCCGCGACATCGAGATCGCCAAGCTGACTGGTGCCAAGCTGCACATCCAGCACATCTCCACCGCCCATGGCCTGGAGATCGTGCGTGCCGGTAAGGCCGCTGGCGTTCAGGTTACCTGCGAGGCCACCCCGCACCACATGTTCCTGACCGAGAACGACCTGGACGAGACCTACAACACTTCGCTCAAGGTCAACCCGCCGCTGCGTACCGAGGAGGATGCCGAGGCCATTCGTCAGGGCGTCATCGACGGCACCGTCGACGTTATCGTCACCGATCACGCTCCCCACACCCCGTGGGAGAAGGCCCGCGAGTTCGAGCTTGCGCCCTTTGGCATGATCGGCCTCGAGACCTCGCTGTCGCTCGTACTCACCGAGCTGGTCAACACGGGCAAGATGAGCATGGGCCGTATGGTCGAGCTCATGGCCATCAAGCCGCGTGAGATCCTGGGCCTCGACCAGGTTCAGGTCAAGGCGGGCTCCGTTGCCGACCTGACCGTGTTCGACGCGTCCGCCACCTGGACGGTTGGCGAGGACGGTTACGAGTCGCGCGCCGAGAACTCCGGTTTTGCCGGCCGCACGCTCACCGGTCGTGCCACCGATGTGTTTGTCGGCGGTAAGCAGACGCTTGCCGACGGCTGCATCTGCTAGCATAGCCTTATCGCTTTTGTGCGCGGCGCCCTTGCGGTGCCGCGCTTTCTATTCGTTTGGACCATGCAACCGCATGGGGGATTGGAGCGTCTATGCCCACACCTTCCACTGCACGCATGCACGACTTCGAGGTCGTCTCGAACCGGGAGATCGCCGACGGCATCTTCTCGCTCGTCATCTCGGCCCCCAAGCTTGCAAGTGCGCTCAAGCCCGGCCAGTTTGTGAACATTGCCGTGCCCGGCGATGCTTCCTCGCTGCTTCGCGTGCCCCTGAGCTTCTATCGCGCCGACGCCGAGGCCGGCACCGTCGAGCTGTGGTACGCCGTCGTGGGCGACGATACCCGTCGTTTGTCCCAGATGGGCCCTGGCTCCACCTCTAACCTGCTGGGCCCCGGTGGCCGTGGCTGGATGGTACCCGAGGGCACCAGGAAGGCCCTGCTCGTCGCCGGTGGCATCGGTGTTCCGCCCGTGCTGTGCCTTGCCGGCAAGCTTGCCGAGCAGGGTGTGGCCGTCGACGTGTGCCTGGGTTTTGGCACCGCTTCCAAGGCCGTGGGCATCGATGAGTTCCGCGCGCTGGGCGCCACTGTTAACGTGTGCACCGACGATGGCACGCTGGGCACGCACGGTTTTTGCACCGACCCGGCAGCCGAGCTGCTCGGCGAGGGCGGCTACGACTACGTCGCCAGCTGCGGTCCCGCCGTCATGATGAAGAAAGTCGCCGCCGCTGCCGCCGAGGCCGGCGCGTACTGCGAGGTGTCGCTCGAGCGCATGATGAGCTGCGGCTTTGGCGCCTGCAACACCTGCAATGTCGAGACGGTCGACGGTATGAAGGGTGCTTGCATGTGCGGCCCCGTGTTCGATGCTTCCAAGGTGGTGGTCTTCTAGTGGGTACCGTGAACATGGCCGTCGATTTCGGCGGCGTCAAGATGCAGAACCCCATCAACACCGCAGCCGGTACCTTTGGCTACGGTTGGCAGTTCCAGAACTTCTTTGATGTTTCCCAGCTGGGCGCCATCACCACCAAGGGTTGCGCTGCCGAGCCCTGGCCCGGCAACCCCGCGCCCCGCATGGCCGAGATTCCCGGCGGTATGATCAACTCCGTGGGCCTTCAGAACCCTGGCGTGGCTGCCTTTGCCCGTGAGTCCGGTCCGTGGCTGGAGCAGCTCTCCAAGGACGGTTGCCAGGTCATCTGCCAGGTTGCCGGCCACTCCGTTGACGAGTTTGTCCGCGCGCTCGAGATGTATGTCGAGCTGTGCCCCTGGGCTGCCGGCTACGAGATCAACGTGAGCTGCCCTAATATCGCCGCCGGCGGTGCCGCCATGGGCTCCACGCCCGAGGGCGCCTCTTCCGTTATGGCTGCCTGCCGCAAGGTGACCGATAAGCCGCTGTTCGTGAAGATGGCGCCGGTCAACGTCGCCGAGATTGCCAAGGCCCTCGAGGCTGCCGGCGCCGACGGCCTTTCGGTCATCAACTCCATCCAGGGCATGGCCATCGACGTCCATACCCGCAAGTCCCGCGTGGCCAAGCCCAAGGGCGGCCTTTCGGGCCCGCTGTGCCACCACATCGCCGTGCGCATGGTCTGGGAGGTTGCCCAGGCCGTCGATATCCCCATCAACGGTGTCGGCGGTGTCATGACCGGCGAAGATGCGGCCGAGTTTATCCTGGCCGGCGCCACCTGCGTGTCGGTCGGCATGGCCAACTTCGTCGATCCGTGCGCTTCGCTCAAGATCGCGCACGAGCTCGAGGCCTGGGCCGAGTCTCAGGGCGTGAAGGACATCAACGAACTGGTAGGTGCGTTCGAATGCTAGAGACCGATGCCCGCGACCGTGTTATCGTCGCCCTCGACTGCGACCGTGAGCGTGCGCTCGAGCTTGCCCACGAGCTTTCGGGCCATGCCGCCTGGCTCAAGGTTGGCATGACGCTCTATTACGCCGAGGGTCCTGAGATCGTCAAGACGTTCAAGGATTTGGGCTTTAAGGTCTTCCTTGACCTCAAGTTCCATGATATTCCGCATCAGGTTCGCGGTGCCGCCCGCTCGGCCTCGCTTGCCGGTGCCGATCTGCTTTCGGTCCACGGCTTGGGTTCGGGCGCCATGCTCGCTGCCTGCCGCGAGGGCGCCGAGGAGGCGCGCGAGGACCGCGCCAAGCTCGTCGCCATCACCGTGCTCACGAGCATGAACCAGGATGCCTTGAGCGAGATCGGCGTCGAGTCGCCCGTGGCCGAGGAGGCCGCCCGCCTGGCAAAGCTCGCTCAGGCCAACGGCATCGACGGTATCGTGTGCTCGCCGATGGAGGCTCACGACATGCGTGAGCTGCTGGGTCCCGATGCCCTGATCGTGACTCCGGGTGTGCGTCCGGTGGGTGCCGCCCTTGGTGACCAGTCCCGCGTGGCGACGCCTTCCCAGGCTATCGAGCGTGGCGCAAGCCACATTGTGGTGGGCCGTCCCATCACCGGCGCCGACGATCCGGTTGCCGCCTTTGACGCCATCGTCGCTGAGCTGGTCGAAAACGTCGCCTAAAAGATTCCCCTAAGTCACCACTTTTGGGTCTCACTAGCACAAAATAGCCCCTGTGCCTGCGTAAACTTTCCCATCCTTTGTGTGGAATCGCAGGTCAGGGGCTTAACTTTGGGCGCAGTATATTGCACTTTTTGCGGGTATCGTCTAACCTATGGAGCCGCGATTGGGCATTTTGTACGTTCTACGTGCTAAAATGCCAATTATTGAATCAGATATAACCTAACTTTTTGGAGGTACGAATGGCACTCCCTCAGCTTACCGATGAGCAGCGCAAGCAGGCTCTTGAGAAGGCTGCTGCCGCACGTCACGCCCGCGCTGAGCTTCGCGAGCAGATTAAGAAGGGCGAGAAGTCCCTCGAGTCCGTGCTCAACTCCGATGACCCCATCGCTTCCCGCATGAAGGTTTCCACCCTCATCGAGTCTCTCCCTGGTTATGGCAAGGCCAAGGCCGCCAAGATCATGGAGGAGCTCGGTATCTCCGCTACCCGTCGCGTCCAGGGCCTCGGCGTCCGTCAGCGCGAGCAGCTCCTCGAGCAGCTGACCAAATAAGTGAGCGCTCAGGATTCCAAGCTCTTTGTGATTTCTGGACCGTCAGGCGCAGGCAAGGGTACGCTCGTCACTCGTGTGCGCGAGCGCCGCTCGAACCTGGGCCTGACGGTTTCGGCTACCACGCGAGCACCACGCAAAGGTGAGGTCGACGGCGTCAACTACTTTTTTCTGACGCGCGAGGAGTTCGACCGCCGCGTGGCAAACGGTGAGTTTGTTGAGTGGGCCGAGGTCCACGGTAACTGCTACGGCACGTTGGTGAGCGAGGTCCAGTCCAAGCTCGCCTCTGGTTCGTCTCTGATTTTGGAGATCGATGTCCAGGGCGCCCTGCAGGTGAAGGAGCGTTTCCCCGAGGCCGTGCTGATCTTTATCAAGCCGCCTTCGCTTGAGGTGCTCCGCGAGCGTCTAGTCGGTCGCGGTACCGAGACGCCCGAGACGATTGAGCTGCGTATGGCAAACGCCGCCGATGAGCTTGCCCTTGCCGACCGCTACGACGACGTCGTGGTTAATGACGATCTCGACCGCGCGACCGATGAGCTCGTTCGCGTTCTCGATATGCATGAAAGGATCTGAGGTCCGTGTCCGTTGTAAAGCCTTGCATTGACGATCTTCTGGAGAAGACCGATCACAACCGCTTCCTGCTCGCTTCGCTTGCCTCCAAGCGCGCCTGCGACATCAATAGCATGCTGCGTGGCCAGCACAACCGCGTGCTTGCCGTCCAGGATGTCGATGACATCACCATCGGGCTTTCCGGTGCCGATACCATCTCGATGGCTATGGACGAGATTGTCGACGGCGACATCTCTTACGACGAGGCCCGTTACGAGAAGGCGCTCGGCCACAAGGTTGCTGAAGCCTAAATGGCGGCTCGCGTCTGCCTGGTCCACTATCACGAGGTTGGACTGAAGGGTAAGAACCGCGCACATTTTGAGCATATCCTCATGGATAACATCAAGGCGGCCTTGGCCGCCTTTTCCGTGAATGCCGTGTCTCGAATTTCCGGTTATATCCTCGTGACCTTTAACGAGCATCAGGCCGATGAGGCGGCGCGTGTCATTCGCACCGTTCCCGGCGTTGCTCGCGTGTCTTTGGCGTATCACACTAACCGCGACCCGCAGGAGTACTGTGCCGCCGCCGTCAAGGCGCTGCGCGAGTTTGGCCCCTTCGATTCGTTTAAGGTGCACGCCAAGCGCTCCAATACCGACTATGAGCTCACTTCGATTGACATCAATCGTCAGGTGGGCGAGGTACTGTGTGAGGCCTTCCCCGATAAAAAAGTTCAAATGCACGACCCCGATGCGATGCTGCACGTACTGGTGGTCCAGGGTAGCGTTTATGTGTACGCGCGTTCCGAGCGCGGCGTTGGCGGCCTGCCGGTGGGTTCTGCCGGTAAGGTCGTGACGCTGCTGTCTTCGGGCATCGATTCTCCGGTGGCGACTTGGATGCTCGCGCGTCGCGGTGCGGTGTGCGTGCCGGTACATTTCTCCGGTCGTCCGCAGACGCCCGATACGAGCGAGTATTTGGTGCAGGATATCATCCGTGCGCTTGAGCCGGGTGTCCAGATCGGCCGCCTGTACGTGGTGCCGTTTGGCGACTGCCAGCGTGAGATTTCGGTCACCTGTCCCAGCAACCTTCGCGTGATCATGTATCGCCGCATTATGTATTCGGTTGCCGAGCGCATTGCACACATCGAGGGCGCCAAGGCCATCGTTACGGGCGAATCGCTTGGGCAGGTTGCCTCTCAAACGCTTGAGAACATCATGGCCGTCAACGAGGCCGTGAAGATCCCCGTGTTCCGTCCTCTCATCGGTTCGGACAAGCAGGAGATCATCGCGCGCGCCGAGGAGATCGGTACGTTCGATATCTCGACTGAGGCCGCTCCCGACTGCTGCACGCTGTTTATGCCGCGCCGTCCCGAGACGCACGCTAAACTCGATGCCGTGCATGAGGCCTGGGAGTTGTTCGATCACGAGGAGATGATCGAGCGCCTGCTCAAGCAGACCGAGTACATCGACTTCGAGAGCAACACGTATAAGGCCCCTAAGACCTTAAAACGTAAACATTCGGAGCTTGCTCCGCGTGAGATTTACCAAGATCACGAGTAAATTTGTGCATAGACCGACGATGCGCTTGCGTCGTCGGTCTTTTGCTATCTGGGCATTTTGCGACTAAGTGCTCATTTGCTGACGTGTGCCTGAATAAATGGACATTATTTCGCAAGGTTTTGGTCGGCTTTTGGTTTGACCGCGAAAACCGGTTTTGGAGAATGGCTGTTGCAGGACTTTTTTCCTGACACGATGTTGTTGGGAGGTTTTGCTATGGCGCAGCGCGAACAACACGAACGGGTCAAACGGATGGACCGCTTGGCGGACAAGCTGCTCTGTCATAAGGCAGTGGTGATGGCTATACTGGTCGTCATTGCGATGGCGAGCGGCTTGGCGATGGCGAACCTTGGTGGCGGTGCCGGCGGCGTGTCGTTTGAGCGCACTGACGGTTCGGGCTCGTTGGTGGAGCCGGGATCCGGCGATGCCTCGAGCGGAAAGACATCCGAAGGCTCTTCGCCTAAGGCGTCTGCCGCGGCAGAGGTTTATGTCGATGTTGATGGCGCCGTTGTGTCGCCCGGTGTATACCGCCTCAAGGACGGCGCTCGGGTGGCTCAGGCGATTGATGCCGCCGGCGGGCTGGCGCCCGAGGCAGACGTTACGGGGCTCAATCGGGCATCTAAGGTCGTCGATGGACAGAAGATTCACGTTCCAACGGTAGGGGAGCAGCAGGCGTCCATTGCGGAAGCTGGTGTTGATGGTGGGGCTTCCGCATCATCGGGCGTGAGCGGCGTAACAGGCCTAGTAAATATCAATACGGCAAGCGCGGCAGAGCTGCAGACGCTCTCGGGCATCGGTCCCTCCATGGCCCAGTCGATTATCGATGAGCGGACAAAGAACGGTGCTTTTGCCTCGGTTGACGACCTGATGCGTGTGTCGGGAATCGGCGAGAAGAAGCTTGCCAAAATCAAAGATTCCATCTGCGTATGAGTGCGACCGAGTGCGAGCGTGTTATGCCTCCGCGGCCTCTGATGACGTGGACGATGGCCCTGTGTGCCGGCATGTGCATGAGCTGCGCCTTGGTGCTCAACGTGGCCGCCGATGCGCTGCTGTGGGAGCGGGCTTCGGCGGTCGGGCCGCTATGGGCCATTCCCGTTACGGCGGCGGTATTCGTTGTGCTGGCTCAATCTTGTGCGCGGCTTGCCCCTTGGAAGCGGTGGCTGTATGCCGCGTCCGTCGGTCTCGTGGCGGGAGCGGTCGTCTCGGCGTGGTGGGCTGTGGGCGTGCTAAGCGCCTCGAAGGCGCTCGACGGTCGAGCGGCAAGCAGCCTTGAGTTTGTCGTGCAGGGTGACCCATCCATAAACGACGACGTGTATTCCTATACCTGCGAGGCACGCACGGACGGTAAGAACTTGGCAATGGTTCGCCTATCGTGCGACCTCGAGCTCAAGGTCGGGGCGCACGTGCGTGTTATCGGTCGCGTTTCACGTTTTGAGAACGATGCGTATGGACGATCGCGCGTGCTCCGAGGCGAGGTGCGCAAGGTTAAAGTCGTTCGGATTTTGTCGGTCGATGAAGACTCTCCGGGGCCGCTTCTTCGGATGCGAAATGGGCTGCTTGCGTCCATCGCGCCTGCGACCGACCCGGCGCGTGCACTCATAGCCGGTGTCGTCTGCGGTCGTTCGGCCGAGCTGCGCGCCCAGCCGGCGGGCGACTGGTTTTCGGTGACGGGAACGGCGCATCTTATCGCCGTCTCGGGCAGCCATTTGGCAATCGTGGGGTTTGTAATCGAGGGTGTATTGCAAAAGACTCGGTGCTCACGCGGTCTTCAACGGGCGATATTGGCGATAACGCTTGTGGGCTACGCTGCTTTTACGGGCGCGTCTCCCTCGGCCGTGCGCGCGTGCTGCATGGTGTTCGCGACGCTTGTCGTAAACGGCGCGGGGCGGCGCCGGCACGGCGCATCGGCACTCTTCGTTACCATGTCCATCTTTGTGTTGCTGCGGCCGACGGTTCTGTTCGAGATGGGCTTTCAGCTTTCATGTGCCAGCGTCTTAGCCATTCTGTGCTTTTGCCCCTATGCGACCTACGCTTTGGGTGAGCTGAGTGTTCCGTCGGGCGTTGCCAGCATGCTTTCCGTCACGCTGTGCTCGCAACTGGCGACACTTCCCATTACCATTCCTGCCTTCGGTACGTTCTCGCTCATTGCTCCGCTGGCAAATGCGGTCCTCGGTCCGGTGGTGAGCGCACTGCTCGCCGTGTCGATCGTGCTGGTTCCCTTTTCGCTCCTGGCGCCGTTGCGGACTTGGGCGCTCGTTGTGCCCATGATTGCCGCCCGTTGCGCGCTGTTCTTCGAGCAGCTGTTTGCCGCCGTGCCGGGTGCATCCGTGAGCGTGCCGCCCGATAGCATGTGGATTTACCTAGTGCCGTGTTTGCTGGCGGTTCTGCTTGTCTGGTGGCCGCGTCCCCGTGCACGTCCTATGGCGGTGGGGCTTGCATGCCTGGTGCTCTTGGCTGCGATTCCGTACGTCTACTGGGATCGATTCGCTCCGCCTTCGGTGACGGTGCTCGATGTGGGCCAGGCCGATGCGATTCTTATCCGCCAGGGCGGCGCAGTGGCGCTCGTCGACTGCGGGCTCGACGAGCGCGTGGTGGCGGCGTTGGTTCGCAATAACGTGCACCATATCGATGCCGTCTTTGTGACGCATTGGGATGAGGACCACTGGGGTGGTCTGCCTGCCGTGCTCGAACAGTTTTCGGTCGGAACGATTGCCGTGGCGGCGGATGCGCTGGAGGATGCTCCTGCCGAGGTATTGAACCGACCTGGCGTGGAGTATCGGCAGGTGCGCAGTGGAGATACGGTCGACATCGGCACATTTTGCGCCCGCGTGATGTGGCCATTCGAGTCCGTGGATGGCGAGGGAAATGAGGATTCGCTTGTCCTGCTGCTCTCTTATGTTCAGGAAGGCAAGGGCCTGCGTATGCTCCTCACCGGTGATGCCGAGCTCGACCAAGAACGGGAATTCGTGCAGGAGGTGGGGGATATCGATGTCCTTAAACTTGGGCATCACGGCTCTAAGGTTTCAGTTGATGGTGAGTTGCTGGACGTCCTGAAGCCCGAGCTTTCCCTCGCGAGCGCGGGCGAGGGGAATCGATACGGCCATCCGTCCGATGCCTGCATCGATGCCGTTAAGGAAGCGGGCGGCGTTTTCGCGTGCACTATCGAACACGGCGACATTACCGTCACGCCGACTGCGAATGGCTTTGCGATGCGATGCCAGCAACCGTGACGACGTCGTTGGCGTGTGGTGGGCCCCTGGGCTAGAATGGCACGGAACGAATACGAAGGCCCGCGGGAGGGGAGCGCAATGTCCGAAACCGGTTTGCTGCCGGCATATCTGATCGTCGGTACCGACGGAGTCAAGCGCGATCACGCCGTCTCGCGTATGAAAGCGCGTCTGGAAAAGTCGGGTATGGTCGAGTTCAACCTCGACGAGCGCGACATGACCAAGGACCCCGATATCGAGTCCATTATCGGATCGCTTAACACCTTTCCGATGGGTAGTGAGTTTCGCCTGGTAATCCTTGACGGCTGTTCAAAGCTCGCCAAGGCGGTCTCGGAGCCGCTCGTTGAGTATCTGGCAAGTCCCAACCCCACAACGGTCTGCCTCATCATCGCCGACTCGCTTGCCAAGAACACGCGCCTGTATAAGGCGATCGCCAAAATCGACAAGAAGGCCGTGATCGATTGCTCCGGCACCAAGCGCTGGGAGTTACCGCGCCGCGTGCAACAGATGGCGACGCAGCACGGCAAGTCGATCTCGACGGCGGCCGCCGAGGAACTCGTCTCGCGTTCGGGTGAAAACACTCGCATGCTCGATAACGACTTGGCTAAGCTTGCCCAGATGGTCGAGGCGCCGCAGATTGAGCTTGCCGACGTTGAGCGCTGGATTGTACGTACGGCCGAGGTTCAACCCTGGGACTTTCTCAATGCGGTCTCGGCCCGTGACATGCGACGCTCTCTCGAGCTCTTCAATCTACTGCCCGCCAAGAGCTACGTGTGGACTTACACATTGCTGTGCGGCCGCATCCGCGAGCTTATCGTCGCCAAGGCGCTCGATGCGCGCGGACAGGGTCGTGAGTTGGCCGCAACACTTAAGCTCCAGTCCTGGCAGGTCAAGAATCACCTGACCTGGGCACGTCGCTTTTCGATGGCAGAGCTCGTTGCCGCGCTCGAGGGCGCGGTCGATGTGGAGCTCGCGCTGAAGGGTTCGGCCGATTCTCAGACCGCGCTTTTGCTCTGGATTACGAACATCTTGAGAAAATCGTGATGATACCTGCCTATTTGACAAATTCGTTCTATCCCTTTGAGGGGGAGCGTGCTATAGTAGGCGCTTGCATGACCTCACCGTGTCTCAGAGGTGTCATACATTTTTTGCAAGGAACTCGAAAGGAACTCCAGAAGTGGCAAACATCAAGTCTCAGAAGAAGCGTATCCGCACCAATGAGGCAGCTCGCATGCGTAACAAGGCTGTCAAGTCCGAGCTCAAGACGCTGACCAAGCACGTCCAGTCCGCCGTCGCCGAGGGCGACGCCGAGAAGGCCCAGGCTGCCCTCAAGACCGTCACCAAGCGTCTCGACATGGCTGCCGCCAAGCATGTTATCCACAAGAACCAGGCTTCCAACCGCAAGTCCGGTCTTGCCAAGCTCGTGAACAGCATCAACGCCTAAGTTGTAAATTTCACACCACACAGATTACGCGCATAAATGGAGCCTGTTTTATGGAACAGGCTCCATTTTTTGTATCGCTCGGGTAAGATAGTCCGCATGAATACTTCAATTGACATTTCCCACATCCGCAACTTCTCAATTGTTGCGCACATCGACCATGGCAAGTCCACGATCAGTGACCGTATCCTCGAGCTCACCCATACCGTCGACGAGCGCGACATGGAGTCGCAGCTGCTCGACACCATGGATATCGAGCGCGAGCGCGGCATCACGATCAAGTCCAACGCCGTCCGCGTGTCCTATGACGCCGACGACGGCGAGACGTATCAGTTCAACCTCATCGATACGCCGGGCCACGTGGACTTTACCTATGAGGTCTCGCGTTCGCTGGCCGCCTGCGAGGGCGCGGTGCTCGTCGTCGACGCCACGCAGGGCGTCGAGGCGCAGACCGTTTCCAACGCGACGCTCGCCATGAACGCCAATCTGGACATTGTGCCGGCCATCAACAAGATCGACCTACCCTCGGCCCATCCCGACGAGGTTAAGACCGAGATCGAGGATGATCTTGCGATTCCTGCCGATGATGCCGTGTGTGTCTCGGGCAAGACCGGCGAGGGCATCCACGATCTGCTGGAGTCCATTGTCTTTTTGATCTCTCCGCCCAAGGGCGATGCGAACGCGCCGCTCAAGGCACTCATCCTGGATTCGTACTTCGACGAGTATCGTGGCGTCGTCGCCACGGTGCGCATCTTTGACGGCTCCATCAAAAAGGGCGATACCCTGCGCATGATGCAGGCAAAGGGCGACTTTTTGGTCGATGGTGTGGGCGTCAAGCGTCCCGCCGAGACCCCGGTCGACGCGCTGACGGTCGGCGAGGTCGGATACGTGGTCACGGGCCTGAAGGACCCCGAGGCCGTTCGCGTGGGCGATACCCTCACGTGGGCGTCGAATCCCTGCCCCGAGCCGCTTCCCGGCTACCGCGAGGCTAAGCCCATGGTCTATACGGGCCTGTTCCCGATCGATAATAAGGACTACGAGAACCTGCGTGACGCGCTCGATAAGCTGCACGTCAACGACCCGTCGTTGGTGTGGGAGCCCGAGACTTCGGTGGCGCTCGGCTTTGGCTTCCGCGTGGGCTTCCTGGGCCTGCTGCACATGGAAGTCGTCAAGGAACGCCTGGAGCGCGAGTTCAACCTGGACCTCATTGCCACGAGTCCCTCGGTCGACTATCACGTCTACAAGACCGACGGCGAAATGATCGATGTCCGCAGCCCGCAGGACCTTCCCGAGGCCACGCGCATCGAACGTATCGAGGAACCCTACCTCAAGGCAAAGATCATCTGCCCGCCTGAGTACACGGGTGCCGTCATGCAGCTCGCCATCGAGCACCGCGGCGTCACGACCGACATGATCCACCTGACGAGCAAATCGGTCGAGATGCGCTTTGATATGCCGCTCGCCGAGCTCATCTTGGACTTCTTCGATCAGCTCAAGAGCCGCACCAAGGGCTATGCCTCGCTCGACTACGAGTTCAACGAGTACCGTCCCTCCGAGCTCGTGAAGCTCGATATCTTGCTTTCGGGCGACGAAGTGGACGCGCTGTCGTTTATCGTGCACAAGGATAAGGCTTATGGTCTGGCCCGTGGCCTGTGCGACAAGCTTAAGGAGATCATCCCGCGTCAGCTGTTCGAGGTGCCCATCCAGGGTGCTATCGGCAATAAGATCATTGCCCGCTCCACCGTCAAGGCGCGTCGCAAGGACGTGCTTGCTAAGTGCTACGGCGGCGATATCTCGCGTAAGCGCAAGCTGCTCGAGAAGCAGAAAGAGGGCAAGAAGCGCATGAAGGCCATCGGATCGGTCGAGGTCCCGCAGGAGGCCTTTATGGCGATCCTCAAGGTGGACGAGTAGGTCTATGGCGCTTTCTGAATACAGCAAGCGGCTGCTGGGCGCCTATGCCGAGCAGCCGTTCCTTATGGCTCCTATGGCGGGCGTGACCGACCCCGCCTATCGCATCATGTGCCGCCGCCGCGGTGCCAACCTTGCCTACAGCGAGATGGTGAGCGTTGCAGGCCTTGCCTATGCCAGCAACAAGACGTGGCGCCTGGTGTTGCCGGCCGACGAGGAGCAGCAGATTTGCGTGCAGCTCTTTGGTTCCAAGCCCGATCAGTTTGCGAGTGCCGTCGCCGCCGTCGAGGAGCGTGTGGGCGATCGCCTGTCGCTCATCGATATCAACATGGCCTGTCCTGCCCGCAAGGTTGTCACCAAGGGCGAGGGTTCTGCCCTTATGCGCACGCCCGATTTGGCCGAGAAGATCGTCGAGGCCACGGTGGGCGCGGCGCACGTGCCCGTGACCGTAAAGATCCGCAAGGGCTTTTACGCCGAGGACCGCAACGCCGCAACGTTTGCCCAGATGCTTGAAGGGGCGGGCGCCTCTGCAGTTGCCGTGCACGGTCGTTGTGCCACGCAGCTCTATACGGGCCAGGCCGATTGGTCTGTCGTCGATGAGGTTGCCGACGCCGTCGAGATTCCCGTGATTGGTTCGGGTGATGTGTTCTCGGCCGAGGACGCTGCTGAGCATCTGCAAGGCTCGGGTGCCAGCGCGGTGTTTATCGCGCGCGGCATCTACGGCAATCCGTGGGTGTTCGGTGATGCTCGCGCCCTTGCGCTCGATGGCACGCCGGTGCCGGCGCGTAGCTCCGTCGAGCGCCTGGACGCCCTGCGTGAGCACCTAACGCTGACACATGAGCTCCTGCCGCTCATGTCGCGTGCCCGCACGTATGCAAGCTGGTACTTAAAAGGCATGCCCCATGCCGCCGCTTGGCGTGCCCATGTGGTGCGCTGTTCCACTTACGAGGAGTTTATGGCACTGGTCGATGAGATCGAGCGCGATGTGGTGGCCTGCGAGGCCGCCCTTGCCGCCGGCGAATCGGTGCCCCCTCATCCTCTGGAGGCTTAAGGGTGGCCGTTACCGCACTGTACGTGCACGTGCCGTTTTGCGCCCAAAAGTGCCGGTACTGCGACTTTGACTCGCGCAGTTTTGCTCCGTGCGACCTGAGCGCTGCGCTCGATGCCTATTTTGAGCAGTTGTACGCGCGCCTCGATGCTTTTGGCAAGGCTGGGGCCCTCGACCAGATCCGCACCGTCTATGTTGGCGGCGGTACGCCGTCGCTGGCGGGGGAGCGCCTGGTGGAGCTGGCGCGGCGTATTCGTGCGTGGTGCGCCCCCGTTGAGTTTACCTGCGAGGCCAATCCCGAATCGCTGACCGCCGAGCTTGCCGCTGCGCTTGCCAAGGTTGGTGTCACACGCGTCTCTCTGGGCGTGCAAACGCTCGATAACGCCGAACTTACCGCCATCGGCCGCATTCACGATGCCGATCGGGCGCTCTCCGCCATCGCGACGGTCAAGAACGCTGGGCTCGACGTGTCGTGCGACCTTATGTGCGGACTTCCCGGGCAGACCGCAGCGAGTTGGAAGCGCACGCTCGATGGCGTGCTGGCGGCGGCTCCGCATCATGTGTCGGTCTACCCGCTCACGCTCGAGGAGGGGACGCCCCTTTATCGCATGGCGTGCCGTGACGAGTCGCTCGAGCCTGATGAGGATTTTCAGGCCGCATGCATGGACGTGGCACGCGAGCTCCTGGGTGCCGCCGGCTATCACCCGTATGAGGTGGCGAGCTACGCGCTCGACAGCCATGAGTGCGCCCATAACATTGCCTACTGGACCGGACGGGGCTACCTGGGCCTGGGGCGTTCTGCCGCGGGCATGCTCGACGCCGCGGATTTCGACCGTCTTGCAGGTTTGTTCCCCGGTGTTTCTTCTCGAGGCGATGCGTACCGCGTGCGTCTGGTGCAACGTGACGATGACGCGACGGCGTTCGAGGCCGAACATCTGTCGCAGCGCGAGGCTGCGGCCGAAGACCTGATGCTCGCCTGTCGCATGACGCGCGGTGTCGCGTCCGACCTGTTGGTTCGCGCGGCTCGTGTCATCCCGGCCGATGGGCTGACAGCCGCTTGCGATCGCGCGCTCGAATTGGGTCTTGCCACTTGGGTGCCTGAGACGCTCGGGGTCCATGAGGGACCCTTTACTTCGGCAGATGTCGTCGCGGGCCATGTTCGAGCTCGTCTGGCGCCGACCCACCTGGGCTGGCTCGATGGAAATGTTCTGTTCGAGCTGTTTTGGGATCTAGCTTAGGCCGCTCGGGTAGAATTACCGGAATATATACGCTGCTGTGAGCAGGAGGTTGCCGCGCATGGCGACGATGAACGAAAAAGATTATTACGAGATTCTGGGTGTCTCCAAGGACGCTACCTCGCGTGATATACAGAAGGCCTTCCAGCAAAAGGCCCGCAAGCTCCATCCGGACGTCAACAAAGAGCCGGATGCCGAGGAAAAGTTTAAAGAGGTTTCCGAGGCCTACGCCGTGCTTTCGGATGAGCAAAAACGTGCGCGCTACGACGCCATGCGTTCTGGCAATCCCTTTGCCGGTGCTCCTACGGCTTCGCCTTATGGTGGCGGCTACGCCGGCAGCGCAGGCTATGGCAATCCTTTTGAGGGCGGCTTTCCCTTTGGTGGCGCCTGGGGCCAGCAGCGTCGCGGGCAGGCTGCCTACAATCCCGAGAACGGCGCCAATGTGGTCGTCGATATCAAACTCGACGCCAAGGAGGCCAAGGGCGGTGCCCGCAAGACCGTCCGCTACACGCGCTTCGATACCTGTAGCAACTGCGGCGGTTCGGGTTCTGTCTCCTCCGAGCATGCCCATACCTGCCCGAGCTGCGGTGGCCGCGGCCACATCGACGTCGACCTGTCCTTCCTGTTTGGTGCGGGCACGTTCCAGTCGGTCTGCCCCGAGTGCGGCGGTTCCGGTAAGGTCGTGGCCGACCCCTGCCCTGATTGCGGTGGCAGCGGTCGTACTCGCGTAACCTCCGAGCAGACGATTGAGTTTCCTGCCGGCACGCACGATGGCGACGAGGTCCGCATTAGCGGCATGGGTCATGCTGGCACCAACGGTGCCGCGGGCGGCGACCTGGTCGGCCGCGCCCATGTTGAGGCCGAACGCTTGGAAGGCAAAGCTCGTACCGGTTTTTACTTGATGGGCATCGTGGCGCCGTTTTTGGTACTCTCGGCTATCTCGGGCGTGTTCTCGGCCTTTGCCGTGATGTGCTTTATTCCGTTTACCATGGGCCTGTTCATGGTGTTTTCGGACGGCGTGCTTCATCGCAGCCTGCTGTGGTGGAAGCGCGGTGCGATGCAGTTTGCCAACGGTTTTGCCAACGGCTTCATGTTTGCGCTCGTGTCTGTTTGGTTCGCAAGCTGCTCGCAGCGGGCCATGCTTTCGCCGTACCAAATGCAATAACATCAAACCCTCTGTTTGCGGTCGGCCCAGCTTGGGTATAGGACGCACTGTGACAATAATGAAAGTCGGAAGGATTCGGTCGTGTCGGAAAATAGGGATTACTACGAGGTACTTGGCGTTGACAAGGATGCCGACGCGCGGACGATTAAGCGCGCGTTTCTAAAGAAGGCTCGTACCGTACATCCGGATGTTTCGGACGACCCTGAGGCCGAGGCCAAGTTCAAGGAGCTCAACGAGGCCTATTCCGTTCTTTCCGATGAGCAGAAGCGTGCTAACTACGACCGTTACGGCACTGCCGACGGCCCTGGTGGTTCGGGCTACGTCGATATCAACGATATCTTTGGTGGCATGGGCATGGACGACTTGTTCTCGTCGTTCTTTGGCGGCGGTGCCGGCGGTGGCGCCCGCAGCCGTCGTGAGCGTCGTCGCGGACGTGACATGGCCATCTCGCTTTCGGTGACGCTCGAGGAGGCGGCGCTCGGCTGCAAAAAGACGATCAGCTATGACCGCCTTGCTCCCTGTGAGGATTGCAATGGCACCGGTAGGGCCGAGGGCGCGCAGGAAAAGCAGTGCAGCCGCTGCCACGGCACGGGCTATGTCACGACGGTCCAGCGTTCGTTCCTGGGCCAGGTTCAGTCCTCTTCGCCTTGTCCCGACTGCCACGGCGAGGGCACGGTCATCGATCATCCCTGCGAGACCTGCGACGGTCAGGGCCGCACGCCTTCGCATGAAAAGATCGACATCGATATCCCCGCCGGCGTTTCGACCGGTCGCCAGCTGCGCGTGAGCGGCTTTGGCGAGGCTGGCCTTCGCGGCGAGCCCTCGGGCGACCTGATCGTCAACGTGCGCGTCGCCGACCACGAGCGTTTTAAGCGCAACGGTGACGACCTGTACCTCGTGAGCGATATTTCGATTGCGCAGGCAGCGCTCGGCTGCGAGATCGAGGTCGAGGGCATTATGCCCGACGAGGTCGTTAAGGTGACGGTTCCCGCCGGCGCCCAGTACGGCGACACCGTGAGCGTCAATAATTACGGCATGCCGCGCATTGGCGGTGGCGGTTCGCGTGGTCGCCTGATCGTGCAACTGCGCGTGGTCGTTCCCACCAATCTTTCCAATAAGCAACGCGAGCTGCTCCGTGCTTTTGCCGATGAGATGGGCGATGACGTCGCTTCCGGTAAGAAGTCGGTGACCGACCGTATCAAGAGTGCCCTCGACGATATCCTCGATTAAGGAGCCCGCGTGCTCGCACCCCATATTTCCGTCGTCAACCTCGGCTGCCGTGTCAACCGGGTTGAGTCTGACCGTATCACTGCCGATCTTATGCGCCTGGGATTTGCTATTGTGGAGCCCCAGGATGCCGATCTGATCGTCATTAACACCTGTGCCGTTACGGGCGAGGCCGAGGCCAAGACCCGTAAGGCCGTCCGTCATGCGCTGGCCTATCCGGGCGAGCCTTACGTGGTCGTAACCGGCTGCGTCGTCAACCTGCATCCCGAGGAGTTGCTGGAGTTCTCCGATCGCGTGATCGCCGAGCCGTCCAAGATTGACGTCGCCGAGCGCGTCTGCGAGGTGCTGGGTGTCGAATCCGATAGCGTTCCCGCCTGCAGCGATGGCGAGGTGGTCGATGCGCTCGGTCGCTCTCGCCTGGGCGTGAAGATTCAGGACGGCTGCAACCATCGCTGCACCTATTGCATTGTGTGGAAGGCACGCGGCCCCGAGCGCTCCGTGCCCGTCGAGTCCGTGCTCGAGCAAGTTCGCGAGGCCCAGGAGGCCGGCGTGCCCGAGGTGGTGCTGACCGGTGTGAACCTGGGTGCCTACGATGGCAAGAGCGCGACCGACGAGCACGTCGAAATCGATGAGCTGCTCGAGGCCATCATGGAGCGCACGTCTATTCCGCATGTGCGCATTTCCTCGGTCGAGCCCATGGATATCTCTGAGCGCCTGCTTAAGGTTATGGCGCACTATCCGCAGCGTATCGCCCCGTTTTTGCACCTGCCCGTGCAGTCCGGCTGCACGGCGACCCTGCATCGCATGGGCCGTCCCTATAGCGCCGAGGCCTTTGAGGACACGGTGCGCATGATTCGCGCCAACTTGCCCCAGGTGTCTCTTTCGTGCGATGTCATCGTCGGCTTCCCCGGCGAGACGGACGAGGAATTCGAGGAGTCGCTGGCGCTGTGCCGCCGTGTGGGTTTCTCGCGTATGCACGTGTTCCGCTATAGCAAGCGTCCCGGTACCCTTGCTGCCGACATGCCCGACCAAGTGCCGCCCGAGGTTATGGCCGAGCGCAGCCGCCGTATGCGGGCCGCCGCGCAGGAGCTCGCTATTGCCGACGCTCGTCGTCGCGTGGGTACGGTCGAGCGTGCCGTGCTCGAGTATGGTGACAACCTGACGCTCGGCTCGTTCCATCATGCCCGTCTTGACGATACCTGTGGACTCACAGCCCCGTGCCTGCTCGATGTTGCTATCATCGGAGTCGATGATTCCGGCTTGGTCCATGCGCACAGGGAGGTTCATGGAAGCCTCGAAGATTAGACTTACCGTTCCCGAGGGTATCGACCCCTCGCGCGTTTTGGGCGCCGGCGACGGCGTCCTTCGTGCACTCGAGAACTTGGTGCGCGCCCATGTGGTCGCCCGTGGCGATAGCATCGCCGTGAGCGGTGACCCGGATGAGGTCGAACTCGTGGCGCGTTTTTTCGAACATGCCTTTCGTGAGGCTGCTGCCGGGCGCACGCTTTCTGCCGACGATGTCTCGCGCTGTCTGGCCGTTCTGCGCGACGGTGAGCACGAGGCTACGTCGCTTCGCGATGACGTGCTGCTTTCGTATCGCGGCCGTGTCATTCGCCCCAAAACGCTCGGCCAAAAGCGTTACGTGGATGCCATCCGCTCACATACCATCACGTTTGGCCTGGGTCCTGCCGGCACCGGTAAGACCTATCTGGCCATGGCGCTCGCCGTTGCCGCGCTCAAGCGCCACGAGGTGGGCCGTCTGATCTTGACGCGTCCGGTTGTCGAGGCGGGGGAGAACCTGGGCTTTTTGCCCGGCACCCTCGAGGAAAAGATCGATCCCTACATGCGTCCGCTCTACGACGCCCTTTTTGACATGATGGATCGCGAGCGCACCGATGAGCTTATGGAGCGCGGCGTGATCGAGATCGCCCCGCTTGCCTACATGCGCGGTCGTACGCTGAGCGATGCCTTTGTGGTGCTCGACGAGGCGCAAAATACCACGCCCGAGCAGATGAAGATGTTCCTGACGCGCCTGGGCTTCAACTCCAAGTTTGTGATTACCGGCGACCTGAGTCAGCGCGACCTGGTGGGTCGTCGTGGTGGCTTGGCGGATGCTGAGAAGATTTTGGGCCGTGTCGACGATGTGGCGTTTGCACACCTGGAGCGCGCCGACGTGGTGCGCCATGCCCTGGTGGGTCGTATCGTCGAGGCATATGATGCTTATGATGACGTGCGCGAGCAGCGCCCGCGCGACCGAAAGGAGTCCCGTTGAGTGTATTGATCAGCAACGATGCCGAGCTCGATACGCTGCTCGACGCGCAGGAGGTGGAGCACATCTGCGAGGTCGTGCTTGCCGCCGAGGGCGTTGAGCGTGAAGTCGAGATTTCCCTTTCGTATGTCGACGAGGACGAGATGCACGAGCTCAACCACGAGTGGCGCGGTATCGACCGCACCACCGATGTGCTCTCGTTTGAGTGCGATTCGGCCTTTGACGATGACATTCCCGCCGATGAGACGCTCGAGCTCGGCGATATTATCTTGGCCCCGCAGGTTATTGCCCGTCAGGCCCCCGGTTTTGGCAATAGCCCCGCTGACGAGTGCCGTCTGATGCTCGTTCACGGCATGCTGCACCTGCTGGGCTATGACCACATCGAGGACGACGAGGCCGAGGTCATGGAGGCCCGCGAGGACGCCATCCTGCGCGATCTGGCGCTCGAGCGCGGCGAGGACCCTAAGCTAGTCCACGTCGGCCCCATTACCAACCACGCCCACGACTAGGAGCCGTCTATGATTCCCGGATCGAACAAGGACCATCCGTCCTTCTTAAAGTCGTTTTCCTACGCTATGGAGGGCTTCGTCACCGCCGTCAAGACCGAGCGCAACATTAAGGTCATGCTCGTGGCGGGCGTGTGCACTGTCATTGCCGGCTGTATCGTGGGGCTCGACATTGCCGAGTGGGCCACGATTATCATCTGTTGTGGCCTGGTGATTCACGGCGAGCTGTGCAACACCGCTATGGAGGCTATCGTCGACCTAGCGACCCAGGAGCTCCATCCGCTGGCCAAGCGTGCGAAGGACATCGCCGCCGCCTCTGTATACGTTCTTTCCATCACCGCCGCGATTGTGGGCGTACTGGTATTTGCCCACGCGCTCGGCTTTATTTAGAAAGGGATTCCCATGTCCGACAATATGCAGCCTACCGATGAGATTTTGGACGACGAGTCCCTGGACGCGGTGGATACCGAGGAGCTCGAGGATGTCGAGGAGTTCGACCCGTTTGAGGGTATGAGCGACGAGGAACTCGACGCCCTGTGCGACGAGGACGACAACCTCGCGGGCTTTGGTGACGTTGAGCCCGGTTTCCGCAGCGGCTTTGTGGCCCTGGTCGGTCGTCCCAACGCTGGCAAGTCTACGCTGCTTAATGCCTGCTATGGCAAAAAGGTCGCCATCACCTCGCCGGTGGCCCAGACGACCCGCCGCCGCATGCGCGCCGTCGTCAACCGCCCCGGCTACCAGCTGGTCTTTGTCGATACCCCCGGTATTCATAAGCCCAAGGATGGCTTGGGATCCGAGCTCAACAAGAGCGCGCTGTTCGAGCTGAACGATGTCGATGTCGTCGCGTTTTTGATTGATGCCACCAAGCCGATCGGCAGGGGAGACGCCTGGGTTGCCGAGCGCGTCAAGAATGCCCGTTCCAAGAAGGTCCTGGTGCTCACCAAGGCCGATGAGGCCGACCCCGCACAGGTCATGGAGCAGCTTAAGGCCGCCCACGAGCTTATGGAATATGACGACGAGATCGTGACGTCGTCGGTCAAGAACTTCAACGTCGATGCCTTTATCGAGACCGTTGCGCACTTTTTGCCCGAGGGTCCGCGTTGGTTCCCCGAGGACATGGGTACCGACGCTTCCGATGAGACGCTCGTTGCCGAGTTTGTGCGCGAGAAGGTCTTGCGCCGCACCCGTGATGAGATTCCGCACTCCGTTGGCGTGATCTGCGATGCGCTTGAGCAGACCAAGAAGGTGCTGCGCGTGCACGCCACCATTTACGTCGAGCGCGAGGGCCAAAAGGGCATCATCATCGGCAAGGGCGGCGAGATGATCAAGCATATCGGTATCGATGCCCGTCGCGATCTTGAGCGCATCTTTGGCACGCAGGTCTTTTTGGAGCTGGACGTGAAGGTCAAGGCCGGCTGGCGTGACGACGAGGCCCAGATTCGCCGCTTTGGCTACAACGCCGAGGACTAAGGACGCGCGGCGCGCATGGCAGGCTCCCGGACATATCGCACCAAGGTGCTCGTCCTCGACAAGACGAAGCTCAAAGAGACCGACCTGATCTTGACGATGCTTGACGAGCGGGGGCGGCAGGTTCGTGCCGTGGCAAAGGGCGCCCGCAAACCCGGCGGACGCCTGGCTGCGCGCTGCGAGCTGTTCTGTACGGTCGATATGCTGCTCGCACATGGACGGTCACTCGACGTGGTTTCCCAGGCCGAGCTTATGGAGGCGCCGCTCGGCGCTGCGCCCGATTACGAGACGACCTGCGCCGCAAGCGCGATCGCCGAGGTTGCGCGCGTGTGCTCGTTCGAGGACGCCGAGGACCCGTTTACCTTTGCCATCACGCAGCGAGCGCTTGCCCTGGTGGGCAGCGGGCTTGACACGGCGCATATGGACCTACTTGTGGCGGCATATGTCTTTAAGCTGCTGTCGCACGTTGGCTATCGACCCGATTTTTCGGCCTGCGTGCTGTGCGGAGACCCCATGCTGTCGTATTTTTCACCCCAGGCGGGCGGTCTCATGTGCGGGTCGTGCGCGTCGAGCGTTCCAGGTGCCGAACTGGTGTCGACCGGTGAGACCGCATGGCTGCGCGCCCTCATGTCCATGACCTTCGATGCGCTCATGGCCGAGCGAATCGACCCGCATACGGCGGCATTCCTGCTCGGGCTTTCGCATGTGTGGGCTGCGACGCACACCGATCAACGCCTCCGTGCGATGGAATTCATGTTGGGTCGGTGATGATGCGCAGGCGCGGGCTGCTTGTGGTATCATGCCGACCTGTTGGTACCTCGACCTTGGTTGCTCGCTCCACCGGCGGCTTCCCAGTCCGAGGCGAATCGAGTCGCCCGCGGGCGACGTAAAACGAAAGGTGAAACAATGACTGTTTCCAAAGAGCGCAAGGCGGAGCTGACTGCCCAGTTCGGTAACACCCCGGTCGACACCGGCAACCCCAAGGTTCAGGTCGCCATCCTGTCCGAGCGCATCAAGGAGCTGACCGAGCACATGAAGTCCCACCAGAAGGACTTCCACACCCGTCGTGGCCTGCTCATGCTCGTCGGCCGTCGTCGTCGTCTTCTCTCCTACATTAAGAAGAACGACATCGTCGAGTACCGTGAGCTCATCAAGGCTCTGGGCATCCGCGACAACATCCAGTAAGGATTTGTACATGCTAAGAGCGTCCTGCGCAGCGGGGCGCTCTTTTTGTGTAAGGGCGCGAACAATCACGCTCTGAAGCGTGGCGGGGGCAGGGGGCCCGCGTCACATGAGAAGCCCGCAGGCAAGGGGCCTGTGGGGTAAAGGAGAACAATGACACTCGTATCCAAGACCTTTGAGCTGTACGGCAAGACCTACACCTTTGAGTCGGGCGAGCTTGCCAAGCAGGCCACCGGCGCCTGCCTGGTCAAGCAGGGCGACACCACGATGCTCGACACCGTGGTCGTCTCCAAGGAGCGCAAGAACTACGACTTCTTCCCGCTGACCGTCGACTTCAACGAGAAGATGTACGCCGCTGGCCGCATCCCGGGTGGTTACCTCAAGCGTGAGGGCCGTCCCAGCGAGAAGGCCACGCTCACCGCGCGCATGATCGACCGTCCGATCCGCCCGAGTTTCCCGGACGGCTTCCGCAACGAGGTGCACATCGTCGCCACCTCGCTCGTCGCCGACCAGGTCAACCCCTTCGACGTCATCAACGTCATGGGTGCTTCCCTGGCCATGACGCTCGGTGGCGTGCCCTTCGAGGGCCCGCTTGCCTGCGTGCGCATCGGCCGTAACGTGGAGACTGGCGAGTTTATCGTCAACCCCACCTACGAGGAGCGCGAGAACTCCGATCTGGACCTGGAGCTGGGCGGCTCTGCCGACTTCATCTCGATGGTCGAGGCCGGCGCCGAGGAGATCTCCGAGGACGACATGCTCGCCGCCATGAAGTTTGGCCAGGAGGCCCTTGCTGCCTTCTGCCAGGCCCAGGACGAGTTCGTCGCCGAGTGGGAGCAGGTCAACGGCCCCATCGTCAAGAAGGAGTACCCGCTCGACCAGCCCGTCGAGGAGGTCCAGGAGCGCATCTTTGCCCACTACGACGAGATGGCAGCTGCCCTTCGCGACGCCGACAAGCTCTCTCGTATCGGTAAGGTCGAGGCTCTGAAGGAGTCCATCCGCGCCGAGTTTACCGAGGAGGAGCAGGCCGCTTGGGAGCGCGAGATCCCCGTGGCGCTCAAGAAGCTCGAGAAGAAGGCCATGCGCACCATGGTCGTCGAGACTGGCGAGCGCGTCGATGGCCGTGCTGCAGACGAGATCCGTCCCATCATGGTGAAGGATAACTACCTGCCGCTCGTTCACGGCTCCGGTCTGTTCCAGCGTGGCCAGACCCAGGTGCTCTCCGTCCTGTCGCTCGGCATGCTCAACGAGGGCCAGCGTCTGGATACCATCGAGCCCACCGAGGGCAAGCGCTATATGCACCACTATAACTTCCCGCCGTTCTGCACCGGCGAGACCGGCCGCATGGGCAGCCCCAAGCGTCGCGAGATCGGTCACGGCAACCTTGCCGAGCGCGCTCTGCTCCCGGTGCTCCCCGACGAGAACGAGTTCCCCTACGCCATCCGCGTCGTCTCCGAGGTCATGGAGTCCAACGGCTCCTCTTCGATGGCTTCGACCTGCGGCTCCACGCTCGCCCTTATGGACGGCGGCGTGCCCATTAAGCGCCCGGTCTCCGGTATCGCCATGGGTCTGATCCAGGAGGAGGGAAAGACCGTGGTCCTGTCCGATATCCAGGGTCTCGAGGACTTCTTGGGCGACATGGACTTTAAGGTCACCGGCACCACCGAGGGCATCACCGCCCTGCAGATGGATAACAAGGCCACCGGCCTAACCTTCGACATCCTGGCCCGCGCCCTGCAGCAGGCCAAGGAGGGTCGCGCCTTCATCCTGCAGAAGATGCTCGATGTGATCCCTGAGCCGCGCCACACCACGCGCAGCACTGCTCCGCGCATCGTCTCCATCCAGGTTCCGACCGACAAGATCCGCGACGTCATCGGTTCCGGCGGTAAGGTTATCCGCGGCATCCAGGACGAGACCGGCGCTTCGGTCGACATCCAGGAGGACGGCACCGTCTTTGTCGGCGGCACCGGCGAGTCCGTCGACCAGGCCGTCGAGCGCATCAAGCTCATCATCAAGGTTCCCGAGCCGGGCGAGGAGTACACCGGTCGCGTGGTCTCCATCCAGCCCTTCGGCGCCTTCGTCAACCTGCTGCCTGGCAAGGACGGCCTGCTGCACATCTCCCGCGTCGCCAAGGGCCGCGTGGAGAAGGTCGAGGACGTCCTCAACGTGGGCGACGAGGTCAAGGTCGTCGTCATCGAGGTCGACGATCGCGGCAAGATCTCGCTCGATCGTCTGGACAAGCCCGAGGCCCCTGCTCGTGCCGAGGGTGCCTCCGAAGGCGACGGCGAGCACTTCCAGCGCCGTGAGCGTCCGCGTCGCGAGCGCTCCGAGCGCAGCGACCGTCCGCGCCGTCCCGGCGACAACGGAGGCCGCAAGCCCCGCCGTCACCACGACGCCGAGTAACAGCTAAACATAAGCAGCTCAACAAGGGCGACCCCACTGCGGGGTCGCCCTTTTGCTTGCGCCCGGGAGGGCCGCATATGAAGTTTCCTGCTCTACAGTCCTGCGCAAGACGGAAAGCACATTAAGTGCTTTCCTTTGCCTGCGGAACTCGCGATAAACTTCATATGCGGCCCTCCCGGGCGCAAGCAAAAGGGCTGGTTAGTGCCGCTCGCTATTGAGTTAGAAATCTATTCAGTAGTCAGATTACAGATCTGTAGATAGCCGTAGCAGCATCTTCCCAGATAAAACCGACCAAAATAAACCTGTCTCTTTTTGGCCGGTTTCCCGTGGGGCGGGCACTGATGAAGTTTATCGCGAG
>DBGBZQ010000070.1:0-32972 GCA_048368115.1 Collinsella sp.
CTTCAACGCCATTAAAAAGGCCACCCGTCGCAAGCCGGTTAGCGACGAATAGCCTCCTCATGAGTTGCGTTGAAATAGGGACTGTTTTGCGCCTTTAGCTGCATAAACAGTCCCTATTTCACCGCAACTTAGGTGGGGTTAGCGGGTTGGGCGCCAGACCTCGAGGACGCCGGCGAGGATGTCGACCTCGATGCGCGAGGCGACGATGGGCTCGCCGTCGGCTTGGATGGGGTAGTCTGGCTCCTCAAAAGTGAGCTCGGCATGGCGGCATCGGCGCATGCGAACCGGTGACAGCTTGGTATGGTGGCCGTCCTTGGCCGAAAGGAACATAGGCAGGGCAACCGAGCGAGGGACAGGGCCGCATGCGTAGCAGACGTCGAGCACGCCGTCGCAGGGGTCGGCATCGGGGCAGATGCGATAGCCCGAGCCATAGGTGGGACCAAGCTGAATCGCCATGATGATCGCCCTCACGCGCTCGGCGGGCGCGCCGTCAAAGCTGACTGTCATGGAGTAGTTGCGATAGCGCAGGCCAAACTGCTCAAGTCCCGAAAGGGTGTAGAGCGGAGCGCCCGTCAAGCCGGTCTTTTTGCGCAGCTCGGTGGTGCCAAGGCCGATGGCGGCATCGATGCCGACCGAAAGCGTCTGGTCGTAGTACTCAACGGTAGCCTCGCCGCTACCGCTTGCGGGGTTCCATGAGCGAATCCGCCCGATGTCCTGACGTTGAAGCTCACAGGTGAGCAGCGCGCCATAATCCTTGCCGGAGAAATCTTCGATACCGAGCGTTTGGGCAAAATCGTTGCCGGAGCCTACGGGTAGGATGGCAAGAGCGGGGCGGACCGCCTCATCCTGCGTCATGAGTCCGTTGACGACCTCGTGGATCACGCCGTCGCCGCCGAGGGCGATAACGGTGTGATAGCCCTCGGCCTGTGCGGCCAGCTCCTTGGCGTGTCCCATGCGCTCGGTCAGTACCAGGTCAAACTGGGATGCGCGCGCGGTCATATCCAAAAAGCGCTGCAGGCGCTCGGCAACCTCGCGCGCGGCGCCCGACTGGGCGGCAGGGTTGGCGATGATGAGCGTGCGACCAAAATCAGTTGCGTGCATGGAACGACTCCCGGCGTATGACGTGACGGTGCGGTCGCGCTCGGGTCGAATTGCCCCCGATTGTGGCTGCACGGCGAATGCTAACGTCTACTCTATCAGGTCGTTGTGGCGCTCGATAGCCTCCGCTACCGTACCGCCCTCATCCACAATAAGCGAACGGCGCTTGGGTGAGATGATACGCTGGGCGGGGTACACGCCGCGGTGTCCGCCGGTTAGGTAGCTGATAAAGGCCACGATGACAAAGAACCCGGCGGCCGTGCCGTGGAACAGGTCGATGGCCATCATGCAGGTGGTGATGGGCACGTTGAGGCCGGCGCAGAACACGCCGAGCATGCCGAGAGCCGCCAGAAAACTGGGGTCGAGCCCGGTAAGGCAACCGATCCAGCCACCGAGTGCCGCACCGATGCCAAACAGGGGCGTGACCTCGCCGCCTTGGAAGCCGTCGCCCAGGGTGAGCGCCGTCACCACGAGCTTGATGGATGCGTCAGCAAGGGTAGTGCTACCGGAGAACCCGGCGCCTGAGAGCCAGGTGGCAAGGCCGGCGTAGTTCCAGGCGTCGAGGAGGGCATAGGCGGCCAAAACCACGAGTGCGCCTATAAGTGCGCGAACGAGGTAATTGGTGATAAAGCGACCGTACAGGCTCTTGACGGTTCGAACCGACCAGGCAAAGAGACGTGCCGTCAGACCGAAGATAATGGCGCTGATAACAACGATGACGACCGTTTTGGGCGACATGGCGGGAACGCTGGCGATAACATTCGCCTCGTACTCGGTTCCCAAGGCAAGCGATGTAAAGTAGCCGGTAAACGAGGCGACCAGGCAGTAGATGCCCGCGGTGTAGTCGATTTTGCCGATAAAGCACATCTCCATGCCAAAGAAAGCTCCGGCAAGGGGCGAACCGAATACGGCGCCAAAGGCCGACGAGATGCCGGCGAGCATGAGGTCGTGGTGGTCATGCTTTTTGAGGTGGGCAAGGCTCGAGATGTTGCTGGCGATGGTGCCGCCGATCTGCACCGCGGCTCCCTCGCGACCGGCCGATCCGCCCGTGAGGTGCGTGAGCGTGGAGCAGACGAAGGTGAGGACGGCCATGCGCATATGGATGAGGCGTGTGCCCAGGGCGGAATCGATGACCAGGTTGTTGCCGCGCTTGGCGGCAAGGCCGTGGTTCTTGTACACCCATGCGGTGGCCACGCCCACGACGGGGAGCAGCGCGTAGATCCACGCGTGGTGCTCGCGATAATCGGTCGCGATATTCAGCGAGGCCAAAAACGCCCAAGCGGCAACGCCCATGGCGAGAGAGACGATGACGACGAGTACGAGCAACTTGGCGCTCGCGAGTAGGTTGCGGACGTTGCGGCGCGTGTCGGCAGCCAAGAGATGCTCGGAGCGGGTGAGCTGTTGCCTACCGGCCATGATAACGTCGTTCAGGGAGAAAAAGCCGCCGTCGTCGAGCGGCTGGGAATGATCCTGCGCTTCGTTTGCGCTTTCGGGTTTGTTGGTAAAAGCCATACGTTCCTCTTTTAGGTTGCAACGCAAGCATTATAAAACGCGGTAAACGCGACGAGCCGGTGGGTTGGTTTCCATTCTGTTTCGCGGCCTGCAACCGACAGGTGTATTTGCGGGTTCAGGCCGAGTCGCGGTCGTGAGTCGGGGGATTATACTGAGACAAGCATAAAGAATCGGCGCCCCTGTTGTGCGCCGTGGCATTAAGAGGTGCATATGGCAGATAAACTCATTCCGTTGGAGGACGCGCAGTCGATTGTCCTGTCGCACGTTACTCCGACCGATCTCGTCGAGATTCCCGTGTGGCAGGCCGCCGGTCTTCCCTTGGCCGAGGACGCGGTGGCCGATATCGACATCTCGCCGTTTGCCAACAGCGCCATGGACGGATATGCCGTGCGCGCAGCCGATCTTGCTGCGGCCACCGGTGACACTCCGGTGACGCTCTCCGTCGTAGGACATGAGGCAGCGGGCCATGTCTTTGAGGGCGTGGTCGGCGCGGGCGAGACGGTCCGCATTATGACAGGCGCGCCAGTACCCGAAGGTGCCGATGCCGTGGTGAAGTACGAGATCGTCGATGTGCTCGACGGTGACGGCAACGAGGGCTCGCACGTTCGCTTTTCGGCGCCGGCCAAGGTAGGGGAGAACGTTCGCTCTGCTGCCGAGGAGGCCCATGCCGGCGATGTTGTGATGCACGCCGGCGAGGTCGTGGCTCCGGCGGGCGCGGGTCTGCTGGCGAGCGCCGGATACGCGAGCGTGAAGGTGCACGCTGCCCCGCGTGTGGGCATCATCTCGCTGGGCACGGAACTGGTCGCACCGAGTAAGGTACCGGCGCGTGGTCAGATTCGCGATTCCAACTCCTCGGCGCTGATGGCCGAGGCACTCGATGCCGGCGCCGAGCCCGTGTTCTACGGCATCGCGCCCGATGATGAGCAGGCGATTGCCGAGCTGGTACATCGCGCCACGCGAGAGTGCGATTTTGTCATTACGAGCGGTGGCGCCTCGGCGGGCGATTACGACTATGTGACGGCGCTCGTCCGGCGCGAGGGCGAGGTACTGTTTGACCGCATCTCGATGCGTCCGGGCAAGGCCATCACGTTTGGCTTGCTCGGGGGTAAGCCCTACCTGGGGCTTTCAGGCAATCCGGCCGCGGCGTATGTGGGCTTTGAGATGCTTGCCCGTCCGGCGATCCGCAAGATGCGTGGTTTTGCCGAGGGGGCGCGTCCCGTACAGCGAGCGGCTCTTACCCACGGTGTGAAAAAGCGCCAGGACCGCCGCTTCTTCGATCGCGCCACGGTTTTGCGCGACCCCGAGACCGGTGAGCTGTTGGTGACCGAGGCCAAGACGCAGAATTCGGCGCTGCTCGGCACGATGCAGCGGGCCAACTGCCTGCTGCGTATTGACGAAGGACCGTGCGAGCTCAAGGCGGGAGATGTCGTGGACGTTGTTCGCGTCGACCTGCCCGAGGGCGCCGTGTTGTAGGAGGAATGCTATGGAGCTGAAGATATCGATCGTGACGTGCTCGGATACGCGCGATCTAGCCCAGGACGAGGCGGGTGCTGCACTCGAGGAACTTATCGAGGCACAGGGCTGGACGGTCGCCTCACATGTGGTCGTGCGCGACGACGTCAGCGAGATTGGTGATGCCGTTGTGGAAGCCGCCGATGGGTGCCACGCCAACGTCGTGCTCACCTGCGGCGGTACGGGGCTTTCGATGCGCGATGTGACGCCCGAGGCGACGCGTGCCGTCTGCGACCGCGATGTGCCGGGTATTGCAGAGGCGATTCGTGCGTACTCGATGACCAAGACGCGCCGCGCCATGCTCTCGCGCGCTATTTGCATGCAACGAGGTCATGCGCTTGTCGTAAACTTTCCCGGTTCCACGAAGGCCGCTCGCGAAAGCTGGGAGGCCATAGCGGACCAGCTGGAGCACGCGGCTCAGATGACAGCGGGCGGCGGACATACCAACTAAGCGGTTTACCTGCGGCGGGGCGACCTAAACGGCTGCTCCGCCTTTGTTTTCCGCCGAAGCGACGCCGAGGTGCACGCTAACTCGAAACTATATTCTCTGGCGAGAATAATTTCTCACTATCATTATTCGCGCAGAAGTATAATCTGGTTGCAGATTAAAGCCCGCGGTGGGGTACCCGGGCACAAGGTCCGAAAGGGTTGAATATGTTCGATATGGTTTCTCGCCGCGGATTCGTCTCGCTTTCTGCTGTCGCCGCTGCCGGCCTTGGTCTTGCCGGCTGCTCGGGCAGCAAGACGTCCGAGCCGGCCGGATCCGATGCCGGTTCTGCTAAGGCATCTTCCAAGAAAGCTGTCGAGCTGCAGGTCTTTGCCGCCAACTCCCTCGAGAAGGCCCTTCCCGAGGTCCAGGAGCTCTACACCGACCAGACCGACACCACCTTCGCCGACACGCAGTTCAAAGCGTCCGGCGACCTTGTCGAGCAGATGCACGCCGGCGCCACGGTCGACGTGCTCATCACCGCTTCCAAGGGCACCATGGATGACGCTGAGACCGCCGAGCTCGTCGACGCCGACACGCGTGAGGACATGTTCGTCAACGATCTCGTGATTATTCGCGCCGAGGGCTCCGACACCAAGATCGAGGCCATCGCCGACGTCGCGAACCTGGACGGTAAGATTGCCATTGGCGACGCTAAGACCGTCCCCGCCGGCAAGTACGCCAACCAGGCGCTGGCTTCCGTGGGCCTTTATACCGGCACCGAGGGCGATGACGGCGAGTATGCGCCCGAGATCGCCGACAAGGTTGCGCTGGCTGACAAAGTTGGTACCGCTGCTGCCTATGTGTCCACGGGCGACTGCGTGGCTGGCTTTGTCTACAGCTCCGATATCTTCCGCTACGACGGCATCGAGGAGGCCTTCGTGTGCCCCGAGGATTCGCACAAGCCCATCGTGTACCCGGGTGCCGTTGCCGAGAGCTCCGGGCACACCGACGAGGCCAAGGCGTTTATCGACTTCTGTCTGACCAACAAGAAGGCTCAGAAGATTTGGGCTAAGTACGGCTTTGAGCTTTCCGCGTAGTGCGGCTTGGCGCGATAATTCCATCGTTTTGTGTTTCACTCCGTCCTTGTATTCGCTTGGAGCTTTTCGTGCTTAATAGATTCCGCATGCTTGTCGCCTGTGCTTTGACCTTCGCGCTTTGCTGGGTGCCGGGATTTGCGTTTGCTGGGGACGCTGAGGACGGGGCCCAGGTTGCTGCGACCGCTCATGGGCTTTCCTATGGGATCGAGGGTTTTGAGCGGTTGGCCAAGGGGACCGCTCGTGCCATGGAGGGCCAGCCTGAGGGCTACCGGTTTCCCGTTGACGAGGACGTGGACCTTGTGGTGGCGCCTGCTGCCGATCGCGTTGTTGTGTGGATATCGCCCAAGGCGGTCGAGAAGTATGGATTGGATCCGCAGGACAACGAGTGCGTATCGGGTCTCAAGGCCCTCGTCTGTGAGCTCGACAGCGCAAACTGCATGGGAGGTGCGCAGCTAGAGGACGTGGATCTTCCTTGGTATGTCACGGCGGAAACAACGTTTGATGCCGGCGGGTATACCTATGGCTTTGACGAGCACGGTGCGGATGGGGACCGCTATGTGGTGATTGCATCAGCCTCGGGTGATGCCAAGGGCGGCGCGCGTTGGCTTGATAGCGCTCACATGGTAGAAGCATCGTCTGTCGTGTTGCGGGATGAGCGGGGGCCCTTGACCTCTCTGGCCTCCTTTTTGGGCGGCATCGACTATCGCCCGTTTTGGGTGTCCATAAAAACGAGCGGCCTTGCCCTAGTAATCGCGTTTGCGCTGGGCCTGTTCGCCGCGTGGAAGACTATGGGTACCTCGAGCCGCATCAAGGGCCTGCTCGACTCGGTCTTTACCATCCCTATGGTGCTGCCGCCCACGGTCTGCGGCTTTCTGCTCCTTATGCTGTTTGGCCGCTCGACCGGGGTGGGCCAGTGGCTTATCGCGCACGGCATCTCGATTGTCTTTACGTGGCCCGCGGCGGTGATCTCTGCCGTGGTGGTGTCGTTCCCGCTCGTCTATCGTACGGCACTCGGAGCCTTCGAGAGCCTCGACACGCAGATGCTCGATGCAGCGCGCACGCTGGGCTGGTCCGAGCGTCGCATCTTTACCAAGCTTATGATGCCGCTTGGCTGGCCCTCGATTGCCGCCGGTACGGTGCTCGCCTTTGCCCGCGCCATGGGTGAGTTTGGCTGCACCCTGTTCTTTGCGGGCAACTACGCCGGCATTACGCAGACCATCCCCATCGCCATCTACTTTGAGTGGATGGGCGGCAACACGTCGGTGGCCCTCTTTTGGGTCGTGGTCGTAATTGCGTTCAGCTTCCTGGTCATCCTGTTCATCAACATGTACACCGCTCATTCGCAAAAGTATCGCGAACGGGGCCTTTCCCATGCGGAGCGCAAGCAGGCCAAAGATCTCGCCGGACAGGGCGATTCGCTCGACCCAGCGGGCGGCGATGCCTTGCGTATCGATCGCGAGGCGCTGACCGAGCTCATGCGCGATGATGCCGCTTTGCAGGGAGGTCGATAGGCCATGTCGCTGGTTTTGGATATTAAAAAGTGTTATCCCGGGTTTATGCTCGATATGCAGCTTGAGGCCGGCGAGGAGCGTGTGGCGCTGCTTGGTGCCTCGGGCTGCGGCAAGAGCTGCACGCTGCGCTGCATTGCCGGTGTTGAGACGCCCGACGAGGGCAAGATCGTCGTCAACGGCGTGACCTTTTTTGACTCGGCGGCGGGCATCAACCTGTCGCCCCAGGAGCGAAAATGCGCCCTGCTGTTCCAAAACTATCAGCTTTTCCCCAACATGACGGTGGCCGATAACGTATGCGCCGGTGTAAAGGATGCGGGCGACGCCGCCGCGCGCAAAAAGCTCGCCGAGCGCTATCTGAGCATTTTCGGTCTAGCCGATTTCGCCGACCGCTATCCCGCGCGACTCTCGGGCGGTCAGCAGCAACGCGTGGCGCTTGCCCGCATGGTGGCGGCGCATCCGGGCATCTTTATGTTCGACGAGCCCATGAGCGCACTCGATTCCTATCTTAAGAGCGCCCTCGAACAGAACATGCTCGACCTGTTCGATGTATGCAACCGCACCGTGCTCTACGTGAGCCACGACATCGACGAAGCGTGCCGCCTGTGCCAGCGCATCTGCGTGATGCACGACGGGCATGTTGAGGAGATCGGCTCCGTCGAGGACGTGGTCCGCCGTCCGCAGACGCTGGCGGCACTGCGCCTGACGGGCTGCAAGAACACAAGCCGTGCGCGCAAGATCGGCGACGAAGAAGTTGAGGCCCTCGACTGGGGCATGACCTTTAACGTGGGTCGCGAGGTTCCCGATAATGCGGCGTACCTGGGCATTCGCGCAAGCTACTTCCATGTTGACAATCGCGCGGAGCGGGGCCGCAACAGCTATGATTTGCACGTGGCCCGTGTGAGCGATTCGCGCTTTGAGCGGCTGGTGCTGCTGGACGTGCCGCGCGTCGATGCGCCCACACGTCTGCAGTGGAAGGTCAACAAGGTGGGCGTGCCTGTCGACGAGCTGCCGCAAGCAGGCGAGACGCTGCGCATGCATTTTGATGCCAGCAGGATCCATTTGGTTTGTCGATAGCGCCGGGTAATGCCGTCGGGGATATAAGCCTCGGCGGCTTTGTCTTGCCGTTCGCCGAATGATGGATGAAAAACTCTTATCAACATAGATAATAATTTATTAAACGACGGCACACGACGCTGTCGTACGAATGTCAACGGTGTTCGCATGGTCGACGACCGTTGATATAGTTGATCTTAACTTGTAAAGGAGGGTGCGCATATGCCGCAGACGACATACATTCGCCGCGTTGCCGCGCGCGCCCTATACATGGCTCGGAGCCGCATATGAGCAGGTATGTTCACGGCTCCGGGAGAGACGACGCACAACTAAATAATCAGCTGCAAAGCAGGTTCCCCAAAATTCCGGGTTTAGGCGCGGCTGGGTTTTCGCCACCCACCGTGCAGCAATACCGTAGCTATTCATTTTTGGTTCGAGAGGGGAACCGTCATGGCTGAAGAATTTGATTTCCATCCGATGTGGGAGAGCCTCGGCATGAATCTTGCCGACCACGACATGCTGCTGGGCGCCGTGGGCCAGATGTACGGCGATATGTTCCTGACGCAGAACAATCGCCCCAAGTCCACGTCCTACCTGGATTTTGTCGCCACCAACATCCACAGCGGCCGTATTAAGGAGATGCTCGACAAGAAGGAGGCCGGCGAGGCCACCAAGATCGTGGGCAGCTTCTGCGTCTACGTGCCCGAGGAGATCGTACTTGCCTGTGACGGCATTCCCGTGGGCCTGTGCTCGGGTGCCGATTGGGCAACGGACAAGGTCGAGGAGCACTTGCCGCGCAACACCTGCCCGCTCATTAAGAGCTTTGCCGGCTTTAAGCTGGGCGAGGTCTGCCCCTACATCGAGTCGAGCGACCTGGTGGTGGGCGAGAACACCTGCGATGGCAAGAAGAAGGCCTACGAGTTCTTTGCCACGCAAAAGAACATGTACGTCATGGATATTCCCAACGTACACGATGAGTCGACGCTCGTGGCCTGGAAGGCCGAGGTCAAGAAGCTCGCCGCCAAGATCGAGGAAGAGTGTGGCGTCAAGATTACGCCCGAGCGTCTGAAGGCCGCCATCCACGCCGTCAATGAGAAGCGTCGCGCCCTGCAGCGTCTGGCTGCCACGCGCGCTGCCGACCCGGCGCCTATCAGCGGTCTCGATAGCCTGCTGACCGTGCAGGCAGCCTTTATGGACGACACGCCGCGTCTGACCGGAGCCATTAACGATATGGCGGCTGAGTGCGAGCAGCGTGTTGAGACCGGCGAGGGCGTGGCGCCCAAGGGCACCAAGCGCATCCTGTACACCGGCACGCCCATGGCCGTGCCCAACTGGAAGCTGTTCAACCTCATCGAGAAGGCCGGCGGCGTTGTGGTAGGCGAGGAGTCCTGCACGGGCTCGCGCTACTACAAGGACCTGGTCGACGAGTCCGGCGAGACGGTCGACGAGATGCTCGACGCCATCGCCGAGCGCTACTTTAAGATCAACTGCGCTGTCTTTACGCCCAACGACCAGCGAATGAAGGACATTGTCCAGATGGCCAAGGACCTGCATGCCGACGGCATCGTCGACGTGGCCCTGCAGTTCTGCACGCTCTACGAGATGGAGTCGTTTGCCGTGGGGAAGGCCGCCGAGGAGGCCGGCATTCCGTTTATGCACATCACGACCGACTACGCCGGCGAGGATGCCGGTCAGCTCCAGACCCGCATCGAGGCCTTCCTGGAAACTATTTAGAGCTATCCGTCCCGGCGGCTTCCCCAGGTACCCGATCTTGCCGTTCAAACCGTCGCTTGCGTACAAAAATACGCGGCGCTCCTCTTTCACGGCAACCTGGGGCACCTGGGAAAGCCGTTTCCTTGGTTGGTTAAAAGGTTTGTTAAGGAGCTATATGTCGGAAAATATTGAGCAGCCGTTGCCGCGCACGTTTGAGGAGTTCAACGAGCAACGCAAGGCGGCGTTTATTCGCGTCAAGGATTACAAGCAGGCGGGTAATCGCCTGGTCGGCTTTTTGTGCAGCTATACGCCGCTCGAGATTATCGATGCCGCGGGGGCCGCAAGTGTCGCTCTGTGTGGTACGTCCGACGAGGTGATTCCTGAGGCCGAGAAGGTGCTGCCGGCAAATCTGTGTCCGCTCATCAAGTCGACGTACGGTTTTGCCTATTCGCAAAAGTGCCCGTTTACGTACTTTAGCGACATGATCATCGGTGAGACCACCTGCGACGGCAAGAAGAAGATGTACGAGCTACTCAACGAGCTCAAGCGCACGCACATTCTGCATCTTCCGCAGGGCCGCGACCGCGCCTACGAGTGTGAAGGCTGGTACGAGGAGTGCCGCCTGCTCAAGGAGGAGCTCGAGGGTCTCTACGGCATCACGATTACCGACGATGACCTGCGCGCTGCCGTCCGTCGTCGCAACCGTTTGCGTGCGGCCCAGCTCGAGATGTTTGCGCTGCAGGCCAACCAGCCGGCGGCCATGAGCGGCGTCGACCTGATGAGCACTATGTTTGCCGGTACGTTCAGCTTTGATATCGAGGCCTATACGCAGCAGCTGGAGCAAAAGGTCGCCAAGCTGCGCGAGGCTTACGACACGGGCGAGCGCCCGGTTGCGGCGGATGCCAAGCGCATTCTGATCACCGGCTGCCCGGTGGGCGGCGTGATCAACAAGATCGGTCGCACCATCGAGTCCAACGGCGGTGTGGTCGTGTGCATGGACGACTGCTCGGGCGAGCGCACGGCGGCCATGATGATCGACCCGGAGGCTCCCGACATCCTTCGCGCCATCGCCGACCGTTATCTGGATATCAACTGCTCGGTCATGACGCCCAACGACGGTCGTATGAAAAACACGCTGGCCATGTGCGAGAAGTATCACGTCGATGGTGTGGTCGAAAACGTGCTCCAGGCGTGCCACACCTTTAACGTTGAGAGTGCGCGCGTGCAGGAGGCTGTCGAGGGTACGGGTATTCCGTACATGAAGATCGAGACCGACTACAGCAACGGCGACATGGGCCAGATCGAGACCCGCATCGCCGCCTTCATCGAAACCCTCTAGCTTTCTCAGGCACCGGATCTTGCCCCTCAAACCGTCGCTTGCGTACCCAAAGTACGCTGCGCTCCTCTTTCGGGGCAATCTCCGGCACCTGAGAAACCTAGAGCTAAGGCGCCTGAACGCGCCACTACCTTTGATGTTTAGATTGTGAGAGAGCCATGATAGGGATCGGGATCGATATCGGGTCTACGGCGGCTAAGGCTGCTGTGGTCGACGGGGAGGGCTCGGTGGCGTGGACGTGCGTGCAGCCAACCGGGTTCTCCTCGGTCGATGCTTCCGAGCGGTTGCGCGAGGCACTGGCGGCGGCGGGTTATGACGTGACGGCCGACAATGTGCGTGTGGTCGCGACCGGCTACGGCCGTGTCGCCGTGCCCTATGCGCACAAGGTCGTGACCGAGATTACCTGCCATGGTGCCGGTGCCGTGCGTCTGTTTGGCGATCACGGCACGGTGATTGACGTGGGCGGCCAGGACACCAAGGTCATCCAGCTCAAGGGCGGTCGCGTGGCCAAGTTCGCCATGAACGACAAGTGTGCCGCCGGCACGGGGTGCTTTTTGGAGATCATGGCCGACCGCCTAGGCATTTCCCAGCAGCAGATGGCCGACCTGGCGCGTTCCGGCGAGCCCACCAAGATCAGCAGCATGTGCACGGTGTTTGCCGAAAGCGAGGTTATCAGCCTGATCGGTCGCGGTGAGCCGCGTGAGAACATTGCGCGCGGCGTGATCGAGAGCGTCGTGTCGCGCGTGGCCACTATGGCCGGGCAGGCGGCGGGCGCCCCGTACTACCTGACGGGTGGCCTCTGCGAGAACGCCTATGTGGTGGAGCGTCTGGGCGAACTTTTGGGCGCACCCGTGACCACCTCGCCCCAGGCTCGCTTTGCCGGAGCGATCGGCGCGGCTGTCCGCGCCGCCGCCTTGGCCTAGGGGTGTACCGCGACATGCGCATCCTCAATATCTCGGCACAAAAACCAGATAGCACCGGCAGCGGCACCTACCTTGCCGCGCTCGTGCGCGAGCAGATCGAGACGGGGCATCGTGCCGCCGTGCTTTGCGGCGCGGCACCGGGCGATACCCAAGGCGAGCTGGACCGGCGTGCTGCCGTGTTTGCCGTACCGTTCGAGTCGCCCGAGCTGCCGTTTCCCATCTGCGGTATGTCCGATGTCATGCCCTATCCCTCCACACGCTATCGTGACCTGACGCCTTCGATGCTCAAGGCATTTGAGCGGGCATTTGCTGCTGCAATCGATCGGGCGGTGGCTGAGTTTCAGCCCGATCTGGTGCTCTGCCATCACCTGTATCTGGTGACCGCATTGGCGCGCGAGTGCGTCCGGGGCGTGCCGGTTGTTGCTGTGTGCCATTCGACCGACCTGCGCCAGCTGCGTTCGCATGCGCTCGAGCGCGATCGCATCGTAAGTGCGGTTCGTCGGCTCGATGCCGTCTTTGCGCTCCATGCTGAGCAGGCTGAGCAGATTGGCCTGGTGTGCGGCGTTGATGCCGATCGCATCCACGTGATTGGGACGGGCTACGACCATCGCGTCTTCTGCCGCGACGCAAGCGTGGCGAGGCAGCCGGGATCGCTTGTGTACGTGGGCAAGATTTGCTTTAAAAAGGGCGTCGAGTCGCTGGTTCGAGCCGTGTCATTGCCGATTGACGATGACGTCCGCCCATCTGGCTTGGTGCTTGTGGGCGGCCGCGGGGACGATGCCGAGTACGCGCGTATCGAGCGCTTGGCCGCGGCCTCGAATGTGCCGGTGACGCTGGCGGGGCGCCTGGATAGCGATGGACTCGTGCGCGCCTACCGCAGTTCCGACGTCTTTGTGCTGCCTTCGTTTTACGAGGGTCTGCCGCTCGTGACGATCGAGGCCCTCGCGTGCGGTTGCAAAGTTGTGGCTACCGATTTGCCCGGCGTTCGTCCCTGGATGGAGGCGATGCTTCCCGGTGCTCCCGTGACGTGGGTGGCGTCGCCGCGTATGACGGATGTCGACACGCCCGTGGCGGCCGACCTTCCGTTGTTTGAGCGCGCACTGGCAGATGCTATCGCGCAGGCGCTTGCGGCTCCGGCTTCGACGTTCGAGCCGTCGGCGGTCTCTTGGGAAGCGTGCCTGGGGCGTATACTTAAAGTCGCTGATTTGTTGGAAGGGGGTTCGTATGGCTAAGGACACCATGAGGCTCACGTCCATGACGGCCGCGAGTGGTTGAGCCGCTAAGTTGGCTCCCGGAGCCCTCGCCCAGGTCCTGGGCGATTTACCCAATGTGCATAACGACAACTTGCTCGTGGGGTTCGATACCTCCGACGATGCGAGCGTCTTCCGCGTAGGGGAGAACCTGGGGCTCGTGCAGTCCATCGACTTCTTTCCGCCGATGGTCGACGACCCGTTTCTGTTTGGCCAGATCGCCGCGGCCAACTCGCTGTCGGATATCTACGCCATGGGCGGGCGGCCGAGCCATGCCATGAACTTGCTCTGCATACCCAGTTGCCTGGGCGTCGAGGTTGCCGGTCAGATTCTGGCGGGCGGCGCCGACAAGTGCGTCGAGGCGGGTTGCTCCATCGCGGGCGGCCACACCATCAACGACGACGAGCCCAAGTACGGCCTGTCCGTGAGCGGTTTTGTCGCGCTCGACCGCATGCTCGCCAACAGCGGCGCGCGCGTGGGCGATGCGTTGCTGCTGACCAAGGCGATCGGCTCGGGCATTATCACCACGGCCATTAAGGGCGAGCTCATCGAGCAGGACGAGGCCGCAGCCATGTTTGACTCGATGCGCACCCTCAACGAGGCCCCGATCCGTCTGGCCGAGGGACTTGAGCTTCACGGCTGCACCGACATTACGGGCTTTGGCCTGATCGGGCATGCGTGCGAGATGGCCGAGGGCTCGGGCGTGCAGATTGAGCTTGCGTCGGGGGCGGTGCCGCTCTTTGATCAAGTTTTCGACATGGCGCGTCTGGGCATTATCCCTGCGGGCTCCTACCGCAACCAGGACTTCTTTGGCCCGCGCGTGGCTGCCGACGAGGATCTGGAGCCGGGCATGTTGGATGCGCTGTACGATCCGCAGACCTCGGGCGGCTTGCTCATTGCGGCACCTGCTGCCGATGTGGATGAGCTTGCGCGCCGCCTACATGCTGAGGGTCGCATCGCCGCCGTTATCGGTTGCGTGTGCGAGGCGGTGCCGGGCGGTCCTGCCGTCCGCGTTGTGCATTAACGACACGTTTATTGAGCTATGTACCGCTCTAAAACGATTTATTCGAAAGGAAAAACTATGTCTACCAAGATTGAAGTCAATGCCATGGGCGATGCCTGCCCGCTGCCCGTCGTCAAGACGCTTAAGGCCCTCAAGCAGCTCGATGGCGAGGGCACAGTCGTGACCTCGGTCGATAACGAGACCGCCGTCAAGAACATCTCCAAGATGGCACAGGAGAAGGGCTGCACGGCCTCGGCCGAGAAGGTTTCTGACGCCGAGTGGCACGTGACCGTGGCGACCTCTGGCGCCGTTGCCGTGGCCGATCCCGAGCAGGATGGCGCTGCCTTCTGTGGTGCCAGCGCCGGCAAGGGCGAGCTCGTCATTTCCGTCTATACCGACTGCATGGGCCGCGGCGACGACGAGCTGGGCCACAAGCTCATGAAGGCCTTTATCTTTGCCGTGACGCAGCAGGAGGAGCTGCCCGCGACCATGCTGTTCTATAACGGCGGCGCCAAACTCACCGTCGAGGGCTCACCGGTACTCGACGACCTGAAGGGTCTGGCCGAGCAGGGTGTTGAGATCCTCACCTGCGGCACCTGCCTCGATCACTATGGCATTAAGGACCAGCTCGCGGTGGGCGAGGTCACCAACATGTACGTGATCGTGGAGAAGATGGAGCAGGCCGTGCGCGTCGTGCGTCCGTAGCGTATTGGTTGGAGTTGCCATGAGGGAGAAGCGCCCGGCGCTTGTCATCACGTTTCCCACCACGGCGGCCGCCATGGGTTGCGAGTCCCTGTGCGTCGCTCGCGGCCTTCCCGGGCGAACGATTCCCGTACCCGGGGAGGTCGCTGCCGGCTGCGGTCTGGCGTGGAAGGCGTTGCCTGCCGATGAGGAGCTGCTGCGCGGCGAACTCGCCGCGGCGGGCATTCCCACTGAGGGCTTTACGGTGATTGATATGTGGGAGGTCGTGCGATGATCTATCTGGATAACGCGGCGACGACCATGCACAAGCCGCAGACGGTCATCGATGCCGTGACGCAGGCGATGTGCTCGCTTGGCAATGCCGGGCGCGGCGCCACGGCGGGTGCCCTCGATGCCGCTCGTACGATTCACGTTTGCCGTGCCAAGCTCGCGCGCCTTTTGGGTTGCCCGAGAGCGGACCATGTGTGCTTTACGCCCAACTCTACGGCGGCGCTCAACACCGCCATCAACGGGGTGGCGTGCCCCGGCGACCGCGTGGTCACGACGGTGCTCGAGCACAACTCGGTGCTACGTCCGCTCAATCGCTTGGCGACGGAGCAGGGCGTGACGGTTGAGCATGCGGGCTGTGACGTAAACGGTGTGCTCGACTACGACGAACTCGAGCGGCTTGTCACGCCGGGTACGCGTGCCGTGGTGGTGACGCATGCCTCCAATGTGACCGGCAACGCGGTCGACATTGCGCGCGTGGCTGCCATCGCCCATGAGGCCGGCGCGCTGGTGATCGTCGATGCCTCGCAGTCTGCCGGTACGGCGCGTGTCGATATGCAGGCCATGGGCCTCGACGTCGTATGCTTTACCGGCCACAAGGGGCTCATGGGACCCCAAGGCACCGGCGGCCTGGCCGTGGCGGAGGGCATTGACGTGGCTCCGTGGGCCATGGGCGGCACGGGCGTGCACAGCTTCGATGCGCTGCAGCCGCTTGAGTGGCCCACGCGCCTTGAGGCGGGCACGCTCAACGGTCACGGCATCGCGGGACTTTCTGCCGGTCTCGACTTTATCGAGGCTCAGGGTGGGGTCGAGGCGATTGCTGCCCACGAGCGTGCGCTCGCTGATCGCTTCCTTGCCGGTGTGCGCGAAATCCCCGGCATTGCGCTCTACGGCGCGTTTGACCAGCCCATGCGCTCGGCGATCGTCTCGCTCAACGTGGGCGATATCGATTCGGCCGAGATCTCGGACGCGCTCATGCAGGGGTGGGGGATCGCGACGCGCCCCGGCGCCCATTGCGCCCCGCTCATGCACCGCGCGCTCGGGACCGAGCGCCAGGGTGTTGTTCGCTTCTCGTTTGGGTATTTCAACACGACCGAAGAAGTCGACACGGCTATCGATGCTCTGTGCGATTTAGCCTGCTAAAGCTGCTAGACCGTTTATACTTGCGGGACGGGTGTTTTTGCCCGTCCCGTTTTTGTTTCGACCCGAAAGGTGGTCCCATGGCTTCATCCACCCCGCGTGGTCTGCGCTCCGACCATGTCGTCACTGTCGGCATCGCCCTATTCTCGATGCTCTTTGGCGCCGGCAATCTCATTATCCCGCCGCTGCTGGCGCTGCAGGCAGGTTCTGCCACGCCGGTCGCCATGCTCGGCTTTCTGATTGCCGCCATCGGCCTGCCCGTCATGGGCTTTATCGCCGTGGCGCTTGCCGGAACGGCGCGCGAGCTTGCCGGCCGCGTGCACCCCAAGTTTGGCGAGTTCTTTGTCGCGGCGGTGTATCTGGCCATCGGCCCGTGCCTGGCCATTCCGCGCACGAGCTCCACGGCCTTCGAGATGCTGGTGCCGCTGCTGCCCGAGGGCGTTTCGCTCGGCACGGCTCGCCTGGTCTTTGCCATCGGGTTCTTCGTGGTCGCGTTTGCGCTCACGCTGCGTCCGGGCGTCATCACGCGCGTGCTCGGTCGCATTACGGGCCCCGCGCTTATCGCGCTCATCGTGCTGGTTGTGGGTGCTGCCGTGATCTCGCCGCTGGGACCGGCTGCCGCGCCTCAGGCTCCCTACGATGCAGGCGCCGCCGTGCAGGGCTTTCTGACTGGCTATCAGACCATGGACCTGCTCGCGTCGCTCGCCTTCGGCATCATCATTGCCGAGACCATCCATGAGCTGGGCGTGACCGATGACAAGCGAGTGGCCTTTGAGATTTCGCGTTCCGGTGTGATTGCCGGCGTGCTCATGGCCATCATCTACTGCGGCTTGGGCCTTGCCGGTATGCAGCTCGGCACCGTGATGCCCGACGCTACCAATGGCGCCGCCATCCTTGCCCGCTCTGCCTCCATGCACTTTGGCCTTGTCGGCACGGTCGTGGTCTTTGCGATCTTTTTCCTCGCCTGCATGAACGTGTGCATCGGCCTCATCAGCTGCTGCTCGCGTTACTTCTGCGAGACGTATGTGGTCGAAGGGGGAGCGGAGGCTTCCGAGGAGGCCATGCGCCGTCCCTTTGCGATTCTCGCCTTTGTGTTCGCGGCGTTTTCGTGCGTGCTCTCCAACGTGGGCCTCGACATGATCCTCATGTTCTCGGTGCCCATGCTCAACGCCTTGTACCCCGTCGCCATTGTGCTGGTGCTGATGGGCCTGGTGCACGGTTTTTGCGACGCCCATCCGCAGGTGTGGGTTTGGGTCGGCGGCGTGGTCGCGGTGCAGAGTGTGATCACCTCGGTCCGCGACGCGTTCTTTGCGGGCGTGTGGCTGCCGTTCGATGCGCTGCCGTTGGCGGACATTGGGGCCGCGTGGGCGCCGGTCGCCGTGGTGGCCTTTGTGATAGGCCTGGCCCATAGCCAGTTTGACGCACATTCGAGGAGCTAGGGTATCGTCGCTTGCATAGGCGGGGAGTCTCCCCTATAATTTCCTTCGCTTTGGGACACGCAAGGTTTAGACCTTAGCTGCTCAACACCTTCGGGACGTGGCGCAGTTTGGTAGCGCGCCTGCTTTGGGAGCAGGATGTCGCAGGTTCAAATCCTGTCGTCCCGACCATATCTTGCGGGCGTAGTTCAATGGTAGAACCCCAGCCTTCCAAGCTGATGACGCGGGTTCGATTCCCGTCGCCCGCTCCATAGGATAGTTTTAACGGCTTTGGCTTCATTTGGCGCCAGAGCCGTTTTCATATACATGCCGGGGACCCCACATCCCCTCCTAAGTTGCGGTGAAATACGGACTGTTTTTCGGCTTTTATGGCCCATGTAGTCCGTATTTCACCGCAACTAATTGTAAGGGTGGATTTTGATGCCGTTGGGAGGGTCGTAGCGACCATCTACCGAGAGTGGAAATATTTTTTGAAGCTCTGACCTGCGACGTCAAGCTTTTGGTCAGCTTTTGGCAAGGTATTTAAATGCCGTTCTGCGATAGCGTAAAGGCGTTCACTCGTTCTTGACTGTTATGGTGCGGGTCATGTCCAATAAAGCTAAACATTTTCCGAAGTCATATGCCAAGATGCTGTTTTCCGCTCTCGGGATTCATCATGACGAGCAGCTATTGATAACGACTGATCCTTGGGATGAGCGGCGCGCGCGTGAGCTTATGCAGGAAGAGCTTTTAATTCGACTCTATAACCATGTGTACGCCGATCCTGTTTATTGGAGCCACCTTGACGTGGAAGCCCGCATTTTCCAGCTTGCATCTGCTATTGCGGCCGTCGAACCGGATGCCATTTTCTGCGGTTCAACGGCGGCATTGCTGTACGGTATCGGCTCTGCTTACTCGCTGCTTAATGCCGTTCAGATGTTGTTGCCGAGATCTACCAGGCGCGATATATATGAGTTCGTTGAGTATCGTCGATGGCGCCCAGGTGAGTTATGGCGGCTCGGCCCGTTTACGCTGACGGACCCCTATCGGACGGTGGTCGATATTGCCCGCGCGAGTGCATTTCGGTATGCGCTTGGCTACGCCGATGGATTGGCTCGTGAGTATGATGTCGACCGCGAGGAGCTGCGTGCGTATGCACAGGCCAATTGTCGCGGTTTGCATGGCATCGCCCGTGCGTTTGGCGTGTTCGAGCATATGGACGGGAGGTCGGATAACGGGGGAGAGTCCGAGGCGCGAGCGGCAATGATCCTTGCTGGAGTCGTTGCGCCTGAGCTTCAGGTTGAGATTGCTCGACCAGGAAATGCCGGCTATTATCTGGCAGATTATGGTTGGCGGATGCCAGATGGGTCATGGATGTTGGCAGAGCTTCATGGTTTGGGTAAGTTTGAGGACGAAACTCAAAAAGATTTGGAACATGCTGCGGCAAAAACTTATCGAGCCGCCTTATTGCGCGATGCGAACTTACGTGCCATGGGTCATAACGTCATTCATTTCAAGCTATCGGACACATATGATGTCGAAGAGTTTGGCGCTATGATGCGCGGCTACGGTATCCCAACTACAAAGCCTTTTGCGGATTCCTGATAGCAGAGACAACCGACTCCGCCGCCCAACAATAAGTTGCGGTGAAATACGGACTAAAGGCTACTCAGAGACATAAAACAGTCCGTATTTCACCGCAACTTAGGGTGGGATGGGGCTAGTGGCGGGATTGGTGGCGGAGCTTGTCGATGGTGGAGTCGGTGCTTCGGCTGCGGGCTTCGGCGGCGCGGTCGCGGGCTTCGGCGGCGCGGTCGCGGGCGTCGGCTGCGGTTTGGCGCTTGCGACAGTAATCAATCATGCCTTGGATGATGGGCTTGCCAAAGCTCACGACATCATCGTTGTAGATGGCGGTTCGGGCTGCGAGGAGGCAGTCGGTAAAGTCCATATGGGTCTTGCCAAAGAGTTTGACGGCAAGGGCGACAACGGTGGGCTCGTCGACCATGACGTCATCGAGCAACCTTTTCAAGGCCGCAGCAATCTCAACGCGGGGAACCTTATAGACGTCGCGCAGCGTGACTACGACGCGCGTGATGATTTCGGGGTAGACGCGAGCGGTGCGTGTGGCGATGACCTTGGCGGCGCGCGGTGACAGAACTTCGTCGTCGTTAAGCAGATAGCGCAGGATGACGGTCTCGTCGATGATGGTGCTACTCATGGATATCTACTTCCTCGGGACCCAAAATCGAATCGTCGCTTTCTGTAGCAAGGTACTCAATCCAGGCATTGCGCTCCTCGGAGCGGCGATTGGGATCTCCATATGCTTTGAGCGATCCATAGGCGGCGGTGCCGTCCTTTGAGCGCACGGCGACCGGCTGAAAGGGAAGCTTGCGCATCAAAATGCTCTGCGCGACAAAAAGGCGAACGGCCTCGGCAAGCGATGTGCCCATGGCGTCGTAGAGGCGCTCGGCATGCTGCTTGTCTTCCTCGCGAATGCGCACCTGCAGGATGGCTCGTTTTTGAGTCGATGTCATCACTGGCCTCCCTTAATGAGCGTGCAATATAGTCGGTCAAATGCGGCACGTGCCGATACCTGAGCATCTTATAACTATTACTTTATTTCGCTCAAGTAAATAACCATTAACTTGAATACAAGCGTAGTACATCCAAAATGAGAGCGCGTAAAAATCTCAGAGGTGTACGCATGTAATACACTCACCTTTATAGCTTCTAGAGAATAATTCCAACCTGCCAAAACCCCTGCAATACACCCGTATTGCAGGGCCTATGCTCAAGTTTGCCCCCTGCAACTGCGTATATTTAACCTGTATATCGTTGGAGAAACTCTACCGAGTGCCTGTTTCGCCGCATGCGCTCGATACGCCGATGCCAGGCCACGGGCGGCTTGGGGCAACGTCGACAGGGTCTCTCCGGCATGGGATTCAGGAGGGAGTGAACAACATGGGCAATAAACGAGTCGTGGCTGATTCTTCACGCTGCATTGGGTGTCAAACCTGTATGGCGGCGTGCATCGAGGCACACGATATTCCCGGCAACATCGCCGCGCCGCGCCTGCGCGTGACGCGTACGTACGAGATCTCCGCACCGGTGGCTTGCCATCATTGCGAGGATGCCCCGTGCGCGAAGGCCTGTCCTACGGGCGCCTTGTTCTTTGATCCAAAGAACCATCGCATCGGCGTCAACGAGGACAACTGCATCGGCTGCAAGAGCTGCGTCATGGCATGCCCTTTTGGCGCCGTGAGCGTGGCGACCACGCAGGTCCCCGTCTTGATGGGTGACGTGCGAGTGGGTTCGCAGACTAAGAGCTTCGTGCTCAAGTGCGACCTGTGCGTGGACCGTCCCGGCGGTCCGGCATGTGCCGAGGCGTGTCCGACCAAGGGCCTCACCCTGGTAGACGAGGAGCGTCTGGCAGAACTGACTGCCGAGCGTGCCCGCGCCACCATCGAAAACGAGGCGTAAGCGTCGGGCGACAGGCCCAATGATTGTCAAATAAGTACCGAGTATTCGGTAGCAGAGAAAGGAAGGAGGGTGTCATGGAGAAGCATAAAGTGATCTGCCCGTACTGCGGCGCCGGTTGCCAGTTTAACCTCTTGGTCCAAAACGGCCAGGTCGTGGGTACCGAACCGCTCAACGGCATCACCAACCAGAGCGAGCTGTGCCTTAAGGGCATGAGCGGCTACGACTTCATCAACGACACCAAGATCTTGACTCCTCGCGTACTGCACCCGATGATCCGCCGCACCAAGGGCGCGGATCTTGAGCGCGTAAGCTGGGACGAGGCACTGGATTTCACCGCATCTAAGATGCAGGCCATAATTGACGAATATGGTCCTAACGCTGTCATGACCACCGGCTCTTCGCGAGGCGGCGGCAATGAGGCGAACTACGTCATGCAGAAGTTTACGCGTGCGTGCATCGGCACCCACAGCGTGGACAACTGCGCCCGTACTTGACACGGCCCTACTGTCCTCGGTCTGATGGACACGGTTGGTTCAGGTTGCATGTCATGCTCCATCCCCGGTATGGAGGATGCGGGCTGCATTTTCCTCTTCGGCTATAACCCTGCCGATTCGCACCCCATCGTCGCAAGGCGTATCGTGCGAGCCAAAGAAAAGGGTTGCAAGATCATCGTCGCCGACCCGCGCCATATCGAAACCGCGCGTATCGCCGATCTCTACCTTCCGATCAAGAACGGTTGCAATGTTGCGTTCCTCAACGCCTTTGCCAACTGTCTGGTCAACGATGGCCTCTACGACAAGGAATTCGTCGCCGAGCACACGAACGGCTTTGACGAGTGGTGGGAGACCATCAAGAATTACACTCCCGAATCCGTACGGGACATCACGGGTGTCGAGCCCGCGTTGATCCACCAAGCTGCCGAGATGTACGCCACGGCGAAGCCTTCTGCCATCATTGGTTGGGGCATGGGCGTATGCCAGCAGAAGCAGAACCTGAAGACGGTGCACACCATCGCCTCCATCGCCTGCGTTGCCGGCCAGATCGGCAAACCCAATTCCGGCCTCGCGCCCGTGCGTGGCCAGAATAACGTCCAGGGCTCCTGCGATATGGGCATGCTGCCCAACCTGTACCCTGGCTACCAAAAGGTCACTGACCCGGCAGTGCGTGCCAAGTTTGCCAAGGCTTGGGGCGTGCCCGAGGAAAAGCTCCCGCTCGAGGAGGGCTACAAGCTCACCGACCTGGGTCACCTGGTCGACGAGGGCAAGGTGCACTGCTTCTACAACTACGGCGAGGACCCGGTGCAGACCGAGCCCGATTCGGCCGGTATGCGCAAGACGCTCTCCGAGCTGGATCTGTTCATCTGCCAGGACATCTTTATGACGCAGACGACCATGCTCGCCGACGTCATCCTGCCTGCCACCTCTTGGGGCGAGCACGAGGGTGTCTTTACCGCATCCGACCGTAGCTTCCAGCACTTTGACGCGGCCGTTCCGCCCAAGGGCGAGTGCCGTCACGACTGGGAGATCTTCGCGGACCTGTCCACGCGTATGGGCTATCCCATGCACTACGACAACACCGAGCAGATCTGGAACGAGTGCATTAGCCTGTGCCCCAACTTTGTGGGCGCGACCTACGAGAAGATGGCTCCCGAGGGCGGCTACGCCCAGTGGCCCGTCAAAAGCACCGATGTGAACGACCACGGTACGCCCGACATGTTCGCTGGTGGCAAGTTCACCACCAAGGACGGCCGCGCCAACCTGATGGCGCACGACTGGGAGGCGCCCTCCGAGCTTCCCGACGATGAGTACCCGCTCATCCTGTGCACCGTCCGCGAGGTCGGCCACTACAGCTGCCGCTCGATGACCGGCAACTGCAAGACGCTGGCGCTGCTTGCCGACGAGCCCGGCTTTGTCCGCATGAATCCCGCGGACGCCCAGGCGCGCGGCATCAAGAATGGCGACATCGTCTCGATTCACAGCCGCCGCGGCCAGGTATACAGCCGCGCCGACGTGAGCGACCGTATCAACAAAGGCACGGTCTATATGACCTACCAGTGGTGGATCGGCAAGTGCAACGAGCTGACCATTCACAAGGTCGACCCGGTCTCGCATACGCCCGAGGACAAGTTCTCCGCCTGCCAGGTCGACGCCATTGCCGACCAGGTTTGGGCAGAGGGCGAGGTAGAGCGTCAGTACACCGAGCTCAAGCAGGCTCTGGTGGACGCCGCTGCTCCCCAGGACGTTGAGCCTGGCGCCGCCAAGTTCGACGACGAGACGCACGTGAACCAAATCGTGTAGTCCCGTTCTCGTTGGCTTTTTGGGCCGGGCGTCCCGTACGTTCGGGAGCCCGGCCCGTTATTTTGAAAGGAAGTGGGGATGAACCGCTTCATCGACATCAACCCGGAGAGGTGCATCGGCTGCGGAACATGCCAGTCCGCCTGTGCCGACGCCCACCGGATGCAGGGTCTTCAGGATACGCCGCGCCTGGCGCTCGTGAAGACCGGCGGTATTTCGGCCGCCCTTGCCTGCCACCATTGCGAGGGTGCTCCCTGCGCCGAGGTTTGCCCGGTGAATGCCATCGAGCACGATGGCGATCGCATCCACGTCAAGGAGCAGGAGTGCATCGGGTGCAGGCTGTGCGCCATCGCGTGCCCCTTCGGAGCCATCCATCCCGATGGCACGTCTATCGCCGGTGTCGCAGGCATGTGCGACCCGACGCCTTCGTATCCTAAGTCCCTGAGCAGCCTGCTTACGTGGGCTCCCGGCCAGTACACCTGCGCTATCAAGTGCGACCTGTGCGCCTTCGATCCGGACGGCCCGCATTGTGTGGCGGCGTGCCCCACCAAGGCGCTGACCGTCATGGGCGGCGCGGCCGATCGCGAGCTCGACGAGGCCAAGCGCCTGCGCTCGATCGAAAACGGTCCAGTCGTCGACGTTACCGCTGTGGCCCAGGGCCTGTCCGAGAAAGCAGAAGGGAGCGTAAACAATGGATAGCATGACGCTGTTTATCGCATCGCTTGCCGTCTCGTGCATCGGTGCGCTCGCCTCGGTTCTGCTGATCAAGGCCGATAACGCCGCCAAGACCGCCGGCTGCCTGATCGGCGCCGTCGCCGCGGTGCTTTCGTTTGTGGCCGGTATCCAGGCCGTGCTGGGCGATGTCACGTCGGTCGACACCATCGTGTTCTTCCCGTTTGCCCATTTCCAGCTGCTGCTCAATCAGCTGTCCGGCCTGTTCGTGGCGCTCATCTCGGTGCTCGCGTTTGCCGGTTCGATCTACGGTCTCAACTACTTTGATGAGTACCCGGGCAAAAAGGGCCGCGCTGGCTTCTTCTTTAACACCTTCGTGGCGTCCATGATGCTCGTCATCACCGCCGACAACGTGTTTTGGTTCCTGGTCGCCTTTGAGCTCATGTCGCTGACCTCGTACTTCCTGGTCGTGATCGAGGAGAACGAGAATTCCATCCACGGCGGTTGGCTCTACTTTGTGATCGCACACGTGGGCTTTGTGCTCATCATGGCGAGCTTCCTCACCATGACCAACTTCGCCGGTGGCTCGTTTGCCTTTGCGGATTTCCGCGCTACGCAGTTTAGCCCCGCGGTCGCATCCGTGTGCTTCGTGCTCGCCTTCTTTGGCTTTGGCGCCAAGGCCGGTATCATCCCGCTGCACGGCTGGCTGCCCAAGGCACATCCCGAGGCGCCGTCCAACGTGTCGGCCCTCATGTCCGGCGGCATGATCAAGATCGGTATCTTCGGCATCCTCAAGGTTGGTCTCGACCTGCTCTCCGCCTCGGGCGTTCAGGTTTGGTGGGGCCTTATGGTCATGGTCTTCGGTGCGATCTCGTCGGTTCTCGGCGTGGCTTTCGCCCTGCAGGAGCATGACATCAAGCGCCTGCTGGCCTATCACTCCGTCGAGAACATCGGCATCATTCTGCTCGGCGTCGGTGCCTCCATGGCCGCCATGGCGCTCAACTCGGTCGGTATCGCCGTCCTGGCTCTGATGGCCGCCCTCTACCACACGTTTAACCACGCGATGTTTAAGGGCGAGCTGTTCTTGGGCGCCGGTGCGCTGCTGTACTCTACGGGTACGCGCAATATGGAGAAGATGGGCGGCCTGTTCCGTCGTATGCCGGCAACGGCCATCTGCTTCCTCGTTGGCGCGCTTGCCATCTCGGCCATCCCGCCCTTTAACGGCTTTGTTTCCGAGTGGTTTACCTACCAGTCGCTGTTTAATGCCGCCATGCAGGGCGACAAGGCCGTCATGATCGTGGCCGTGTTCGCTGCCGTCGCGCTTGCCATTACCGGCGCGCTGGCTGTCACGTGCTTCGTCAAGGCCTATGGCGTCTCCTTTGCCTCCGCGCCCCGTTCCGAGGCTGCGGCCAATGCCAAGGAGGTTCCCGCCCCCATGGTGTTCGCGCAGGGCCTGCTCGCGGCCATCTGCGTCGTGCTGGGCATTGGCGCTCCCGTGATCGCGCCCGTGCTGGTCGATGTCGCCGCGTCCGTGCTGCATCCGTACGGCGGCGTGTTTGCCGCCGAGGGCATGGAGCTCATGAACCAGTACTCCGGCGCTGCCACCTCCACGCCCGCGATCGCTATTGCGCTCGTGGTGCTCGTCGGTCTTGCCTGCGGTTATCGCAAGCTCAAGACCGTCGGCAAGGTGCAGAAGTCCCAGCCGTGGGCATGCGGCTATGCTCCCAACGAGCATATGCCCGTCGTGGCCACGACCTTTGCCTCCGAGGTGTCCTGGTTTATGCAGCCGCTCTACACGCTGCGCGACCGCTGCACGGCCGTCTGCTGGTCCATCGCGCACTTCTTCCAGAAGCTCACCGGTGTGGCCGAGGCTGTGGAGCCCGTACCCGACAAGGTTCTCGTCGATGCCCCGCATAAGGGTGTCGAGAAGCTCGCCGACCTCGCGACTAAGCTCGAGGGTGGCAACTACAGCATCTATATCTGCTACATCGTCGCGGCACTCGTGGTGTTCCTCGTGCTCGCCGTGCAAATGGGTTAAGGAGGGGAGAGCATGAACAACATCGTACTTGCCGTTCTGCAGGGCGTGGTCGTCATGGCCGTCGCGCCGTTCTTCTCCGGTCTCGGCCGCGTGATCCGCGCCAAGATGCACAACCGTCGCGGCCCCAGCATCATGCAGGACTATCGCGACCTGGCCAAGCTCTTTGCGCGCCCCGAGTCCCAGAGCGAGGACGCGAGCTTTGCGCTGCGCATTATGCCGCCGCTGTTCTTCGCCGTCGCCTTTATGCTCGCGATGGGCCTGCCGCTCTTTACGGCGCAAAGCCCCATCCCGGTCTTTGGTGACGCCATCACCATCATGTACAGCCTGGCGCTCGCCCGCTTCTTCTTCGCCCTCTGCGGCGTGGATTCGTCCAACGCCTACGCCGGTATCGGCGGCGTCCGCGAGCTGCTCATGAGCGTGCTCATCGAGCCGTCCATGCTGCTGGCGCTGTTTGCCGCCGCCCTGGTGTGCGGTTCCACCGACATCGCCACCATGGGTCAGCACATCATGACGGGCGCCATCGACGCGCCGGTCGCCGTAATCCTCGCCGGCATCGCCTTTGCGATTGCCTGCTACATGGAACTCGGCAAGCTGCCGTTTGATCAGGCCGAGGCCGAGCAGGAGCTTCAGGAGGGCCCGCTCGCCGAGCTTTCCGGCCCGTCGCTTGCGATGGCCAAGCTCGCCATGTCCATGAAGCAGGTCCTGGTCGTCGCCTGGTTCTGCGCGATCTTCGTCCCCTGTGGCGAGCCCGCGACCGTGGGCGCCGCCGCTGTTCTGGGTGCAGTCATCTTCCTGGTGAAGTGCCTGATCGATTTTGTCGTATGCGGCGTGATCGAGAACTCCTGCTCGCGCTCGCGTTTTAAGGTGCTTGGCAATCAGACCTGGGCCGTCGTGGGCATCGCCGTTCTGGCGTTTGTCTTCGTGGTCGTCGGCGTGTAGGAGAAGGGAGAAACAATGTCATTTGCAGTCAGTCTGTCCCTTCTCGGCTTGGTCGCTATCGCGGCCCCGATGGTGGCCTCGGTGCTCGTCGCCCTGTTCCCCCGTCCGTACGCCAAGTGGTTCAGCGTTTTGGGTGCCGCCGTCTCGACGGTCTGCACCATCGCCCTCGCCGCGAATTTCGCTGGCGCCGGCATGCCCGACACGCAGGTCCCCCTGATCTCGTTTGGGCAGACCCTCGTCATGGGATTCACCTTCGATCGCATGAGCACGCTGCTCGCGCCCGCCTTTGTGGGTATCGGCCTGCTTGTCGTGATCTATTCGATTCCCTATATGAGCGAGAATAACCGTGAGCATCCCGACGCACCGCGTCGTCGCTTCTACGCGTACCTCGCGACCTTCATCGGCGCCATGGCCGGTCTCGTGTACAGCTCGACCCTTTTGGGCCAGCTCGTGTTCTTTGAGATCACGGGTGCGTGCTCTTGGGGCCTCATTAGCTACTACATGACGCCTACGGCCAAGAAGGCCGGCATGAAGGCTCTGATCATTACGCATATCGGTGCGCTCGGCCTGTATCTGGGCGCCGCCATCGTGTTTGCCCATACCGGTACCTTCGCCATTACCGCGATTGCCGGCCTCGACGCCAAGCTCAAGGCTATCGTCCTTTTGCTCGTGCTGTTTGCGGCCTGGGCCAAGTCCGCACAGGTTCCCATGTACATGTGGCTGCCTTCGGCCATGGAGGCGCCGACGCCTGTTTCGGCCTACCTGCATGGCGCCTCGATGGTTAAGGTCGGCGTGTGCGTGTTCGCGCGTGCACTCGTCTCTGCCGGCGAGATCCCCGAGATCGTGGGTTGGGTCGCCATTATCGACGCCATGGTCACCATGCTCTTTGGCTTCCTTATGTACCTGCCGCAAAAGGACATGAAGCGTCTGCTGGCCTTCTCCACGATCGCCCAGCTCTCCTATGTGTTCTTTGGTCTGGGCCTTTCGGTCTTTGGCAGCCAGCTGGCCTTCGATGGCGCCGTCTGCCACATCTTTAACCACGCTTTCGCCAAGACGCTGTTCTTCCTGATCGCCGGTTCGTTCTCCTTTACGCTCGGCACGCGTATGCTGCCCAAGCTTCGCGGCATCGTAAAGAAGTACCCGATCTCGGGCGTGGGCTTCGGTGTCGCGGCACTCGCTATTGCCGGCGTGCCGCCCATGAACACGTTCTTCTCGAAGTTCCAGATCATCGCCGGCGGCTTTTCTGTAGGTGCCGGCAACGTCGCGATCCTGGTGCTCGTGTGCATCATGGTCGCCGAGACCGTCGCCACCTTCGCCTGGTTCCTCAAGTGGATGGGCTATTGCCTGCCCGGCGAGCCGAGCGAAGAGGTCGCTGCGGGAGCCCCGCTTCCCCGCGCGATGGCGTTTGTGTTCATCGTGCTCATCATCATGGTCATCGTCAGCGGCCCGCTTTCGGCCAGCTGGATCGGTTAGGAGGTAGAACGACATGGGTTATTCGATCGTCAACATCCTTGGCGGCCTTCTGATCGTCACGTCCACCATGGTGGTTGTCTCCAAGAACATCAAACATTCCATCCACTGGTATGCGGTGCAGTCGCTGGTGCTCGTGGGGCTTCTCGCCACGCTCGGTGTCACCACCGGTGCGCAGGAGCTGCTTATGTGGGCTGGATCTGCCTTTATCACCAAGGTTGTCCTGGTCCCTTATATCCTCAACCGCGCATACAAGAAGATGGGCGAGCCGAGCGACGCATCACTCAAGGCCGGCCTTAAGCCCGCGTGGGCCATCTGCATCATCGCCGTGGAGGTCGCGATTTGCTTTGCCGTCGTGACGCAGATCAGCCTTCCCACGGCCGAGGTCGCAACGCCTGCGCTCGCTATTAGCTTCGCTCACTTCTTTGTGGGCCTCACCTGCATCATCTCGCAGCGCAACATCATGAAGCAGATCTTTGGATACTGCCTTATGGAAAACGGCAGCCATGTGACGCTCGCGCTTCTGGCCCCCACCGCTCCCGAGATCATCGAGATCGGTATCGCCACCGACGCCATCTTTGCCGTCATCATCATGTCCATCGTCGTGCGTCGCATTTGGGACGACTCCCACTCGCTCGATGCGCGCGACCTGTCCGAGCTGAGGGGGTAGTCCATGGAAACGTTGATTCTCGCCCTGCTCGCGACTCCTTTGGTGTTCTCGCTGGTCATGGCGTTTTTGCCCAAGAACACGTCCTATAACGTGTTTGCCGGTCTCAACCTGGTCTCCGTCGCAGCCGTCCTGGTGCTGTCGATTGTGACGGCCGGTGACGTCCTTATGAGCGGCGACACCGCGAGCGCTCTTGGCCTGTGGTTCCACCTCGATTCGCTGGGCGCCATCTTTGTGCTGCTCATCGGCTTTATCGGTTTTCTTACCGGGCTGTTCTCACTTCCCTATGTAAAGGCCGATATCGAGGAGGGCTCCATGCCCGCCGAGCGCGCCAAGCAGTATTTTGCGCTGTTTAGCCTGTTTGTGTTCACCATGCTGCTCGCGTGCCTGTCCAACAACATGATCCTCACGTGGGCCGCCGTGGAGGCAACCACGCTTTCCACCGTGTTCCTCGTGGGTATCTACAAGAACAAGACGGCCCTCGAGGCTTCTTGGAAGTATGCGATGGTCTGCACCGCCGGCGTGGCCTTTGGCCTGTTCGGTACGCTGCTGATCTACGCCAACGCCGCCGACGTGATTCCCAACGCCCACGAGGCCGCATTCCTGTCGTGCGTGCTGCCGTATGCCGACCAGTTCGATCCGACGCTCATGCGCCTCGCCTTTGCGTTTATCGTGATCGGCTTTGGCACCAAGGCCGGCCTGTTCCCCATGCACACTTGGCTGCCCGACGCCCACTCCCAGGCCCCGAGCCCCGTCTCGGCCCTGCTCTCGGGCGTGCTGCTTAAGTGCGCCATGCTTGTGATCATGCGCTTCTACGGCTTTACTATCCAGGCCGTGGGCGCCGAGTATCCGCAACTTTTGCTGCTGATCGTCGGCACGCTGTCCATTTTGGTGGCGGCGCTCTCGATGTTTCGCCAGGACGACCTCAAGCGCCGCTTTGCGTACTCGTCTGTGGAGAACGTGGGCGTTATCGCCCTGTGCCTGGGTATCGGTGGCCCGCTGGGTATCGCCGCGGCCCTGCTGCACTGCGTGTTCCACGGCTTTACCAAGACGCTTGCCTTCTGCGTGTCCGGCAATATCCAGCACGCCTTTGGCACGCGTAGCCTGGCTAAGATCCAGGGCGTCGTCGAGGTTGCACCCGCAACCGCCGCACTCGCCATCCTGGCGCTCCTCGGCCTTGCCGCCTTCCCGCCCTTTGGTATGTTCATCTCCGAGTTCCTGACTTTTGTCGCCGGTGTTACCGCCGGTCCCATGTGGCTGGTCGTCGTGGTCGCCCTCGGTCTTACCGTGGCCATCTCCGCGCTCACCCGCATCGCACTCAAGTCGGTATTCGGCCGTGCGCCCCAGGGCATGGGCAAGCATGAGGCCCCGGCGCTCATGCTTATCCCCGAAATCATCCTGGCTGTCATGATCTTGTGGTTTGGCATCGCCACCCCGCTGCCCCTCGTGCACGGTGTGGAGACCGCGACCGGCATCGTGCTCGAGCAGAGCACCGAGGAACTTCACGCGACGCCGATGTACCGCGCTGTGTTCGGTACCGAGACCGCTCAGAGCGAGGTGGAGTAACGAATGATTGAAACTGAGAACAAGGTGTATGCCCGCCGCTGCGAGAGCCATGTCGAGGCCCTGCGCCGCGCCGTTCCGGGCTGCATCGAGAAGGTTGAGTGGCAGTGCGAGGACCAGCTGACGATCACCGTCAAGCTGGACCGTCTGCCCGAGGCCGTCCACTACCTGTACTACGAGCGCTACGGCTGGATTCCCGTGATTGTCGGCAACGACGAGCGCTCCCTGTGCGGCCGTTACGCCGTGTACTACGTCATCTCCATGGAGGGGGAGGACCCCGGCTGGGTTACCGTGCGTGCCGAGGTCGACCCCGCCAAGATGACGTTCCCGTCCGTGACGCCGTTCGTCCCCGCCTGCGTGTGGGGCGAGCGCGAGCTGCGCGATATGTTCGGCCTGATTCCCGAGGGTCTGCCCGACCGCCGTCGCCTGGTGCTTCCCGACGATTGGCCCAGCGGGCTGTACCCGTTGCGCAAGGATTCGATGGATTACCGTTTCCGCCCCGCCCCCGCGAGCGACATGGAAAACTACGAATTCTTGGCCGACACCAAGGGCAAGGAGACCACGCTCGTCCCCATGGGACCGTTGCACATTACCTCCGACGAGCCCGGCCACTTCCGCCTGTTCGTTGAGGGCGAGACGATCGTCGATGCCGACTACCGTCTGTTCTACGTGCACCGCGGCATGGAGAAGGTCGCCGAGACGCGCCTGAACTATGACGCCGTGACGTTCCTCGCCGACCGCATCTGCGGCATCTGCGGCTGCGCCCACTCGGTGGCCTATGCCGAGGCCGTCGAGCGCGCCCAGGGCATTCATGTCCCGCCGCGCGCCCAGTACATCCGCGCCATCATGCTCGAGGTCGAGCGTCTGCACTCACACCTGCTCAATATTGGCCTCGCATCGCACTACACCGGCTTCGACTCCGGCTTCCAGCAGTTCTTCCGCGTCCGCGAGAAGTCCATGGACCTGGCCGAGAAGCTCTCCGGTCACCGCAAGACCTACGGCCTCAACGTGATCGGCGGCGTGCGTCGCGACATTTTGGCCGAGCAGAAGCTCTCCACGCTCACGACCATCCACCAGCTGCGCTCCGAGGTTCAGGAGCTCGTCGACGTCTTGCTCTCCACGCCCAACTTTATTGAGCGTACGAGTGGCATCGGCATCTTGGACCGCAAGATCGCACGCGACTTCTCGCCGGTCGGCCCGCTCGTGCGTGGCTCGGGCTATGCCCGCGACGTGCGCTTTGACCATCCCTTCGACGGCTACGCCGATCCGGACGTCCAAAAGATGCACGCCGCTACGGCCGACACCTGCGATGCCTTCGGCCGTACCGCCGTCCGCATCCAGGAGGTCTACGATTCGATCGATATGATCGAGACCATGCTCGAGAACTGCCCGTCGGGCCCCATCCTCACCACGGATTGGGAGTACACCCCGCACAAGTACGCCATCGGTGCCACCGAGGCGCCGCGCGGCGAGGACGTGCACTGGGCCATGCTCGGCAACAACCAGAAGTGCTACCGCTGGCGCGCCAAGGCCGCTACGTACAGCAACTGGCCGGTCCTGCGCTACATGTTCCGCGGCAACACCGTGGGCGATGCGGCGCTGATCGTTGGCTCGCTCGACCCGTGCTATTCCTGCACCGACCGCGTGACGGTGACCGATGTCGCCGCCAAGCGCGACCACGTGCTCGACAAGGAGCAGTTCGAGAACGTCTGGCGCGACAAGTCGCCGCTCGCGGGCGAGGGCACCATGGCCGCTCCGCTCGATGAGGAGGCGCTCTAATATGCTGAAGCTTTGGAAGGTTAACGCCAAGGCCGGCGACGCGACGGTCAAGTACCCGTTTGCGCCGTTCCCCACCAACAAGGACATGCGCGGCAAGCCCGAGCACAA
>DBGBZQ010000071.1:0-83521 GCA_048368115.1 Collinsella sp.
GGTTGATTTCCGATCTCAGCCGAACACTTTGAGCGGATAGGCCGTTCCCGCAGTTAGCTGAACGCCCCCGCGGCCCCTCCTGGGGTCCGGGGGCGCCGTTTTCCCAGTTGAAGGAACGGTGGAGATGTGTTTCGATAGGTCCGGTGGCCATGCTCCGCCCGCCGCCCGGCACCTCTTCCCAGACTCAGCCGGACGGTCGGTCCGTCTATTCCGTTTTCCCTTCTAGCCTAGGCCAGCGGGGCATCGCCCCTCTCGGCGCGCGCCCTCTCGATGAGCCCCGGCGTCAGGTCGAGATCGCCGAGCGCCACGTCCTCCACGCCGTAGGCGTCCAGCAGCGCCGCCGCGTCCTCCCCGAGCATCGCCCTGAAGGCCCTGGCGGGCGTCGAGAAGCCGAGCGCGCCGCGGGGCTCGGAGTTCACGTGCGACATGGCCAGCGCCAGGTCCGCCGGGGCGAGCCGGTCGAACCTGAGTCCGGAGCCCTTGGGCAGCAGCTTCCTTATCTCGACGTGGTTTCGCTCGCAGGCGCCCTTCTGGTCGCTGCGCCTCGGGTCGCAGTAGAACAGCCTCGTCTCGCCCGGCCCCTCGCCGACGAGGTCCGCGATCGCCCGCTCGTCGGAGAACTCCGTGCCGTTGTCGGTGAGCACGGCGCGGAAGACCCTGCCCATGCCGTCGGCGCCGAGGACCTCCCTGATATCGCCCAGGGCGGCCGCGACGCGCCCGGCGGTCTTCTCCGCCAGCGGCAGCGCGAGCTGCAGCCTGCTGGGGCGGTGCAGCAGCGTGAGCAGGCAGGCGGAGTCCTCCCGGGCGCCCTCGACGGTGTCCATCTCCCAGGCCGCGGCGCACGCGTCCTCCCCGAGGGCGAGGAACGCGGCATGCGACCTGCGGGCGGAGTGGCGCGTGGCCGCCCGGCCGGCGGCGCGCTTCCTCGGCCTGTAGCCGACCTTGCGCCTGAGCTCCATGTTGGTCATGCCGTCGTAGCCCGCCGAGACCCAGCGGTAGATCGTCGAGGGCGACAGGTCCACGGGCCCGCCGTTCCGGGCCGACAGCTGCTCGGGCGACAGGCCGCGGCGCAGGCCGTCGCGAATGTGGGCGAGCGCCTCGGCCGCGGCGGGCTCGTCGGCGTCTATCCCGCGCCTGGACGAGACGAGGACCGAGTCGGCGCACAGCTGCGCGGCCCGGGCCTCGTAGAAGATGTGGGGGCGGCGCTTGCAGCCGATCGCGCGGTACCGGCCGCAGCCGTTGCAGCATCGCGGCCACGCCGCCAGGCGCGGGCAGGCCGCCGACAGGTCGGCGGAGGCGTCCACGCGCTCGCCGCGCCTGGACTTCGGCGCCGTCACGAACCTGTGCGACGCCACCTCGGCGCTCACCGTCGAGGGCGACCTGCCCAGCTCCCTCGCGATCTCCCTGCACGAGGCCCTGCGCTCCAGCATCCTCTGGACCGTGTCCCGCTCGTGCCTCGTGAGCCTTCCGTAGGCCCTCGGGACCGCCTTCTCGGAACCCTTCTTCCTCTTTCCGGACATGCCGTCCTCCGATCTCCCGGGGCCGGCCGGTCCGGCCCTCAGGGTATCGGGTTCCCACATTCATCCGCACATGTGCGGATGAATGTGGGAGGTGTTCGGATGAAGTTGATAATCAAGGAAGTAGTCAAAAAAGCTCCGTCCCAAATTAGCTACCTTGCTCTGGCGGGCGGGAGCAGGTAAGATATACCGAGCGCCTAGCGCGTTCGATGGGTTCGGATGACGACATGTTCCGAATCTGGTCAGGTCCGGAAGGAAGCAGCCATAAGGAGCCTCTGTCGGGCATCCGAATCCATCGAGCGCACGGGCGTTTTTTTGGTGCCGTGACATGGCCCGGCCGGCGGCGAGGTGTTTGGTGTCTCGGTGGTCCGCGGCTCCGCGGGCGGTAGCGCTCGACTACAAAACACCTCGCCGCCGACCGGGCCCCGTCGTCCAAAAATCATCCGTAAAGGCGCGTTTATCTAATTTAAATCTATCCCTTGTGGAATGCGGCTTGCTGGTGTTGTCTGGGCATTGATGGCTATGTGGTTCAAGAGGCGGCGGTGCTGTTGCTTGAATTTTTGCAGTTAAAGAGGCCCGTTTCCCTGGGTTGGGGAAACGGGCCTCTTTTCTCTCTGGGTTTGTGGATTGGCGAAGGTGGTATGCTCTGGCAGCTATTTTGAGTTCCTGATGCGGCGTGTGGCTGTGGCGGTTATTCCGAGGCCTGCGGCGGCGACTGCTGCGAGTGCGATTGCGCTCGGCGCTGTGTCGCCTGTGTTTGCGAGCTTGCCGGTGGTCGTATTTGCTTGCTTGCCGCTGCTCGAGTTCGCCTGCTTGGTGGAGCTTGGTAGGGTGTCTTTGCCGGTCGAGGGTGAGCTGGCGGGCTGTGTCGTCTCGGCCGGTTGCGTCGAGCCGGAGGGAGGCGTTGTCTCGGTCGGTTGCGTTACCTCGGGCGAGGTGGCCTTGTCTGCCGCGGCTTTTGCCTCTTCGTATGCCTTGCAGGCGTCGTCATAGGCCGCTTGCGCCTTATTCAAATCGCTGAGGAGCGCATTTCGCTTGGCTGTGCATGCGTCGATGTTGGCCTTTGCTTTCTCCGCTCCATCTTCGAAAATCTTAACCTGCTCTTCCTGACTTTCGAGCGTACGTCGGTGGTGGTCAAGCTTATATCCACAAGATTCTCTTTCCGAATCCGCCTTTTGACCTCCATACGCAACTGCAAAACAGTTTCGTAATCCCTGTCGGCGAGCGCCTTTTCTACTTTTGCTTTAAGCTCGCTTACCCGGTTGCTGGCCTTGTCGTAATCGGCTTGGGCTGCAGCGACGTTCGCTCGCATGGCGGGAAGGGGTTCACTAGATTTGGCGGCTTCCGCCATCATCTTGTCGTAGAGCTCTTGAGAAGCGGCAATGTCATCATCGATTTCCGCAAGTTTCTCGGGACTTGCGGCGTCTTTTGCGGCCTCGAGGTTTTTGAGCGCTTCCTGCATGGCTGCATACGCTTTTTCTTTTGCGGCGGCCGCATCTTCCGTCTGCAAGGCAACTGCAGCGGTGGGGGAGCTGGTTTCTGCCGCTATCGCCGTTGCGGGGGCGATTCCCGCGACAAGTGCCGCGGAAAGGGCGATGCCCGCAGTTGCTCGTCTTGCTCTTCTTGCGAGAATGTCGTTCATCTCGGCACCTCATTTCAAGGGTCGGCGACTAACTTGGTAGCACTAATGCAAGTATACCAAGTGGTCGACCCGACACTGGCTGGGTGCGCGCCTCTCCGCTTCTTTGGAAACCGAATCCCATTAGAAATGACGAGTTGTTTACGCTTCTTTTGGGCTTACCGTACTATCATGGTTCGAATTGAATGTGGATGATGATAGGGAGCGCCTATACATGATTGAGCTGCTCGGGCGTTTTGGTGGTAAGTTTCGCCGGTATATGGTGATCGGCCCAGCGTGCAAGCTGATCGAAGTGATTTTTGATCTGCTGACGCCGCTGGTGATTGCCCAGATGATCGATAAGGGCATCGGCGCACGCGATGTGAACGCTGTCGTCCACTACGGCATGGTGCTCGCCGCCATGGCTGTGATCGGCATCTCGTTTACGCTTGTTTGCCAAAAGATGGCGGCGCTCACCTCGCAGGGCATGGGCACCGACATTCGCGGTGCGCTCTACCAGCACATCAATAAGCTGAGCTATGCCGAACTCGACCGCTTTGGCACGCCGTCGCTTATCACCCGCATCACCAACGACGTCAACCAGGTGCAGCTTGCCGTGGCGCTCGGCGTGCGTATGCTTATCCGCTGGCCCTTCCTGGCGGTGGGCTCTATGTGCGCAGCCCTTGCCATCGACCTTAAGCTCGGCATCATCTTTTTGATCTGCACGCCCGCTATCGGCCTGGTGTTTTGGTTTGTCATGGCGCGCTGCATCCCGTACTACAGGCAGCTGCAGGCAAAGCTCGACCGCATCGCGCTTATCTGCCGCGAAGGCCTTTCGGGCGCTCGCGTGGTTCGCGCCTTCGTGCGCGAGGACCACGAGCGCGAGCGCTTTGCCCAAGCTGCCGATGACCAGGCCAATACTGCCATCGCGGTGGGCAAGCTCTCGTCGATTCTCAACCCCGTCACGTTTCTTGTGATGAACCTGGGCGTGTGCGCCATCCTGTGGGTGGGCGGCATCCAGGTCAACGTGGGCGAACTCACGCAGGGCCAGGTCATGGCGTTTGTGAACTACATGACGCAGACCCTGACCTCCATCGTGTACGTCGCCAACCTGGTCGTGGTCTTTACCAAGGCGAGCGCGAGCGCGCCGCGTATCAACGAGGTGCTCAACTGCGAGCCGAGCATCACCGACGAGGACAACGAGCCGGTCGTGCTGCCCGAGCCGAGCGAACTGGCGGGTGGCGCTGTTCCGGTTCCCGCGCTGAGCTTTGACCATGCGAGCTTCTCGTTTGGCGCCGGCGCGGCAAATGCCGTGAGCGATGTGACTCTGGAGCTGCCGGTGGGCAAAACCCTCGGCATTATCGGCGGCACGGGCAGCGGTAAGTCGACCCTCGTTTCGCTTATCCCGCGCCTGTACGATGCGGGCGTGGGCAGCGTGTACGTGATGGGCTCCGACGTGCGCGCCTGGCAGCTCGACCAGCTGCGCCACGTGGTCGCGACCGTTCCGCAGCGTGCGTCGCTGGTGAGCGGCACTATCCGCAGCAACCTGACCTGGCGTGACGAGTCGGCGACCGACGAGGAGCTCTGGGCAGCGCTCGATATGGCGCAAGCGAGCGAGTTCGTGCACAACAAGCCCCAGGGCCTCGACGCCCCGGTCGAGGCGGGCGGCAAGAACTTCAGCGGCGGACAACGTCAGCGCCTGACCATCGCGCGCGCCTTGGTGGGTTCGCCTCAGATATTGATCATGGACGACTCCGCCTCGGCGCTCGACTTTAAGACCGACGCGGCGCTTCGCCATGCCATTCGCGAGCGCAGCGTGCGCGGTGCCGCCGAGGGCGGGCTGCCGCTGACGACTGTCATCGTGAGCCAGCGCGTCTCGACCGTGCGCGATGCCGACATGATCTGCGTACTCGACCACGGCTCGGTTGCGGGCCTGGGCACGCATGACGAGCTGTACGCGACCTGCCAGCTCTATCGCGAGATCTGCCAGTCGCAGCTGCGCCGCGAGGAGCTCGAGGGCCAGCAGGGGAGTGCGGCGCCCACGTCCGTCCCAAGTCCCGCGTCCGCCCCGGCTGCCCCGGCATCCACTTGCGCAAAGGAGGGCTGCTAAATGAATCCGTACACTTCCTCCGGTTCGGTCGCCACGATGACGGCCAACGTGTCCGGTAACGATAACCTCAACGACCTGGGCGACGGTCCGCGCCAGCCCGGCGATCCCGAGCGCTATCCCGTGGGTGCGGTGACCCGCCGCCTGCTGGGCTATGTTCGCCCGCATCGCATTTCGTTTGTAGCGTCGTTTGTGAGTGCCGCCGTCTCGGTGATCTTGCAACTCTATACGCCCATTCTCATCGGCGAGGGCATCGACCTTATCGTCGCCGCCGGGCAGGTGGACTTTGACGCACTGCTGCCGCTCGTTACCAAGCTCGCGATTGTCGTCGTAGGTGCTGCGGCCTTCCAGTGGCTACAGGGCTACTGCGTCAACCGCCTGTCCTACGGGACGGTGCGCGACATGCGCGTGGAGGCGAGCGACAAGCTCGGCCGCATGCCGCTCAGCTTTATCGACAGCCATGCCCACGGCGACCTTATGAGCCGCGTGGTCAACGACGTGGATCAGGTGGGTGACGGCCTGCTGCAGGGTTTTACCCAGCTCTTTACCGGCGTTATCACCATCGTTGGCACGCTTACGTTTATGCTCTCCATTAACCTGACCATGACGCTCGTGGTGGTGCTCGTCACGCCGCTTTCCATTTTTGCAGCCGGTGCTATTGCCAAGCTCTCCAACAAAAGCTTTACTGCGCAGCAGCGTATTCAAGGGCAGCTCGGTGGTCATATCGAGGAGTATGTGGGTGAGCAAAAGCTCGTGGACGCCTTCGCCTACGGCCCGCACGCTCAACAGCGCTTCGATGCCCTCAATGCCGAGCTCTACACCGCGGGCGAGCGCGCGCAGTTTATGGGCTCGCTCTCCAACCCCGGCACGCGCTTTATCAATAACATCATCTATGCCGTGGTCGCTGTGATCGGCTGCGTGGGCGTGATCACGGGCGTGCCGGCGGCGCTTACGGTGGGCGGCGTGCAGATCTTCCTGTCCTATGCCAACCAGTACACCAAGCCGTTCAACGAGGTCACCAACGTCATTACGCAGATCCAGACGGCGTATGCCTCGGCGCGCCGCATGTTTGCACTGCTTGATGCGCGCGAGCAGGAACCCGATGCGCCGGATGCCGTGGAACTTGCCGCCCCGAAGGGCGAGGTTTCGTTTGAACACGTGGACTTTAGCTATGTGACCGACCGCAAGCTGCTGCAGGACATCTGCATCGAGGCCAAGCCCGGCATGCGCTTTGCCCTGGTCGGCCCCACGGGCTGCGGCAAGACGACGCTCATCAACCTGCTGCTGCGCTTTTACGATATCGATGCCGGACGCATCATGGTCGATGGTCGCTCCTCGCGTGACTATACGCGTGCGAGCTTGCGCCGCGCCTTTGGCATGGTGCTGCAGGACACCTGGCTGTTCGAGGGCACGGTGGCGGAAAACATCGCCTACGGCTGTCCCGATGCTACGCGTGAGCAGATTGTCGAGGCCGCCAAGCGCGCTCATGCGCATAAGTTTATCGTGCAGCTGCCAGGCGGCTACGATACGGTGATTGGCGAGGACGGCGGCACGTTTAGCCAGGGCCAAAAGCAGCTGCTGTGCATCGCGCGCGTTATGCTCACCGATCCGGCTATCTTGCTGCTGGACGAGGCGACTTCGAGTATCGATACGCGCACCGAGCTGCAGGTGCAGGCGGCATTCGACGAGCTTATGGCCGGCCGCACAAGCTTTGTGGTGGCGCACCGCCTGTCGACGATCCGCAACGCCGACTGCATTCTGGTCATGCGCGACGGCCAGATTATCGAGCGCGGCACGCACGACGAGCTGCTAGCGGCAGGCGGCTTCTACGCCGAACTCTACCGCAGCCAGTTTGCCCAGTGAGCAAGCCCGTGGGGCAAATTAATCAGTCGACAGACGGTGGTTTACATCTGTCACGTAAGTACTAAGATATTCATCTAATAAATTGCATTAGTGGCTTTAGTTTTGGGGGAAACGAGGCAACGTGACTATGACGTGCTCTTTGGTGGTTAACAGCAAGAGCGGTAATACCAGGATGGTTTCGGGCGCGATCAAGCGCGCTCTGCAGGCTGCGGGTGTTGATTTTGTCCATGCCGCGGCGTTGAGCGACGATGCGGATGCAGATCAGGTTGCGCTCGAGGCGCAGGGCGCCTGCGCGGCCGACACGGTGCTCGTCGGTTTTTGGTGCGACAAGGGTGCGTGCACGCCTTCGGTCGCGGCGTTGCTCTCCGCCTTGCACGGCAAGCGCGTCTTCTTGTTTGGCACCTGCGGTTTTGGTGCCGACCAGAGCTATTACCAGCAGATTATCGACCGCGTGACCTCCAATTTGGCCAACGATGCCGAGCTTGCGGGCTGGGCGATGTGCCAGGGCAAGATGGGTCCCGCCGTCAAGCAGCGCTACGAGGCAATGCTTGAGCAGGATCCCGAAAACGCCCGATTTAAGATGCTGCTCGACAACTGGGTTGCCGCGAAGGACCATCCCACCAAGGAAGATCTGGACAACATGGCTGCAGCCGCCAAAAAGGCCGTGCTGGGAGAGTAGCTCCCATCGCTGACGGCGGTCGGTCCATCTTTCTAAATGAAACGTCCTCCCGGGCGTCGGGGCACGAAGTTCCCTGCTCTACAGTCCTGCGCAAGACGAAGGCCACATTAAGTGGCCTTCTTTGCGTGCGGAACTCGCGATGAGCTTCGTGCCCCGCCGTCCGGGAGGACGCCTCTTTATTGATGGGAGGCCTGATAGGTCGATGGTTCCGTGCCCGGATGCGTCCAAAGTGGGACGGGCTTTCCGGATGGGCAGGCTTTCGAAAAATGCGTCCCGGAATTTGCCTTTGGAATGGGACGTAGTTTCCCGTTGAGGTGCTTTGCGGAAAGTGCATCCCACTCTGGGCGGTCGAAGTGGGACACACTTTCCCAAAGGCGCTCCAACGGGAAATTGCGTCCCATTATTCGGTCAAGAAACGGGATGCATTTTCCCAATGAGAGCAAAACCGGAAAATGCATCCCACAATCAGCCCTCAAAGTGGGACGCCGTTTCCCAATGAGGCTCAAGCGGAAAATGCGTCCCGGAATTTGCGCTCAAAGTGGGATGCGGTTTCCGGTTGAGGGTCTAAGGGGAAAATGCGTCCCAGAATCGACGCTTGAAATGGGATGCAGTTTCCCGATGAGGCACTCGACGGAAAATACATCCCAGAAATGGCCTTTGAGCTGGGATAAGATTTCCGCGGCATCTCGGATTCTCAAAAATGAGACACGCCGTTGGCGAAAATGAGACACGTGATATCGGGCATCGGATGTATCATTTGCAAAAATGAGTCCACTCCACTCGAATAAAGCGAGGTCCCTCATGTACGTTCCACACCCCCGTATCCGTAGGCTGTCGAAAATCCCGCTTGTTGGGACGGCGGCGCTTGCTGCGTTGATCGCCACGAGCGCCGCCTGCTTCACGGCCACGCCCCAGGTTGCCCAGGCGGCAGACGCGCCCGCAATCACCGATATGACCGAGCAGGATTATCAAGCCCTGGGTCTGGGCACGAGCGAGGACATTCCGGCCGATACCGTTGGCCCCTATTCCACTGATACCCCCACGACGTTTGCCACGCGCAGCGAGGTCTATATGGCAGCTAACGGTAGCCATGGCAATCGCTACACTCTGCGCGACAAGCTCGAGAACGTCGAGCGCGGTGACATTGGCGGCAGCAGCAAACTCACCGATGGCTATGGAAGTGTGTGGGGCGCCGCAAAGTTCTGGCAAAACGTCAACAACTTCGATACGAACAGCGATCTCTACAAGCATAGCGACTACGGTGGCGGCACCTGGTCGTACCTAAGCAACAATGAGTCCTCAACAGTACTCGCCAACGACAACAACGGTTTCTCGGGCATTCACGCCACGAGTGTTGAGTTCTGCAGCGACGCCAGCACGGGCAAAAAGAGCCGCGTTGCCGAGCTCCGTGCCTACGGCGACAGTTCCTCCACGACGATTGACGGCAAGTCATACGCCGGAAAGGTTGAGCTGGTCCTCTACTCGTTTAGCAACGGGCGTACGCGCACTCTCGACACACACCTGCCGGTGACGGTCAACACTAATATGATGTACGAAGGCCGTTTTAAGTACCTGGATGCCGGTTACCTGCAAGAGCACGACGCCGTCTTTGATGTCGAGGCGGGCGATGTCGATGGCGACGGCGTCGACGAGCTTTTTGTCTACGCGGGCTGCTATGTCGACGAGAACGGCGTGCGCAAGGCTGTAGTCGACATGTATGACTTGGAGGGCGGCAACTGGAAGCAAAGCGTCGTCAAGATCGATGCCGGTAACGCCGCGGACTACACCACGCACAACAAGGGCGGGAACGACTCCTGGACGCAGCTTCAGTCAGCTCCTGTCGTTTCGCTAGCGGCCGGCGACCTCGATCGCGATTTTTGCGATGACCTCGCCATCGTGGTCTCGGCACCCTACGGCAAGAAGAATATTGATAAGTCGACGCATTGTGAGCTGTTTTCGTGGGATGCATCCAAGGGTGCGCTCGTCCATGTCGATGCTCTGGGCGACGCGGGCGCAATCTCCCTCTCCGCGAACGGCAAGACCATGGTCGCTGCGAATGCGACGTTCGGCACGTTTGCCGCCTACGATGAAGAAGGAAAGAAGACGGGTGAAACCGTCACGGGCCTTATTCTTGCGGGCTATGACTGGCAACGCAGCGCTTTTGATTACGGCGCTTCTGACGGCAGCAAGGGGCTGTACGGCGCGCTGTACCGCTACGCGTATTTTGACTCGGAGTCTGGCGAGTTCAAGCTTTCCGATTGTAAGGAATACAGAGACGGGCTCCTCGCCTCCTATGGGCTGATGCATGTGCCCAACAGCGCATGGAAGGATAGCGCTCAGGATAAGCGCTATCCGTGCACCTTGGCGCCTATTGCCCTTGCCACTGCCAACCTTGACGGCCTGTCCGAGCAGCTGGCGGTTGACGAGGTGCTCGTGGGCGGCGATGTGTTCCGCGACTTTGCCTGCAACACGGCACAGAGCGGGGCTCAGGGCTTGGGGTCCATGGTCGGAACCATGAGCATGAGCGGTCAGCAATACAACAGCAGCAACAAGCATGACCACAAGGGTATAGAGCAGGTGTGGATCAGCGACGTCAAGGCGGGCAGCGTCTCGGGTTCGGACCGCTATAACGAGAGCTTTATCGCCGTGGTGGGCAAGCACCGCGACGAGGACCTGCGCAAGAACGATGACTACTATTGGATGACCGCCTCGCATTTTTCGCTCGACGAGAACGGAAAGGTGCGCCGCGGCGAGGAGCAGGTGATTAGCGAGAGCAACCGTCGCGGCACTACCTACGGCACATTTATCTCGCTCGCGCTGCCCGATGTCGACAACGACAGCGTCAAGATCACGTACAAGGACCGCTACAAGGTCTATACCAACCCGCGCGTGCTTGCCGTGCTGCAGGATGCGCCCTATGTTGAGGATCTGGAGCAGGCATACGGCTATCTGGTGTTGGGCGGCACGTCATACGGAGAGGAAAAGGGCACGGGGACATCCCAGGGCTATACCATTGGCGCCGAGTTGGGCGTTGCCGTCGAGGTGCAGACCGGTCCGCCCCTGGTCGCGATGAATGCTTCAGTCGATTTTGCCGCCGAGGGATGCTATGACTACCGGAGCGAGCGCACGGTCAGCGCAAGCGTAAGCTATGAGTCGCATGCCGGCGAGGGTGACAAGGCCGTGCTCTACACGATTCCGATGGTCTATTACGAGTATGAGATCGAAAATGAGGAAACTGGTGGCAAGGGCGTGATGGCGGCGCCCGTGTCGCTCGGCGCGCAGACCTCGGTCGTTAATGTCGAGGCCTATGACCGCATTGCCAAACAGCACAATATGACGCCGCTCAGCTACTTTTTGACCAACCGGTCGGGAGAACCCGGAACCTATCAAACGACGCTCAACGGCGAGACTCCCGTTGGGGATTCCTTTGGCCTGGGCAAGCCTGGCGTAACGCGCGCCTACACGCACGATGGGTTTAACGGCGCCGCCGCGCAGTCGGGGGCGAGCATTGAGCAGACCATCGAAGTCGAGGAGGGCAAGGAGCAGGAGCTCGAGCTCGGCTTGACGCTGAACGGCAGCGTTGTCATGGGCGCGAAGCTCGCAAAGCACGAGTTGTTTGGCGGCCTGTGCTTTGGTGCCAACGCCGGCTTTACTACGGGTAACTCTTCGAGTGAATCGACCGAATACGGCGGCACCGTCGACAACCTGCCCGAGGCCGCGCAGGGCAAGTACGGTTTTGTGTGGCGTCTGGGCGTCAACGCGGTGGATGTCGACAAGTTCGAGGCAGACTCGGGCGACAAGCTCGGCACCAAGGACACCGACCAGTTCTGGATCGTGGGCTATGACGTTAAGGACGTCGAGATGCCCGACGCGCCGGCCGTGACGGGCTTTACGGCAAACGCCGTCGATTCGACCAGCGTTACGTTTAGCTGGGACGATGTACTCGCAAACAAGAGTGGCTTTAGCTACGGCGTGGGCATGCTGCAGAGCAATGCGGCGGATGCGGTCGTCAATAGCTGGAAGATTGCCGACAACACGCAGACCTCGCTCAAGTGGGATGGGCTGCAGCCCAATACGGAGTATCGATTCGCCATCGCCGCCGTTAAGAATGGATCCACGACCGAAACAGGTATTCGCTCGGCAATCATCACGGTCAAGACCATGCCCGATGGCATGACGATGACCGTGAGCGGACCTGCGGCGGATGCTGCGGAGGGGTCGGATCTTGGATACGACTCTTCGGTTGAGCGCGCGGCGGGAAGCCACCTGACGCTCTCGGCGATTGGCCATGTGAAGCAACTCGGTGCCGACGATAGCGAAACAGGGCTGGCACCGACCTATATGTGGTACCGCAAGGGCCGCGGCGAGACAGAGTTTAAGCTCGTGGGTGCCGATGGCAACCTCGCGGCTGGAACGGCCTCAAAGCTCGAGATTGACCTGACCGCAGACGATGACGGTGCGCAGTATTACTGCCACGTGGGATACAACGACGTGGGCCTCGACACCGGCACGACGCTCGTGAATATCGAGGCCGGGGAGACGGCGCCCACAACGGTGAACGCCACCCCGATCCGCACGCGCCGCCTGTTCTCACAGGCAAGTGCGGGCGCCAAGAAGTTCCTGGACCATACGCTGGTAAACACCGCCGGCCCAACCGATTCCGAAGGCTCAAAGGACCCCGAGACTCCTGAGACCCCGACGAACCCGGACAAGCCCAAGTCCGACAACGGAGCTAAGACCGACACCAAGGTCAAGACTACGACCACAGCGAAGAACCTCGCAAACACCGGCGACCAAACATTCGCCCTAGTCGCCACCGCAGCAGCAGCGGGAGCAACGCTCGTAGTGATAGCCCTCATCATGCTGATCAAGCGCCGCAAGACCCACTAGTAGCCAGTCGAACATATCGACAACCCAAAAACCCGGGTAGCCAAAAACAGGCCACCCGGGTTTTCTGTTGAGTGGAGACTCCGCAAGCGGAAACTGCATCCCACAATTAGCGCCCAGACCGGGACACATTTTCCGTCAAGCCCTCATCCGGAAAATCCATCCCAGTTTGAGCGCCCAGACCGGGACGCACTTTCCCAAAGGGTCCTCAACCGGAAAATACATCCCGGAATCCAGCTGAATAGTGGGACACACTTTCCCAATCGGGTCCCAAGCGGAAACTGCATCCCATTCCAGACAAGAATTCCGGGACACACTTTCCGCAAACAAAGAAGGCCACATAACGTGGCCTTCAACTTATATATATGTTCGGCGATACACCCAAGACAAGCCACGCCCCAACATCAGGGCGTCTGTCCGGGCGGAGGCATATAAGGTTCATCGCGAGTTCCGCACGCAAAGGAGGCCACATAACGTGGCCTCCGTCTTGCGCAGGACTGTCCGAGCAGGGAACCTTATATGCCTCCGCCCGGACAGACGTTTCAGTTATGAGCGACCCGCTACTTGATCTTGGTCGTGCCCGGTGCCAGGTTGGGGTCGGTCTCGTTGGCCTCGGTCTGGAAGTGCTCGGTGTACACGTTCTTGCCGTCGCGGAACATCTCGTAGTACTGCATCTTGGCGTAATCCTCGCGCGCCTTGGTCGCGGCAGCGGCAGCGGCGTCGTCGCCGGTGACGTTGGAGGAGAGCGCCCAGCTCAGGCTGGCGTCCTCGTAGCCCACGGAGTTGATGGCGGGCAGCGACTCGCGCAGCGTCATGTGCGCCTTCTGGTAGTCGGAGAGGGGTGCGCCGATCAGCTGCATAAGCTGCGTGGACAGGTAGTTGGTGGACAGGTCGTCGACCTCGCTCGTCTGGTCGCAGCCGGCAACGTCGTAGTTGGCCCAGATGATGTAGTCGGTCTGCCACAGACGCTCCTGATGCGTGGCGTCGTCCTCGCCGGTAAACCACTTATCGTTGAACTTGGACGGGAAGAACGGCTGGTGGTCGCCCCAGAACACCACGACCACCTTACGGTCGAGCTTGCTCAGGGCGTTGAGGAAGTAGCGAAGCGCCTGGTCGGACTGCTCGATGCACGAGACATACTCGTCGACATCGGAGAGCGTACCGTCCTCGACGGTCTTGGCGTCCAGATCGGTCGTGTCGATGTTCAGGTGCATCTGCTTGTCGACCGGCAGCAGGCCCGTGTCGTAGCCCGAGTGGTTCTGCATGGTCACGTCGAAGATAAACTGCGGATCGGCGTTCTGATCGAGCAGCTCAAGAATCTTGTCGTAGGTAGCCTGGTCGGTCACCATGCCGCGCAGGGTGTCGGCACCCTGGAAGTCGTTGATGGACAGGAACTGGTCAAAGCCAAAGTCCTTGTAGACGTTCTCGCGGTTCCAGTTGGTGGCGTGGTTGGGGTGCATGGCCGTGGTGGAATATCCGAGCGACTTGAACTGCTCTGCCAGGTTCCCGGTCGTCTCCATGTTGTAGATGGTGTACGGATACACGCCCGAGCCCAGGTTGGCCATGGAGTTGCCGGTCATAAACTCAAACTCGGTATTGGCGGTACCGCCGCCGTAGGCGCTCACGTAGAGCTTGCCGCGGCTGAGGCAGTTGGACAGGTTCTTAAAGTACTGCGGGCCTTCGTAGCCGGCGCGCATGTTCTGGTAGATCGAAAGATCCGAGAAGGTCTCGTTCATGATGGCGATGACCGTAGGCTTCTCGCTATCGAACTGCTCCTTTGCGGCGGTGCGCTCGTCACTCTTGGCAGCGTCGGACTTGTCGTAGGCCTTGGCGTACTTTTTGAGCGTGGCCTTGGCATCGTCGACGGAGTAGTCGGCGGGTTTGGGCGGCTTGATGGACTGCGCTGCGCTAATGAAAGCGGGCAGGTAGCCCTCGCGCCAGTAGCTCTCGAGCGGGCGCCAGGTGTAGACGGTGATGCCGAGGGTGTTGTAGTAGTCGATGAGCGTGACGTGTGCGGTCACACCGCCCAGGCACAGCACGGCGACGAGCAGGTTGGTGAGCAGCATGCGCTTGGAGTTGGCGGCGCCCTTCTGACGGTGCGGTGCCACCAGGCCGGCGTACTCGCACAGCAGCATGGCGATGGCGGTAAAGCCCATGGACAGCACGCAGAACAGTGAGATCGAGAAGGTGTAGCCGGTGCCGGCGACCGCGGCGGCGGTGGAGATGGCCGAAAGGTCGCCCGGCTGGATGGGCATGGATTTAAACGTGATGACGAAGAACTCGGCAATGCCCAGGACAAAGAGGGCAAAGGCCAGGACCGCGGGAGCTGCGCCGTGGCGCTGGAACAGGAAGAACAGGCCGACCATGAGCGTGGTGATGATGGCCCACTCGAGCAGGATGCACAGGGGGTAGACCCAGGTAAAGTCGTGGTTGGACGATACCTCCATGCCTAGCAGCGCAAAGACGCCGGCGAGCAGCAGGCACAAGATGGCGGCGACGAGCGGTTTGCCCACAAAGGCGCCGCGCAGGCGGGCGAGCTTGCCGGTGGGGGCGGGGGCGTTGGGCCCGGCGAACGCAAAGACGCGCGGGGCGATGCGGTCGCGGGCGATGCTGGCCCAAGCGCAGCCGGTGAGGATGGCGTTGGTCAGGATGAGCATCACGAAGGCGAGCGGCTCGTTCTGCGCGACGAGGCCAATGGCGCCCCAGACGGTCAAAAAGAGCTGGAACAGGCCAAAGGCGACGCTCCAGGCGAAGGCGCCCTTGGCAACGGTGCCCGACTGAGCGCGAATGGCCTTGGCCTCGCGCAAGACAAGGTAGACGGTCGCCGCAAGACCGACGAGCGAGATGGCGGCAGCGAACATGCTGAGACTCCTCACAAACTAAAACGTACGAAAGCGGGGGTTTACCCGATTGTTACCAAGATATGCGCTGCAATTGGTGTCTGCGCACAACAACCAGCCATATTAACGCGCACGTGTGGCGGTGTGGCGCAATGTAGTGGCGACCTGCGCGATAATGGACGGGAATTACACGGAAACGTAAAGGCTTCTTAAAGAATTAGCGAGGATGAGGCGATGAACGAGCAGGTTTGCACCAAGGCTGTGGATACGTGTGGCTATCCGGTCGAGACCACGGGCAATGCGGTGCTGGACACGTTGGAGTACCGTTCCTCCACGCGTGCCTTCGCGCGTGATGACGACGACCGTCCCGTGGCGGTGACCGACGAGCAGCGGGCGGCAATTTTGCATGCGGCGAGTCGCGCGCCGTCGGCGGGCGCCATGATGATGTATTCCATCGTGAGCATTCGCGAGCAGGCTACGCTGGATCGTCTGGCCGACCTGTGCGACCACCAGCCCATGATCGCCAAGGCGCCCTGGGCACTAATATTTGTGGTCGATTATGCCAAGTGGATCGATCTGTTTGAGCACGTGGGCTGCTTTGAGCCCGAGTTTGTCGAGCGTACGGGCAAGGCGCCCCGCCGCGCGCCGGGTTTGGGCGACTTTGCCATCGCGGCCCAGGATGCCGTGATCGCCGCGCAAAACGCCGTGGTTGCCGCCGAGGCTCTGGGCTTGGGGAGCTGCTATATCGGTGATATCGTCGAGAATGCCGAGGAAGTGGCCGAGCTGCTGGATCTGCCTCCGTATACCATGCCGCTGTCGATGCTCATCATCGGCACGCCCCGCAAGGAGCGCCCGGCTATTGCGCATCCCGTGGTGAACCTGGTGCACGAGGAACGCTACTGCCGCGCCGATGCTGCGACCATGGACGCGCAGGTGGCCGAGATGGACGCGATGTTCCGTCCGCATGCCCGCGAGGTAGGCGAGCGCGTGGTGGATATCTACACCCGCAAGCACACGAGCCCCTTTATGGCCGAGATGAGCCGTTCCATGGAGTGGTGGTTCAAAAACTGGCTTGGAAAATGACGGATGTGACAAAGGGACAGTCCCTTTGTTGCATTCCATATCGCCGCTGTGGCCTAAAGGTCGTATAAATGTTTATCTAGCTGGGAAGACGGTGCCATTTAAACATGGGCCGATTACCTATAATCCCTTCGAACATTAAAGTTGGGAGGAAACCGGCTTATGGAACAAAAGGCCAAGGAGGCAGCCTCGCACGCTGCGATTCCTGTGAGCATCTCGGCGATGCTCGTCACGCTGGGCGTGGTGTATGGCGATATCGGCACCAGCCCCATGTATGTAACCAAGGCGCTCGTCGCCGGCAACGGCGGCATCGGAAGCGTCACGGAGGAGTTCGTGCTCGGCGCGCTCTCCCTTGTCGTGTGGACGGTCACGTTGCTGACCACCATCAAGTATGTGCTCATCTCGCTGCGCGCCGATAACCATGGTGAGGGCGGCATCTTTGCCCTGTACAGCCTGGTCAAGCGCTGCGGCAAGTGGCTTATCATCCCCGCCATGCTGGGTGGCGCCGCGCTGCTCGCCGACGGCATCCTGACGCCGGCCGTTACCGTTACCACGGCCATCGAGGGCCTGCGCACCATCCCGGCGGTCCATGCCGTGCTGGGCGATGACCAGGGCCGCGTCGTCGCCATTACGCTCGCCATCATCATCGTGCTCTTCTTGGTACAGCGCATCGGTACGGCCAAGATCGGTCACGCCTTTGGCCCCATCATGACGCTGTGGTTCCTGTTCCTGGGCGGCACGGGTCTGTTCTTTGTCTTCCAGCACCCCGCCGTGCTGCTGTGCCTCAACCCGGTGCGCGGCATCGCCTTTTTGCTGAGCCCCAACAACCACGCGGGCATCATGATTCTGGGCAGCTGCTTCCTCGCCACCACCGGTGCCGAGGCGCTCTACTCCGACATGGGCCACGTCGGGCGCGGCAACATCTACGCTACCTGGCCGTTCGTTAAGTGCTGCCTGCTGCTTTCCTATATGGGCCAGGGCGCTTGGCTTATGAACAACGCTGCCAACCCCGAGCTCATGGGCATTGCCGACCTCAACCCGTTCTACCAGATGCTCGCCCCGGGCCTGCGCCCGTTTGCCGTCGGCCTTTCCACCGTCGCGGCCATCATTGCCTCGCAGGCGCTCATCACCGGCGCATTCTCGCTGGTGTCCGAGGCCAGCCGTCTGGATCTCATGCCGCACATGCAGGTCTTCTACCCTGCCGAGACCAAGGGCCAGCTCTACATCCCCATGGTCAACAACGTCATGCTTGTCGGCTGCGTCATCGTGGTACTGCTGTTCCAGAACTCGGCGCATATGGAAGCCGCCTACGGCCTTGCCATTACGCTGACAATGATGTGCACCACGCTGCTGCTCTTCTTCTACCTGCACGAGGAGCGCAAGCTCAAGGTTGCTCCGTGGATCTTCGCAGCCTTCTTCCTTTTGCTCGAAGGCTTCTTCTTCGTGAGCTCGCTCACCAAGTTCTTCCACGGCGGCTACTTCACCATCCTCATGGCTGCACTCATCATGGGCATCATGGTGTGCTGGTACAACGGCACGGCTGTTGAGCAGCGCCAGTTTACGCTGCTGCCGCTGCGCAGCTACCTGCCGCAGCTCAAGCGCCTGCGCGATGACGATCGCTACGAGCGCCTGAGCGACAACGTCGTGTACCTGACCAAGGACACCCATACCGACTACATCGACCGCGATATCGTCTATTCGATCTTGGACAAGCATCCCAAGCGTGCCCACGCTTGGTGGTTTGTGAATGTCGAGACCATGGACGAACCGCACACCTTTGCCTATTCGGTCGAGACGTTCGGCACCGACTACGTGTTCCGCGTGCATCTGTACCTGGGCTACAAGATTAACCAGCGCGTCAATGCCTACTTGCGTCAGGTTGTTCAGGACCTGGCCGCCACTGGCGAGCTGCCGCCGCAGACGCATGACTACTCGGTCTACAAGGATCCGGGTAACATCGGCACGTTCAAGTTCGTCCTGATCCGTAAGCTTCTGGCGCCCGAAAGCGATGTGGAGCCCAGCGAGCGTACGGCCATCACGCTCAAGTACATCATCCGCCGTGCCGCCGGCACGCCCGCGCGTTGGTACGGCCTGGAGAACTCCAACGTGAGCTTTGAGTACGTGCCGCTGTTCACCAAGTTCAAGGCCGTGAACAAGATGCAGCGTCTGGCTCCCAACGAGCGGCCGTAGGCGCCGACAGGTTGCACGGAGTTGGTTTTCGATGGACAAGATTGAGGCCGGGGAGGCAAACATGGATGCAAAGATGCTTGATGGCCGCGAGGTGGTTGCCGAGCTGGTACGTGAGGCGCGCGCCGACGCCGCCGAAGATCGGTTTTTGACGAACCGTGCCAACATGGATATGGCCGACCGCGTGATCTCGATCGTGGCACTGGTATTTGGAGCGGTGTGCGTGTGTGCCCTGCTCGCGCACGTGCTGTTTGTCTAGCGACCGCCGGTTGCAAAGGCTATACACTTGGAACCACCACAAGGGAAACCACCACAAAGGTGCCTGTCCCCTGTGGTGGTTTTTGTTTTTGAGGGAGGGGTACGGTGTCTATGGACGTCCGTGCGGACGGCGATATCGCCGATAACTTTTGGTGGCGGCGCACAACGCTGACGCGCCGCACTCCTCTGTATGACGCCTGCGTATCGGTGGGGCTGCTGGTCGCGGCGACGATTGTGGGCGCGCTGCTCGACCATCCGGGTCTCGCGCCGAGCATCATGATCGTCTATGTGTTCGCCGTTCAGCTGTGCGCATTCTTTACCTGGAGTCGCCTGTATTGCTTGCTGAGCTCGGCTGCCGCCGTGGCGCTCTACAACTTCTTGTTTGTCGACCCGCGCTACTCGCTGTCGCTTATCGACCGCGGCTATCCCGGCATGTTCTTCATCATGTTCGTGGTCTCGCTCGTGTCGAGCTCGATTGCGTTGGCCCTGCGCCGCGCCTTGGCACAGGCTGCCGCCAGCGACCGCCGCACGCATATGGTGCTCGAGACCAACCGCATGCTGCAGCGGTGTGCCGACCAGCAGCAAATTATCCATGCCATGGCAACGCAGCTGGCGCGTCTTTCGGGCTGTCCGGTCGTGTGGTACAGCGCCGACGCCGACGATGATGACCTGCTGCCGCGTGCGACGTACACGGCTGTGGGCGATGCGGCACCGGTGCACGAACTGGCGCCGCAGATGCCGCCGCGGCTCTCGGCGTCCGCCTATGTGGGGACGCCGCTCGACGCCACGTTTGGCGGCTCGGCGTTCTACGGCATATACCTGACGGTGCGTTCGGGCGACACTATGGTGCGCACGGGCGATCCCGTCTCGGTGGTGGGGGTACTCGCCATCGTTGCCGAGCCCGACGTGCTGACGCACGAGGAGCGGACACTTGCCGATGCCATCGTGAGCGAAGGCGAGCTGGCGCTCGATCGCGCTCGCGCCATGGAGGCCCGCGAGGAGGCGGCGGTGCTCGCCAAAAACGAGCAGCTGCGCGCCAACCTGCTGCGCTCCATCTCGCACGACCTGCGCACGCCGCTCACCAGTATTTCGGGCAATGCCGACGTGCTGCTCGACCAGGGCTCGACCGGCACCGCGGTGCTCGATGCCCAGACGCGCCGCGGCCTGCTTCTATCCATTCGCTCGGATGCGCTGTGGCTCAACGCTACCGTCGAGAATCTGCTCGCCATCACCAAGCTCGAGGGTGGCGGTATGCGCCTGTCGACCACGCTCGAGCTCATGGACGATATCGTCGAGGAGGCGCTGCGCCACGTGAACCCTGCCGTGCGCGAGCACGACCTTAAGGTGGTGGCGTGCGATGAGCCGGCGCTCGTCAACGTCGATGCGCGCCTGATGGTGCAGCTGGTGGTCAATCTGGTGAACAACGCCATCACCTATACGCCCGCGGGCTCGCATATCATGATTTCGATTAGCGTCGACGATGGACGCGTGGCGTGCTCGGTGGCCGATGATGGTCCGGGCATCGCACCCGAGGACCGCGAGCGGATCTTTGAGTCGTTCTATACCGCCAACCATGGTCTGGCCGACAGCCACCGCAGCGTGGGCCTGGGTCTTTCGCTCTGCCGTTCCATTGCGTTGGCGCATGGCGGTAGCATAGAGGTTGCCGCGGCGGAACCGCACGGCTCGGTCTTTACGATTGAACTTCCCGCCGCCGACGTTTCGTTTGATAAGGAGTAGCGCTGTGTCGAACTCTGCCGTAAAACCGCTTATCTTGGTCGTTGAGGACGATCCCGCCGTCCGCAACCTTATCGTTGCTGCGCTCGAGGCGCACGGCTTGCGCCATATGGCTGTGGAGACCGCCCATGCCGCCATCGCCGCCGCCTCGTCGCAGGCACCGAGCATCGTGCTGCTCGATCTGGGCCTGCCCGATATGGACGGCGTCAAGGTGGTGGAGTCGGTGCGTGCATGGTCGGGCATGCCGATCATTGTGGTCTCGGCGCGCAGTGAGGATGCGGACAAGATTCGTGCGCTCGATGCCGGCGCCGACGACTACCTGACCAAGCCGTTTTCGGTCGAGGAGCTGCTCGCGCGCATTCGCACGACGCTCAGGCGCCTTTCGTATGCACAAACGGGCGGCGTTGCCTCCGAGGGCTCGTTCGATACCGGTGAGCTGCATATCGATTTTGATGCCGGCATCGCCACGATGGATGGCGAGGAGCTGCATCTGACGCCGATCGAGTACAAGCTCCTGTGCCTGCTGGCGCATAACGCCGACAAGGTGCTGACGCACCAGTTTATCCTGCACGAGATTTGGGGCACGGCAACTAAGAGCGACCTGGCGAGCCTGCGCGTCTTTATGGGTACGCTGCGTAAGAAGATCGAGTCCGACCCCGCGCATCCGCGCTATATACAAACGCACGTGGGTATCGGCTATCGCCTGGTCACCCAAGGCTAGATCGCCAACCACCATCCCAATATGAGTTGCGGTGAAATACGGTCTAAAATTGCCTAATTCCAGGCAAAACAGTCCGTATTCCACCGCAACTTTGTTTATTTGCCCTTGGGCTTGCTGGCGTAGAACTTCTTCTTTTTGGGCTTGCCTGCGCAGGTGGGCTTGCCGTCGCCGCGCGGCCCTCGGTCGCCGGTCTGCGCGTGCGCAGGTACAGCCGCGCAGCGCTTGCGGGCCTCGGGGTTGCGCAGCTCCTCGACACGCTCGGCAATCTCCTCGGCGCTAAAGCCGACCTCGGCCATGGCGTCTTCAATGGGCAGGCGGCGCACGATATAGCAGTGGTGCACCTTCTGGTTGCGTGCGAAATCCTCGGGGATGGTCTGCGCCGTAATGTCCTCCAACACCACGCCCGCGCGCGCGAGCTTGCATGTCTCGGGGCGGAAGCCGCGCAGGTTGCAGCTAAAGATGGCATGTCCGCCCTGTGCGAGCAGGCGCGATACGCCGGCCAAAAGCTCAACATGGTCGCGCTGGACATCCCAAGTGCGGCGGCCCATCTTGGACGAGTTCGAGAACGTGGGCGGGTCGACAAAGATCAAGTCCCAGCGGTTGCGCGTCTGGCGCTGGTCGCGAATCCAGGCGAGCACGTCGTCGCGCACAAAATGATGCTGCGGACCAACAAAGCCGTTCTGGCGCATGTTGCGCTCGGCCCAGTCCAGGTAGGTATTGGAAAGGTCGACCGTCACGGTCTCCTCGACGCCGCCATCGGCCGCATAACAGGTGGCGGTACCGGTATAGGCGAACAGATTGAGGAAGCGGCGCGCCTGCTTGGCGTGCTCGCGCACCAGGTTGCGGGTGACGCGGTGGTCCAGGAAGATGCCCACATCCAGGTAGTCGTCAAAGTTGACGGCAAAGGTAAGGCCGCCCTCTTCGATGAGCGGGAGGCGACGGCGCGCGATGTTGGCGCGCTCGCCCGAGCCGCCCTTGCCAGCGCCCTGCTTGCCGTACTGCGAGCCGCCGCGCGAACGCATGCGGGCCTTGGCGTGCACGTGCTCGGCCGGAACATCCAGGATGCGCGGCGCGATGGCCAAGATGTCGAGCATACGGGCCTGGGCCAGCGCGGGGTCGATGGTCTTGGGTGCGGCGTATTCGGCGATGACGAGCCAGCGGCCCGGCGTCTGCGGGCATCCCTCGTACAGGTCGATGGCGGCGGAGTAGTCGGGTAGGTCGGCATCGTAGACGCGGTAGCAGCTCACGCCCTCGCGCTTCGCCCACTTGCGACGCAGGCGGGCGTTCTTGCGCAGGCGGTTGGCGAACTGCTCCGATTCGGGGATGAGCACGGGCAGCGGCTTGCCGTCGCCCAGGTCGAGCATGGCGGCAGGTTCGGGCATGGGGGTGTCGGCGGCTTCGTCGTTGGCTTCGTTGGCATCCGCAACCTCGGCCTCGGCATCCGCGCTGGTCGCAGCCTCAAACGCTGCAGCGGCGTGGTCGAGTGAGGGCCAAACCTCAAGAGCCGCCTCCTCGTTATTGGGCATGACGGCGATCGAGCGCTCGGGCTCGGCGTGGAGCGCGCGGGCCATAAGGCCGTCGCGGGTGAGAGCGGCGACCGGCGCCGAAGCGAGCTCGGGGGCGCGGCGCAGCTCGCCGATGAGCGTCATGGCATCGTGCATGAGCGAAAGCGGGGTCTCGGTCGTGTCCGCGACCAGGGCGGCACCGGCGACGGCGCCCGCATGGTCCAGCACGGTGGCGGGCTTGGTGGCACAAAAGTCGACAAAACGCTTGTAGCCGGCGCACTTGACCATGCGCTCGGCAGTCTTGCGGGCGGCGGGGTCGATGTCTACGGCCACGATGCGCGCCTGGCGCTCGCGCGCTGCCGCCTCGCGCTCGCGCGCCTCGGCAAGCAGCTGCTCCCACAGGACAGCGTCGTGCAGCTGCCAGCCCTCAAAGCCCCAGCGCTCGCGTGCGGCGCCCGGGGCGCGGTCGGTCAGAATGTTCACGGCCTCCAGCAGCAGACCGCCGCCGGCGCACGAGGCATCGATCAGCGTGGGAAGGGCTTCGTTTTCGTAATCGTCGGCCGTCAGCTCGCGCTCGCATAGTGCGGTCCAGCCGACCTGCGCCAGCACCAGGGCGGCGTAGTCGGGGCGCAACACGTGTGCGCCCTCGCCGGCACGAGTCGCAGCGGGCGGCAGACGCTTGAACAGCGGGTCGCCCGAAAGGTCCAGGCTGATGCTCGCGCGGCGCTGACGCAGCGAAAGCAACAGGTGAACATCGGGGTCGGCGGCATCGACGTCGGCGCGACGGCCCGTGGTCTCGGCCAGACGGTCGCACAGCGCGTCTTTGGCGCGCAGGGCCGAGAAGCGCGTGTTGCGCAGCTGCTCGGTCACGCCGCGGGCGGTGATGGCGATGGTGGCGCCGGGGCGGATGATGGTCTCCCAGGCGATGTCGTAAACGCTATCGTACAGTTCATCGGCATCCTGCGCCTCAAAGCGCCCGAGTACCACGAACACACGGCTCGCCAGGCGCGACCACAGACAGGCGCGGTAGCCTTCTTCGAGCTCGCCCTCAAATGTAGCGCGGCCCTTCAGCCGGCGAACATGCGAAAGCCCGAGGCGTTTAAGCTCATCGGCGAGTGCGGACTCAAAGCCCTCGGGGCAGCTTGCGTAAAATTCCATGGGTGACCTCTCTGGTTGCGTCGCTCCATTATATGATGGATACTTCGTTTACTCTCGCCCCCGAAAGGAACCCATATGATTGATGCGTGCCCCGATTCCGCCGTGCTCTTTTTTGACGTGGACGGCACGCTGACGTCGTTCGATCCCGACAACATGACCGACAAGGACTTTTCGGCGGTTCACCCCTCGCAGGCGGTCGTCGAGGCGTTTCATCGTCTGCGCGACGCGGGACACCATGCATTTATCTGCACGGGTCGTCCCTTGTGGCTGATTGCCGATGGCCTGCGCGCGCTGAACCCGGCGGGTGTCGTTGCCATGGCGGGAGCGACGCTCGAGGTCGAGGGCCGCGTGGTGCATGAGGACTGCTTTGACGAGGACGTTATTGAGGAGCTTGCGCGCCGTATGGCCGCGGCAGGGATTGAGGCCTTTTTCGAGACCAACGTGGCTACTTTTGCCCTGGAACCCGCGGGTGTTGAGCAGTCGTCTCTGATCGGCACTTCTGTGGTGCACAGCACCGAGGAAATGCGCGTCGACGGCAGTCTGCGCGTGGGCAAGGTATGCCTCAGTGTGCCCAGTTTGGCTCGCGTGGCCAACGATGACGGCTTTATCGATCGCGAGTTTGAGCTGTGCAACACCGGTGGCCAGAATCGCGAGCTGAGCCCCAAGGGCATTGACAAGGGCGTGGGCGTGGCGCGAGCGCTGGAATACCTGGGTCGCACCGGCAACGCGCGCACCTTTGGCTTTGGCGATTCCGGCAACGATCTGGGTATGCTCGCCGCTGTCGAGACGGCCGTGGCCATGGGCAACGCTATGCCCGAGGTCAAGGCGCTCGCCGACTACGTGACTGATGATGTCGCACACGACGGCACCGTCACAGCGATGCAGCATTTCGGCCTCATCTAATGAATCTCGCGTTCTGACGTTTGCTCAAACTGCGACTCTTTGCTTTTGCATGCGCAATCGATTTATCAATCCAAACACTGAGGTGTTTATACCGTTCGCCGAGAAGATAAAAAACCGCAGCTCACGCCTTGATAAACGTAGGTAAAGTGTTTAGCAGTTTAACGCCCGTGTGCAAGCGAAAGGAATCAGGCAGATGGCAATCAAGGTGTTCGCTGACGGTGCAAACCTCGAGGGCATGCTCGACATGTACGAGAACGGCAACGTTCAGGGTTTCACGACCAACCCGTCCCTTATGAAGAAGGGCGGCGTGACGGATTACCGCGCGTTTGCCAAGGAGGTCCTGGCCCACATCACCGATGTGTCTGTGTCGTTTGAGGTCTTTGCCGATGACGTCGAGACCATGGAGGTCGAGGCCCGCGAGATCGCTACCTGGGCCGAGAACGTCTACGTTAAGATCCCGTGCGTGACCACCAAGGGCGAGTCCACCGCCGAGCTGGTTCGCAAGCTTTCGGCCGACGGCATCAAGGTTAACGTCACCACCATCTTTACGCCTATGCAGGTCGACGAGATGGTCGAGGCCGTTGATGCCGAGACGCCGTCCATCATCTCGCTCTTTGCCGGCCGCATCGCCGACACCGGCGTCGATCCCATTCCGTTTATGACGGAGTCGGTCAAGAAGGCCGCCATCAAGCCCAACTGTGAGGTCCTGTGGGCGTCCACGCGCGAGCTCATCAACATTTATCAGGCCGAGGCCTGCGGTTGCCAGATCATCACGGTGCCCAACAGCATCCTGGCCAAGCGCAAGAACATTGGTCGCGACCCGTACGAGGTCTCGCTCGATACCGTGCGCGGTTTTGCCAAGGATATCGCCTCGCTCGGTTTCCATATTCTGCCGTAACGCGAACACTGGCTACGCCGCGGGCTGCTCGCCCCGGCCTTTCCTTTCCCTATCGCTCACGCGCTTCGCGAGGGTCGCGCTAGGCAAAGGAAAGGCAGGGGCTGCCGACACGAGCTTGCCAGCAAGTTGGCGCTTGGTTTCCATATCCTGCCGTGGGCAAAGGTACCCCCGCCTGCGCCGTGCAAAATTGAGAGTATTCAGCAAGGTAAAGGCTTTTACCAGTTGGGTGAAGCACGGAACAGCCCCCGTTTTGGCTCTGACGACGCTAAAACGGGGGCTGTTTTTTGCTTTTCCATCTCTGAGGGGCATCCGGAACGGTGGAATTTGCAGAATACTCGCGATTTTGCACATCGCTACAGGGGGTACCTTTGCTTTGGCGGTTTACTTGCCCTGCACCATGGTGAGGGAGATCTTTTTGCGGTCGCGATCGACCTTCTCGACCCACACCTTGACCGTATCGCCGACGCGCACCACGTCGCTCGGGTGCTTGACGAAGCGGTTGGCCAGCTTGGAGATGTGTACGAGGCCGTCCTGGTGCACGCCCACGTCGACGAACGCGCCAAAGTCGACGACGTTGCGCACCGTGCCCTTGAGTTCCATGCCGGGCTCCAGGTCGTCGATGGAAAGTGCCGAGCGGCTAAAGACCACCTCGGGCGCGTCGTCGCGTGGGTCGCGACCGGGCTTCTTGAGCTCGTTGACGATGTCGATGAGCGTCAGGGTGCCGCAGTCCAGGTCGCTTGCCAGCGCCGAGATGCTGCCCAGACGGCGCTCAATGTCGGGCACGCCGCCGCGGCTGAGCTCGCTGGCTTTAACGCCTGCGCGCTCCAGGACGGCCGTGGCCACCTCGTAGCTCTCGGGGTGGACGCTTGTCGCGTCGAGCGGGTTCTTGCCACCGCTGATGCGCAGGAAGCCCGCGGCGTTAAGATATGCCTTGGGTCCCAGTTTGGGGACCTTCTTGAGCTGGCGGCGATCGGTAAAGGCGCCGTTTTCCTCGCGGTAGGCCACGATGTTTTTGGCCACGCTCGGCGTGATGCCCGATACGTATCCCAGCAGGCTCGCGCTCGCGGTGTTGACGTCGACGCCCACACGGTTGACGGCGTCTTCCACCACGTGGCCCAGGGTGCACGAAAGCTCGGCCTGGTCAAGGTCGTGCTGGTACTGACCCACGCCGATGGACTGAGGCGGAATCTTAACGAGCTCTGCCAACGGATCCTGCAGGCGGCGGCCCAGGCTCATGGCGCCACGCACGGTGACGTCCAGATCGGGATATTCCTGGCTGGCAAGCTCGGAGGCGGAGTACACCGATGCGCCGGCCTCGTTGACGATGGTGTATCGCAGTCCAGGTGCCTGCTCGGCAATGAACTCCGAGACGACTTCCTCGGTCTCGCGGCTGGCGGTGCCGTTGCCGATGACGATGGTGTTGACGCCGTCCTTCTTGACGAGGCGGGCGAGCTCGCGCTTGGTGCCGGCGACGTCGTGGCGCGGCTTGGTGGGGTAGACCACGCCGTGGTCGAGTAGCTTGCCGGTCTCGTCCATGACGGCGACCTTGCAGCCGGTACGGTAGCCCGGATCGAGCGCGAGCACGCGGGCACCGCGCACGGGGCGTGCCGAGAGCAGCCCCTCGAGATTCTTGGCAAAGACATTGATGGCCTCGGTCTGCGCACGGACGGTGAGTTTGGCGCGGGCCTCGCGCTCCAGCGAGGGGGCCATGAGGCGCTTGTAGCCGTCGGCGATGGCGGCGTCAAAGACGGGCGCGAAGACGCCCTGGCGTCGGGGCCAACGGCTGCCGAGGCGTGCCGTGGCGGCGGCGCCGTCGACGTTCACGCGCACGCGGAGCTTGCCCTCGCGCTCACCGCGGTCGATAGCCAGCACGCGGTGGTTGGGTATACGGCGCAGCGGCTCATCATAGCTGTAGTACGGCTCGTAGGGGGTCTTCTCGGTGGGGTCGGTGGCCTCGACGACGATGTCTGCGGTGTTTTGCGTAAAGGCGCGTAGGTCGGCGACGTTCTCCGGGTCCTCGGCTACCGTCTCGGCCACGATGTCGGCGGCGCCGGCGAGCGCCTTCTCGGGCGTGTCGAAGCCGGCCTCCTCGTTGACGTATGCCGCGGCGGCGTCGAGTGCGCTGCCCTTGGCGGATGCCTGCATGATGATCATGTTGGCGAGCGGCTCCAAGCCTGCCTCGCGGGCCTTCTGCGCGCGGGTCATGCGCTTTTTGCGGTAGGGCTTGTAGAGGTCCTCGACACGCTGGAGCTGCGTGGCCTCGCGAATCTGCTGCTCGAGTTCGGGCGTGAGTTTGCCCTGGGCGTCGATAAGCAGAATGACGTCCTCTTTACGCTGCTCAAGATTGCGCAGGTAGGACAGGCGCTCGTCGAGGGCGCGCAGGGCGACATCGTCCATGCCGCCCGTTGCTTCCTTGCGGTAGCGCGAGATAAAGGGAATGGTGTTGCCCTCGTCGATGAGCTTGACGGCCGCCTCGACGTTGACGGCCTTAAGGTTGAGCTCGCGGGCGAGCTGGGCGATAAGATCCATGGGACTCCTTGCGTTTAAGGTGCGTTTGCAGCACAGGGCTACCAAGGATACCACCCGTCCCAAAAGACTGTTTTGGGGCCGCGCCATGAAAACGGCCTATCTACTACGTTTTGCCCGTAGGGGCTGACCATACCTGGGTTTTCCGAAAATCGGTAAGCCGTTTACCTGCGGTTTTTATTTCGCGAAATTCGGTATGGTTGAGGGTGATCGGTTAAACGTAGTAGATAGGCGCATTCCGTGGCGAACGAATCAAGCAGAGGTGCAAAATGGCCCCCGTATCAGAAAAGTCGTCGGCAATGTAGTCAAAATGCCCCGCGGGCAGGAGGCTGCTCGCGGGGCAAAGAAGAGGGGCTTGTTGGTAGCGGACCGAGGGGCTTGGCATGGGGTTTCTGCCGCGGTCGCTTTTAAGGCATTACAGCTCGACGAGCTGGCCGGTCTCGGCGGCCTCCTTGATGGCGTTGAGAAGCGTGAGCGTCTTGACGTTATCGGCGGGGGTTACGACGGGCTCGACCTCGCGGCGGACAACCTTCACAAAGTGCTTGAGCTGCATCTTGTGCGGCAGTGCCGGGTCGACAGCCGGAATCTCCATCTGCAGCGGCTTGTGCCAGTTGGAGGCGCCGTCGTAGGAGAACTGGTGCAGGCGGGGCAGCGACAGGGCGCCCTTAGTGCCGCCGATAAAGTAGGCGTCGGCGTCGAAGGGGCGGTACTGCGGATCCTCGCGAGCGGTGGCCTCCCAGTTCCAGGGGCTGGCGGTGGCGTCGGAGATGGTCATGCTTGCGAGCGCGCCATCGGCAAAACGGACGTTGACCACGGCGGAGTCCTCGGTCTCAAAACCGCGGGCGGCGCTGGACTGCATACCCTGGACGGCAACGGGCTCGCCCAGCAGGTAGCGGAGCAGGTCGACGTCGTGCACCAGGTTGACCAGGATCGGGCCGGCACCCTTCTTGCGACGCCACTCGACATCAAAGTACTCGTCATTCTTATAGATCATGTAGTGGAAGCTCGACACGGTGAGCTTGCCCAGCTCGCCGGACTCGATGATCTCCTTGGCCTTGTTGACGAAGGGGTTGTGGCGACGGTGCTGACCCACGAGTACGGGCACGCCGGCGGTCTCGGCCTCGGCGGCGAAGGCCTGGGCATCTTCCAGGTCGTTGGAGATCGGCTTTTCGACCAGCGGCACGATATTGCGCTTCACAGCCTCGCGGGCAACGCCCAGGTGCAGGTCGTTGGGGGTGGCGATAATGACGGCCTCGGGCTTGACTTCGTCCATCATCTGGGCGGGATCGGTATAAAACGGCACGCCGGCGGCCTCGGCCGTGGCGCGGGCGCCCTCAAAGGCGTCGGCGATGGCGACGAGCTCGGCCTCGGGCTCCTCGGTGACAAAGCGGATGTGGTTGCGGCCCATGGCGCCGGCGCCGATAACGGCAATGCGGACGGGGTTGAGCTCAGACATTTCGACTCCTTAATGCTGGTGACCGATGGAATGTGACAAAGGGGCAGTCCCTTTGTCACAGCGGTAAAACTAGGCGGACTTCTTCTTGCTGTCGGAGACCATCATGTAGACGGTGAGCACGACGGCGATGGCGGCGATCACGATGGCGCCGTAGAAGGACTGCTGGTAGGCGGCGCTGCCGGCCTCGGCGTGATACAGCACGGCGGTGATGGGCTGGCTGATCCAGGTGGAAGCGGCGTAGCCCAAAAACATGATGCCGTAGTTGACGCCGATGTTGCTGGTGCCAAAGGCGCCACCGGTGAGCGGCGGGTAGATGACGAGCAGGGCGCCAAAGCTAAAGCCGAGCAGGGCGAGCGCCACAAAGAACATGGCCTGCGTAAAGCTCATCGACATGATGACGAGGGCGACGATGGTGACGACAAGGCTGATGAGCAGCGACTTGTAGGCGCCGAGCTTGTCGATGATCTGGCCAAAGGACAGACGGCCAACCAGGTTGGCGCAGGTGTTGACGGAGACTACCACACCGCCGAGGGCGACGGCCGCGGCGCTCGTGGGGTCGGCGAAGAGCTGGACGGCGGCGATGGAGGCAACCTTGCCGACGAGCAGGGTGCCCGCGGTGGCGGCAAAGGCGAAGGTGACGATGAGGACCCAGAAGCGCGGGGTCTTGACCATCTCGCCCGGGGTGAGGTCACCGAAGGTGCCGGCGTGCGCGCCGCCCTTGGGGGCCTCGAAGCCCTCGGGCAGCCAGCCGGCCTCGGGGGCCTTCAGGAACAGGGCGGAGGCGGCGATCGTCACAAAAAAGATGACGCCGAGCGCCTTGAGGGCGCCAAAGATGCCCAGGCTCGGGATGAGCAGCGAGGCGAGCACCGGGGACAGCACGGCGGGACCGGCGGTCGAAGCGGCCAGGGTGATGCCGGAGGCGAGACCCTTCTTGTCGATGAACCACTTTTGGCCGGTGGTGAGCGCCGGGTTATAGCCCAGACCGTTGCCGACGGCGGCGACGAGTGAGAACCACAGGTAGAACTGCCACGGCTCGGTGACGGTGCCGGACATGAACCAGCCCACGCCGTAGCACACGGCGGCGGCGATCACAACGTTGCGCGGGCCGATCTTATCGGAGATACGGCCGGCGAAGATGCCCGTCACGGCCATGATGGTCTGGAAGACGGGAAAAGCCCAGGTAAGGGCGCTCGACCACTCGGGGTAGACGGCGAGCAGGTTCTTGCTCACGACAGAATACAGCGCGATGGAGCTGATGAAGAACATGGTGACGCACGCGGCGGAAAGCACGACGGCGCGACCCTTGTTGGAGTTGCTGGAAGCCATTGGACTCTTTCTAATCGATGTGGGAGAGGAGCGGTCGTATCCGCGGGCCTCCCTGTTAGGTTGGTTTACTGGTCAGTTGGCTTGGCGACGCCGGACTCATCGGACCAAAGCTCGACACCCTTGTTCTTAAGGTAGTTGTCGGCATAGGCGCGACGGCCGCCGGGCTTGGCGGTGAGGTCGCCCATCATGTTGGAGAAGCCGCCGTCGACCTTGATGGCGTCGCCGGTGGTAAAGTCCGAGCGCTTGGACGCCAGGAACATGACGGCGTTGGCGATATCGCTGACCTCGCCGATGCGGCGCGTGGCGATCAGACGGCTGCGGCTCTTTTCGACCTCGGGGTCGGCGTAGAAGTTGGCCGACATCGGGGTCTTAACGAAGCAGGGCTCGACGCAGTTGGAGCGCACGCCGTAGGGGCCCCACTCGGCAGCCAGCATCTTGGACATCATGTTGACGCCGGCCTTGGTAGAGCTGTACACGCCCGAGAACGTCTCGGGGGAGTGGCTGGCGACGGTCGAGATGTGCACCAGGCGGCCCTGGCCGGCCTTGATCATCTCGCGACCAAAGCGCTGCGAGGTGATGAAGTAACCGGTGAGGTTGACGTTGAGCACCTGCTCCCAGTCGCTCAGCGGCAGGTCCTCCATGGCGGCGAAGCGCAGGATGCCGGCGGTGTTGACAAGGACGTCGACGCGGCCGAAGTCGGCGATGGTGGCATCGACGGCGGCCTGAACCTCGGCCTCGTCGGTGGCGTTCATCTTGTAGCCCTCGGCGTGGATGCCAAACTCGGCGGCGAGGTCGGCGGCTGCGGCCTTGACCTTCTCCTCGTCCAGGTCGAGCAGGACGACGTTGGCGCCGTTGCGGGCGAACTCGCGGCAAATCTCGACGCCCATACCGCCGAGCGCGCCGGTCACGGCGCAGACATCGCCCTCGAGCTTAAGCCAATTGCTCATAGGAACTTCCCTTCTTGTGCCTCCCGGTGGGTCGCTCCCATTAACCGACCCACGTGGTTTTCGCTGGTTATCGTATGCTTTGCATTTGCGCAGGTGAATTGCATATTTGTTAGAATGGCGTTAACCGTAGGTTTATACTGTGCGATGCAGTTTTTCTCAATCGAGCGCGTGACCTGCCAAAACGACCCCCTGTGGCGCCATGCGTTCACAGGCGCGAAAACGGGAGATTGACGTGTACGATCGACGACTCGAGGCCATATCGGCCGCCGCGGAGCTGGGAAGCTTCTCACGTGCGGCGGCAAAATTGCGCGTGTCGACCCCGGCGCTCGTCAAACAGGTGTCGGGTTTCGAGGCCGAGTTTGGCATCACGTTGTTCGAGCGCTCGCATTCGGGTGTTAAGGTGACGCCGGCGGGCGCTCTGCTGGTGGACGACGCGCGCTCGATCATGCGGCAGTCCGAGGACGCGCTGCGCCGCGCCCGACGCGCGGCGGGCGATGGCGGTGCCGTGCGTCTGGGTGTGTCGATGATGTGCCCGGGGCGCCAAACGCTGTCGATGTGGTCGGGCGTACACGAGCTGGAACCGTCGCTGCGATTTGAGATCGTGCCGGTGAGCGACCTCTATGACGAGCGCGAGACCGTCATGCGCAGCCTCGGTCGCGAGGTCGATGTGGTGCAGTCGAGTTTTTCGACCCCGCGCTGGGGTGACGCCTGCCAAAAGCTCCGCATTGTCAACGTGCCGTTTTATATCGACCTGCCGCGCACGAGCCCGCTGGCGCGCAAGAATCGCATCACGGTTGCCGACCTGGAGGGTATGCGTCTGCGCGTGCTCCGCCACGGCAACGACGCTATGGACAGCCTGCGTATCGATCTGTTGGCCGACGGCGGCGTAGACGTGATCGACGTGGACAGCTTTGACTTTGCGCTCTTTAACGAGGCAGAGGAAAAGGGCGACGCGGTGCTCACCTGCGGCGCATGGTCGGGGGTGCACCCGGCCTTTGTGGGCGTGCCGTTCCTGTGCGGGCGAGAGGTGCCGGTCTTTTTGCACTATCCGCTCGAGCCCACCCTCCAAGTCCAGAAATTCGTCAACGCCATGGCACAACTTCTCAAATAACTATCGTGTCGATGATTCTTTAATCCCCGTCCTAGAAAAATCATCTGGTAGAGTTGACCTCACGTGAATTTCAGCACACTGCGTGCTACCTGCACTTTTGTCATTTGGGGGGAGTGAACTTGTGAATACCTCTGTCGCCAAGAAAGCCAGCCGGGCGGTGCGCCTGCTCATGATGGTGCTCACGGCAGTTCTCATCTTCTTCTTCATCAATGTTATGCTGCTCGTCTCCGATATCCAGGGCACGGCGCGCGTGGTCAACTATGCCGGTTTGGTGCGCGGTACCACGCAGCGAATCGTTAAGCTCGAGGACGCGGGTCAACCTCAAGATGACCTGCTCAAAGCCGTGGATTCATACATCAACGGTTTGCGTTACGGAAGTGATGACCTCAACCTCGTCCGTCTCGACGACGACGAGTATCAGGCAAAGATGACCGAGCTTGCAAACTATTTTGATGAGCTTTGCGCCGAGATCAGCCGCGTGCGCGAAGTCGGCTACGAGAACACCGACATCATCTCCATGAGCGAGGAGTTCTTTGGCATTTGCGACGATGCTACGCGACTCGCAGAGGACTACTCTCAGGAGAAGGCGTCGGCGCTCAACTATCTCGAGGGTCTGGTGATCATCGATATCGTTGGTTTGGTGGCGACCTTTGCGGTTGAACTTGCTCGCGCGGTGCGCACTGCCGCGCTCAATCGCGAGCTGCAGAGCAAAGTCTATCTCGACGAAGCCACGGGACTGCCCAACAAGAACAAGTGCGAGGAGATCTTGGGGCAGGAGCGGCCTGTCTCCGCGGAGGCGCCCGTTGCGGTGTGCGTCTTCGACCTTAACAATCTGCATACGGTCAATAACAACTTCGGCCACGAGAAGGGCGACGAATACATCCGTTCTTTTGCCCAGCAGCTGGGGTGCGTGGCGTCCGAGACCTGCTTTGTGGGCCGCGACGGTGGCGATGAGTTTATCGCGGTGCTGTGGGATGTCGATCGAGCTGCCGTGGAGTCCTGTCTCGCTCGGGTTCGTGCGAACGTGAACGAGTATTCCGAGGCTCATCCCGACATGCCTATCAGCTATGCGGTGGGCTACGCGCTTTCCAGTGATTTTGATGAACCGCCTACGATGCGCGAGCTCTTTTCCCAGGCCGACAAAAACATGTACATCGACAAGAACCGCGTAAAGACAGCCGAGGCGGCCGGGCCGCAACGCGAGGAACGGTAAGCTTGTAACGAAGATCATAGAAAAGCCTCCGCAGCTCATGCGTGCTGCGGAGGCTTTATTCGTTGCGGTGCATTGTGTTTGGGTCGTTGAGATGAGTCGATTTGCCCCGAAAGAGGAGGGCATTGACCTTAGGGTCATGCACGACGAATGAGCGGCAAATCGGCATCTCGGCGAGCCGAACTACTCCAGCTCAAATGCTCCGGTATAGAGCTGATAGTAATACCCGCGCTTGGCGATCAGCTCGTCGTGGTTGCCGCGCTCGATGATGCGGCCGTGGTCCAGGCAGATGATCGCGTCGGAGTTGCGCACGGTGGAGAGGCGGTGCGCGATGACAAACGTCGTGCGGCCCTCCATGAGCTTGTCCATGCCCGCCTGCACGATGGCCTCGGTGCGGGTGTCGATGGAGCTCGTGGCCTCGTCCAGAATCATTGCCGGCGGATCGGCGACGGCAGCGCGTGCGATCGAGATCAGCTGGCGCTGGCCCTGCGACAGCTGGGCGCCGTTGCCGGTGAGCATCGTGTCGTAGCCGTCGGGCAGGCGGGTGATAAAGTCGTCGGCGCCCGCGAGCTTGGCCGCCGCGATGCACTCCTCGTCGGTCGCATCCAGGTTGCCGTAGCGGATGTTATCCATCACGGTGCCGGTGAACAGGTTCACGTCCTGCAGCACCACGCCCAGCGAGCGGCGCAGATCGGCCTTGCGGATCTTGTTGACGTTGATGCCGTCGTAGCGAATCTTGCCGTCGGCGATGTCATAGAAGCGGTTGATGAGGTTGGTGATGGTCGTCTTACCGGCACCGGTGGCGCCGACAAACGCGACCTTCTGGCCCGGCTTGGCAAACACGGACACGCCGTGCAGCACTTCGTGGTCGGGCGTGTAGCCAAAGTCGACGTTGTCCATGACCAGGTCGCCGCGCAGCGGCACGTACTCGATCTCGCCAGTTGCGCGGTGCGGATGTTTCCACGCCCACATGCCGGTGTGGTGGTCGGCCTCCTCGAGCTGCCAGGTATCGGGGTTCACCTGCGCGTTGACGAGCGTCACGTAGCCTTCGTCGGTCTCGGGCTTCTCGTCGATGAGCTCAAAGATACGGTCGGCGCCGGCGAGGCCCATGACCACGGCGTTGATCTGCTGCGAGATCTGACCGATCTGTCCGCAGAATTGCTTGGTCATGTTGAGGAACGGCACCACGACGGCGATGGACAGCGCCATGCCCGAGATGCTCAGGTTGGGCACGCCTAGCGCCAGGAAAATGCCGCCTGCCAGTGCGACCAGCACGTAGAGCAGGTTGCCCAGGTTCATAAGGATGGGCATGAGGATGTTGGCGTACATGTTGGCCTTCTGCGAGACCTCGAAGAGCTTTTCGTTGCGCTCGTCAAAATCGGCCTCGGCGGCAGACTCGTGGCAGAATGCCTTGACGACCTTCTGGCCGTTCATGACTTCCTCGATATGGCCCTCGACCACGCCGAGCTCGGACTGCTGCGCAATAAAGAAACGCGCGGAGTTGGAGCCGAGCAGCTTGGTCATAAAGGTCATAAAGACGACGCCGGCCACAATGACCAGGCACATCCACACGCTGTAGTACAGCATGATAAAGAATACCGTGACGATGACGATGGTCGTCATGAGCAGGTTGGGCAGCGACTGGCTGATCATCTGGCGCAGCGTGTCGATGTCGTTGGTGTAGTGGCTCATGATGTCGCCGCGCTGGTGCGTGTCGAAGTAGCGAATCGGCAGGTCCTGCATGCGGTTGAACATCTTCTCGCGCAGCTTCTCGAGTGAGCCCTGCGTGACGATGGCCATGGCGCGGTTCCAGAAGAGCGAAGACAGGATGCCGACGCCGTAGATGCAGGCGAGGGTGGTCACGAGCTGTGCGATCTTGGGCTGTGCGGCTTCCCAATCGCCCGACTGCCACGATTCGCTAATAATCTGCAGGGCGCTCTGAAGGAAGGTCGCGCCGATGGAGTTGATGATGGCGCAGAGCACCACGCCGACGACGACGAGGGGCAAAAGCACGGGGTAGAAGCCAAAGAGCGTCTTGATGAGGCGCGACATGGTGCCGCCCTTGCGGTTGAGCGCGCGCTCGGCGGTCGTTGCCTTACTCATGTGCCTCGCCTCCTTCCTGGGTCTGAGCTTGCGTTGTGGATGCCTCGGTGTCGGCCTCGACGGCCCCTTCGCCCTCGGCAGACATCTTGTTTTGCGAGGTAAAGGTCTCGCGGTAGATCTCGCTCGTCTTAAGCAGCTCGTCATGGTTGCCGATCTGCGCGATGCGGCCGCCCTCCATGACGATGATGCGGTCTGCGTCCTGCACGGAGCTAATACGCTGGGCGATGATGAGCTTGGTCGTGTTGGGCAGATAGCTTGCCAACCCTGCGCGGATCTTGGCGTCGGTCTTGGTGTCGACGGCGCTGGTGGAGTCGTCCAGGATCAAGATCTTGGGGCGACGCAGCAGGGCGCGCGCAATGCATAGGCGCTGCTTCTGACCGCCGGAAACATTGGAGCCGCCCTGCTCGATCCAGGTGTCATAGCCTTTGGGGAAGCCGTCGACAAACTCGTCGGCGCAGGCCAGATGTGCCGCCTCGCGGACTTCCTCGTCGGTGGCGTTCGGGTCGCCCCAGCGCAGGTTCTCGGCGATGGTTCCGCTAAACAGCACGTTTTTCTGCAACACCATGGCCACTTGGTGGCGCAGCGCGTCCAGGTCATAGTCGCGCACGTCCATGCCACCCACGCGCACGGTGCCCTCGGTGGCGTCGTACAGGCGGGCGATGAGGTTTACGAGCGTGGACTTGGCCGAGCCGGTACCGCCGATGATGCCGATGGTCTCGCCGCTCTTAATGTGCAGGTCGATATCGTCGAGCGCCTGGCGCTTCGCATGCGCAGAATACTTAAAGCTCACGTGGTCAAAGTCGATGGAACCGTCGACAACCTCGAGCACGGGCTCGGCGGGATCGGCGATCGTGGGCTCGGCGGCCAGCACCTCGGTAATGCGGTGCGCCGATTCGTCGGCCATGGTCACCATGACAAAGATCATCGACAGCTGCATCAGGCTCATGAGGATCTGGAAGCCATAGGTAAAGATCGAGGAGAGCTGGCCCACGTCGAACAGCGTGCCCTGGCTCGTGATGATGAGCTTGGATCCCAGGTAGATGATGACGACAAATGCGCCGTTGACGCAGATGTTCATCATGGGGTTGTTAAAGGCGAGCAGCTTCTCGGCGCGGGTGAAGTCCATCTGGACGTCGCGCGCGGCGGTGGCGAACTTCTCCTTCTCAAAGTCTTCGCGCACGTAGCTCTTGACCACGCGCATGCCGGTGACGTTTTCCTCGACGGACTCGTTAAGGGCGTCGTACTTGTGGAACACGCGCGAGAAGATGGGGCGTACCTTAAAGATGATAAAGAACAGTCCAAAGCCCAGCAGCGGAATGATGACCAGGTAGACCATGGCGACGCTGCCGCCCATGATAAACGCCATGGTAAAGGCGAAGATCAATACCAGCGGCGCACGCACGGCGATACGGATGATCATCATAAAGGCCTGCTGCACGTTGTTGATGTCGGTGGTCAGACGCGTGACGAGCGAGGAGCTCGAGAACTCATCGATGTTGGCAAAGCTGAACGTCTGGATTTTGTAGAACAGGTCGTGACGCAGGTTCTTGGCGAAGCCGCAACTCGCGTGGCTGCAGGTGACGCCGGCAGCGGCGCCAAAAGCCAGCGATGTCAGCGCGATGAGCACCAAAAAGCCCGCGGTGGGAAGCATCTCGGCTACGGTGGTGCCGTCTTTGATGGCGTCGATCAGGTTGGCGGTGATAAATGGAATCAGCATCTCGCAGAGCACCTCGCCAAGCACGAGCAATGGCGTGGCAACAGTGACTTTCATATAGTCGCGGATGCTGCCCATGAGGGTTTTAATCATCCAGTTCCTCCCAGGTTACACGGATTTTCTCGAGCATTTCGGCGAGGTCCTCGCGCTCGTCGTGGGTGAGCGCGCTAAAGGCCCGTTCTCTAAAGCGGATGCGGGCCGCCTGGTCGATGCGGGCGTTTTCCCGGCCGGTTTCGGTCAGGCGAATGGTGAGTTGCCGTCGATCCTTGGGGTTACGGCTGCGCTCGATGAGGCCGTTGACCTCGAGCTTGGACAGGATCTCGGAAAGCGACCCCGGCTTGAGGTCAAAGTGCATGCCGAGTTCCTGCTGCGACATCTCGCCGCCGGGCTGCTTGGCCAGCAGGCAGATGATGGGTGCCTTGCCGGACACGCCTCCGCCATGAAAATGCATGTAATGGCCGCAAAAGCCCAGGCCGCTCAGGATGCGTTTGGCGAGCTTGTCTTCGGCGCTGACCGCTTCGGGCATGTCTGCCGGTTGCAACGGGTCGCCGCCGGGCTCGTGCGGAAGGACGAGTGCTTCAACACACATATCTAAGCTTCGCTCCTTTCCTTAGTTAGGTAGAGAAATTGTTTTGTGCCTAACTAATTTAGGAGCGCATAGATTGATTGTCAAGGTACCAAACTTATTATGTTCAAGCGGCACTTAGGGACGTTCCTTATGTGCCGGCACTTGGGGACACTCCTTGTGCTGATAGTCGTTGGGGACGTTCTTGTTTGCCTAGTCATTTAAGAACGTCCCCAACGACTAACTTAAAAACTATGCCGGATTACGGGGCTGAACAACGGATTGCCGACCATGCCGAAATTGGTAAAAAGAAAACCGCAGGTAGAAGGCTCGCTATGATTTGAAAATAAGGGGTGTGGTTGGCTCATTCAGGTTCAGCCCCGTAATCCGGCATAGTTTTGAAATGGCACTGAATAAGTGGCGGCAAATGAGCCGCAATGAAGCAAGCTAGCCCCTCGTTTCCGAAACCTTTCCGCAACAATTTGCCCTTCGTGCCGCTCGACTCCGCTCGCAACGTCCCCTGCGCTACACTTAGTTGCACTGTGGCGCCGTTGCGCCGCGCCCGAACTAAGGGGGACACTCATGAAGAATACTCAGCTGCTGCTGATTAACGATATGTGCGGCTACGGCAAGGTCGCGCTTTCCGCCATGCTGCCGGTGCTGTCGCACATGGGCTACCGTATCCATAACCTGCCGACGGCGCTCGTTTCCGACACGCTCAACTACCCCAAGTTCTACATCCACGACACCACCGAGTACGTGCGCCAAAGCCTCGCTATCTGGGAGGAGCTCGGCTTTGAGTTCGACGCCATCTCGACCGGCTTTATCGTGACCGAGGAAGAGACGCGCATCATCTCGGACTTTTGCCACCGCCGTGCGCAAAAGGGCACCAAGGTGTTCGTTGACCCCATCATGGGCGACAACGGCAAGCTCTATGCGGGCGTGCCCGAGTCCACGATCGGTCTCATGAGGCACCTGCTCGAGTGCGCCGACTACGCGGTGCCAAACTACACCGAGGCCTGCCTGCTCACCGATACGCCCATTGCCGAGCAAATCACGCCCGATGAGGGCCGCGCTCTTGTGGATGCCGTGCGTGTCCTGGGCGCCAAGTCGGTGGTCATTACGAGCGCTGTGGTCGACGGTGCGAATGTCGTCATCGGTTACGACCATGTGGCGGGGGAGTACTTCACGATTCCCTTCGAGCTGATTCCGGTCTACTTTCCGGGCACGGGCGACACGTTCTCGGCGGTGCTTGTCGGCCGCGTTATGGCCGGTTGGAGCCTGCAGCGCGCGACGAGCGATGCCATGCGTGTGGTAGCGGAGCTCATCGAGCGCAATGCCGACCAGGAGGATAAGTCCGCCGGCCTTCCCATCGAGGCCTGCCTGGATGTGATTGACCATGAGTAACGCCGACGAGAGCAGCACCGAGGCGGCGGGCGAGAACAAGCCGCTCGGTGCCCCGCGCGGCAGGCGCCCACGTATTCGCATTAGCTGCGTGGACCAGCTGGGTACATGCCGCTGCCATCACGGGCACAAGCCGGGTGACGTCTTCGACTTCGACCGAGACCGCGGCAAGATGTGTGCCATGGCCTGCCATGTGGGCTTTCCCTATATCGATATCCTGCGCTATGGCGGAACCGTGCCTGGCAACGAGCCCGGTACGGCAAAGTTCTGCTGCCCCGAGGTCGATACGCTGAACGTCTGGCTTGCCGAGATCGTCGACGAGTAGTCGAGCGCAATGTGACAAAGGGACAGTCCCTTTGTCACATTCGCCGGGGCTGCCCCTTCTTTCTGCTTATAATCCTAAATCTCTGCATTTCATCCGATTTTAGGTTCTAAAAATCCTACATTTCATCGATAATCAAGCGCATAAAACTTTGCATTTCATTTGATGACACTGAGGGGAGAGCCTATGCTGCGCAGGAAAATAGCGGCAGAGCTGGAGCGTTGGCTGAAGTCTGCCGAGCAAAAGGCCTTATTCATCACGGGTTCTCGCCAGATCGGCAAAAGCTATTCGATTCGCGCATTTGGCAAAGCCAGCCATGCAACCTACATCGAGCTCAATCTCATGGAAAATCGCCAGGCAAAAGATGCTCTTCTCGAGGCGCGAGATGCCGATGATTTCATCAGCAGGGTGACGCTTCTTTCGGGAAAGCCGATAGCGCCAGGCAAAACGCTCGTGTTTATCGATGAGGTCCAAGAGGCCCCCGACATCATGACGATGGCAAAGTTCCTTGTTGAGGACGGGAGGTGCCGCTGGGCGTTTTCGGGGTCAATGCTTGGGACCCAGTTCAAGGGTGTCAGGTCCTATCCCGTGGGGTATGTCCACGAGCTTAGGATGTTCCCGCTCGATTTTGAGGAGTTTTGCTGGGCAACCGGGGTGAGCGAGGGGGCTCGCCAAACGATACGCGACGCGTGTATCAGCGAGAAGCCCATTCCTGGTTACATTCATGACGCGATGATGGCAAACTTCAGGACCTATACCGTTGTCGGCGGAATGCCGGAGGTCGTGCAGCGTTTCCTTGACACGCAGGGCGACCTTGCCTCTGTTCGTCAGCTACAGTCCGAGCTCAACGAACAGTACCGACGGGATATTTCCAAGTATGCAAGCGGGCATGCCCTTCAGGTGCAGAGCATCTACGATCAGCTCCCCATTATGCTTGAGGGCGAACACAAGCGTTTCGTGCTCAATTCCATTGACCCCAAGGCGCATTATGAGAAGTACCAGCGAGATTTTGTCTGGCTTGTCGATGCCGGCGTTGCTCTCAAAGCCGATATCGTAACCGAGCCAAAGTCGCCCCTGCTCAAGACGGCACGGCCATCGCAGTTCAAGCTATACCAATCGGATACGGGCATGTTGATGGCGCGCTACCCCGTTGGAGTCGCCCAAGCGGCGTATCTTGATAGCAAGGAGCCCAATCTGGGCGGCATTTACGAAAACGTGGTGGCCCAGCAGCTGGCTGCCCAAAATCGCCAGCTTTACTACTATCAGACAAAAAAGCGCGGTGAAGTGGACTTTGTGGTCGATGGACCGGATGGGACGGCTGTTCCGATCGAGGTTAAATCGGGCTCCTATTACCACGCGCACGCTGCGCTCGGTCATGTGCTTGATACGGCCGAATATGGCGTAAGGCTCGGGATTGTTTTCTCGAGAGGCAACGTTGAGCGTAACGGAGCGGTTCTCTATTTGCCGCTATATGCGACCTGGGCCCTTACGGATGTTTTGGGCGACTCCTGTGCCGAGGGGATAAAGCTGGAGGTCAAGCCGGTCTAGGGTCAGTCCCGGATGCGACAAAGGGACAGTCCCTTTGTCACATTCATGAGTGTGGATTTTCTCCCGTTTAGAGCGCACTCGAACGCTCAAAGCGGGAGAAAATCCACGCTCGTTTCGCGCCGAAGACGTGGCTCGCGACCTCGCTTGTCTACAGTTGCTCGAGCATAGCGGTGCAACCGTCGAGCACGTCGCGGTAGGTGGCATCGAAGTTGCCGGTGTACCAGGGATCGGCTACGTCGCCGGGGCGCTCGGTCCAATCGAGCAAGCGTGTAACCTTGCCGTCGGGGTCGTCGCCAAAGATGCGCCGCAGGCCGCGGGCGTTCTCGTCGTCCATATAGACAATGTGGTCCCAGTCGCCATACTCCGCGCGACGCACCTGGCGGGCACGGTGCGCAACGACGGGAATCCCGACTTCACGCAGCTTGGCGACCGTGCCATGATGCGGCGGGTTGCCAATCTCCTCAGTTGAAGTCGCCGCGGAATCGATGACAAATTCGCCCGCGCGCCCGGCGCGCCGCACCAGCTCGGTAAACACCGACTCAGCCATCGTCGAGCGACAGATGTTGCCATGACAGATAAACAGTACGCGTTGCATAGGGCGATACCTTTCATATAGAAGGCTGCTAAAGAGTCGAAGCCGGGCGCATGCCAAGTTTTATTTCTTGGCCAGTTTGAAGTAGCGCTCAAATATCAATTCGAAAACGTAATAGAACATCAATCGACTGTCGAGGTCCATGCTGCCCAAGCGGATTTCTTTTTGCACGGTGTAGATAGGGTAGTTGGCTAGTTTCGAGAGAGAATTTCGAGAAAAGCCGGTGAGCGTGACGACCTTGCATCCGCGCGTTTTGGCTATCGATGTGGCGTCAATAGACACCTGCGTCTCGCCGCTTACGGAAACGCTAAAGACAAGATCATTTTTGCCGAGGAGTTCTGCGTAATGCCTCATGACATGGCGTTCACTGAGCGTATCGGTGTTCTTGCCCATAATCTTGAGCTTTTCAGCCATCTCAAGGCACGGGTACTTCGAGAAGCCCGAGCAGAAGAACACGATATGTGAGGCGTCCTGGATAAGACTCACAACCGAATCGATGACCCGGTCGTTAAGCAGATCTTTGGTCTGTACGAGCTGGGTATCAAGAGGAAGTGCCTCGATAGTGAATCGATTGCGGTCGAGCGAGGCGGAATACGATTGTTTGAGCTCCGTAAACCCCGAGAAGCCAAGCTTGTGGGCAAGCCTGACGATTGTATTGGGAGCGACGAAGAACCGTTCAGCAACGCTCTTAAGCGTGACATCGTCAATATCATCACGCAGCTCGATGATGTAGCGCATGATCTCGCTTTCGAGATCGTTGAGCTTGCTCTCGCCAGCTCGCACATGATCATAAAAAGATTCTTGATCTTTCATAAGATGTTTCAGCCCCTCGCACCTCGCTGTACATATGGTACCGCTTTGTGTAGCCAGGTGAGAAATCGGTAATCGGTCAAGATTGCCTATTGCCCATGAGCTGGGTAAACGCGCGTGTCTGCCTACACATATCTGTGTCGTGAGCGAAATCATGTGTCCCCGTTTCGCATTGGCCCACACGGGAACTCTCAAATGACCTTATGTCGCAAAATATCAATCGAAACGAAGCAAGCCGAGGACAACCGCGGAGCCCAAGGTCTTCGAGAACACCGATCAGCCAACCCTGGAGGGACGGAACATGAAGGATAAGCTCAATATTGTGATCGTTGGCGGCGGCTCCACGTGGTGCCCTGGCATTCTTAAAGCCCTGACCAAGCACATGGACATTCTGCCGCTGAACCGCGTGATGCTCTATGACATCGATGCCGAGCGTCAGCGTCCGATCGGCGAGTTTGGCAAGATCCTCTTCGCCGAGGAGGAGCCCGGTGTGGAGTTTGGTTACACCACCGATAAGGACGAGGCTTACACCGACGTCGACTTTGTGCTCTGCCAGATTCGTACCGGCGGCTACGAGATGCGTAGCAAGGACGAGAAGATTCCGCTGCATATGGGAATCATCGGCCAGGAAACGGTGGGCCCTGGCGGCATGGCTTACGGTATGCGCTCCATGCATGACATGGTTGAGATCGTCAACGACGTTCGCGCTCATAGCCCGGAGGCGTGGATTATCAACTACACCAACCCGGCTGCTATTGTGGCATATGGTCTCGAGCGCGTCCTGCCCGATGAGCACCGCGTCCTCAACATCTGCGATCAGCCCGTCAACCTCATGCGCTCTTACGGTCGCCTGCTCGGTCGCGATATGAGCAAGACGGAGCCCGTGTACTTTGGTCTCAATCACTTCGGTTGGTTCAAGCACATCTACGATGAAGAGGGCCATGACCTCGTCCCGCAGATTAAGGAGTACACGGAGAAGAACGGCTTCCTTCCTGCCGATGCCGAGCAGCGTGACCAGTCCTGGCTCGACACCTACGCCATGGTCAAGGACATGCTCGAGGACTTCCCCGACTATCTGCCCAACACTTATCTGCAGTACTATCTGTATCCCGAGTACAAGGTCGCTCACCTCGACCCCGACTACACTCGTTCCGACGAGGTCATCAACGGTCGTGAGAAGCGCGTGTTCGCCGAGTGCGAGCGTGTTGCCAAAGTCGGCACCGCAAAGAACTCCTCGGTTGTGCAGAACGATGCTCATGGCGATATGATCGTGGAAATCACCTCGGCCATTTATCGCAACACCAATAAGACCTTCATTGTCATCGTGCCCAACAACGGCATTATCGAGGGTATGCCCGATGACGCCATGGTCGAGGTCGCGGCAAGCGTGGGCGCCAATGGCCCGCAGCCCTATGCTGTTGGCAAGATTGGCACCTTCTATCGCGGCCTTATGGAGAACCAGTACGCCTATGAGCGCCTGACTGTTGAGGCTTGGATGGAGGGTTCCTACGAGAAGGCCCTGCAGGCACTCACGCTTAATCGTCTGGTCGGTGACGCAAAGAAGGCTCGCAAAGTGCTCGACAAGCTCATCGAGGCCAATAAGGATTACTGGCCGGAGCTTAAGTAGCTAGTTCCATAGCGCTTGATAACTGTTATGGGGCGTGTGGGCTGTAGAGCTGCACGCCCCGTTTCTTTAAGAGGGGTATCCCATGAACAAAGATGAGCTGCTGGCAAAGTTCCAGCGCCTGGGCAAAGTCCTCATGACGCCTGTCCTGATCCTGCCAATCGCCGGCATCCTTCAGGGCTTTGGTAATGCCTTTACCAGCCCCACCCTTACGGCGGCTGTTCCCTGGCTTGCTGCTCCGGGCTTTGCGATTTTCTTTTCGATTCTCAAGGCCGCAGCCGGCATCGTTATGAACAACATCCCGGTTATCTTCTCGATTTGTCTCGCCTATGGCTTCGCCAAGTCCGAGAAGGCTACCGCGGCGCTTTGTGGCTTTTTGGGCTACATGTGCATGAACTCCGTGATGGGCACGTTCCTTACGGCGACTGGCGTTATCGATCCCGCGAATCTTACGACGGGCCAGAGCACGATCCTCGGTATCACCACGCTCGACACTGGCGTTATCGGCGGTCTTCTGGTGGGTGCAATCGTCGCATGGCTGCATAACCGTTACTACAAGATTGAGCTGCCTGCCGTGTTCTCCATCTTCAACGGCACGCGCTTTATCCCGGCGGTAACGCTGCTCTCATGCAGCATCCTCGCATTGGTCATGTCCTTTGTTTTCCCGTTTATTCAGAACGCTCTCGGCGCACTGTCCGAGTTCATCAAGACCACGGGTGCCTTTGGTGCATTTGTCTACGGCGCCGGCGAGCGCATGCTCCTGCCTTTTGGCCTGCATCACTTTGTCTATTTGCCGTTCTTCTTCACGTCGCTCGGTGGCGTCGAGACCATCGACGGCCAGACTGTTCAGGGCGCTATCAATATCTACAACGCGATCCTGGGCTCTCCCAGCACGCCGTTTAACATCGAGGTCAGCCGTTTTGTCATGAACGGCAAGGTTATCTTCGCCATGTTCGGCCTGCCCGGCGCCGCACTCGCCTTCTACAAGACGGCACTTCCCAAGAACAAGAAGAAGACCGCAGCGCTCATGATCGCCATCGTGGTGCCTTGCATCCTCTCCGGCATTACCGAGCCGCTCGAGTACTCTTTCCTGTTCATCGCGCCCATCCTCTACGTGTTCCACGCTCTCATGGCCGGTCTTGCCTATGCGCTGACCTATATCCTGCAGTTCAACGTGGCCGGTTCCGCGTCCTTCGGCGGCCCGCTCTTGTCGTTGATCTTTAACGGCATTATGGGTGCAGCCAAGGGTTCCAACTGGCAGGTTATCCTGTTCCTCGGCCCCATCTACTTCGTGGTGTACTACTTCGTCTTCAAGTTCATCATTCTTAAGAAGGGCCTTAAGACCCCCGGCCGCGAGGAAGAGTCCGACGATGAGGCCGAAAAGGCTCCCAAGACCGTGATCAGCGACCTCATTCCCGCCATCGTTGAGGCAGTGGGCGGCGACAACAATATTAAGTCTGTCGAGGCCTGTTTCACCCGTCTGCGCATCCAGCTCAATGACTGCGACAAGGTGGTTGATGACGCCGAGTTTACCGAAAAGCTCGAAGCGCGTGGCATCGTGCATGTTAACGGCGGCGTGCAGATTGTCTACGGTAACATGGCATCTAACTACGCAACCCAGATGCGCGAGCTGCTGGGTATGGAATAAACGCCCCACATATCTATAAAATCCGGTGTAGAAGGCGGCGGCAGACAATGCGTCTGTCGCCGCCTTTGAGTTACCCCACGCGCATTTCGTGTACTTCGGATACACGAAATCGTGGAAAAGCGTGTATCTGAAGTACATGAAATTGCACTGCTGAAGCTTCCAGGCGGATAAACACTACTTGTATGGGACGGTTTTCACCGGTTGCTCGCCACCTTGGGCTATGTTCGCCCCTATGCCTGCATCCGGGGCCGTGCTGATTGACGGCGACGCTCCCAACGTGCCAGCTTAATCGTCACCAGCGTGAGCACCCAGGCCACAAGCGAGAACGTGGCGCCTACTGCGCCCACGTACGCAATGCCAATGCTGCTTACCACGGCGCCGCCCACTGCGGTGCCAAACGAAATGCCGACGTTAAACGCCATGGGCTCAACCGAACTTGCGAGTACCATCGACTTGGGATGGCGGCTGCGTGCCACGTCCATAAAGTGCGTGATGCACGACACCGAGAACAGGTACATGAGCAGCGCCAGGCTAAAGACAAAGACCAGCGCGAGCGGCATGGTGCCGCCCACAGCAAACAGTCCGAGTAACGCTGCAGCCTGCAGCACAAACGTCACGAGTAACGCCTTCATGCCAAAGCGCGCATCGATCCATCCGCCCAGGATGTTCGAGATCAGGCAGAATACGCCGTAGGCCATGAGCGTGGTACTGGCTTCGACCGTGCCCATGCCCAGCACCTGCTCAAGATAAGGCGTCACGTAGCCGTAGAAAACGTAGACCGACCCCACGCCAAACAAAAAGATGAGCATGCCGGTGATGATGCTCGGCTCGCGCAGCAGCCCCGCCTGCTCGCGAAAGGTGGCAGGCTCGTCGGTTTGCCCAGCGCGCGGCATAAACGCCACGAGCGCCCCGCAGATCAGAACGGCAAAGGCCAGCGTGCCGTACATGGCCACGTGCCAATCGAGCGTGTCGGCAACAAACTTGCCGATCGAAGTGACAAAGACCATTGCCACGGAAAACGCACCATATACTACCGAGATGGCAAGCGAAGTTTGCTGCGGGGACAGCAGCTCGGGGATGTACGTCACACCCACGGCGAGCAGTGCGCCCGAGACGGAGCCCAAGATGATGCGCGAGATAAACAGCACCTGGAAGTTGGGCGCCAACGCCATGACCAGGTTGCCGAGCACAAAGACGATGCTGTAGCACACGAGCAGCTGGTAGCGGCGAAAACGCCCCGTACTGAGCGCGAGCACCGGCGTCGAGATAGCGTAGATCAGTGCGAACACGCTAATAAGTTGGCCTGCGGTGGCAAGCGATACGCCGAGTTCCGTCGCTAGGTCGCTTTCGATGCCGATGACCACGAACTCGGAGCAGCCGAGCGAGAATCCCAACAGCACGAGCAGCGCCAGGCAAAGATTGGTGCGCGCGGGGGAGAGCGCGGCGGCGGTTGACTTACTTTTTGGCGTGGTTGCGGCGGTCAAGGTTGTCACTCCAATGTCGCGTGAATAAGCGGGATTCAATCCCTGCAACTCTAACAGAATGTGACAAAGGGACAGTCTCTTTGTCACATTCGCGGCGTGGCTGCCGCCTAAACCGTCACAACATTCGATGAAAATCTCGCAAACGAGGAAAAACGTCGAATGTTGTGACGGTTTTCGTGTCCGGCGCGGGTGAGCTTCGGTGCCGTCTGGGGGTATAAGACTAGCGAGTGTTTATTTGCGAGGCCTAAGGGGCGCCCCGTATGGATATCGATAACTTTGAATGGTGGTATAGCGAGGGCGAGGCTCCGGACGAGGAGTGGGACGAGCCCGCGTCACGTGACGTGTCGAGCGACGAGGACGAGACCGGCAACGATGCCGCTGTCGAGCCTGATGCCGCCTCCGATGCCGCCGAGCCCCTGACCTTCGAACAAGCTTGGGCCCAGGCCGAGGCAGACGAGGCCAAGGCCGACGCTACGGCCACGCTCGGCGAGCCAGCCGACATGTCCATCTCGCCGGCAAAGATCCCGCAGCCGCGTCACACCATCGACCCCGACAGCACGGCATCCTTCAGCATTCTCGACGTGCCCGCGCAAGGCGCCCAGGCGCCTGCGCCCACACATCGCCCCGACCTGGCTCGTGAGGAAGACGCGGGCCGCCGTTCTCCGCTCGGCCCCATCCTCATCGCCTTCATGGCCGGCGTTATCGCCTGCTCGGCAATCGGTAGCGTTTGGAGCCATGTCGAGCAGCAGCGTCAAGACGCCGCCAAGGTCGAGATGTCTGTCGAGCAATCGCTCAGCCGCACGCGCTCGGTACATGTGTCGGTTGAGGTCAAGGACGGCGCGACGTGGGACACCGCGCGTGGCGACAGCCAAATGCTCATCCACATCGTGGGGCGTACGCTCAAAGGGCAGACGATTGACGAGTATCAATACGTCAATTCCGCTGGTGACGGCATCGAGCTCAAGCCCGGCGACTACGAGCTCACCGTCGACGAACCGCCCGTCGCCACCGACGGCACGCGCTTCCGCGCCTCAAAGCGCATGGTTCCCGTGAGCTTTAACTCGCAGGCGCCCGATACGGTCGATAGCACTCCGCAGGGCGGGTTTGACCTTTACGCTATTGCTCAATAACTGCGCCTGTCGCTCAACCCCGCCGCCAAGAGTGGGACAATAGCCCTCGGCACTATTGTTTACTTTTGGAGGAAGTAGCATGTCTACCGTCACTACCATCAAGCGCGGCAGCCTCACCGCGGCCATCGATTCCATGGGCGCCCAGCTCACGAGCCTTGCCCTCAACGGCAACGAGTATCTGTGGCAGGGCGACCCCGCCTTTTGGGGCAAGCATGCGCCCATCCTGTTCCCCATTGTGGGCTCGCTGCGCAACAACACGGCGACGTCTGCGGCTGGCACCTGCGAGATGCCGCGCCACGGCCTCGCGCGCATCGTCGAGCACAAGCTGGTCGAGGTTTCGGAGGACGGCTCCTCGGTAACGTACGAGATCACCGACACGCCCGAGTCGCTCAAGGCCTTTCCGTTCCACTTTAAGCTCAACATGACCTATGCCCTGACTGGTGACGCCACACTTACCCAGACCTTTGCCGTCACCAATACCGGCGACGTGGACCTGCCGTTCTCGGTGGGCGGCCACCCCGCATTTAACGTACCTGCTCCCTGTGCCGAGGACGAGGCATTCGAGGATTACGAGCTGGCGTTTACCGAGGCTTGGACTAATGAGGCTCCCATCATCACGCCCGACGGTCTTATGACGTTCGAGGGTAGTTACAAGGCTCCCGATAACTCGGACGTGCTGCCCATCACGCACCGCAGCTTCGATAACGACGCCATCATGTTCACCGATACCCCGGGCTCCACGCTCACACTGCGCGGCCGCAAGTCGGGCCACGGCGTCAAGATCGACTTTGAGGGCTTTAAGTACATCGGCGTGTGGTCTGCCGCCAACGACGCTCCGTTTGTGGCGCTCGAGCCCTGGACCGGTCACACCACCATGGACACCGAGGACGACGTCTTTGAGCACAAGGTCAACACCATCACCTTGGCTCCCGGCGCTACCGATAAACGTAGCTTTAGCGTCACCTTGCTCTAGAGGTTCCGCCGTTCTGACGAACGGCGGGCCGGTCGACGCTGCGCGCCACCCAGAGCGACAATTTGTCATTCAAAAGGCAAGGCATGACCAGAAGGTTTATGCCTTGCCTTTTTCATGCCTAGTCGTTGGGGACGTTCTTGTTTGACTAGTCGTTTAAGAACGTCCCCAACGACTACCAATCGTTTTCAGTTCGTAAACTTGTATATATGCATCTTATATATGCATCTGCTGGAAGTAACGCTGAGCGGTATCCTGTTAAGTCGTCAGCATACGATTCAACAGGGAAGGCAGATTATGCATTCTCCCCATCAGCGCGACGCGCATCCACAGCCGGTGTGCAGCCGTCGCATCTTCTTGGGTAGCGCTCTCGCTGCGAGCGCTTCCGTCGTCGCCGGCGCACTTGCCGGTTGCCAGCGCCCCTCCACGCTGGAAGTAGTTCAGCCCACGACGGGCGGCGGTCGCGACGATCTGTCCGATTCCGTGATCGGCAAGGACAAGATCCGCATTGGCATGGAGGCGGCCTACGCCCCGTACAACTGGCAGGTTTCCGAAGCCAGTGAGTACACTATCCCCATCGACAACGTGCAGGGCGCCTATGCCGATGGCTACGACGTGCAGATCGCCAAGATCGTCTGCAAGGCCCTCGGTGGCGAGCCCGTTGCCGTCAAGCAGAGCTTTTCGGGCCTTATCGACTCGCTCAACAACGGCCAGATCGACCTCATCATCGCCGGTATGAGCGCCACGCCCGAGCGCGAGGAGTCGGTCGGCTTCTCCGACCCGTACTTTATTGGCTACTTTGGCCTGTTCGTAAAAGAGGGTTCCCCCTACCAAAACGCCACCAAGCTCAGCGACTTTAGCGGTGCCACGGTACTCGGCCAAAAGGACACCATGCTCGACACCGTCATCGACGAGATTCCGGGCGTTGTGCACAAGAACCCGGTCGACTCCGTCCCCACGGTGTTCTCGAATCTGCTGCAGGGCACGTGCGACGCCGTGACTTACAACACCGAGAACGAGAAGGGCTATATGGCCCAAAACCCGGGTATCGTCCCTATTCATTTTGCCGAGGGCGAGGGCTTTAAGCAGGAGGTCGCGGCAAACGTCGGCTGCCGCAAGGGCTCGGACAAACTGCTTAAACTCATCGACAAGACACTCAAGGGCATTAGCCAAGAGGAACGCGACCAAATGTGGGACGCGTGCCTCGACCGCCAGCCGGCATAGGGAGGCAGCATGAAAACCATCAATCGTCTGGCCTCCTTTATCAAGGCCGACCACCGTTATGTGTACCTGGGCACGAGTGTCATCGCGGCGCTTGGCCTGGCGTTTAGCCAGCGCAACCCCACGCCGCTGAGCTTCTTGGCGCCCACCGGTATCTTCCAGGATTGCCTTTGGGCGGTTCTTTGGGCCTGGATTGTCGTGTCGGCGGCGGCGCTGGTCACCAAGCTTATGCACTGGAGCGACTATCGCGTAAAGTCGCCGTTCGCCTCCGAGCGTTTCCGCCGCGGCGCGCGCCTGGGTAGCTATGTTGTGGTCGCCATCGCAGCGATCTTTTTCGTGGACCGCTGCATCATGTCGTTTATCGACCTGGTGCAGGTGAGCATTGTCTCGGATTCCAACCCCAGCGACTTTTTGTCGAGCCTGGTCTACATGACCTACAAGAGCGGCGACTTCTTCATCCGCGGCATCGAGATCACCATCGCGCTTGCCACCTTCGGCACCGTCATCGCATTCTTCCTGGCGCTGCTCTTTGTGTTCCTGCGTATTCAGACCTTCGACCGCGTGGACAACGACCTGGTGCGCTTCTTTAAGAGTATCGGCCGCGGCTTTGCGACCATCTATTCCACCATCGTGCGCGGTACGCCCATGATGGTCCAGGGCCTACTCATCTATTACGCGGGCTTCACCGTTTTGCGCGGCATGGGCTTCGAGACCGCCCAGGCCAACCAGATCTGGAGTACCTTCACCGCCGGCCTCGTCACCATCTCGCTCAACTCCACCGCCTACATGATGGAGGTCCTGCGCGGCGGCATCGAGTCCATCGATCCCGGCCAAGCCGAGGCGGCGCGATCGCTGGGCCTGTCGCAGTGGCAGGCCATGCGCAAAGTCGTGTTCCCCCAGGGCATTAAAAATGCGATTCCGGCGCTCACCAACGAGCTCATCATCAACATCAAGGATTCGTCGGTGCTCTCGGTCATCGGCGTGTTCGACCTTATGTACGCTACTACCACGGTCGCCGGCGTGTACTACCGCCAGATGGAGGTCTACTGCGTGGCGCTCGTGGTCTACCTGATCCTGACGCTCGTGGCGAGCCGCCTGCTCGAAGCCTTTGGCAAAAAGCTCGGTGCCGAGGCTCCGGCCACGCTGCCCAGCTCTAACTAGGCTTAAGACGAGGAGAATCATCATGGCAGATACCGCCACTACCGGCGTTGCGGCCGCCGCACAGACCAATGAGCCGCTCATCCGCGTCGAGGGCCTGCGCAAGAGCTTCGGCTCGCTCGAGGTACTCAAGGGCATCGACCTGTCCGTTAACCCCGGCGAGGTCGTCACCATTATCGGCGCCTCGGGCTCGGGCAAGTCGACCTTCCTGCGCTGCCTCAATCTGCTCGAGACCCCGGACGCGGGCCACATCTGGTTCCACGGCCAGGACCTTACGGCCGAGCGCTGCAATATCAATAAACTCCGCGAGGACATCGGCATGGTGTTCCAGGGCTTTAACTTGTTCAACAACATGGATGTGCTCGACAACTGCACGCTCGCGCCCGTCACGCTCAAAAAGATGAGCAAGGCCGAGGCCGAGAAGGTCGCGATGGAGCACCTGACCAGCGTGGGACTCGAGAAGTTCGCGCACGCCGCCGTGGGCCGCCTGTCCGGTGGTCAAAAACAGCGCGTGGCCATCGCTCGTGCCCTGTGCATGAATCCGCAGATCATGCTGTTCGACGAGCCGACCTCCGCGCTCGACCCCGAGATCGTGGGAGAAGTGCTCGAGGTCATGCGCAAGCTCGCTGCCGCAGGCATGACCATGGTCGTCGTCACGCACGAGATGGCTTTTGCCCGCACGGTGTCCGACCGCGTGGTCTTTATGGACAAGGGCGTGGTGCTCGAGGACGCCGCGCCGGCCGAGCTCTTCGGCAACCCCAAGCACCAGCGCACTCGTGAGTTCCTCTCGCGTTATCTCGAGGACAAATAACCGACCGCAAACGCTTATGTGGCAGGGCCGCTCCGGTGGGGCGGCCCTCGTCATCACAATCGAAAGGATGTCATGGCCGAGGTTTGGCGCTTCTTTGCGCATGAGGATGATTTTGCCGATATAGACGAGGCTGGCGCGTGCGAGCGCTTGGGTCGCGTGCTGTCGTTTCCGACCATCTCGAGTATGGATGCCGAGGCGGTGGACTGGCAGCCGTTCGACGACCTGCGCTCGTATATGCAGCAGGCTTGGCCGCACGTATTTACGGCGGGTAAGGTCGAGCTTATCGACCATTCGCTATTGGTGACGCTTGGCGGTTCCGACTCTGCCCTCAAGCCCATTATGCTCATGGGCCACATGGACGTGGTTCCCGTGGTACCCGGCACCGAGGCTGACTGGACGCATGCCCCCTTTAGCGGACATGTGGACGACACCTACATTTGGGGTCGCGGCGCCATCGATATGAAAGACCAGGTCGCAGGCATTCTCGAGGCGGTTGAGTATGCGCTCGCGCACGGCTGGGAGCACAAGCGTACCCTGCTGCTCGCCTTTGGCCAGGACGAGGAAACCACGCAGTGCGGCGCAGGCGCCATCGGACGCGCGCTCGAGGAGCGCGGCATTGAGCTTGAGTACCTGATCGACGAGGGTGACTACCGTATTGTTTCGGCTGCCGAGTATGGCGCGGGCGAGGGCTGGCTTATGCATGCCGACCTCGCGGAGAAGGGCTACGCCGATATCGTACTCAAGACGAAGAGTGAGGGCGGGCATTCGTCCAACCCTTACGGCGGCACATCGCTCGAGGTGCTCAGCCGTGCCATCACCGCAATCTGCGATATCGAGTGGCCGACGCGCGTGACCGACTTGCTTGCCGCCCAGCTCGTCGAGTTGGGGCTCTACACGGCCGACGAGATTGCCTCCAACAAGGACACCATCGTGCGCGAGTGCCTCGCCAGCAAGAAGCTCTACCCGCTCGTGACGACCACCTGCGCGCCCACGCAGATCGAGGGCGGCAGCACCGGAGCCAACGTAATGCCGCAGGATATGTGGGCTAATATCAACTTCCGCATGCTCGAGGGCACGAGCGTGGCCGACGTTGTGGCGCGCTGCCGTGATGCGGTTGCCGGGGCGGACCTTGCCGGTCGTGTCGAAGTGGAGCTGGGTCCCGGCAGCTCCGAACCCTCGCCGTCCCCGCGCATCGGTGGTCCCGGTCTCGAGGTGGTTCGCTCCATCGCCGCCTGCTATTTCCGTGATCCAAAGGGGACGGAGGAAAACGGATCATTCGAGCCAGTGGCAATTGTGCCCTCGACCGTGATCGGCGCGACCGACGCTGCCAACTACCAGCGCATTTGCCACGAGTGCATCCGCTTCTCCGCCTTTGTGGTCGACGATGACGAATGCGACCGCGGCGTCCACGGCACCAACGAGCGCATCACCCGTCGCGCCTACCTCCAAGGCATCCGCTTCCTCATCGCCCTGCTCCACACGCTCTAGCATGCGACAAAGGGACTGAGCCGATTTCATCGGTAATGAGACAAAAACTGTCATAGAATAAGACTAAGATATCTTAAGAGACATATGCTGGGGTTGGTATTTCTTGAACGACTGCGGGCGTGTGCCAGACTGCCTCGGCCCCCCGGGGGGGTGCCCAGGCGGGTCGCCGTGTGACGGGGAGGGAAATTATGCAGGAGCTCAGAGAGGCGACGTCTCTACTCATGAATATGGTTACCGGGGGGGGGTGTCCCAGCAGGGAACTTCTTGGTGGACATCGGCCGCGCGAGCGGTGGTCCGTCATGTCTTGTGGCCGTCGTCGCGGGCTGTGCCCGGTCTCGCCATATGCGATTGTTCTGGCCCTCGCCATCGCGCTGACGGCGAGTTTCTTCCTGCCGCTTCGTGCCGAGGCGGTAATTTCGGACCACACGGTTCCGACGATTTCGCCTTCGGGGACAACAATCAACCTGTTTGATTACTGGGTGAATCCCGATGACCATCTGTCGGTTTCCGGCAACGGCGGCATCAACGCAAACCACCTGTTCCAGTTCAAGGATCAAGGAGCCAGCGAGGATCTTAACAAGTATACGGGTGGCTCCCAGGTCCGCACCGGCATCGTGAACAACGTTCTTGCCGGTGGTTACCCGAGACTCACCGACCGCTGGAAGGGAGAATCCCTCGGCTACCTGTTTGATTCCTCCGTCCATACGGGCAAGATATCCCATATGGGTGTGACGGGTTTGTTGCGGGTCAAGGGCGGCTACTACGAGTATGACAGCTCGCAGAACTACGCGGCGTACAACGCCAATAAGAATGCATTTGATGTCTACAATGCTGCCGGCGTTAAGCAAGCGGGGTCTGGGCCTCAGACAGTAGGCCAGTTCTTCCCCTTCGATGCGGCCGATGAGGTATTCAAGGAAGAGGACGGCAAACTCGTCCCGAACGGCATTACGTCGCAGAACGTCGCTGACCCTCAATATAACGGTAACAAACCCCTCAACCATTATTTCGGCCTCTCAATGTCCACGCGATTCGTGCAGCCGAAGGATGGCAAAACGAACGCTGGCAAGCCCATGACCTTCGAGTTCGCCGGAGACGACGACGTCTGGGTGTTCATTGATGATGTCCTCGTGGGCGACATTGGCGGCATCCACGCCAGTGCTAAGCTGACCATCGACTTCCAAACGGGCGAGATTAAGGTTAACGATTCCCTAGACGGCACGCTGTTAAACAAGTTCCAGGAAGCAAAGCAGGATACTACTAAGGGCTTCAAAGGCTACACCTTCGCTGACGGCACCAACCACACGCTCAAGTTCTTCTACTTGGAGCGTGGCGCCACCGACTCCAACATGAAGCTCAAGTACAACCTCGTGACGGTTCCCGAGTCCGACATCATCAAGTTCGACCAGGACGGCAAGTTCGTACAGGGTGCCAAGTTCCAGCTCTATAAGACCGACAAGGACTTCAAGAACGAGCTTGAGCCCCTCGGATCCGGCACCACGGACGAGGCCGGCCACCTAACGCTCACGAACGACGATGACAACGGCGTCATCAACTTCGACGATCTCTACAACAAGGATCACAGCAACAAGTACTACCTCCTGAAGGAGACGCACGTGCCCGAGGGATACCGCTCGAGTCTCACGGCGACGGGTGGCAGCATGCAGCTCGAGTACGTGCCCGCGAGCGCCGGGAACGGCGCGGGCGGCGTCATCATCAACCGCGGCGGTATGGACGCGGACAGCGTCGTGTGGAAGACCGGCGCGTTCGCCGGCGCGAAGGAGACCATCACCGCGCCGTCGACCGTGTACCAGGCGAATAATGACCTGACGAAGGTCAGCCTAGACTCCGGCATACTGTTCGCTGTGGTGCTCAAGCGCGATAAAAACGCAAACGCAGATATCAAAGATCAGAACAATTGGTACGCCGTGTCGGGCGACCCATCGACGGGAATGGGGTACACCCTCGCCGGGAAGCCGAGTAAGGCCGGCGCTATCGAGGCGGCGAAGAAGGACCTGCACGCCTTTACGCTCAACACGAGCGGCCAGTACCAGGTAGAGATTCAAAATCTGCCCGGTGACATCTCCAAGTACTACTACCTGCTGAGCGGTGATGCCCGCAAGGATGCCGAGTACACGGTGGCCATCTACTACACAGCGGCGAGCTCCATCGCCGAGGCGGATATGGACAACACGGTCCACGTGTTCAGCGATGACCTCCCCGACGGCAAGGAGAATTTCCGGCGGCAGTTCGCCACGCGCCTGCTCGTCTCGAACATCCAGAATCGCCTGTTCGTGCAGAAGACCGATACCGCGGGTAAGCCCGTTGAGGGGGCGAAGTTCGGCCTGTACACGGCCGATCAGGTGACAACAGAGGCAAACGGCAAGGTCGTGCTCAAGGGCGAGCAGACCCCCTACGACACCCTGACGACGGGGTCGGTCGGCAACCCGGTCCTGCTCGAAGGTGCGGGCATATTCCCGAATACGAGCAAGGAGCACAAGCCGCTTACGAAACGCACCTACTACCTGAAGGAAATCTCAGCGCCGAGCGGTTTCCTGCTCAACGACACGCTCACCAAAGTGATTGTGGACGATTACGGCGTCCATGCCGATGCCGGTACGCGCGATGACGGCGTTTCGACGTTTGTGGGCCCGGGCACGCTGATGAAGAGCCTGAGCCAGTTTGGCGCAGAGGGCGACATCGACAACACGCTCACGTGGATCAAGGGTGTGCGGCAGACCTCGAATGGTGTGACCGATACTGACGGTAATCTGTCGTGGAGCAATGTCGATCCCGCCGGTGCCGGCGACACGGTGCACCTCAAGTACGGTGCCAACGGACGTGTCTACCAGTATGGGCCCACCGAGGAGGGCAAACCCTACCGCCTGGAGACCGAGACGGGCTGGATACGTATGGGTATCACCCAGGACGAGCAGCCCAAGGGGACCAAGTCGAAAGGTGCCCGTGCCGATCTGCGCGACATGAACAACCTGAATGCCCTGTTTACGGGCGCCACCTGCGTGCGCGTGGCTAACAAGCGCGAGGCGAGCCTCGAGGTGACGAAGAAGGTTGACGTGCCCGATGGACTGACGGGCAATAAGGATGCGGAGTTCACCTTCAAGTTCACCGTGCCCAAGGGGAAGACGTATAAGGCTGCAGTCTTCGAGAAGGCGGGCGCGGCCGATGAGAAGCAGGTCGGCGATATGTTCGACCTGACGAACGGACGCGAGCAGACCATCACGGCCGGCCAGACGATCCGCGTGTACGGTCTCGCCGAGGGTGACAAGTATACGGTTCAGGAGCTGACCCGCGCGGGCAAGATGCCGGCCGGCTTCACGCTGACCAAGCGCGAGCAGGGCGGCAACGCCCTGGGCGGCGAGGGCGACAGCATCTCCGGCACGATCGCGAAACAGAATGCCGACGGCACGTTGGCCGAAGCCAACAAGCTGGTGTTCACAAACACCTACAGCGTAAAGTCGCCGGTGACGCTCACCAATGCGTTCTGGGCGCAGAAGGTGCTCCAGGGCCGTGACTGGAAAGATGGCGATAGCTTCAAGATTTACCTGCGCGCGGACAAGGGCACGCCGATGCCCGACGGTGCCGAGAATGCACCCGTGAGTGGTATGAAGCAGGTTGTGAAGACTGTTGAGAACGGGGACAAGTTCGACTTCGGCGAGATTGAGTACACCAAGCCCGGCACCTACACCTATCTCATCGCCGAGGCCACGCCGTCTCAAAACGACGCTAGCTGGCTGCCCGGGTTCGGGTATTCAAGCGCTTCCTACCGCGTCACGGTGACGGTGAAGGATAGCGGCGACGGCACGCTGTCGCAGCCGGCAGTCAAGATGGAGCAGACCTACACCGACGACGGCGTGAGCCATGAGGACAGCCCGATCGAGGTCGCTGACAAAATCGCCAAGATCACGAACGCCTATAACACCGATGAGGAGACCATCTCCTTCAACGTGCAGAAGACGTATGCCGACCAGTCCGGTGCAAATCCGCTTGTGAAGGATAAGTTCACGTTCCAGCTCGAGGCACTCGGCGGGATGAAGAATGATGCCGTGCCGAGTGGAGCCATCGATTTCGGCAAGCTCGCCACCTCCTACAGCGTCGGTGCCAGCAAGGTCCCCATGCCTAAGGGGTGCACGTCCACCACGACCACGGCGAAGAACGATGACGACGGTATCGCTGCGTTCCCGCAGATCACCTATACGATGGAGAGCGAGAACCTCACCTACGTGTACAAGGTGACCGAGGTCAAGGATTCCGATACATCGACGTCCAGTGGCATGGGCTACGACGATACGGTGTACTACGTGCTGGTGAAGAACCAGCAGGTTGATAACGAGTCTGGGACGGGTAAGTGCCTGTCCTCCACGGTCACGTATTGGAAGGCCGACGGCACGCAGCTGACGGACGCCAACGGATACATCCCGTTCAAGAACACCTACACGGTGGCCCAGGCGATGTCGGCACCGGTTACTGTGCAGAAGACGCTGGCTGGGCGTGCGTGGGAGCAGGATGACAAGTTCGATTTCACGCTGACGCCGGCGGATGACGCTACGATGAAAGCGGTTAAAAACAAGGTCGTTACTCAGAAGAAGGCTGCCGACTCCGATGAGACTGGCGATTTGACGACTAAGGTCGAGATCGCAGGTCCCGGCGACGCGATGCGCACCACCCCGTTCGGCACGGGCGACCTTGTGTTTACCAAGCCGGGCGTGTATACGTTCAAAGTGAACGAGACGAGGCCGACCGACGCGGACAAGACCGGCATCAGCTATGATGGCCATACGTCCACGGTGACGTACACAGTGACCGATATCGAGAACGGCACGCATACCGGTAAGCTGACCGCGTCGGTTGCGTACGACAACAAGCAGGCGACGACGGATGCCGATCGGCAGGTGACGGGCGCTGCCGCGTTTACCAACACCTATACGGCCTCCGGTATCTACGCGGGCATCGATGTGACCAAGACTCTGGTCGGTACCCCGCTGGGGAATGGCATGTTCCCGTTCACCATCGAGGCGATGACGTATAACGGCACGAAGGCCCCGGAGCCGGCTGATACCGATAAGTCGTTCACGAATACCGTGGGCAAGGATGACGGTGACGATACGCAGACCGCCACGATGTCCGGTAAGCTGAAGATGAACTTCACGCAGCTGAGCTACAACAAGATGTACGTGTACAAGGTGTCTGAGGTGCATGGCGCCAACGCTGATGGATACACGTATGACACCGAGTACCCCGGTGACGCCTACGTGCTCATTGCGGTGAAGCCGAATCCGGACAACAAAGGCCAGCTCTACACCGAGACGACCATCGTGAAGGGCCCAGACGTGACGGCGCTCGTTGGCGAGAACGACAACGTTGATGCGCTGACGGCCGAGGCGATTAAGGGCCTCGATACCACGACCAACTACGTGCAGACGGTCTCGAGTCGCGATGCGAAGCCCGCTACGCCTATCGTCCCGTTTAAGAACGAGTACAAGGTCGAGACGGTTGAGTACGGTGCGAAGGCCGGTCTGCAGATTGAGAAGAAATTCACCGGCACCGGTGATGTGAGCAGCACATTCAGCTTTACGGTGACGCCCGAGGACTATCAGGCCGAGGGTCTGGATGGCACGAAGTTCATCCTGACCTCCGCCGACGCCGCGGCGAAGAAGCTCGGCATCACGGGTGGGACGAAGACAGTCAAGATTCCCGAGATGAAGCTTGGGGACACCAAGACCGTGAGCCTGCTGCCGAAGGGCTTGCAGTTCACACATGACGACGTGAACAATGAATACGGCGCCAACGTCTACCAATACAGGGTGGAAGAGAACGTGCCGAAGTCCGTTCCCGCCGGCTACACCTACGACAAGGCGGCCTACACCATCGAGATCGCGGTGTTCGACAACGGCGACGGTACGCTGAAAATCGAGACGACAGTTCTGAACAGTGATGGCGAGAAGGTCGATTATCGTGAGTTTGCGCCCAACGGAACGCTCGAGGGCAACACGGCAACCATCCCGTTCAAGAACAGCTACAAGACGACTGTCAGCGATAAGCTGACCCCGCAGGTGACGAAGAAGATCTCCGGTGTTGCGAGCACGGAGAAGGCGTTCTCGTTCACGCTGACCGCCACGGAAGAGACGCAGCAGAAGATCGCCGCCGGCGACTTGGATGTGTCGGACGACCTGGCGGGCGACGCGCACGCGGAGTCCAAGGCCACGAAGGACAAGATTATCAAGGACAAGGGCCAGACGGTCGACTTCTCGTATATGACGTTCAACAAGGCAGGCGAGTACACGTTCACGCTCACCGAGGTACACAACGCTGATGATGATCCCGCGGTGGACGGCGTGCAGAACGCCGGCTGGACGATGGACGATTCCATCTACACCGTCACGGTGAAGGTTGAGGACAAGAATGCCATGCTGACTGTCACAGGCGTGACGGTGGAGAAGGACGGCGATGACAAGAGCGAGACGCTTGAGGTCAAGAACGGCGAGGTGAACCTCGCCACCTTCAACAACAGCTATGCTGCGAAGGGTTCCGTGACCCTGGCGGCGAAGAAGCAATTTACGGGCGGCACCCTTGAGAACCAGCAGTTCTCATTCCAGGTGAAGGAGGGCGATAAGGTTGTCGCCGAAGAAAAGAACGATGCCAACGGCAACATCACCTTCCCGGCCATTGATTACACCGAGGCTGGTGAGCACGACTACACCATCAAGGAGGTCGAAGGCGCCGACCCGACTATCGTTTACGACGGCAAGACGGTGAGCGTGCACGTTAGGGTCACCGATAACAAGAACGGCACGCTGAGCGCGACCGCCACCTACGACGGCAAGGCCGACGTGCCGACCTTCACCAACTCGAAGCCGACGGCCGACGCCGCCATCGAGGCGACGAAGACCCTCACGGGCAAGAAACTGACGGACGGTGCGTTCACCTTCGGCCTGTACGACCAGGCTGGCAACGAGGTCGCCAAGGGCACCAACGACCGGGGCGGCAAGGTCGAGCTGGCCGTCAAGAACCTGAACCTGGGCGAGTACGACTACACGCTCAAGGAGGAGAAAGCCGGCCAGACCGTCGACGGCGTGGCCTACGACGCCAAGGAAGTCAAGGTCCACGTCAAGGTAGAGCAGAACCAGGGCGACAACAACAAGACGAAGGTGACCGTCACCTATGACGGTGCCGCTACGGCTCCCACCTTCAACAACACCTACGACGCAAAGGGTTCCGTAACCCTGACGGCGACCAAGACCATCAAGGTTGCGGACGGCTTCGACCACACGACGAAGCCCGCGGACGGCGAGTTCACCTTCGACCTGAAGGACGCTGCCGGCAACGTGCTCGACACCGCGAAGAACGATGCAAACGGCAAGGTCAGCTTCACGCGCGAGTTCCAGCTCTCCGACTTGGACGGCGCCGCGAGCAAGGACTTCACCTACACCATCGTGGAGCAGCCGGGCGCGGAGCCGGGCATGGTCTATGACAGCCATCCCCTCACCTATACGGTGACGGTCACGGACGGCGGGAACGGAGCACTGAATGCGAAGGCGATCGTGACGAGCGCATCCGGCTCGGATACCTTCACCAACACCTACCAGCCGGCCGCGACCGGCCTGGCCCTCGGTGCGCAGAAGAGCTATGTGAAGAAGGACGACAACACGCCGATCGTCCCCAAGTGCGGCGAGTTCACCTTCGATGTGTACGAGGGCAACCTGACGGCTGAGCAGCTTGCCGGGGCCAAGCCCGTCCGGACCGCGACCAACGGCGCGGACGGAAGTGTTAACTTCGACGCCTTCTCCTACGCGAAGCCGGGCACGTACGAGTACACTATCGTGGAGCGGAAGGGTGATCTGGCCTACGTGACCTACGACGACGCGGTGCATCATGCCGTGGTGACGGTTGTGGACAATGCCGGCACGCTGCAGGCGAGCGTCGCCTACGACGGCGCGGACGCCACGAAGCCCACCTTCACCAACACCTACAAGGCGAAGGCGACGAACTCCGGCGCGATCGCCCTCACCAAGAGCGTTGACGTGCACGACGGCAGCTATCAGCTAAAGGCGGGAGACTTCGCCTTCGAGCTGGTGGGGTCTGACGGTACGGTGCTCCAGACCCAGAAGAACGACGCCAAGGGCAAGGTTTACTTTAACGAGCTGACCTTCGACCATGCGGGCACCTTTCCCTTCACGGTCCGTGAGGTGCAGCCGACGGACGGCGCGCCGGGCGTGCCGGGCGTGACCTACACCGGCAAGACGTACACCCTGACCTACGTGGTGAAGGACAACAACGACGGCAAGCTGGTGGTAGAGAGCTCTACGGTGAAACCGAGCGAGGGCACCGAGAACGGCGTCACCCCCAATACCATGACGTTTGCGAACAGCTACCAGCCGGGTCAGACCTCCTACCAGATCTCTGGCACCAAGGTGCTTGAGAATGCCGACCCGGCCACCACGCGGACGCCCGCCGATGGCGAGTTCACATTCGCGCTGATTGACGTGGCCACCGGGCAGGAGATCGACCGGACCACGAACGTGGGTAAAGCGTTTACCTTCAAGGCCATCTCGTACACCGCAACTGGTTCGCATGCGTACCAGGTGAAGGAGGTTGCGGGCCAAGATGGCACCATCACTTACAGCGATGCGGTGCTGGACGTAACGGTGAACGTGACCGATGACGGCAGCGGCCAGCTGACCGCGACGGCGAACAAGACGGCTGCGGATCTGACCTTCACCAACACCTACACGCCGACGGCAACGACGGCGACGATTACCGGAACGAAGGCTCTGACCGGCCGCGACCTGGCCGAGGGTGAGTTCTTCTTCGACCTGAAGGACGCCGACGGTAACGTGGTGCAGACGGTGCAGAACGGCGCCGACGGCACGTTCGGCTTCGCGCCGCTGCAGCTGGACAAGGTGGGGACGTACGTCTACACCGTGTCCGAGCGGGCAGGGGCGACGGCGAACGGCGTCACCTACGACACGACGGTCTTTACCGCGACGGTGACGGTGACGGAGAATGCGGAGACGCACGCGCTGGAGGCGCAGGTTGCCTACAGCAAGGGCGGCAAGGCTGCGGATGCGGTGGCGTTCAGCAACAGTTACGCGCCGGCCGCGACTGAGGTGAAGCTGGGGGCCTCCAAGGTGCTGAGCGGCGAGGACCTGAAGGAAGGGCAGTTCTCCTTCCAGCTGAAGGATGCCGACGGCAAGGTGCTGCAGACCGCAAAGAACGCGGCGGACGGCACGGTGGGCTTCGAGGCGATCTCGTACGACAAGCCCGGAACGTACGCCTACAGCATCTCCGAGGTGGACGACGGTCAGAAGAACGTGACGTACGACGCGGCCGAGCACCGGGTAACGGTGACGGTGACGGACGACGGTGCGGGCCATCTGGTGGCGACGGTAACCTATGACGGCGCCGTGGCGCCGGTGTTCAAGAACACGTACACGCCGCCGACCACCCCGCCGACGGAGCCGCCCACCAATCCGCCGAGCAAGTCACCGGTGCCGAAGGAGGAGAAGCCGGGTCTGCCGTATACGGGCGATACCAGCTTGTCGCCGATGGCCCTGGGTGGCATCGCGGGCGGCGCGGTGGTGCTGATCGCCGCAGGCGTTATCCTGCGGCGCCGGAACCGGTAGCTACGGCGGCCGAGAAGGGCTTTGATTGAGGGCGGGTGGTCGCAGGGCGCGGCCGCTCGCCCTTTTTGGTGAAAGGCTATGTTAACCCGCCGTTTGCACGTCCGGCTCCAGATGGAACTCGTACTCCGGCTCCATCATCTTCTTCCGGATCTTTTCGTAGCGCCCGTCGTCGAGCTGCTCGCGCATGAGCGACGTCCTGTCCCCGACGCGTGCGGCCTCGCGCAGCCATCTGAACCACATCAGGCAGCTGTGGAGCCTGCGGGTCGATACGCCCTTGAACCTCTCGAGGAAGTGGCCGAGCGAACCCTGCGCTTCAGCATCCTCTGGACCGTGTCCCGCTCGTACCCGGTGAGCCTGCCGTGGGTCCTCGGGACCGCCCTCGCGGCGCCCTTCCCGCCCTTTCCGGACATGGCGTCCTCCGATCTCCCGGGGCCGGCCGATCCGGCCCTCAGGGTATCGGATTCCCAAATTTATCCGTATATGTGCGGATGAATGCGGGAGGCGTTCGGATGAAGTTGTATTCAAGGAAAGAGACTGACCCTTTGTCGCATTCCGTGCGGGTTATATGCAGGTATGCCTGCGCACGCTATCATGTATGGGTTAGACCGCAATTATGTACCCCGTACGCGAAGGGATGCGCATGTATCTGAAGATCGACATGTTCTAGCTGGACTTACCCCCGCAGTGGCGCCGTGCGCCCTATCAATTCTGCCGATTTTCACCTTCACGCATATAAAGGAGTCCCGTCATGCGCGACAAGCTCGAAAAGATCATCAAGGCCTACGAGGAGCTCGAGAAGAAGCTTTCCGACCCGGCCGTCGCCTCCGATATCAAGGAGTTCACGCGTCTCAACAAGGAGTACGCACACCAGTCCGACCTCATCGCCGCCTCGCGCGAGTACATCGGCGCGCTCGATGATATCGAGGCTGCCAAGGAAATGCTCCACGATACCACCGATGCCGATGAGAAGGAGATGCTCCAGATGGACATCTCCGAAAACGAGGCCAAGCTTCCCCAGCTCGAGGAAGACATTAAGTACATGCTTATCCCAAGCGACCCCAACGACGACAAGAACACCATCGTCGAGATTCGCTCCGCCGCCGGTGGCGACGAGGCAGCCATCTTCGCCGGCGACCTGTACAAGATGTATCAGCGTTTCTGCGAGTCGCGCGGCTGGAAGACTACCGTGCTCGATTCCAGCCCCAGCGAGGCCGGCGGCTTTAAGTCCATCGAGTTCAAGGTCGAGGGCGACCGCGTCTACTCCGTTATGAAGTTCGAGTCCGGCGTGCACCGCGTCCAGCGCGTTCCCAAGACTGAGTCCCAGGGCCGCATTCAGACTTCCACGGCTACCGTCGCCGTACTTCCCGAGGCCGAGGAGATCGACGTTCAGATCAACCAATCCGACCTGCGCATCGACACCTACTGCGCCTCCGGACCTGGCGGTCAGTGCGTTAATACCACCTACTCCGCCGTGCGCATCACCCACCTGCCCACTAACACCGTGGTGCAGTCCCAGGAGCAGCGCTCCCAGATCCAGAACCGCGAGGTCTGCATGCAGATGCTGCGCGCCCGCCTGTACGAGATGGAGCTCGAGAAGCAGCAGTCAGAGCTTGGTGCCGAGCGCCAGAGCCAGATCGGCCACGGCAACCGTTCCGAGAAGATCCGCACCTACAACCAGCCCCAGGACCGCGTGACCGATCACCGTATCGGCTTCAACTCCACCTACAACGGCGTCCTTCTGGGCGATCAGCTCGGCACCGTCATCGAGGCGCTCGCCGCCGCCGAGCGAGCCGAGAAGCTGGCGCAGGCTGTGTAGTGGGTTACGCGGTTTTGCCAAACCGCGTAACGGCTTGACGCTGCGCGCCGCCCAGAGCGACAATTTGTCATTCAAAAGGCAAGGCATGACCAGAAGGTCTATGCCTTGCCTTTTTCATGCCAACTTGTTCGCTCTGGACGTCGCTCGCTGTCCGTCCTCTACCTGCGGCGCCTTAGATGTAGTCATTGGGGACGTTCTTAAACGACTAGGTTGGGCACATTGCTTTGAGATGTTATTCAATCCGTCTTGATGGCCTTTGAGCTGCTTACCTGCTTAAAGCAATTAACGGTATGCATCTGCAATTGAAAATATTGCTCGAAAAATTGTCCAAGAAGTTGCGGGGCGATTTTTGATGCGTCGCGCGTCAAGCGATGTGGCAAGTTCTTGGTTAGATATTGGTCAGTTTTGGGTCAACCTTGCCAAAAGCTTGGCGAATGCAAATCTAGACGTCGGCGAATGAACACTTTGAGCGAGCCCGGTGCAAAATTCTGGGCTGATTCTCGATATTCGCCTTCAATCGTCCCTTGCCATGCGCTGGCCTCGCGTACAATCTGCTCCGACATTCGCGCGCCGTCCGGCGCTTAAGAGGGGAGGGCCCCATGGCAAACGAGATTTGGACCATCAAGCGTTGTCTCGAGTGGACCAAGGAGTACCTGGCCGAGCGCGGCGAGGAGCACCCCCGTCTTTCTGCCGAGTGGCTGCTCTGCGCTGCCACGGGTTTGGCACGCATCGACTTATATATGCGCATGGACGAGACGCTTAACGCGGCTCAGCTCGAGACCATGCACGCGGCCGTTGTTCGTCGCGCTAAAGGTGAACCGCTGCAGTACATCACCGGCAGCACGCAGTTTCGCATGATCGACGTCACGTGCGCCCCCGGCGTGCTCATTCCGCGTCCCGAGACCGAGATGCTCGTCGAGGAAGTCCTCAATTATCTGGATGCCGAGGTGCTGAGCCCCGAGGCTGCTGCCCGTCAGCGTGTTGAGCTGCCTTGGAACGATGAGGTCGAGCAGGCCCGCAAAGCCGAGGCGGCGCTGGCTGACGAACGCGCGGCCGCCGAGCGCCGTGCCGCCAACCTGACGGCCGCCGATGAGGCTGCGCTGGGTAGCGACGTGCTCGGTAGCCGCGCCTATGCCGAGGAACTGGCCGACCGCGAGGCCGAGGAAGCCGCCGCGCAGGCAGCAGAAGCCGAAGCGGCAGAAGCAGAGGCCATGGAAACCCCCGAGCCCGAGCTCGACGAATACGGCATCGCCATTGAGGACAACGACCAACAGGCGACTCCCGCGCAAGATGCCGCCGAGGCCAACGTATCTGCCCCAGCCGAGCCTCGCACTGCCCGCGTTCTCGAGGTCGGCTGCGGCACGGGCTGCATTTCGCTCTCCCTTGCCTGGGAGCGCCGCGGGCACGTTACCTGCACTGCTACCGATATCGAGCCGCGCGCCATCGACCTTGCTACCAAAAACCGCGATGCGCTTGGCCTCACGTCCGACGAGGTCGCCTTCAGCCTCACAAACCTGGTGAGCTCCATTCCCCGCGAAGAGTGGGGCACCTTTGACGTACTCGTCTCCAACCCGCCCTACATCCCCACCGATGTCATGCGCTCGCTGCCGCACGAGGTCAAGGACTTTGAGCCCGATCTGGCGCTCGAGGGCGGTGCCGACGGCCTCGATATCTTCCGCCGCCTGCTCAACGCGGCGCCCTACATGTTGCGCGCCGGCGGCCTGTTTGCCTGCGAGCTCTACGAGGGCGCCCTCGATGCCGCGGCCGAGCTCTGTCGTCAAGCGGGTCTGTCGGACGTGCGCATCGTCCACGACCTCACCGATCGTCCCCGTATCGTCCGAGCCATCGTCACCGAGCCCAAACAGCGCCAGTAATATTTATTAACTGGTTAGCAAAAATTATAAACTAGTTTATAATTAGGACGGCTGAAAGAGGTCGGCCCATGCAACCTCCTACCTTTCGGGAAATCATTGCCCTACTCAAGCACGATGGATTCGTGAAGGTCGCGCAAGTCGGTAGTCATGCTAAGTATGTTTCTGGTGACCGTGTTGTCACCGTGAACGGCTCTGGTGGTGATCGACCAAAGAAGGGCACGTGGGCAAGTATTCGTCGCCAAGCTGGATGGTAGTTGGAGGCAAAATGAGGCAGCGATTTACCTATGACTGCGTTCTCATAAAAGAAGACGACGGTTACTGCGCCAGTTTCCCGCAGATTCCCGGCGCCTTTGCCGATGGCGATACGCGCGAAGAAGCGATTGCCCATGCCACCGAGGCACTGATGGCGTTTTTGGCCGACGACCTCAACAACGGTTTGACTCCGGCAGGGTACGAACGCTCGGCCGAGGTCGTGGCCCTTTCAGTCGAAATCGACCACGAGGACGCTCGGGAAGCGGCGTGCCGAACATTTAAAGACGCAGCGCTGGACCTCAAAGTCTCCGCTCCGCGGATTACCGCGCTGGTCAAAGCCGGAAAGCTCGATGTTGAACTTGTCGACGGCCGTCGGATGATAACGATAGACAGCATCGAGCGCTACGCCGCCCAAGAACGCCACGCCGGCAGGCCAAAGAAGTTCGTCGCAGTCCAATAACCCCCTCACTTTCACCGACTACTAGAGCCGCTCACCAAACCAACATGCGCTCTGGGCAAATAGGTTGAACGTTTCGTGCGAGAATGCCCCACAGTAAACAAACTTGCACCAGAGCGTAAGGGGCTGGCATACACATGCAGACGGTCTATCGGGTATATGAGGGAACGCGCGAGCCGCATCGGCTTGCCGTCGAGCGCGCGGCCGAGGTGCTCGGCCGCGGCGGCCTGGCGCTGATCCCGACCGAGACGGTTTACGGTGTCGCCGTGGCGGTCAACGCCTTCTCGGACGCCGTGCCCCAAGATACAGGCGAATTCCCATCGTGGCCGCGCGATCCGCAGGCTGCCGTCAATGGCGCCGCGGTCCCTGCGCTCGGTACCGGCTACCGCCGTATCTTCACTCTCAAGCAACGTGAACTCACGCAAACCGTCGCTTGGCTGGTCGATGGTGTCGAGGCGCTCGACCGCTATGGCGTGGATATCCCGGAAGATGCCCGCGTACTTGCGCGACGATGCTGGCCGGGAGCCCTGACTATCGTGGTCAAGGCGGCTCCCTGCGTGCCGACCTTTATGCGTGCTGCCGACGACACCGTGGCCCTGCGCGCTTCGGCCTCTCCCGTGGTCCAAGCGCTCATCCGCGCCTGCGGCAGTCCCCTTGCCTGCACGAGCGCCAACACACACGGCGCGCCCTCGCCGGCAAGCTTTGCCGCCGTCGAAGGTCGCATCCTGGAGGGGGTCGATGTTGCCGTCGACGCCGGCGAGACCCCGTGTCGCGACGCCTCGACCATCGTGTCGTTCCAGCACGGCGGGCTCCAGATCCTGCGCCAAGGTGCACTTCCCGCATCAGAGATCGAACGGGTCCTGTCCGACCCGATGCAATAGAAAGGTGTAAGCGATGTCGTTGAATCTGGGCAGCCTGGGCATGGAAGATGCCTCGTTTAACTTTGGCGGTTCCTACATCATGGCGCTCGACTGCGGCACCACCTCGGTACTTGCGACCATCGTCGACGAGTACGGCTGCATCGTCGCGCAGGCGCGTCGTAGCGTCAAAACCAGCTTCCCGCGTCCCGGTTGGATAGAGCAAGACCCCATGGAGGTGCTTGCCAGCCAGATCGGCGTGATGATGGAGGTCCAGTTTAAGAGCGGCATCCATTCTGACCGCATCGCCGCCATCGGTATCTCCAACCAGCGCGAGACCACGGTGGTGTGGGACCGCATAAGCGGCCAACCCATCTATAACGCCATCGTGTGGCAATGCCGTCGCACCGCACCTCTGATCGACGAGCTGGTCGAGCGGGGCGCAGAAGAGCTGGTGCGCTCCCGTACGGGACTCACGCTCGATCCGTATTTCTCGGCTTCCAAGGTGCAGTGGATCCTCGACAACGTCGACGGTGCGCGTGAGAGCGCGGCGGCGGGCGACCTCATGTTCGGCACCATCGATACCTGGCTCATCTACAACCTCACCGGCAGTCAGGTCTTTGCCACCGACTACACCAATGCCAGCCGCACGGCGCTCTTTAATATCCATACGCTCGATTGGGACGACGACCTGCTGGCGCTCTTTGACGTTCCACGTTCCATGATGCCCGAGGTTCGTTGGAGCTCGGGCGACTACGGCCGCGTCGCGAGCGACATCATGACCAACATGCCGCCCATCATGGGCGTGGCGGGCGATCAGCAGGCGTCGCTGTTCGGCCACTGCTGCTTCCATCCCGGCCAGACCAAAAACACCTATGGCACGGGTTGCTTTATGCTCATGAACACCGGCGACGAGGTCGTCGAATCCAAGAACGGTCTGGTCTCCACGATCGGTATCGCCGCGGACGGCAAGATCAGCTATGCGCTCGAGGGTTCTATCTTTGCCGCCGGCTCAACCATGAACTGGCTGCGCAACAACATGGGCATCATCTCGAGTGTGAGCGAGTCCGCGCAACTCGCCGCTTCGATCAACGACAACGAGGGCTGCTACTTCGTCCCCGCCTTCGCTGGCCTGGGCGCTCCCTGGTGGGACCCGCATGCCCGCGGTATCGTGTGCGGTCTGACCGGCGCCTCGAGCCGTGCGACCATCGTACGTGCCGCCTGCGAGTCCATGGCCTACCAGAGTTATGACGTGCTGCGCGCCATGGAGCAGGACGTGGGGCTTTCGATTGAGCGCCTGTCCGTCGATGGCGGCGCCTCACGCAACGAGTTCATCATGCAATTCCAGGCCGACCTGCTGGATATCCCCGTGCTGCAATGCGAGACGGTGGAGACCACGGCAATCGGTGTCGCGTACTTGGCGGGTCTTGCCGTCGGCTATTGGGAAGACCTTGAAGAGCTGGAGCAAAATGCCCAGATCGTTAGGACCTTCCTTCCCCACATGTCCGCCGAGCGCCGCGAGCAAAACCTTGCGGGCTGGCGTGATGCAGTCAGGCGCTCGCTCAGCATCGCACAGTAGGGCTGTGATGGGCTGCTCGATATAACAAACCGCTAAACTAATGCATGGCGTGCGGCGGCAACATTGCTTCGCGCCTTGTCAGCAAGGTCGTTTTGCGGCCGCAACGAAAGGGGCAATCAACCCATGACCGTCACCTACGACGCGTCCCGTGTGACGCTTGTCGACCACCCGCTCGTCCAGCACAAGCTGTCGATCCTGCGCGACAAAAACACCGGCACCAACCAGTTCCGCCAGCTTGTGCGCGAGCTCGCACTTTTTGACGGCTACGAGGCCATGCGCGACCTGCCCATGGAAGACGTCGAGGTCGAGACCCCCATCACTACCGCCACGTTCAAACAGCTTGCCGGCAAGAAACTCGCCATCGTGCCCATCCTGCGTGCGGGCCTTGGCATGGTCGACGGCATCCTCGACCTGGTGCCCTCCGCTCGCGTGGGCCACATCGGTATGGAGCGCGACGAGGTTACCCACGAGCCGCATGAGTATTACTGCAAGATGCCCAAGGATATCGACCAGCGCATCTGCCTGGTCGTCGACCCCATGCTCGCCACGGGCGGTTCGGCCGAGATGGCCATCAGCTACCTGCGCGAGCGCGGTGTCAAGGACATCCGCATGCTGTGCATCGTCGCGGCCCCCGAGGGCCTCAAGTCGCTGACTGAGAAGGACCCCGATGTGCATATCTATACCTGCGCCATCGACGACCATCTCAACGAAGCTGCCTACATCGTTCCCGGCCTGGGCGACGCCGGCGACCGCATCTACGGCACGCTGTAATCTCTGGGCCATACCGGCTAACGTCGAAAATACGAAGAAATGGTGCGCGCGGGCGAGCAAAAGACGACCGCGCGCACTCCTGTTAACGGACGTTTTGCCCTGCAGGGTTCGAGAAAAACGTATTACCGTACCTGCGGCATAAAGAAGGTCTTAAGAAAACGAACAGGTGCGTATTAACCGATGCTTTTTCGGTTGTACTTTAGCGATTGGCTCGTACAATAGTCACCAATGTTTGGCGGGAACTGTCCTGTGAGGCGATAAAAAAGGAAAGTGAGGACGCCAGTGTTTCAGATAGCCGATCTGCTCGCTATCGTTGCAGGTGCCATCGCGGGCGCGATTGCCTTCCTTCCCTTTGTCTTTACGCTCAAGCCGGTTCTTGACGATAAGCAGAATGCGGACATGCTCAAGGGTATGATGAGTCTCGCGGTCTCGGCAATCGCGTTGCTTGTCTTTACCTTGGTTGTGTTTGTGTTGTTCGGAGAGGCATTTCGCATGTTCCTCCTGGGCGAGGCGATCGGCTTCGTGGCCTTTATGGCCGCCTGCGCGGTTCGCGTCGCCAAGGCGCTGCGAGATCCTCATGAGGTCGAAAGGTAAGTCGTGGAAATTTTTGAAAAGCTGCCTGATGAGATTAATCATCTGGTCAGCGAGTTCAGCTCCACCCCTGTCGTGGGCGATCTGAGCTGCGGCATCACGCAGTACTCGTTTTGGCTGATCGTCTCCACGATCGTGCTCCTGATCGTCCTGGCCGTGTTCAAGAAGAAGCAGACCCTGGTTCCCAAGGGCTTCTTCGTCAACGGTTTCGAGTACATCATCGAGTACGTCGAGAACGATATCGGCAAGGGTGTCGTGGGTGAGAACTGGAAGAAGCACTTCCCGTTCCTGTGCTCGCTTTTCCTGTTCATCCTGATCAATAACATGATCGGCCTGATCCCGGGAATGAAGCCCGGCACCGGCGCAATCGGCTCCACCGCCGCACTCGCCATTTTCGCCTTCGTGTACTTCATCTACTACGGATGCAAGGCTCACGGCGTGATCGGCTACATCAAGAGCCTCGCCCCGCAGGGCGTGAGCTTCCCGATGAACGTGCTCGTGTGGGTCGTCGAGCTTTTCTCGACCTTCCTGCGCCTCATCACGCTTGCCGTCCGTCTGTTCTGCAACATGTTCGCAGGACACGTGGTCATGGGCTCGTTCGCCATCATGGCGAGCATGTTCATGCAGCCGCTGCTTCAGCAGGTTTCCGCGGCCCACGCCGTCGGCGCCCTGCCTTCGCTGGCCTGGCTTGCCATCCTCATCCTGATCTATGCGATCGAGCTTGTGGTCGGCGCCATCCAGGCTTACGTCTTCACGGTCCTTACCGCCGTGTATGTCTCCGAGGCAGAGGAGGTCGCGGAGGAGGAGTAGTCTTCCGTTCGCGCCTTAAAGGTAAGGCAATTCGTTAAACCGCCGGTGCCCGTACCCATGGAGCCCGGCAGTTATAAAAAGGTTATCCTGCGTGAAATAAGACACGCACGACAAAGGAGGAATCGTGGGAGTTATCGGTTACGGTCTCGGTGTTATCGGCGCTGGTCTTGCTATCGGCCTGTCTGCTCTGGGTGCTACGGGTGCTATGGCCCGTCAGCCTGAGGTCCAGGGCCGCGTGTTCACCGTCTTCATCATGGGCTCCGCTTTCGGCGAGGCTCTGGCTCTGATCGGCTTCGTTGTCGCGCTGATCGTTAAATAGCACGGAGCGTCAAGTATGAATCTTTCATCCCAGAAGAGCGCGATCGCACTCTCCGCGTCCGCGGCCGCGCTGCTTATGCCGGTTTCCGCGTTCGCCGAGGACGGCGCCGCCGGTGCGGACATCCTCATCCCTAAGATGGCGGAGTTCATCCCGGCGCTTATCGCCTTCCTGATTATCTGGATCGTGCTGGCCAAGGTCGCCCTGCCGGGCATCATGAAAACCATGGAGGAGCGCGGCAAGAAGATCGAGGAGAGCCTCGACGAGGCCGAGAAGACCAAGCAGGAGGCTATCGCCAAGCGCGCTGAGTCCGACTCGATCGTCACCGACGCCCGTCGTCAGGCTGCCGACATCGTTCTCGAGGCCCGTAAGGACGCCGAGTCCGAGCGTGCCCGTATCATCGAGGCTGCTCACAAGGAGGCCGAGGAGATCATCGCCAAGGCCCATACGACCGTCGAGGACGAGCGCAAGTCCATCTACGCCGGTGCCGCGAGCTCCATCGCCGACCTGTCCGTTGCCGTCGCCACCAAGATCGTGGGCGAGGCACTCGAGGACGATGCCGAGCAGAAGAAGCTCATCGAGCGCTACATCCAGGAAGCAGGTAGCCTGAATGCCGACTAGCCGCTATCAGGACAAGGTGCTCGAGACCTACGCGCGTTCCCTTTTGGAAGCCGCCAAGGCCGAGAACCATGTGTTCGAGGACCTCGAGATGGTCGAGCGCTTGGCTTCTGCCAGCCCCGAGATCATCGCCGTGCTCGACACCATGTCCAAGCGCGACCAGCTCGACCTTCTTCCCAAGGTGGCAGCTGCCTTTAAGTATGTTGCCGAGGAAGACGAGGATGTAGTGGGCGTGACCGTCACCACGGCGATCCCGCTCGACGACGAGCTGCGTCAAACCATCACTAAGAAATGCGAGCAGGACTTCGGCCGCAAGGTATTCCTTATCGAGCAGGTCGACCCGTCTATCGTGGGCGGCCTGGTGCTCGAGGCCCGCGGCGAGCGTCGTGACATTTCCGTCAAGACGCAGCTGCGCATCGCGCAGGAGACCCTCGCAAACTCTGCTAATTCGTACGGAGGTGAAGCCTAATGTCCGAAACCCTCAATGCCCAGGATATCGCCAAGAAACTGCAGGAGCAGCTCACGAGCCTCTCCGCGACGGTCGATACGCATGAGGTTTCAACGGTCGACGAGGTAGGCGACGGCATCGCGCGCGTCTCCGGCCTCAAGAGCGCCATGGCAGGCGAGCTTCTGGAGTTCAAGAGCTCCGATACCGGTGAGACCGTCTTCGGCCTTGCCCAGAACCTTGACCGTGACGAGGTCGGCGCCGTTCTGTTCGGTGCCGTCGACTCCATCAAGGAAGGCGACGAGTGCCGCACCACTGGCCGCGTTATGGATATCCCCGTGAGCCGTGCCATGCTCGGCCGCGTCGTCAATCCGCTCGGCCAGCCCATCGACGGCCTGGGCGACATCGTCGCCACGCACCGTCGCCCCATCGAGTTCAAGGCTCCCGGCGTCATCGATCGTACCCCGGTGTGCGAGCCGGTTCAGACCGGTCTGCTCGCTATCGACTCCATGGTGCCTATTGGCCGCGGTCAGCGTGAGCTCATCATCGGTGACCGTAAGACCGGTAAGACCGCCATCGCCATCGACGCTATCCTCAACCAGCGCGGCAAGGGCATGGTCTGCATCTATGTCGCCATCGGCCAGAAGGCCTCCACGGTTGCCAACATCCGCGAGACCCTCGCTCAGCACGGTGCGCTCGACTACACCATCATCGTTTCGGCCACCGCTGCCGATTCCGCCCCTATGCAGTACATCGCGCCTATGGCCGGTGCCGCTATTGGCGAGTTCTTTATGTACAACGGCGAGGACGGCAAGCCCGCCAGCGAGACCAACCCCGGCGGCCACGTGCTCGTCATCTACGATGACCTGTCCAAGCAGGCTGTGGCCTACCGTCAGATGTCGCTGACGCTGCATCGTCCGCCCGGACGCGAGGCCTATCCTGGTGACATCTTCTACCTGCACTCTCGTCTGCTCGAGCGTGCCGTCAAGATGTCCAAGAAGAACGGTTACGGCTCCATGACGGCACTGCCGATCATCGAGACCCAGGACGGCGACGTCTCGGCCTACATTCCGACCAACGTCATTTCCATTACCGATGGTCAGATCTACCTGCAGTCCGAGCTCTTCTTCCAGGGTCAGCGCCCGGCAGTCGACGTGGGTATCTCCGTGTCCCGCGTCGGTGGCGATGCGCAGACCAAGGCCATGAAGCAGGTCGCCGGCAACCTCCGTCTGGACCTCGCTTCCTATCAGGAGCTCGCTGGCTTTACGCAGTTCGGCTCCGACCTCGACGAGGCTACTCAGAAGCAGCTGACCCACGGTGCTCGCATGACCGAGCTCCTGAAGCAGCCGCGTTACAAGCCGTTTGAGGTTGGCGAGCAGATCGTTACGCTGTTCGCTGGCAACGAGGGCTTCCTGGATGACCTGGAGATCGCCGACGTGCTGCCTTTCCGTGCCGAGCTCATCGAGTACATGGACAATGGCTTTGGTTCGCTGCTCGACAAGGTTCGCGCCAAGAAGATCGATGATGACACCAAGGCTGAGCTCTTGCGCGTCATCGGCGACTTCAAGCAGCAGTTCATGGCCAAGCACCATTCGGATGTTTCTGGATCAGAGGAGAACTAAGCCCCATGGCCAACCTTCGCGACATTAAGAAGCGAATCTCCTCGGTTACCACGACCAAGCAGATCACGCGCACGATGGAGATGGTCTCTACGGCCAAGATTCGTCGTGCCCTCGATCGCTCCAAGCAGGCCGAGCCCTATAAGGAGGCGCTGACCGACGTCATGTTGACGGTCGCCGGCGACGCCTCCTGTTCGGGCACCGATCCCATGCTGCAGAAGCATGAGAGCGTCAAGCATGGCCTGATTGTCGTTATTGCCTCGGACCGCGGCCTTGCCGGCGGTTTCAATACGACGGTGGAGCGCACGGCCGAAAAGCTCGCCGCTTCTTGGGCGAACGACGGCATCGAATGCGAGATCATCGCGTGCGGGCGTAAGCCGGCCACGTATTTCCGTGACCGCGCAAACGTTGTCATGCACTTTGAGGGCAACTCCTCTGAGCCCGATTTCAATCAGGCCCGCATGATCTCCTCTCATATCTGCGATGCGTATCGTGCCGGTGAGCTTGACCGTGTCGAGCTTGTCTACCACCACGCCAAGAACCGCGTGGATCAGGAGCTTCGCGTCGAGCATCTGTTGCCGCTCGACCCCGAGATGATCGCTATGGCCCACGGTCCGCGTAAGAACGAGACCGACGCCCCTAAGCGCATCTCGTCCACGTTCGAGTTCGTGCCCTCTCCCGAGCATGTTCTCGGCAAGCTTGTGCCGTCTTATATCCTGACGGTCATCTACCAGGCCCTGATCGATTCGGCGGCTGCCGAGCAGGGTGCACGCCGCAAGGCCATGCACTCCGCGACGGAAAACGCCACCGCGATCATCTCGACCCTTACCCGCACGTATAGTCGCGTGCGCCAGGCTTCGATCACGACCGAGATTAACGAGATCGTCGGCGGAGCCTCAGCATTGGAGGAACAGTAATGGCTAATAACACCGTAAAGCTTGCGGTCGAGGAAGCCACCAAGAAGACGACTGCCGGTGATGGTCGCATCGTGCGAATCATCGGCCCTGTCGTCGACGTCAAGTTTGACGGCGCGGTGCCCCCGATCTACAACGCGCTCACGGTCGAGGCCGAGACCCCGATCGGTCATCTGAGCACGATCCTCGAGGTCGAGAGCCAGCTTCCGGGCGGCGTCGTCCGCACGGTCGCCATGTCCTCGACCGACGGCCTGCAGCGCGGCCTCATCGCCACCGATACCGGTGAGCCCATGAAGATGCCCGTTGGTCCCAAGACGCTCGGCCGCATTTGGAACGTCATGGGCAAGCCCGTCGACGGCAAGCCCATGCCCGAGGTGGAGGAGTTCTACCCCATCCACCATGCAGCGCCCCGTTTCGACGAGCTCACCACCAAGACCGAGATCTTCGAGACCGGCATCAAGGCCGTCGACCTGCTCGAGCCCTACATCCGCGGCGGCAAGACAGGTCTGTTCGGCGGCGCCGGCGTCGGCAAGACCGTTCTGATCCAGGAGCTCATCAACAACCTCGCCCAGGAGCACGGCGGCACCTCGGTGTTCACCGGCGTCGGCGAGCGTACCCGCGAGGGCACCGACCTGTTCCTCGAGATGAGCGAGTCTGGCGTTATCGACAAGACCTGCTTGGTCTATGGTCAGATGAACGAGCCGCCCGGAGCGCGTCTGCGCATCGGTCTGGCCGGCCTTACCACCGCTGAGTACTTCCGCGATCGCGGCCAGGACGTTCTGCTGTTCATCGACAACATCTTCCGCTTCTCCCAGGCAGGTTCCGAGGTTTCCGCACTGCTGGGCCGTATGCCGTCCGCCGTTGGTTACCAGCCCACGCTGGCAACCGAGATGGGCGACCTCCAGGAGCGCATTACCTCGACCAAGACGGGCTCCATTACCTCCGTCCAGGCTGTCTACGTCCCCGCAGACGACCTGACCGACCCGGCGCCTGCCACGACGTTTACGCACCTCGACGCCACCACGGTTCTTTCGCGTAGCATTTCGTCGCTCGGCCTGTTCCCGGCTATCGACCCGCTCGCATCTTCCTCCGACGCTCTCGATCCCTCGATCGTCGGCGAGGAGCACTACCGTGTCGCCGTCAAGGTCCAGGAGCTCCTGCAGGAGTACTCCGACCTTCAGGACATCATCGCCATTCTGGGTATGGACGAGCTGTCCGAGGAGCAGCGCCTTACGGTCAACCGTGCCCGTAAGATTCAGCAGTTCCTCTCGCAGTCCTTCCACGTCGCCGAGAAGTTCACCGGCAACCCCGGTGTCTACGTCCGCGTCGAGGATACCGTCCGCTCTTTCGCCGAGATTGTCGACGGCAAGGCCGATGACCTGCCCGAGCAGGCTTTCCGCTATGCTTCCACGATTGAGGACGTGCGCGAGCGCGCCCGCAAGATGGGGGAGAAGTAGGTTATGCGTATCCGCATCGTGTGCCCCGTGAGCTGCGCCTATGAGGGCGACGCTGCGTTTGTGTCGATTCCGTCCACGGATGGCGAGTTTGGCGTTCTGCCTGCTCACTCCAGCGAGATCTGCACGATCGACCGCGGTTACGTTCGCGTTTCCGATAAGGCCATGGGCACTGTCGACCACACGTTTGCCGTGGCCGGCGGCTATGCCCAGGTTGCGGACGATGTCGTGACCGTTCTCGCCGAGCGCGCTTGCGATTTGGCGACCGTCGATGCCGACAAGCTTAAAGCTGATATTCAAGGTTTTGAAGAGAAGCTGGGTAATTTGTCGGAGGATGATGCACGCCGCGCCTACCTCTATAATGAAATCGCATGGTGTAAGCTCAAGCTTGCCCAATAGTCAAACGATTTAGCGTTCGACCATTTGCGAACACATCATGCCCGGGATGGCCCAGCCACCCCGGGCATGCTTTTTGAAAGGGTAGACCTTGGATATTATCCGCGTTGAGGGTGGCCACGCCATCGGAGGCTCCGTGCCCGTCTCGGGCGCCAAGAACTCCGCGCTCAAACTCATGGCGGCAACGCTTCTGGCGCCGGGCAAGACGACGCTGCAGAACGTGCCCGATATTTCCGATGTCCACGTGATGGGCAAGGTGCTCAAGGGCATGGGCGCTACGATCGATGTTCTCGACGAGCACACGCTCGAGATTGATACCTCTCAGGTCGATTCATGGGAGGCCCCCTACGAGCTCGTTGCCAAGATGCGCGCTTCCACCGCCGTCATGGGACCCCTGCTGGGCCGCTTCCATCGCGCCAAAATTGCCATGCCGGGCGGCTGCAACCTGGGTGCTCGCAAGATCGATATGCACATTCTTGGTCTTGAGGCCCTGGGCGTTGAGTTCGATACCGCCCACGGTTACATCAACGCTAATGCGCCCCAAGGTCTGCGCGGTACCACCGTCACGCTCGAGTTCGCCAGCGTCGGTGCGACCGAGAACCTCATCATGGCCTCTGTGCGCGCACAGGGCACCACGGTTATCGACAATGCCGCGCGCGAGCCCGAGATCGTCGATCTCGCTAACATGCTCAACGAGATGGGCGCCAAGATTGTTGGCGCCGGTACGCCCGTCGTGACTATCGAAGGCGTGGAAGAGCTCCATCCCGTTACCCATCGCGTGGTGGGCGACCGCATCGAGGCCGGTACCTTTATCGTTGCCGGTGCGTTGATGGCCGACGATCGCGGTGTCGATGTAACGGGCTTTTGCCCCATTCACTTGGGCATGGTGCTCAAGAAGATGGAGCTCATGGGTATCGACTGCGAGCGCGTCGAAGATGGCGTCCATGTGAACCGTGCCGAGCGTATCAAGCCGGTCGACATCCAGACGCTTCCGTTCCCCGGCTTCCCGACGGACATGCAGGCGCAGATTATGGTGCTCTCCGCCCTTGCCGATGGTAGCTCCGTTATCACCGAGAACATCTTCGAGAATCGCTTTATGTTTGCCTCTGAGCTGGTGCGCATGGGTGCCGACATTCGTATCGAGAGTCATCATGCCATGATTCATGGCGTCAAGGGCTTCTCGGGTGCACAGGTTACCTCGCCCGATCTGCGTGGCGGAGCGGCCCTCGTCGTAGCGGGCTTGATCGCCGACGGGACGACCGAGGTTTCGGCCATCCATCACATCAAGCGCGGCTACGAGCAGTTTGTCGAAAAGCTGCAGGCGCTCGGCGCGCATGTCGAGCATGCTACCGTCCCCGATCCCGTCATCTACTAATACAGGTTGCCTATGTTTAATAAAAAGCCCCTCGCGGATACCACCGCCCGAAGACCCTCAACTGGTGCGCAGGCCAAGATCTACAGTCGCGATAACGTGGCTCGCTATTCCGAGCGCGCTCGCCAACGTCGTCGTAGCCACACGATTCGTCACGTCGCGCTCATTGTCGTGCTTGGCGTGCTGCTGAGTGCCACTACCGCTGCCGGCCTGTGGTTTGCCACCATTATGGGCAAGCTCGGCGATTCTAATGTCATTACCGACAATCTGCGTCGGGTTCTGGTTGACACCGATGAGGCAAAGGATCCGTTCTACGTGCTGCTTCTTGGCACCGACGGCCGTCCGGGCGAGGATACGTATCGTGCCGACTCGATTATCCTGGCACGCATCGACCCCACGCAAAAGCAGGCGACGCTCATTTCCGTTCCGCGCGACACCAAGGTCGAGTACAAGGGCGAGACCATGAAGATCAACGCCTGCCATACCGTTGGCGGCGCCGAGGCCATGGTCGAGGCGGTCAACGAGCTGTGCGGTGTTCAGATTTCCCACTATGCCGAGGTCAGCTTCGACGGTATGCAGGCGCTGATTGATTCGGTTGGCGGTATCGACATTAACGCAACCGATGATGTTGACGACCCCGAGCACCTGGATATTAAGATTACCGCTGGCCAGCAGCATATGGACGGTGCCACCGCCCTTACCTATGCCCGCTGCCGCTACACCTATGCCGACGGCGATTACACGCGCATGCGCCACCAGCGTCAGGTGCTTGGCGCCCTTGCCAACCAGATTCTCAATAACTTCGATGCCACGAAGATCTTTGGCCTGGTTAATTCGCTGTCCGATATGCTCGTAACCGATATGAGCGTTCAGGATATCGTGGCTACGGTCAACGCCATGCGCGGTATGGATGTCGACGGTATCTACTCGGCCAACCTGCCCTCGTACGCCGACGACAGCACCATGATCGACGGTGTGAGCTACGTCTTTGTCTACGAGGACGAGCTCAAGGAAATGATGGAGCGCGTCGATGCCGGCAAGGATCCCAAGGGTCCCAACACCATGGGTCTTTCCGACGGTTCCAGCTCTACGATCGGCGACCTGAACAACAACACGTCTGACGATTACGCAAACGGTACCGCAACCTCATCGGTCAGCTCTGACGATTCCGATGACTCAAGCGATTCAAGCGATTCGGACTACTACGAAGAGCCCACCGGCGACGGCAACGGCTACGAGGCCAACTACTAGAGTTACGCGGTTTTACCAAACCGCGTAACCAGTTGACGCTGCAAACCCGCCAGAGCGGCAATCTGCCTTTCAACTTCGGCGGCATGATCAAAAGATCAATGCCACCTCGTTTCAAGGCACCTTGCTCGCTCTGGCGGGTTTTCGCTCATATGACCCAATCCGCTGTCAAGAGCCACAATGGCCCCGCCGACCGCTTGCAATCGGTCGGCGGGGCCTGCCGTTAACCCGTCCCGGTCCGCCCCCGGCATGTCATCGACGCCTTCGGCTCAGTCTCATATCCGCGGATACCGTTCTGTCGGCCCGCACTCCATTCCTTCGGCGGGGTTCCCCAAGTCTGTCGAGGCGCATGCGGAGGGCTCCGCGCGCACAGCGAAATAGGGGGTATCCCCGAAGGCCGCCCGGCTCGCCGGGACGGGGGCTATGTCTATTCCGCGCCCTCCCGGCACATCATGCCGAGGGCCCAGAGCCACCTCACGAGCTCGGCCGCGGTGGCCGCGTTGGCCTTCGCCGCGGGCATGCCGCGGGCGAGCATCTCCTCGCGCCGCCGCAGGAGCCGCTCGGACCCCTTCCTCCCGTGCATCCTTATCTCGAGGGGCACGCCCGTGTCCCTCGGCATGAGCTTCGGCTGGTGCCGTGCCGCGGCGTAGCACCATGAGCCCTCAACGGCCAGCTTCCTCACGAGCGCGTTGCCCGCACCGCTGACGCCTCCGAGCCGCACGGAGTCGCCGCTCGACCTCTGGCTCGGCGCGAGGCCGAAATAGGCCGTGACCTGCCTTCCGGAACGGAACCTCGTGAAGTCGCCGACCTCGGCCGAGAAGGCCGCGGCCAGCGCGAAGGCGCAGCCCTTGATCGACTGGAGGGCGGCCACCTCCGCGGCGATCGGGCTGGCATCCACGGCGGCCCTGTACTCGGAGAGCAGGTCCGCCCGGGCCTCCGCCGCGGCCTCGACCTCGTTCCTCAGGGCGGCGAGCGCCCGAACCCCGCCATCGTCCTCAGGCCTGACCTTGTCGAGCCACCTCAGGAAGTCGTAGGTCCAGTACTTCCTCGGGTTGCCGGCGGGCGTGGTGCCGCCGTAGACGAACCCCCGCCTTGCGAGGAAGGCGAGCAGCCGCTGCTTGGCGGTCGCCAGGCGCGCGGTCGCCCCGTCGTAGGCGCCGGCGAGGTCCCTGATGCCTTCGACCTCGGGGGAGGGGACCCATGCGGGGGAGATGTCGTGGGCGAGTATCGCCTTGGCCATCCTGGCGGCGTCGTTCCTGTCGTTCTTGGAGGCCGAGTCGGCGGCCGACCTGGGGATCTTCGAGACCGCGGCGACGACGCACTCGACGCCGAGCCCGGCGAGCTCCCTTTGCGGGGCGAAGCCGAGGTAGC
>DBGBZQ010000072.1:0-9716 GCA_048368115.1 Collinsella sp.
GGTGTCCGACGACGGACCGGGCTTCTCTCCCGCCGCCCTCGAACGCGGCTGCGAGCGCCTCTTCACAGACGACTCCTCCCGCTCCTCGCGCGACGGAGGCCGCCACTACGGGCTCGGCCTCCACGCCGCCTCCGAGGCCGCAAGCGCCCACGGGGGCTCCGTCTCGCTCGCCAACAGCCCCTCGGGCGGCGCGGTGGCCACCATCGCGGTCCCCCTGTGCGGGGCCTGACGACTCAGGCCCCGCACACCGGCGTGGCTCGCAACCAAACGCTTCCCGGATAATAATGCCCGTTGCGGGGATCGCCCTGGCTAGTCGCCGCCCATGTGCATGAGCATGTCGGCGATGCGAGTCGTCATCTCGTCCGCCGCTGGACGGATGTTGGCGACCCAGGACGCAAGGCCGGCCTGATCGGATGCCTCCGCCTCAAGCACGTCGCAAATGACGGCGGCGACCGCCCCGGGAGCCGCCCGCGGCCGGGCACGCGAGGGAGCCTCGAGACGAAAGGAGCTCGAGGACGACCATGACCAAGAGCATTAGCAGGAGCCAGGTGAGGCTCATCGCATCGACCAACGCGATATTCGGCGCCGACGAGGCGCGCGATGCTGCGCATCAGCCGCAACGCCATGTACCGGCTCACCCCCCCTTGCACTTACCGTCAGAGCATGCTATAAGGTTATTGGTGGCTCATTAAGCTACCTCCAAGTGCCGGGGGAGTCCCCCGGCTATTTTTTTATCCATTCCATTAGGAGTCCCCATTGGCCAAGGAGCTCAGCATCTTCGTCGACGAGAGCGGCGACCGCGGCGGCAAAGCTCGCTACTATCTGCTCACACTCGTCTTTCACGACCAGGCAGACAGCATCGCCGAGGCGGTCACGGGCTATGAGGCCAAGCTTGCCAGGGCCGATCTCCCTAACATTCCGTTTCACTCCGAGCCTCTCATGAACGGGCACAAGGATTATGAGTTTCTTGACATCGAGCGGCGCAAAGTGATGCTCGCCTACTTCTCCTCGTTCGTCCGCAAACTTCCCATTTCCTATATCACGTTCGTCTACCGCCGCAGCCAGTTCGAAGACCCGGCAAGGCTAATGGAGCGCATGGGGCGCGACATCTCCTCCGCAATGATTGAACACCTGGGCTTCTTCCAGTCCTTCGACGATGTGAAGGTCTATTACGACAACGGTCAGGACATTGTCAAGCAGGCGCTCGACCGCTCGGTGGGCAAGGTTCTCTCAAAAGGGGTCGTCCGACGCCGCAAGACCTCGATGACCGACTACCGCCTCGAGCAAGTGGCGGATTACCTCTGCACTATCGAACTTGCCTTGGTCAAGTACGAGGCCAAGGAGAACGGTGAGACATACAACAAGTTCTTCGGAGGTATAGGCTCTTTCAAGAGGAACTGGCTCAAGCAAGCCCGCAGCAAGCGGATATAGCTGGTCTAGCGTTTTCACATGGAACGGTTACCTCTCCTCTGGCGAGAAACCCCGGGCGACGTGCTTCGTGCAGCGGAAGCTGAAGCGCAAGCAGAAGCAGCGCGGGCAATGATCGGTGCCGACATGGACCCAGACGTGAACAGTGCTACGTCCCCTGTTCACGGGGCGCGAAACCATAAAGGTTATCCAGTGGTTGCCAAACGAAAAGCCCCCGACCTGTTTGTGCAGGTCAGGGGCTCGGAAACGCTAGATATCAACTACTCCCACTCGATCGTCGCGGGCGGCTTAGACGTGATGTCGTAGCAGACGCGGTTGGCTCCGGGAACCTCGGCAACGATGCGGCCGGAGATGCGGGCCAGCACGTCGTAGGGCAGCTTGGCCCAGTCGGCGGTCATGGCATCGCTGGACTCGACGGCACGCAGGATAATCGGGCGCTGGTAGGTGCGCTCGTCACCCATAACGCCGACGGACTTGATGTCGGGCAGGACCGCAAAGTATTGCCAGCAGCTGTGCTCGGAGTTGCGCTCGCCGGTCTGCTCAAACAGACGCTGGTTGTAGGCATCCAGCTCCTCGCGCACGATAGCGTCGGCATTCTTGAGGATCTCGAGCTTCTCCTTATCGACCGCACCGATGATGCGGATGGCCAGACCCGGACCCGGGAAAGGCTGGCGGAACACGATGTGACCCGGCAGGCCGAGCGCCAGACCAAGTGCACGGACCTCGTCCTTAAAGAAGTGGTCGAGCGGCTCAATGAGGTCGAAGTGCACGCCCTCGGGGAACGGGATCAGGTTGTGGTGGCTCTTGATGGTGGCCGTCTTGCCGCCCGTCTTGCGAGCGCCAGACTCGATGATGTCGGGGTAGATGGTGCCCTGAGCCAGGTACTTGACCGGCTTGCCATCGGTCTCGAGTTGCTGCGCCACGGCGAAGAACTCTTTCCAGAACTGCGTACCGATGATGCGACGCTTCTCCTCGGGCTCGGTCACACCGGCCAGAAGCTCGGCATAGCGGTCCTCGGCGTGGACGTGGATAAAGTCGACGTCAAACTGCTTGGTGAAGACCTCCTCCACCTGCTCGGGCTCGCCCTTGCGCAGCAGGCCGTGGTTGATGAACACGCACGTCATCTGCTTGCCCACGGCGCGGGCGCCCAGCGCAGCCACGACGGAGGAGTCGACGCCACCGGACAGGGCAAGAATCACGCGGTCGTCACCGACCTTCTCGCGGAACTCGGCCGTCATGGTATCGACCAGGTTGTCCATGCTCCAGTTGGGCTCCAGGCCGCAGATCTCAAACAGGAAGTTGCTCAGCAGCTGCTGACCGTATTCGGAGTGCTTGACCTCGGGGTGGAACTGCGTGGTGAAAATCTTGCGCTCGACGCACTCCATGGCGGCAACCGGGCACACGTCGGTGCTGGCGGTAACGGTAAAGCCCTCGGGCACCTCGGAAACGGCGTCGCGATGGCTCATCCACACGGTCTGCTCCATGGGCGTGGAGTTAAAGAGCTTGGCGCCGGCAGTGCGCGTGATGGTGGCGCGGCCGTACTCGCCCACCTCGGAGTGGCCGACCTTGCCGCCGAGCGTCACGGCCGTGATCTGATGGCCGTAGCAGAAGCCCAGGACGGGAAGACCCAGGTCAAAGATGGCAGGATCGATGGACGGAGCGTCCTCGGCGTACACGGAGGCCGGGCCGCCAGAAAGGATGAGCGCGGAGGCGTTCATATCGCGAATCTCGTCGGCCGAGATGTCGCAGGGGACAATCTCGGAATACACGTTGAGGTCGCGGACGCGACGGGCAATGAGCTGACCGTACTGCGCACCAAAGTCGAGTACGAGGACCTTTGCGGAAGCCTTTTGATCCATGGTTTCCCCCTCTTGTTGGCGGGGAGCCGGTGCCCACCCGCGTGAATGAACGAAAATAACCTCCATAGTGTACACGTTATATGGGGTTTCTCGCCCCTCGCAGCCATCAGCGCACGGCAAACGCACGACCTGGGCCCCTATTTGACGGCAATTGAAGTGTTTTCAAACGTTACAGATGATGTAATACGTTTGAACATTGGACGCCCTGTGCCACAATACTGCCGAACGACTCCGCCCTCGCGGCGGCAAATACGATAGGAATACCAGCATGAAGCGCATCCTTCTCATCGCCACGGGCGGCACCATCGCATCGACCGAGGACGGCAACGGCCTCTCCCCCGCCCTGACCGGTGAGGAGCTCGCCCAGAGCGTCCCCGAGATCTCGGGCCTCTGCGAGCTCGACGTGGTGCAGCCCATGAACATCGACAGCACCAATATGCGCCCGAGCGACTGGATGCGTATCCGCGATGTCATCGTCGAAGGCTATGCCGATCACGACGGCTTCGTGATTCTGCACGGCACCGACACCATGAGTTACACCGCGGCAGCACTTTCCTACCTGATTCAGGACAGCCCCAAGCCCATCGTGCTCACCGGCTCGCAAAAGCCCATGGGCAACCCCTTTACCGATGCCAAGCTCAATCTGTACCAAAGCCTGCTCTATGCGCTCGACGAGCACTCGCACGATGTGTCGATCGTGTTTGGCGGCGTCGCCATTGCCGGCACACGAGCCCGCAAGCAGCGCACCATGAGCTTTAACGCGTTCATTAGCGTCAACTATCCGCCCATCGCCTACATCCGCAACGACCGCATCGTGCGCAACGGGCTCCACGGCACGCATCAGGGCGAAAACCCGGTGCGTTTCTACGACAGCATCGATCCGCGCGTATTTGTACTCAAGCTTACGCCCGGCGTAAACCCGGGCATATTGGACGCCCTTGCCGATAGCTACGATGCTGTAATTCTTGAGACCTTTGGCATCGGCGGTATTCCCGAGTTTGGTGAGTCGGGCGAGTCGTTCCAAGAGACTATTTTCCGCTGGGTCGATTCGGGCCGCACCGTCGTTATGACCACGCAGGTCCCCGAGGAGGGCCTCGACCTGGGTGTTTATGAGGTCGGCCGAGCTTACGCCGATCATCCGGGTATTTTGCGCGGCGACGACATGACCACCGAGACACTCGTGGCCAAAACCATGTGGGCGCTCGGCCAGTCACGCGATGCGGCAGAGATTCAGCGCCTGTTCTACAGCCAAGTCAACCACGACCGCATCCCGATGGCGTAATCCCTAAGGCAGCTCCACTTATCGCAGCCTTAAACGACAGGTGGTCCCCCTCGGGCCGTGCAAAAATCGGAGTATTCTGCAATTTCTCCTCCGGACGCATAGAATCGGCCGATTATTAGACGAACTTTTAGGACGAAGGGTCCGTTTAGTAAATATTTATTCCTCATTTTTATTTAGCGTGTGGATTATCTACTGTCAAAAAGGCAAAGCCAGCCGCTCGAGCTACCATCTACGGCCGAACTGGTGCTGAATACTCGCGATTTTGCACATCGCAACCAGGGGGACCCGCCCAAAGAGCGTCAAATACAGCGGGGGAACGCCCTATTCGATACCCTCGAGAAGCTCTGACACCGTCATGCCGAGTGCGGGCGCGATCTTAAATAGAACCTTGAGCGTGAAATTTGCCGTTCCATCTTCGATTCGGTCGAGGTAAGGTCGGCTGATTCCTGTCGCCACACAAAAATCAACCTTGGAGATACCAAGGTCCCTGCGTGTCTCTTCGACCCGCCTGCCAAGAATCTGTTTCGCACGTTCGTCCATGCAGCCGAGTTTGAAATGGAGCCGAACATAAACGTAAACTATAGTTTACGTTTTGCCGAATACACAGGAGTTTTCTATGTCGGGTTCTTCGGTCCGCATGTACCGAGCCACGCTTCGCACAAACAGCGCGCCGCCCAAGCTCGTCGTCGTTGAAGCAGAATGCCTTTCGCCCGATGAGCGCACAGCATTTGCATTGCTATCAAGTCGCGTCGCCGCCGTTCTGGTCCCTTGCCCGGCGCAAGGTGAACTTGCCATCCAATGCCAAGCGCACAGCTGCTCGCTCAATCAGGCTGCCGTAATCGCAACCAGCCAACACGGTCTGCCCCTTCTCCTGGAAGCCGGTATCGCACTTGCTCTTCGCGGCGCCGGATACGAAAACGAGGCCGCCGCCGACATGGTCTTTAAACCACGATCGAGCGGCGGCCTCGCAGCAGCCATTGAATATGTGTGCAGGCTCGTTGCCTAAAAGGACAAGCTAGAAACCAAAGCCAAAGCCCGTTCCGGTAATCGCCGAATACATAAAGTAGACGTTGATTACGTTGAGGAACACGCCCGTGATGCAGCCGTTGCGCAGGTAGCGCTCGCACACGATGCGCGCCATGGCGGCAGAGTCATCATTGTTTTTTGCCTGGCGTCCCGCCGTAAAGTACGTCGCCACGCTCAGCAGCAGGTTGAGCACCGGCAGTGCCAGCAGCTCGTAGCTCTTGCCCCAGCGCGTCACCTCGCCGGCTGCGTTAAACTTCGTTGCCACCTCGGGGCCAATGTTGGGGATAACACACGCTGCAACCACCAGCGGAATCACTGCAAGTACGAGCAGCGCAATACCCATGTAGCCAGCTTTTTTGCCATATTTAAACATATGCGTCGTCCTTACACGTTAAAGCGGAAGTGCACGACGTCGCCATCGGCCATGACATAGTCCTTGCCCTCAATACGCAGCTTGCCGGCGGCCTTGGCGCCCTGCTCGCCGCCGAGCTCGATGTAGTCGTCATAGCCAATGACCTCGGCCTTAATAAAGCCGCGCTCAAAGTCGGTGTGGATGACACCGGCGGCCTGCGGGGCGGTCGCGCCCTGACGAACCGTCCAGGCCTTGACCTCCATCTCGCCGGCCGTAAAGAACGACTGCAGGCCGAGCAGCTTGTAGGCAGCCTGAGCGAGCACGTCCAGGCCGGGCTGCTCCAAGCCCAGGCTCTCCAGGTAGTCGGCGGCGTCCTCGGGATCGAGCTCGGAAAGCTCGGCCTCGATCTTGGCGCAGATGGGCAGCGGCTTGACGCCGTCGATGGGTGCCAGATCGTCGTTGAGCATGTCCTCGTCCACGTTGGCCACATACAGGATGGGCTTCATAGTGAGCAGGAACAGACCCTTGGCAGCGGCACGCTCCTCGTCGGTCATCTCCATGGACGCGGCGCGCTTGCCTTCGTTGAGCCAGGCAAGCAGGCGCTTGGCGACCTCGAACTTGGGCATGAGCTCCTTGTCGCGCTTGGCCTCCTTCTCGAGCTTGGGCAGCTGCTTCTCGAGCGTGCCCATGTCGGCCAGGATGAGCTCGGTCATGATGGTGTCGGCATCGCCGGCGGGATCGACGAACTCGCCCGTGCGGCCCACCTCACGCATGACGTTGGGGTCCTTAAAGTAGCGCACGACCTCGCAGATGGCGTCGGTCTCGCGGATGTTTGCCAAGAACTGGTTGCCCAGGCCCTCGCCCTCGTTGGCGCCCTTCACCAGGCCCGCGATGTCGACAAACTCGACCGTCGCCGGCACAATGCGACCGGGGTTAACGATGTCGGCAAGCTTTTGCAGGCGGCTATCGGGCACATCGACGATACCCACGTTGGGGTCGATCGTGGCAAACGGGTAGTTGGCGGCAAGGCCGGTCTTTTTGGTAAGCGCGGTGAACAGCGTCGACTTGCCCACGTTGGGCAGGCCCACGATACCGATGGAAAGGGACACGACAGCTCCTTTTGGTACAGGTACTTCAAACCGTATAAGTATAGCGCCGCCGCAGCATCCGGGCGAATCCGGACACCGCGGCGGCGCAAATGAAGCAGAGATGCGTGAGAGTTCTAGACAGTAGTCCTTACTTAAGCTCGGGCCAGAAATCCTTGTTGGCCTCGATGAGCTCGTCCAGGATCTGCTTAGCAACGCTTGCCGAAGGAATGGTCTTGGAGAGCGTGAGCGCCTGCCAGAGCTTCTGGTAGCTGCCCTCGACCCAAGCCTGGACAACGAGCTTCTCGACGGAAACCTGCTGCTCCATCAGGCCCTTCTGGAACTGCGGGATCGGGCCCTGGCAAATCTTCTCAAAGCCGTTGGAGCCGACGATGCAAGGCACCTCGACCATGGCCGTCGGGTCGAAGTTGGGCACAGCACCATCGTTGGGGACAATCAGCAGGAAGCGCTCGAGCGTGTTCTCGGCCAGTGCGCAGGCAAGGTCGACGATGTAGTTGGCGTGTACGTCGGGCTCAAAGCCGCCGTCCTTGGCAGTACCCTTGGCGATGATGTCGCGGCAAGCGCCAAAGACCTTCTTCTCGCGGCCGTCCATAACCTCATTGGCGCGAGTGTAGTTGGGGTCAGACGTCTCGACGACATAGTCCGGGTACAGGTAATACTTGAGGTAGGTATTGGGAATCGTCTCGGGATCTACAGCATAGACATCCTTGGCCTTGCCGAAGGTGTGAATCCAGCTCTCCTCGACATGCTGCTCCTTACCGGCCTCGTGCTCGATGCCGTCCAGGTAGCCGTTCTTAGCCATGTGCTCCTTAATCTGCGGCATGAGGTCGTTGCCGTCCTTGTCGTAGATCTTGCTCCACCAACCAAAGTGGTTGAGGCCGTAGTAGCTGTACTGCAGCTCGCGACGATCCTTGATGCCGCACATACGGCTCATCTTATCCATGAGGTCGATCGGCATGTCGCAGATGTTGATGATGCGGCTGTTGGGGCGCAGCACGCGGCAGGCCTCGGCGACGATGGCCGCGGGGTTGGAGTAGTTGAGCATCCAGGCGTTGGGGCTGTACTTCTCCATGTAGTCGAGGATCTCGATGACACCACCGATGGAGCGCATGCCGTAGGCGATACCGCCGGCACCGCAGGTCTCCTGACCAACGCAGCCGTACTTGAGAGGAATCTTCTCGTCGAGCTCGCGCATAGCGTACAGGCCAACGCGAATGTGAGCAAGCACGAAGTCGGTCCCGGTGAATGCGGTCTCGGGGTCGGTGGTGTAGTTGAACTCAACCTCGGGAGCGTTCTCGTGGAAGTAGATCTCGCAGGCCTTGGCAACGATCTCCTGGCGCTCGGCGTTGTTGTCATAGAAGGTCACCTTGTTGACCGGGAAGCGATCGCGCTCCTCAAGCAGCATCAGAGCGATGCCCGGAGTAAAGGTGGAGCCACCGCCGGCAATGGTCACGGCATAGTTCTTCTTGGACATGATGTCCTCCTCATTCTGGCCGCTTGCTCAATCCGTCCCCGCACGCGGCCTTGCGCGGTTTGGAATTGTTACCTAGAAGTGGAGTTTTTTATCTCTAGAATCGGCCTTGCGGTGCATACCGGCTCGCAAGGCCGATTGTTTCGATGGACGATGGTTTACAGAAGGCTCTCGAACTTCAGAAGACTCTCGAACTTCTCGCGAACCTGCGGGACGGTAAGGCCGATGATGACCTGGATTGACTGACCTTGGACCACCAAGCCATGCGTACCGATCGCCTTGAAGGAAGCCTCGGGTGCAACGACGCCCTTGTCCTTGACGTTAACGCGCAGACGGGTAGCGCAGTTAGTTACATCGATGATGTTATCCGCGCCACCGAGCAGATCGAGGATGTTCTCGGCAAGCACCAAGCGCTCATCATCTTTACTCTGGGCGACCGATTTGCCAGCACCGCCCTGCTTTTGCTTGTAGTCGGCCTTGGACTTGAGCTCGACCTCAACATCGTCATCCTCGCGACCGGGGGTCTTAAAGTCGAACTTGACGATCAAGAAACGGAAGACCACGACCCAAAGAGCGGTAAAGCACAGACCGACAAGGATGGAGATGGCGTACTGCAGACCGTGTGCGGCCCAAAGGGGCAGCCAGTCCCACGAGAGCATCGAGATGATGCCGCCGTCGAAGATGCCCACGACGCCAAGGAGGTTTTGAGCCATGCAGCCAAGCGCCCCGAGCACGCAGTGGACGACGAACAGGCCGGGCGCGATGAACAGGAAGGTGAAGTCAAGCGGCTCGGTAATACCGCAAAGCATAGCGGTAAGGGTGACGGGAATGAGCAGAGCCTTGACGCGCTGCTTGCGCTCGGGTTTGGCGGTCATATAGAACGCAATGGCGACGCCAAGCGAGCCGAAGACTTTAGTCCAACCAGGGCAGGTATAGGCAGCCCAGGGTGCGGCATCCTTAAGAGCAATGCTCGGATCGGCAGCCAGTTGGGGCAGGATGTTGGCCCAAGCGGCAAAGATGCCGCCGTTGACCGCCGCGTTGTCATAATAGAACGGCGTATAGATAAAGTGGTGCAGGCCTGTAGGGATCAACACGCGCTCGAAGAAAGCAAAGACGCCCACGCCAAACGTACCGGCGGAAAGGATGAATCCCTGGAAGGCGGAGATAGCAGCCTGAACATGCGGCCACACCA
>DBGBZQ010000073.1:0-1439 GCA_048368115.1 Collinsella sp.
ATCTGGAACGCGCCGTAGGCCTCGGTCTTGTACTCGACCAGCGGGTCGCGCTGGCCAAAGCCGCGCAGGCCGATGCCGGTCTTGAGGTAGTCCATCTCCTGCAGGTAGTTCATCCAACGGGTATCGATGACGCGCAGCATGACCTGGGTGTTGAGCTCGCGCATCAGGTCCTCGCCCAAGCGCTCGGCCTTCATGTTGTAGCACTTCTCTACGTAAGCCAGGACATCGGCAGCCAGGGCCTCATAATCCTCGTCGGGGAACTGAGGGGTATCGATATGCCCGGTCAGCTCGACGACCCACTTACGCAGACCCTCAAGATCGCGCTCGCCCTCGTGGCTGTCCTTGGTGCAGAACTCCTGCACGCAGCGGTACACGGTATCGTGCATGACCTCGGTGATGTGGTCGGTCAGGTCCTTGCCGTCCAGAATCTTGTTGCGCTCGGCGTAGATGACCTGGCGCTGCTTGTTCATAACGTCGTCGTACTCAAGAACGCTCTTACGCATGGAGAAGTTGATGCTCTCGACCTTGTGCTGGGCGCTCTCGACGGCCTTGGAGATGATCTTGTGCTGGATGGGCATGTCGTCGCCCATGTCGGCCGTGACCATCATCTTGGAGACACGATCCATCTTGTCGCCGCCGAACAGGCGCATGAGGTCGTCCTCGAGCGACAGGTAGAACTGGGTCTCGCCCGGATCGCCCTGACGGCCGGAACGGCCGCGCAGCTGGTTGTCGATACGGCGGGACTCATGGCGCTCGGTGCCGATGACGGTCAAGCCGCCGGCGGCAAGCACGCGCTCGCGCTCGGCCTTGCAAGTCTCCTTGGCCTCGGCGTTAAACTGCTCGAGTTGCTCGGGCGTCACATCCTCCATGGTCAGACCCTCGTACTCCAGGCGCTCGCGCACCAGCTCGTCGGGGTTGCCGCCCAGCAGGATGTCGGTACCACGACCGGCCATGTTAGTAGCGATGGTCACGGCGCCGTAGCGTCCGGCCTGGGCAACGATGTGGGCCTCGCGTTCATGGTGCTTGGCGTTGAGGACCTCGTGTGCGATGCCGCGCTTGGTAAGGGCGGCAGACAGCTTCTCGGAACTCTCGATGGAGACGGTGCCCACCAGGACCGGCTGGCCCTTGGCGTGACGTCGCTCGACATCGTCGGCGACGGCGTTGTACTTGGCCTGAATGGTGCGGTACACCAGGTCCTCGTGATCCACGCGCTGCACGGGCTTGTTGGAAGGGATGACTTCGACGGGCAGCTTGTAGATCTCGCGGAACTCGGCATCCTCGGTAAGTGCCGTGCCGGTCATGCCGGAGAGCTTGTCATACAGACGGAAGTAGTTCTGCAGGGTGATGGTGGCCAGGGTCTGGTTCTCCTCGCGTACGAGCACGCCCTCTTTGGCCTCGATGGCCTGGTGCAGGCCCTCAGAATAGCGGCGGCCTTCCAT
>DBGBZQ010000074.1:0-3147 GCA_048368115.1 Collinsella sp.
ACATTTTGACTCGAGATAATCGCCACTGCCGGCGCCGTCACGAACATCGAGCACACGTTGTTGACGACGCGACCCATGCACGGCCAAAAATATGACCAGCGCGCATAGAGCGAGACGGCGGCATATTTTGTGGTAAAGAACGCCACAAAGAAGCCCGAGCCCAGATAAAAGATGATCGTGGCAGCAAGCTCGTTGCCGCCATTGCCATCGACGATGAGCACAAAGAACGAAAGCGTGGACAGTATGGCGGCACATGTCATGCCGATATTCATATACGAGCGGCCGTGCAGGTCAAATAGTGCGCCAGCGACCAACGAGCTCACGACAAGCAGCAGGCGCGGCCAATCGCCCAAATCGACGGCTCCGACAGCATGCAGGGTCGTGAAGCCCGCGTTGAGAGCGGCGAATACGCTGGAAAGATACGCCGTCGCCACGGTCAGGCGAACTACGGCGCGGCGGAATGCCGCCTTTGCCTCGGGATCGTCATGTCACTTGGCGCCATATTCCAGAGCATCTACCGAAAGCCCGGCAGCACTGGGTTCAAAGTTGGGATCGGACTCGTCGCGCAGCTTGGCGCGTCGGGCACCGTGGAGCAACGCCACCTGCGCGATCGCACAGACGACCAGAACAGCCTGCTGAGGAATGCCGACAGGCACCACCATGTGGTTGAGAACCTGCACCAGAACGCCCATGGCGTAAGAAAGTGCGGCGGCGCGCGCCAAGCAGGGCGTTCGCGCAAAGCGCCTCGCAAAATTTGCATGAGCAGTCGATCCGCAGTAGCCCAGCGCGCAGCACGCCACCAAACCGCCGGTAATTACCACCTCAACCTGAACCGCCATAATCAACAGCAGCAATGCCGCCACCAGCAAAACGCCCGTGACGTCACTCGTCGCGTCAATGGCATGGGGACGGCGATAGTACAGAATGGGACGCACAAAAAAGCCAATCACGCTCGCGCCGATGACAAGGCTCTCATAAATAACGACCTCGTTCGGAGACACGAACTCGGCCATGCGCACATCAAAAAGATACTCGCACGCCAAAAACGTGAAGAAGAACAGCACCAGGCATATAATCTCCCGAATGCCTCGACGCAAATATGCGGTTGTGTCTCCCATGTCCCTCATGGTTAACCCCCAGCCGCTCAATTGTCTGGAAATCTATTTTAATAAAGAACCAGTCTCAATATCGAAGCCGAGCTCGAAATGCTGCAAATTTGACCCCAGCCGTTCACGTCACACCGCGGTTTTGAGCCTCATGGACCAGAAGGGACACGCGCGGCCTCAAGCTCGGCAAGGAGTGTCTCCAACTACCACTCATTTAAGTACGTCCCCAATGAGTGGCGCCCAGCGACTAGTCGTTTAAGAACGTCCCCGGCGACTAGTCAAAAATGGGCCATGTGTCCCAGCTGTGGAGACTCCTTGAGCCGTCTGGGTATCGCGAAGGATCGCGCACTCCCCCATCATCAAAAGTGACACACGCTACCAGTTGATGGGAGGCAGCCATGGGCTTCTTTGACAAGATGTTCGAGAAGAAAGAGTGCGCGATTTGCGGTACCGAGCTGGGACTTCTAGGTAAGACAAAAATCAATGAAGGCTACCTGTGCAAAGAGTGCGCCGGCAAGCTCTCCCCCTACTTTCACGGCTATCGCTCCAGCACCGCGGACGACATCCGTGAGCAACTCGCCTACCGCGAGGCCAACGCCGAGCGCCTGTCTTCGTTCAACCCCACGCGCACGCTTTCTGCCGGGCGCACCAATATCATGCTCGATGAGGACGCGGGCCTGTTGATCATCACTTCGCAGAGCCGCTGGCGCGACGCCAATCCCGACATCATCGAGTTCTCGCAGGTACTCGGCTGCGATATGGATATCGACGAGCATCGCACCGAGATCTATCGCGAGACCAAGGACGGCGAGCGCGAGAGCTACAATCCGCCGCGCTATGACCTGGATTACGACTTTAACCTGACCATTCACGTCAACACGCCGTACTTTACCGAGATCAACCTGCGCGTGAACGACTCCACCATCGATCAGCGCGGCTCCATCGAATACCGCGAGGCCAAGCGCCAGGCAACCGAGGTCCGCGACGCGCTGGTGCAGCTGCGCCAGGAGACGCGCGATAGCGTCGTGGCCGCCAAGGCCCCCAAGACCGCGGTCACCTGCCCCTTCTGCGGAGCCACCACCATTCCCGATGCCAGCGGGCGCTGCGAATACTGCGGCGGCGCCATCGGCGCATAGCCTCCGGCAGCGAAAGGACCGATCATGGCCTTCGAGAGCGTCAACTATCAATGCCCCGCGTGTGGCGGCCCCCTTCACTTTGCCAGTGCCGAGCAAAAGCTCGTCTGCGACTACTGTGACTCGCGCTTTGAAGTCGAAGAAGTCGAGGCCCTCTATCGCGAGCGCCAGGACAAGGCCGACGCCAAAGCCGATGCGGCAGCCGCAACGCCCAAGCCCGTCGCCGACGACGCGGTGCAGGAGCTCGCCCAAAACGCCGGCTACATCTGCTCGTCGTGCGGCGCCGAGCTCGTGTCCGACGGCACCGTCGCCGTCACCACCTGCCCGTACTGCGGCAACTCCGCCGTGGCGCCCGGCCAGCTCTCGGGCGACTTCTCGCCCGACCTAGTAATTCCGTTTAAGCTCGGGCGCGATGACGTCACGGCCGCACTCAAGGAACACTACAAGGGCAAGATCTTGCTGCCCAAGAGCTTTGTCACCGGCAACCACATCGACGAGGTCCAAGGTGTCTACGTGCCGTTTTGGCTCTACGGCGCCCGCGTTGACGGCGAAGTGTACTTTGACGCGACCAACGAGACCGTGACCGAGGAATCCGACCGCACCGTCACGACCACCGACCACTACGATGCCTATCGCAAGGGCAATATCTCGTTTAAGCGCGTGCCCGTCGACGGATCGTCCAAGATGCCCGACGGCCACATGGATGCCATCGAGCCGTTTGACTACGACGCGCTGCGCCCGTTCTCGGTCGCATATATGCCCGGCTACATCGCCAACCGTTACGACGAGGACTGCGAGACCTGCAAGGCGCGCGCCGAGCGCCGTATGGAAGAAAGCACGATCTCGGCCCTGCGCGAGACCGTCGTCGACGAATACGACGATGCCACGGTCGAAAGCAAGCAGCTCGA
>DBGBZQ010000075.1:0-19731 GCA_048368115.1 Collinsella sp.
AAGATCGCCTGCGATTACGTGGTGATGGCCGTGGGCTCCAGGGCCAACGCGTTTGACCTGGACGGCGTGACGGTGCCCGTGACCTGCGTGGGCGACTGCTCGGGCGAGCGCACCGCCGACATTGCGAGCGCCATCCGCACGGCGTATCACGCGGCCAACGAGCTGTAGTTGAACATCGCGGCCAGGCGGGGCGGTAGCACGGATCCGTCTCGCCCGGCTGTGTCCCGTCGGGTGTCAACCGGTGCGGGGCCTGCAAGCGCAGCAGGTCCCGCCCTTTTTGTTTTGCTCCGGTGGATGGCAATGCGCGGTAATCATGAGGAGTGAGGACGTCTACTGCCTTGCAGATCACTCAAAATTATTGGGGGAGGGGTTAATAACTATATCCTCTATACCAAAGGACATAAAGAGATGCCAATTTTGTTGACAAGCGAATGACGATTAGCTGCGAGTCAGCTACCAGCGTAAATAATCGATAAAGAAATGTCGTAATTTGGTGCCAAATGCCCAGATAACGCCGCGTCTATTTTAATTAACTGCTTTGAGCAAACAGTAAAATGCTACTATCTAACTTGCACGTAAGAAAGCAGATTAACGGTTAAGGCTAAGAAGTGGCAGGTATGTCGGAAGCAACTAGGACTCGCACGCATGCGCCTGAGGTTAGGCAGCGCGCCGTCGAGATCCTCCAAGATGGGGTCGGTCATCGCGCCCTCGCCGCGGAGCTTGGCATTCCCCAGGCCACGGCTCGTCAGTGGGCCCGCGCGTATGCCGTGGGCGGTGCCGACGCCGTTCTCAATGCCGGTTCGCATCATCACACCTATTCGTACGACGTAAAGCTCGCTGTGGTTAAGGACCGTCTGGAAAACGGCTTGACGGTTCGCGAGGCCATGATCAAGCACAAGATTCCCAGCGAGTCTTCGGTCAAGGCTTGGTGCCGTCAGTACCGCGAGAGCGGTGAGTCCGCACTGGTCGATAAGCCGCGCGGTCGCAAGCCGCGCGTTAAAAAGGCGGAATAGCAAACGGGATGGTGCGCCCACAGGGGCGCATTTTTCTTGCCGCGCCAACTTTTTGGACCGGCGCGAGCCTATCGGGACATCCTCCAAAGTGGCCAATAAACCGCGCGCAGTGGCCCGCGCGCCTGTCGCTGCGATAGGGGAGCGTCGCCCCACTGCTCCAAAGCGGACGTGCCCTTGCCCCGTACGCCTAAAACTCCCCAGTTGACCGAAAACCTGCCACCGCAACCTCGTAATTGAGCTATAACGTTAAACAATTGCAGCGTTTTTACATGGGGGAGTGATGGTATGACGCCACTGTATTTCCTTACCCTGTTTCCGCTGGTACCGGCGCTGGGCATGCTGCTCGCGCGCGGTGACCGCGCTCGCGATGCGGTGGGGCTCATAGGTTCCGGCATTATTATGGCGGTGACAGTTGTAGTCGCCGTCATGTTTTTTGGCACGGGTCCGCAGAGCTTTGAGGTTGCCCCCGGCACCTCGCATGTGCTCTCGATCATCAGCTCCGTTATCGACGTCATCCTGTGCGCCGTCATCCTGTACAACGCGTACAAATATAGGAACGCGCTCACCACGGTGCTCGGCATAGTCCAGCTGGTGGGCTCGGTCGCCTTTGCGGCCATGACGCTGCCCGCGGCCGAAGCCGTCACGGCAACGCCGCTCTACCTGGACTACATGAGTGTGATCATGGTCCTCGCCGTCGGCATCGTCGGCAGCTTGATCTGTATCTACGCCTTGGGTTACATGAAGGACTTCCAGGCCCACGACGAGCACGAGGCAGCGCTGCGCGGGCAGACCGCACCCGACCGTCGCCCGCAGTTCCTGGCGCTTATGTTCCTGTTCCTCTCGGCCATGTTCGTCATCGTGACGAGCGACAACCTTGAGTGGCTGTTCTGCGGCTGGGAAATCACCACCGTGTGCTCGTTCCTTATGATTGGCTACACGCGCACGCCCGAGGCCATCAAAAACGCCTTTACCCAGATCATCCTCAACATGCTGGGCGGCATCGCGTTTTTGGCGGGCCTTATGTTTCTGCGCGTCAACGGCATGCCGCTGACCATCTCGGGCATGATCGAGCTTTCCGGCGCCGGAACCGCGCAATCCGCGCTGCTGGTGATGCCGGTCATCCTGTTGTCGCTCGCCGCACTCACCAAGGCCGCACAGATGCCGTTCCACACGTGGCTGCTCGGCGCCATGGTTGCCCCCACGCCCACGAGTGCCCTGCTGCACTCGTCAACCATGGTCAAAGCCGGCGTATTCCTGATGGTCAAGCTGAGCCCGCTCTACGCCATCTATCCCGTGACGGGCTTTATGGTCACGAGTGTGGGTGCCATCACGTTTTTGCTCGCTGCCCTCATGGCCATCTCGCAGAGCAACGCCAAACGCGTGCTCGCATACTCCACCATTTCCAACTTGGGCCTCATCAGTGCCTGCTTGGGTGTCGGCGCGCCCGAGGCCGTATGGGCGGCCATCTTCCTGATCCTGTTCCACACGGTGGCAAAGTCGCTGCTGTTCCTGTGCGTGGGCACGGCCGAGCATCATATCGGCAGCCGCAATATCGAGGACATGGACGGTATGTTCAGCCGCATGCCGCACCTGACGCGCCTGATGATGCTGGGCATCATGGGCATGTTTGTGGCGCCGTTTGGCATGCTCGTGTCCAAGTGGGGCGCCCTGGTGGCGTTTGCCCAGACCGGCAACGTGCTCATGATCATGGTGCTTGCCTTTGGCTCGGCCGCGACGTTTTACTTCTGGGGCAAGTGGCTTGCCAAGCTTTCGGGCGTCGACCCCACGGCTCAAAACGTTGAGGTCAATGTCCATAAGACCGAATGGGTGGCCCTCAACACCATCGCCGCGCTGCTGATTCTGTGCTGCGTGGCGTTCCCGGTTATCTCGAGCGGTCTGGTGTCGCCTTACTTGGCCATGGTGTTTGGCCGCGTGCCGTACGTTATCGGCAAGGATGCCATGTATCTGATGGTCGTTATCGTGGCTTTTATCGCCGTGGTGCTGCTGACTTCATTCCGCGTGAGCAACAAGCCGCACGTAAACGTATATCTTTCGGGCGTGGGAACCGACAACTATCGTCATTTCCGCGGCTCGATGGGACGCGAGGTGAAGGCCGAAAAGCGCAATTGGTACTCGGAGGACGCCCTTGGCGAGAAGCGTATTGGCCCCGCGGGTAGCGTCGTGTGCTGCAGCATTATCTTGTTTGCGCTGCTGTGTTGCGCGTGGATTGGGCCCGAGCGGCTTGCCATGAGTGCGCCCTCGGTGCTGCGCGGCAAGTATTTCGAGGGTTCGGGCGTCGTGGGCATTTTTATTGGCACCGTGGCGTTTGCCTTGCTGGCGCCGCTTGTGGGCGGCCTGATCGATGGCCTTGACCGTAAGCTTTCGGCTCGCATGCAGGGCCGCGTGGGCCCGCGTCTGCTGCAGCCTTTCTATGACGTTGCCAAGCTGCTGCGCAAAGCCCCTGCCAGCGTAAACACCATGGACGATACTTATATGGCGTGCGCGCTCATCTTTACCGTGGTGGGCGGCGGCATCTTTGTGTCGGGCTCCAACACGCTGCTGTGCGCGTTTATGGTTACCCTCGCCGCGATCTTTGTGGTGTTGGCGTCCGCCTCGACGCAAAGCCCGTTTGCCCAGGTTGGCGCCGATCGTGAGTTGCTGCAGGTTATGAGTTACGAGCCCGCCGTTTTGCTGATGAGCGTGGGCCTGTACCTTGCCACCGACAGCTTCGATTCCATCGCCGTGACGGGGCAGTCGGCCCCCATCATCGTGTACAGCGCACCCATTTTCCTCGCGTTGCTCGCGGTGCTTACCATCAAGCTGCGCAAGTCGCCGTTTGACCTTTCGTACTCGCATCACGCGCATCAGGAGATTGTCCAGGGTGTCGCCACCGAGATGAGCGGCGGCACGTTGGCCAAGATGACCCTTATGCACTGGTGCGAGACCGTGCTGTTTTTGATGTGGGTGGGCATGTTCTTTGTTTGGGACAACCCGGTGAGCTGGGTGGTCGCCCTGGTCGTGATGGCTGCGACGTATTTTGTCGAGGTCCTGATCGACAACACCTTCGCACGCAGCACCTGGCGCAGCTGCTTTAGGCTCGGATGGGGCGTGGCGCTGGTGTTTGGCCTGCTCAACCTTATGCCCATCCTCGTCGACGTGTTTATTTAGGAGGCGGCATCCATGGATCATAAAATGTCGCGCTCGCCGTGGGTTATTCATTATGACGGCTCGAGCTGCAACGGATGCGATATCGAGGTGCTGGCCTCGCTCACGCCGCTGTTCGATGCGGAACGCTTTGGCGTGGTCAACACCGGCAACCCCAAGCATGCGGACATCTTTTTGGTGACGGGGTCGGTCAATGCCCAGAACCTGCCCGTCGTGCGCCAGATCTACAACCAGATGCTCGAGCCCAAGTGCGTGGTGGCCTGCGGTATCTGCGCGTGCTCGGGCGGCGTGTTCCGCGATGCGTATAACGTGATCGGCGGCGTGGACCGCGCGATTCCCGTGGACGTGTACGCGCCCGGGTGCGCCATTCGCCCCGAGACGGTGATCGATGCCATCGTGGAGGCATGCGGCATCCTGGACCAGAAGGAGGCCGTGATGCGCGCTGGCGGCGATCCGCTCACCGTGGGCGGCGCTGCTACCTGGGACGGTGGCGTTGAGCTGGGCGAGGACGGGTTTGTGGCTGCTGCGGGGGCCGGGACTGACGCTGCCGGTGACGGTGTCGAGGCCAACGTGTCCACCAGGTCCGCCGCGCCCGCCGCTGCAAAGGAGGCCGAGTAATGCAAAAGGCTATCTATACCACCGTCGGGATCGACGAGCTCCTGTCGCATGTCCAGGCGCTCAAGGGCGTCGGCGCGCGCTTTGTGCAAATGCACGCCGAGCGCAACGTCGACGACGGCACGTATCGCCTGGTCTATACGTTTATCAACGTTCGTGTTGCTCAGGAGCAGATTGCGCAGGACGGCAGCTATGCGATCGAGAACCTGGTGGTTGAGGGAATTAATCAGTACCAGGAGATTCCGTCCATCAGCTCGTACTATCCGGCAGTATTCCCGTTTGAAAACGAAGCGCACGACCTGTTTGGTCTTGCCATCACCGATATGCAGATTGACTTTAAGGGCTTTTTCTACCAGGTCTCGACTGCCGAGCCCATGAGCGTTATCACGCCCGAGGTGAAGGCCGCGCGCGAGAAAGCCATGAAGGTCCGTGCCGCTGCCGAGGCCAAGGCGCGCAAGGCCGCGGCCGAGAAGGCTGCTACTGCCACGGCCGCTGCGGGGGAGGGCACTGCGGGCGCTGGCGATGCTGCGGGCGCTGCCGTCGCTCAGCCCGCTGCGGCTGCCGGCTCCGATGCTCAGCACGATGAAACTGCTGCGAAGGCCGCGCTCAAGGCTGCCGAGATGGAGGCAAAGCTCGCCGCCATGGATCCCGAGAAAGCGGCCAAGGTCCGCGCGGCGCTTGCCGCCAAGGCCGCCCGCGACAAGCAGAAAAAGGAGGCGTAAGGCCCATGGCACATCGCTCCGTTATTCCGTTTGGCCCGCAGCACCCGGTGCTGCCCGAGCCGCTTCATCTGGACCTGGTGATCGAGGACGACCGCGTCATCGAGGCAATTCCGCAGATCGGCTTTGTGCACCGCGGACTCGAGAAGCTCACCGAAAAGCGTGATATGCACCAGTTTGGCTACATCGCCGAGCGCATCTGCGGCATCTGCGCCGTGGGCCACAGCTGCGGCTATGCCAGCGCCTGCGAGCGCATGCTCGACATCGAGGTGCCCGGCCGCGTGCAGTATATCCGCACCATTCTGCACGAGCTTTCGCGCATTCACTCGCATCTGCTGTGGCTGGGCCTGCTCGCCGATGCCTTTGGTTTCGAGGCACTGTTCTATCGTTCGTGGACCCTACGCGAGCAGATTCTTAAGATCTTTGAGAGCACCTGCGGCGGCCGCGTGATCCTTTCGATTAACGAGATCGGCGGCCTTAAACACGACATTGAGGACTCCGAACTGGCGGGCATTGTCCAGACGCTCGATGCCATGCGTCCTGACTACGAGGCCTTGGTGCATACGTTTTTGGACGACAATAGCTGCGGCGAGCGCCTGCACGGCGTGGGCGTGATCAGCAAGAAGGACGCGCTGGATCTGTCGATGGTCGGCCCGTTCGGTCGCGCCTCGGGCGTGGATTACGACGTGCGCATGTTTGGCGACGGCGCCTATGCTGATCTGGCCGCGTTTGGGCCTATCGTTGCTAGCGATGGCGACTGCTATGCCCGCTGCCAGGTGCGCTGTGCCGAGGTCACGCAGGCCATGGACATCATTAAGGAGCTTGTGGGCAAGATTCCGCACGACGGGATCGGCGGGCGCACCAAGCTTACACCGGCCGACGGCGCGCGCGGCGAGGTTGTGATTGAGCAGCCGCGCGGCGAGGCGTATTACTATGTGCGCGGCAACGGCACCAAGAATCTGGACCGTTTTCGCGTGCGCACGCCGACGTCGCAAAACCTGGCAGGTCTGACGCATGCGCTGCAGGGCGTGCTCATTGCCAACGTGCCCATGATTATCCTGACCATTGATCCCTGCATTAGCTGCACGGAAAGGTAGGCGCGGCATGAGTTTGCTGACATTTGCCAAGACGGCCTTGGGCTCTATGGTCAAGCAGCCGGTCACGGTGTGCTATCCGCAGGAGAAGCTCGCGGCGCCCAAGCGCCTGCGCGGGCACATCGTCAACGACATGGACGTGTGCATCTGCTGCGGCATGTGCGTGCGCCGCTGCCCGGCGGGCGCGCTCGCGGTCGATCGCAAGGGTGGAACGTGGTCGATCGACCCGTATGCCTGCGTGGTGTGCGGTGAGTGCATCGAGAGCTGCCCCAAGCGCTGCCTGACTATGGACACCGCGCGCACTCCAGTCGCGGCGGACAAGACTCCCACGGTAGAAACCAAACCGGAGTAGCTCTGGAATGGGGCTGGCATTGCGCTGGAATGGGGGCCGGCGGGGCAAAAATGCCCCACCGGCCCCGCGCTTAAACGCGCGGCTGTGCCGTCGCGAACAAAACTATGCCGGATTACGGGGCTGGATAGCGAACCTCCGACCATACGGAAAATCGCAAAAACAAAACCGCAGGTAGATCGCTTGCTGTTTTTCAAAAATAGGGGGTATGGATGAGGTCTCCGAGCTTAGCCCCGTAATCCGGCATAGTTTTGAAATGGCGCCATATCGGTGACAGCCCTTGAGCCCCCGGGGACGGAGGAAAACGGATCATTTTGGCCCGATGGCTCTGAGTCGCACCTATTTTCCTGCGAAAACGCTCGTGTCTCAACTTTGGTGAGACATTTGTCTCACGCCCAAAACAGAATCTGGAACATGTGTCACCTGCCCTAATTGTGTCTCATTCCGTAACTTTAGGCTGATGCAAGGTCTGAGCCCGCGAGAAGGGAGACGCGATGAGCAGGTACACGAGGGGTCTCTTGGCGGTGATGCTGGCCGTAGTGCTGGTATTGCCGGCTGCAGCATTTGCCATGCTGCCCGAGGCCAACGCCAGGTCCAGCACAGGAATGGACGGACCGGAAGCGACAAAGATAGTCGACCACGACACCAGCAACCATTGGAAGTTCTGGGCGGGCGGCTATGACGGCAGCAAGGTCACGACGCAAAACGTCGGCCGAATTTGGACGGATAAGACGGTCCAAGCAATCGATGACGGGAAATCGGACTTTTTGACTACGCTTTCGGCGATGTCTTCGACATCCGATACGACGTCGCTGGTTTCCAAGCCGCTCGACATCGTGATGGTGCTCGATGCCTCTGGCTCAATGGATGATCCTATGGGTGGTAAAGGGTCCCCTAAGCGTATCGTTGCGCTCAAGAATGCTGCCAACCACTTTATCGACACCATTGCCGAGCAAAACAAGAACGTTAAGGACGCGAGCAAGCAGCACCAGGTTGCCATCGTAAAGTTTGCGGGCAAGAAGAGCGATAAGGTTGGTAATGATACCTATCGCGACGACGGCAACACCTACAACTACTCCCAGACCATGTTGGGCCTCACGGTCTGCAAGGATGGGGGCGCAAAGAGCCTCAAGAACACGGTTAATTTAATCGAGCCTGCTGGCTCTACTCGTGCCGACTATGGCATGGACCTGGCCAAGGGCATTGCTGGTCGTGAAGACGCCCAGAAGATCGTTGTGTTCTTCACCGATGGCTCTCCTACGAGTTCTAATGGTTTTGAGGCCGAGGTTGCTAAGGATGCCATCAATATCGCCAAGACCATAAAGAGTGGCGGGGCGACCATTTATACCATCGGTATCTTCAACGGTGCGAAGCCGGGCGACGATCCAACAAGCAGCCGCACGAGCAACGAGAATAAATTCATGCATGCCGTGTCGAGTAACTATCCGGATGCCACATCGTCCGTAAGCCATGGCTTTTTTGGAACTGAGAAGTGGAATGTCAATTTCGGCAACCCCGTTGCCGGTGCTAGCTACTACAAGTCGGCGACCAACGCCGCCGAGCTTGATCAGGTCTTTAAGGACATCTCGAGTGCCATTACGTCGGGCAAGGGTTTCCCGACCAAGGTCGAGGGCAACAATCCCAACGGTTCCGGCTACATCACATTCGAGGACGAGCTGGGCGCCTTTATGCAGGTCGATAGCTTTACCGGTGCCGAGTACAACGGCAAGACCTATGGGGCCGCCACCAAGTCGACCGATGGCAATATCGATACCTATACGTTTGATGGCGAGCTCGCCCATCTCGTAATTACGGTTGATTGCGCGGACGAGAACAATCCGCAGCGCGGCGACATCGTGACGGTCAAGGTCCCCGCATCGCTCATTCCGCTGCGCCGTTTTACCGTTGACGAGTCTGCGGGCACGTTTGTGGTTGACTCCACGGATGCCATCTCGCCTATCCGCGTTGCGTATGCATCGAGCGTAAAGGCTATTGCACGCAAAAACCTGTTTACTCCCAATAACGTACCGGGACTGCAGGATTACATCAATGAGCACAAGGACGCCGATTCCAATACCGTTAGCTTCTGCGCCAACAAGTGGACCGGCGACGATGCGGGCGATACGGTCGCAAGCTTTGAGCCTGCTGCTACAAACAGCTACTACTACTTCCAAAAGCTAACGCCCGTCTACACAGACGCGGCTTGCACCAAGCTCGCAACGGAAAAGCCTTCGGGCTCTAAGACCTATTGGTACAAAGATGAGTTTATGGCGCAGAACTCGTCGGGCGCGCCGTACGATGATTCCGTTTCGATCCCGGTTAAGGGAAGCGAGCTCGAAAACTTTGAAGGTGCTTTGGTAAAGGATGGCGATCACTGGTCGATTAAGGCTGGCACCGCGCGCCTCGCCTTTATCAACCAGCTTCACACCACCAAGGAGCGTGTGGGCGGAAACCCGACGGACACCGCACGCGACGTGATCAATCCCCAGTGGAACAACACGAAGGTTGTTTCTGGTGCGACGAAGGTCAATGTCTACCTGGGCAATAACGGCAAGATTAGCTTTACGCTCAATACCACGCTGACAACGTTGACAACTGCCGACTTTGGCCTGACCAAGGTGCTCGAGGGCCGCGACTGGACGGATGAGGACAAGTTTGAGTTTGGCCTGACGTCCGAGGACAACGCCCCGATGCCCAGGTCCACGACTGCGTTTGCAACCAAGGGCCATGCGGACATTAGCTTTGGCGAGATTGCCTATGACAAGCCGGGCACGTATGTCTACAAGGTTAGCGAGAAGCATGCCGGGACCACGGTCGACGGCATCGCCTACAGCAAGAACGTTGCAGAGTTCACCGTAACGGTGACACCCAACGCAAAGGGAAAGCCCGAGGCTTCTGTGAAGAAGACCTCGGGCGAGGTCGAGTTCAAGAACACCTATACCGCCAATCCCGCTGAGTCGAGCGTCACCGATCAGATTACAGTTACCAAGGTCCTGACCGGCCATAAGCTCCAGGACAATGAGTTCTCCTTTGAGCTCGTTGAGGGTGAGGGCGAGGACGCGTCGGTTGTCGAAACCGTTAAGAATGATGCCAACGGCAACGTTGCGTTCAGCGCCATCAAGTACACCGAGATCGGTCAGCACATCTATACGCTGCGCGAGGTCAAGGGCAATGCCGGCGGCATCGCCTATGACAAAACCGTCTATACCGTCGTGACGACCATCGCCGACAATGGCAAGGGCCAGCTTGTGGCCACGCATAAGCTGAAGGGCGCCGAGGACGTCAAGAAGATTGAGTTCAAGAACTCCTACACCGTGACGCCCAAGAGCTCCAGCGTCACCGACCAGATCACCGCGACCAAGTCCCTGACCGGGCGCAAGCTTGCCGCCGGCGAGTTCTCCTTCGAGCTTGTCGAGGGCGACAAGGTCGTCGCCACCGGCACCAACGACGCCAGCGGTAACATCACGATGGGCACCGTCAAGTATGACAAGGCCGGAACGCATACCTACACACTGCGCGAAGTCAACGGCGGAACCACCAGCAAGGGCATCGCCTACGACGGCAAGACTTACACCGTCGTGACCACCATCACCGATAAGGGCGACGGCACGCTCAAGGCCGAGCATGTCCTGAAGGATGCCAAGGCTGCCGAGTTCAAGAATTCCTACAATCTGACCCCCACTGAGTCCAGCGTCACCGACCAGGTCAAGGCGACCAAGTTCCTGACCGGGCGCGCGCTTGCCGCCGGCGAGTTCTCCTTCGAGCTCGTCGAGGGCGACAAGGTCGTCGCCACCGGCAAGAACGACGCCGAGGGCAAGATCACGATGGGCGCCGTGAAGTACGACAAGGCCGGCAAGCACACCTACACGCTGCGCGAGGCCAACGGCGGAACCACCAGCAAGGGCATCACCTACAGTGACGCCGAGTACACCATCGAGACCACCATCACGGACAACGGCGACGGCACCCTCAAGGCCGAGCATGTCCTGAAGGACGCCAAGACCGCAACCTTCAAGAACACTTACAGCGTGACCCCGACCGATGCAGACCTCGACTTTGGCCTGAGCAAGGCTGTCGATGGTCGCGCTTGGACGGACTCCGACGAGTTCAGCTTTACCATTACCGCCGCCGAGGGCACCCCGCTACCCGATCCTGCAACCGTAACCGTGAGCAAGCACGATGCGAAGGACGGCATTGCCGCCATCAAGTTCGGCAAGATTCGCTACACGGCTGCCGGAACCTACAAGTACGAGATCCGCGAGAACGCGGGTAATACGGTCGGCATGACGTATGACTCCCACGTCGCGACCGCCGAAGTAACCGTGACCGAGGACGGCGAGGGCAAGCTGACCGCCAATGTCACCAAGAAGGAAAACGGACGCTTTACCAACACGTACCGCACTGAGCTTAACTACACCGCGGCCGGCGGTCTGTGGCTCAGCAAGTATCTGGACGGCCGCCCCATGACCGAGGGCCAGTTCGCCTTTACCGTGACACCTGCTGACGACGCTTCGGCTCGCGCGCTCGGTCTGCTGCCCGGGGCCAACAGCTTCAAGTCCCCCGAAGCGGCAGAGGCAACGGTCGGACTGATCGACATTCTGGCTGGTCATGAGGTTAAATTTACGCAGGCTGACGCCGGCAAGACCTTTACGTACACCGTGGCCGAGAAGAACGACGGCCAGCCCGGTTACACCTACGATGACGCCGTACGCACGGTGACGATCGCCATCGCCGACGACACCGCCGGTACGCTCACTGCCACGACGACCGTCTCTGGTGGTCCCGAGGGCACGCATGAGACGGTCCACAAGAGTGGCGAGAACAAGGTCGAGAAGGCCCTGGTGCCGTTCCACAACAGTTACAGCGCTACGACCAACACGCCTGGTGGCACCGCTGCTCAGGTCGTTGCCACCAAGACTCTGACCGGTCGCCCGATGGCCGACGGCGAGTTCTGGTTCGGCATCGCCTATCAGGGTGAGCTTGTGGCATACGAAAACCTCAAGCCCAATATCGGCGGGCACGTGAGCTTTGATACGCTGCACTACGACACCAAGATGCTTGCTAATCTTGAGGCTGCTGGGCTTGCTTATCGTACCGATAAGGACGGCAAGCTTGCCTGGACCATTAACTACACGGCCTACGAAGATTTATTCGGGCTGCCGAATGGCGTTTCCGCTACAACGTGGAGCTTTGGCTTTAAGGTTATCGTCGTCGACAACGGTGACGGTACCCTGACGGCGACGGTCGACTACGGCGGCGTCGAGCCCTTGTTCGAGAACGTCTACGGCGCCGACGCCGTGGATGCCGCGCTCACCGGTACTAAGAAGCTCCAGGTTGCCGAGGGCCTGACCCCGGCCGACATCACGGGTAAGTTCACCTTTACCGTGACCGCCGACGAGGCAGGTGCCCCGATGCCCGAGCGCACGACCGTAACCAACGACGCAGCCGGTAACGTGGACTTTGGCAAGATCCACTTTACGCTCGAGGACCTCAACCACGCCCTGGGCGTGACGACCGATGCTTCTGACGACGCATCGAGCGACGCCGAAGCCAACACCGGTGAGGCCGAGGTTGACGCCGACGCTGCCGAGACCGATGAGTCCAACGACGAGTCCGATCCCGCAACCCCCACCGCTCCGCGCTCGCACACCTTTACCTATACGGTGACCGAGTCCGGTAGCGTCCCTGGCGTGACCAACGACCCCAACGCCACGCGCAAGGTTTCCTACACCGTGACTGACGACGGCGCCGGACATCTGCGTGTCGTGCGCGAGGGCGACGACGGTGCGGACTTCACGTTCACCAACACCTACAGCGTGGCGCCCACCGACTCTTCCGTGACCGATCAGGTCAAGACGGTTAAGCGTCTGACCGGACGTGACCTTGCAACCGGCGAGTTCACGTTTGAACTGCTCGAGGACGGCGTGGTTGTCGCCAGCGGCACCAACGACGCCAACGGCAACGTTACGCTGAGCCCGATCCACTACGAGGCGCCCGGTACGCACACGTACACGCTGCGCGAGGCTCGCCCGAACGCGCTTAGCCTGTACAAGGGTGTCACCTATGACGGCACGACCTACACCGTCGTGACCACCGTCTCCGACAACGGCGACGGTACGCTGGCCGCGACGCACAAGCTCGAGGGAACCACCGAGTCGGCTGGCTTTACCAACAAGTATCACGCCATGCCCACGCAGGTCTCCATCGGCGCCATTAAGGTGCTCGAGGGACGCGAGCTCAAGAAGGACGAGTTTAGCTTTAAGCTCGTTGGCGAGGACATCGAGTCTACGGTTACCAACGATGCCGACGGCAAGATCAACTTCGACAAGCTCGAGTACGACGAGCCCGGTACGTACGTCTACACCATCAGCGAGGTCAAGGGTGACGAGGCCGGTATGACCTACGACAAGTCCGTCTTTACCGCGACCGTTAACGTGGTCGACGACGGCGAGGGCAACCTCAAGGCGAACGTTGCCTTTACCAAGGGCGACAAGAGCGTCGAGGGTATCGTGTTCAACAACACGTACAAGAAGCCCGAGACGCCCGTGCCGACGCCCGACCCCGGCACGCCCAAGACCGTGACGAACATCGTCAAGACGGTCAAGGGTTTCCTGCCCACCACGGGTGACCAACAGGCCGCCGCACTGCTCATGGCATTTGTTATTGCCATGGCCGGTGTCGGTGCCCTGGTCTGGGGTATCCGTAAGCGCTAGGCACGCTGGCAGCGCCCGGGGCCAAAAGGCCCCGGGCAGCCGGCGGGGAGCCAGAACACAGCCCCACCCCCAGCCCCAGCCGCCACGGAGGTATCTCCCTCCTCCGTGGCGGCGCTTTTGTGCGTAGGCGAGAAGGGCCTGCCACGAAACCGGCCCATCTACTACGTTTAGCCCCTTACCCCCAACCATGCCAAAAAGCGCGAAAACAAAACCGCAGGTAGAACGCCTGTGGTTTTGTTCAAAACGAAGGTATGGTCATGGGTATCGCGTCAAACGTAGTAGATGGGCCGATTTCGTGGCGAGCGGTTCCGGCTGATCCCTTGGGGACGGAGGAAAACGGATCATTTTGGTCCCGCGAGGCTGGCGGAGGCACTCGTCCAGGGCCGCCCGAACAAAACTATGCCGGTTTACGGGGCTGAGTTACGAGTCCCCAACCATGCCGATATTCGTGAAAATAAAACCGCAGGTAGACGAGCCGTCATTTTGCAGAAAACGCGGGTATGGATGGGGGTCCTGAGTTTGGCCCCGTAAACCGGCATAGTTTTGAAATGGCCTTAAATCGGTAGCAGCCATTTTGCTATGCCGGAACGGTCGGTCTTCGGGCAACTACCCTCGCAGGTAGGCGATAGCGATCTGCGTGCGGTTGCGCAGGCCCATCTTTGCCAGGATTGAGCTGATGTGGTTGCGCACGGTGCCTTCGCCCATGTAGGCGGTGGCGGCGATCTCTTTGTTGTCGAGGCCGCGGGCGATGAGTTCGGCGACTTCGAACTCGCGGTCGGTCAGGCTGGCGAAGGCTGCGGGCCGGCGGGGCGTGCCCGCCTCGACGTCCGTTCCGTCAAAATCGATGTCCTCGATCGCCTTGCCCTCGAGCACGCGCTTGCCAGCCATGACCTGCGCCAACGCTGGTGGAATGGCGGCGACATCGGTTTTAATCAGGTAGCCGCGGGCGCCCAGTTTAAGCGCCGACACAATGTACTCGTCATCCGAGAATGTCGTCAAAAACACCACGCGTGCCGTGGGTTCGTGCTCAAGGATCTCGCGTGCCGCCGATAGGCCGTCGCGTTCCGGCATCTGAATGTCGAGCAGCGCGATATCGGGTGCGTGTTCGGCATAGAGCGAAACCGCGTCGTTGCCGTTGGCGCCGGTACCCACTACCTCGATCTGCGGCTGGGCGCCCAAGATAATCTTGAGCGAATCGACCACTAAGCGGTCGTCGTCGACAACGATGAGCCTCATCGGTCCTCATCTCCTTGCTGTTTGGGGACGGTGGCAAACACGCGCCAGCCGGGGGCGCCGGCGCGCAGGCCGGCGGTGAAGGTTCCGCCAAGCGCCTCGACGCGCTCGCGCATGGAGGCGAGCCCCATGCCTTCTACGACGTTGCTGCTGCTCGCCGGGGTCGCGTCCGCGCCATCATCGGTAACGATGAGCTGGTAAAACGACGGATGCTCCATGCATCGTACGGTGACGGTCTGGGCGCAAGCGTGGCGCATGGCGTTGGAAAGCGCCTCGCGCAGCACCGCCGCAAAGCAGTTGGCGACGTTGGCGGGTGCATGCTCGGCCAAAACTTCAAGCTCAATCTGCGGGCCGCCGTCCGAGCGCGCGCCTTCAACAATGCGTTCGAGCTGCACGGAAAGGTCGACGGCGTTGTCGTTGAGCGCGTGGACGCTGGTGCGCACAAGCTGGAGCGCCTCGTCAACCGTGCGTTTGACGTCGGCGAAATCGGCGGCGACGCCGGGCTCGTCGGCGTGGACCACGCGCAAGGCTTCGGCCTGCAGTGAGGCACGCGTGAGCTGGTGCCCGACGTTATCGTGGATCTCGCGCGCGATGCGGGCGCGTTCGGCGAGCGTCGCGAGCTCGACTTCGTAGTCCTGGCGGTCGGCAAGATCACGGTTGCGCGCCTCGAGCGCGAGGGCTCGTTCCTGCAGTTCGTCGCGGGTACGGCGCATGCGCTGCTGCTCGCGCTCCAGCTGGGCGGTACGTAGCGATAGCAAGGTGGCGGCAACCGAAAGGATGGCGGTCAGCAGAAGCGTTCGGGCGGTGAGCGCGTCGGTGCGAAGGTCCACGACGAGCGCAAGGGCAAAGACGGAGCCAATGCCCAGCGCGACCCAGGCGTGCTCACGGCGCACGCGCCGCGCGATGTCATAGAGAGCGAGAGGCGCAAACGGCACAAACGGCGGTATGAAGACGGCCGCGATGATGTAGACGTAGCTCGCAGCCTCGCTTGCGCGGCGCGCGTGTTCCTCCTGTGCGACCTCGGCCAGCGAGGTGGCAATAACGCCAAGGCAAAACGCCGCGACCATGCGGGCATCCACAGCAAGACCCATGGCGGCCGCAATACAGCACGCCAGCACGATCGATTTGTCGAAAAGCCTGTTCATACGGGTATTGTACGCGAAGCCGCGCATGGTGGAGGGGCCGCCTGCGCAACCGTGACATTCCTCCCGCGCAGCAAAGCGGGGGCGTCGGCAGGCCGCACGACAAAGACCCCGCACTCGTGACAAAGCTCACTGGTGCGCGCCGGCGGCTCCTGCGATGATGCAATCGTACCGGGCCGCAATCAACGGAAGGGCCGCCTCATGACAGACATCGTTCACGTCGAAAACCTCGTCAAGCGCTATGACGACCTTATTGCGCTCGACCACTTTAACCTGAGCATCGCCCCCGGCGAGATCTTTGGCCTGCTGGGCCCCAACGGCTCGGGCAAGACCACGTCCATCAACTGCATTTTGCAGCTGCTTGCCTACGACAAAGGCACCATTGAGCTGTTCGGCGAGCCCATGGCGCCCGCCCGCTACGACCTCAAGCGCCGTATAGGCGTGGTGCCGCAGCAGGTAGCGGTGTTCGACGAGCTCACGGTGCGCGAGAACATCGACTATTTCTGTAGCCTGTACGTCAACGACCGCAAGCGCCGCCGTGCGCTGGTAGACGAGGCGATCGACTTTGTCGGGCTGGGCGACTTTGCCAAGTTCCGCCCCGGCAAGCTCTCTGGCGGCCTGGCGCGTCGCCTCAACATTGCCTGCGGCATTGCGCACAAGCCCGAGCTCATCTTCTTTGACGAGCCCACGGTGGCAGTCGACCCGCAGAGTCGCAACGCCATCCTGGAGGGCATCTGCCGCCTGCGCGACGAGGGCGCCACGGTGGTGTATACCAGCCATTACATGGAGGAAGTCGAGCAGATTTGCAGCCGCATCATGATTATGGACGGCGGCCGCGTGCTGTCGCAGGGCACCAACGACGAGCTCAAGCGCATGATCCAGATGGGCGAGCGCGTGACCGTCGAGGTCGGCGCCGTCGAGTCGGCCACGGTCGAGCGGCTGCGCGCCCTCGAGCACGTGCTTTCAGTCGAGCTGTCCGGCGGCGAGCTCGTCTGCACCTGCGAAGCGAGCCCGCATAACCTGGTCGACATCCTCGACACGCTGCGCGCCGCCGACGTGGCGCTCGGCCGCGTGTGGAGCGAGCCGCCGACTCTCAACGACGTGTTCCTCGAGATCACCGGCCGCGAGCTGCGCGACTAGGGGGCGGCCATGTTCAACACCATCATCACCACGGTCAAGGCGCTGCTGCGCCGGCCGAGCACGTGGGTCTGGGGCGCTCTCTTTCCCATTGCGCTTTCCACGATGTTCATGTTTATGTTTGCGAATCTGAGCTCCGACGGCACGGTCGACCCGGTGCCGGTTGCCGTCGTGGCGGATGAGGCCTGGGACGCCTCGACCTTTAAGGACGTGGCGACGTCGCTTGCCAAGGAAGGCGACGACCAACTGCTCGAGATCCATGAGTGCGATGACGCAGCCGATGCGAACCGTGCGCTTAAGGCCGGCGAGGTTGCGGGCATCTATACGGTTGACGATGCGGGCACGCCCAAACTCACGCTGCTATCGAGTTACGACAGCTCACGTGCGTCGACGGTGCTCACCGACCGCAGCATTCTGGAGACGGTGGCAAGCTCGTATACACAAAATGCCGAGCTCATGCGCCAGATTGCCCAGGACAATCCGGCGGCGCTCGCCGACCCGGAGGCGGTTGCGCGTGCCCTGTCGCTCGAGGGCGGCACCCGCCGCGTAAGCCTGACACGCACCACGCCCGACGGCACGGTCATCTACTACTACGCGCTCTTTGGCCTGGTCGCGATGATGTCTGCCGAGTTTGCCGCCTTGAGCGTCGTCGATTTGCAACCCAATCTGTCTGGTCTTGGCGCACGTCGCTGCGTGGGCGGCCTTTCCAAGACAGCGTCGCTGGCCGGCATCTTTGTCGGTTCGTGGCTGGTCTCCTTTGCCTCGATGACGATCGCGATCGGCTACGTGCGCCTGGTCGTGGGCGTCGACTTTGGCGGGCGCGAGGGGCTGTGTCTGGTGGGCGGTGCCGCTTCCGCGCTTGCCGCCACGGGCCTGGGGCTCTTTGTGGGCACGCTTCCCGTTAAGGGCGGCAAGGCGTCCAAGTCCGGCATCCTTACGGGCTTTGCCACCACGTGCGCCTTGTTCGCCGGCCTCTACGGCGAGCCAGCGATGGCGCTTGCCGATGACGTTGCCCGCGCCTGCCCGGTTGAGTGCTGGCTCAACCCCGTCAAGCTTATCTGCGACATGTTCAACCGCCTGTATTTCTTTGAGGACCTGGGACCTTTTGCCGTTCGCGCCGGCGCGCTGGTCCTTATGGCGCTGCTGTTCGTTGCCGCCGCTACGCTGATCTTTGGAAGGAGCCGCTATGAGCACCTTTAAGACCGCGCTTCGCATGGCGCTCGCACACCCGCTCTATCTGCTTATCTACACGGTGTTCATTTCGCTCATGGGCGTATTCATCGCGGCCTCGGTGAGCTGGAACTCGTCGCAGCTCACCGAGTACAAGCCCTACGATGCTAACGTGATCGTGGTCGACCGCGACGACAGCGACCTTTCGCGTGCGTTTACCAAGCATCTGGGTTCGCGTTTTGAGCTGGTCGCGGGCATCGGCGACGATACGTACGATCTTGCGGACGCGCTCTCCAAGAGCAATAGTGCCAAGGGTAGCGCCGACTGCGTGTTCTTTATCCCAGAGGGGTTTGAGGGCGACCTCGTCGCAGCCGCCCGCGCGGGGGAGTCCCTGCCCAAGCTCGACGTGACCTACGGTGCCGGCACCATGGCGGCGGCGCTTTCGTCTGCCGAGGCCTCGCGCTGGATTTCACTCGCGGGTGCTGCGGCCGCACTTGAGCCCGCCGCCCCCAACGGTGACGTTGCCAAGGCCGCCGAGCATGCGGCCGCGAAGCGCGCGGAGGTCCAGATCGAGCAGGTCAAGGTCGACTCGACGGCTGCCGCCACGCTCGAGTCGTACTTCAACTTTGGCGCGTACGCGATCATCTCGTCGGTCATCGTGTCGGTGGGACTGGTGTTCTCGGGCATGAACGAGCCCGAGCGTGTGCGCCGCATGGAGGCCGGCCCAATCTCCGAGCGCCAGCGCTCGCTTGCCGTGTTCGCGGCTGCCGCGGTGCTAACCGTCTGCATCTGGTTTGTGTCGAGCATGATGGGCGTCGTGGGCTTTGCCGGCGCTGTTGCCGAGGTCGGCGTGGGTCGTGTGTGCCTGGCACTGGCGGCGACGTTTGCCCTGGCGTGCACGCCGCTGGCCGTTGGCTTTGCCCTTTCGAGCCTGGGTGCGCGCGAGGAGCTGCTCAACGGCGTGGGCAACTTACTCGGCATGCTCATGACGTTTTTGGGCGGCGCCTGGATGCCGCTGTCGCTCACGGGCTCGGCCGTGCAGACCGCGGCGCATTTTGTGCCGACGTATTGGGTGAACGACGCGATTGGCAAGGCGCTCGTCGCGGACCTGACGTCCACCGTGCTGGGCGACATCGCTTGCGATCTGGGCGTCACCGTGCTCTTTGCCGCGGCCATCGCCGCCGTAGGCCTAGCCCTCGCACGCACCAAATCCCACGCCTAGTCTGAAATAAATCCCAAGCCTCGCTCCAAAATAGTTCGCCAAGGTTTACTATTACGTTTATAAAGTAGTACGAGGCTAACAATGGGGGATAGCATGGCGACGAAGCAAACCTACGTCCAGGTCAAGGGGCTCAAGAAGCACTACGGCGACGGTGACGCG
>DBGBZQ010000076.1:0-8092 GCA_048368115.1 Collinsella sp.
CGAACTCCCGCGTAATATTCTTTCTTGCGCACATGAGGCGCCCAGACATTGCGGGGTGGAGCAGTCTGGTAGCTCGCCGGGCTCATAACCCGGAGGTCGTAGGTTCAAATCCTGCCCCCGCGACCAAGAACTTGCAGCTCGGAAGCAAAATTGCTTCCGAGCTTTTTCTTTATCGGTTTACTTTGCGGGTGAATTGCGGGTGAATCCTGAGTCAATTTATTATGTGAAGCAGATAAACCATTGATAATCGCGGGCCGGTCGGCTTGACTTATCGACCGATAAACTCCAATTGGGAGGAGTTTCGGCGGTCCTTAGCTAATAATAGTGCCGGGGATGGACCGCGCCATCCCCGGACCTTGCGCGCCAAAGGGACGAGTCCCCTTGGAACCCCGTCTATTGCTCTCAACACGGAAACAGGGGAGTGGGGGATACGGGTTGTAGGATGCCGACGGGCGAGCGCTATGCTGTCTCAAGTCCGCATGTAGCTTGTTCGGAGGCCGTCTCTGCGTCTCAAGGCGGGCAATGAATTCTGGCAATCGAACTTCTTCGTATCTGTTCGCTGCGACTTGAGCGATGCGCTCCGCACAAATAATGTTGCCGAAGCATGCGGAATATCAGAAGAGAGATTGCAGGACATGAGTCAGCGCATGAAGAGCTGCCCGTCGTTTTGATAATGACATAATTAAGTGGCAAACTAAAGCGATCGGAGCGACCATGATTCTTGACAGCCTGCGTAACAGCGCGTCTTTTAATGAAACCGACCGAGCCATTGCTACCCATCTGCTTAATCATACCGGCGACCTTAAGACCCTCACTATGGCAAAGCTCGCACAGGAGACTTACACCTCGAACGCGACAATCATCCGCTTTTGTAAGAAATTGGGCCTAAGCGGCTATCGAGAGTTGATCATGCAGCTCATCCAGGAGATAAGCGGAGACTATCTTCTGGCTGCCACTGTCGATCACAATCGTCCTTTTGGCAGTACCGATTCAATTGAGGCCATCGAGGGCAACCTTGCAAATCTCCTGAAGGGCGTCATAGATCAAACGAAAATCGAGCTCGATAGCGCCAAGTTGAGCATAATCGCCAAGGCAGTTCTTAGCGCCCCGCGAATTTACATCTTTGCTAAAGGGGAAAGCTATCTGGCGGGATGTATCTTTCGCAACAATCTTCTCAAGCTCGATCGTCATGTCACCATGGCAGACGACGGGGGCCTGCAGACACTGCACGTTAAGAACGGTAGGCCCGGCGACCTGTTTTTATTCCTAAGCTACAGCGGCATTCATTATGATTATTCCAAATACGCCGCCGCTCTTTCCGAGCGCGGAATCAAGCCGTGTTTAATCACAGCGTTTTCTGATTCGGCGCTCGCCAGGCAATGCGACACTGTCTTGCTCATTCCAAAATCAGAGCGCGTGATTGGAAAGGTTGCCAATTACGCTTCCATGATCTCGCTCACGTATACGCTTCAGGTTATTTATTCGCTTATATTCAATCAGGATTATCAAGAGAACTATCGTGTAAAACACGAGGCCGATTCGTTCATCTTTACGAGTTTTGCGGAGATTTAGTCATACAAAAGGTGACCCCAAAGCATCTTGCCTTGAGGCCACCTTTTGTGCTTTTGCTATCTGGATGGCTTCTCTACTTCAGCTCAGGCCAATAGCCCTTGTTCGCCTCGATCATGTCGTCCAAGACTTCCTTAGCCACGCGCGCTGAGGGAATCGTGCGATTGAGGGTGAAGGCCTCGAGTGCCTTCTGGTAGGAGCCCTCGATAACGGCCTCGACCACAAGGCCCTCGCAGGCATCCTGCTGCTCGATAAGGCCCTTGTAGAAGCGGGGAATCTTCCCGACGCGGATCGGTTCGGCTCCTCGATCGGTGATGTACGCCGGAATCTCGACGGTCGCGTCGTCCGAGAGATTCTCGATTGCGCCATTATTGGGCACAATCACCAGCTGGCGATGGCGCAAATCCTTCGCCAGGGACTTGACGACATCGACAATGAACCTGCCGTGGACGCCTACGTAGAACTGCGTGAGATCGACCTTTTCACCGCGCTTAAGCGCCGCAGATGCGTCGAAGATACGCTTTTCGCGGCCGTTTACGACCTGCATGCCACGCGTGTTATTGATGTCCATGTACTCCACGCAGGCATCGGGCAACAGGTAATACTGGTAATAGGTGTTGGGGAGGTAATCCTGGAATAGCGTAGAAATCGTTGCCGCATTCTTGAAGGTGTGGGCCCAATCTGGGTCCTTTACCAAGGCGTCATTGAGACTTGCCTCGGAAATATAACCGTACTTACGCACGTGCTCTTTGAGCTTGTCCGTAACGTCGACGCCCTTGCAACGTACGCTGGTATACCACCCAAAGTGATTGAGGCCAAAGTAGTCGACTTCAATGTCGTCGAGTTCGCAGCCCAAAATTTCCGCCATGCGGGCTTCAATCTCTACCGGCATATCGCAGATGTCGAGAATGCGAGCGTTTGGACGCAACTTGTGCATCGCCTTGGCTACGATGGCAGCGGGGTTGGAGTAGTTGACGATCCAGTAGTCCTTGCAGGCGTACTCCTCGCAGAAATCGACAAGCTCGCACATGGGGAAGATGGTCCTCATGCCATAGGCCATGCCACCTGCTCCGCAGGTCTCCTGGCCGACTACGCCATGGCGCAGGCTGATCTGCTCATCTTGGATACGCATCTTGAGCCCGCCCACGCGCATCTGCGCCATAACAAAGTTCGCATCTGTAAATGCTTCTTTGGGGTCGACGGTTACATGCAGGGGAATCTCGGGAGCAAGGTCATCGATAACTGCCTTAACCACCACAGCGACCGTGTCCTGGCGTTCCTTGTCGATGTCATAGAGCCAAAGCTCACGAATCCCCAGTTCGTCTTTTTGATCAATCAGGTCTTTGACGATACCGGCGGTATAGGTGCTGCCGCCGCCGCAGATTACAATCTTGTATCCGTTCATGTTGTTCATGCCTTTCAAATCAAATCGAGCCGCAGACAATCCTGGTCGCTATCTGTATGAAGTAAGTAACGATGTTGATAACGGCCGCCATGCCCGCAACGCTGCCCGCATCCGCGTGCTTTCCTGAATGCCGGGTCCAAACCGCAGCGAGTAGACCAAGGAGTGGCCAGATAAAACCGCATACGAATGCAGCCATCAGAGCGAGAAGACCCCTTGTCGACTTTTCTTTGTACATGTTGAGCAGGCGTTCGAACATGCCTCGGATTGAATGTAACGTTTTGGTCAACATGAGGTCTCCTTGCTTGTCGTCTGTCGATCAGGCGACTGTTAATCTTCCAGATTAAGGATGGGACGAAGCAGGTCGTAGACGGAGTGCACGTTGGTTCCCACGACAATTTGGACATTGGTGCCGTTCTTAAACAGGCCCTTGTCGATAGCCTTCTTGATGGTCTCTTCGTTGACCTTATCGGGATCCTTGACCTCGACACGGAGACGAGTCATGCAGCAGCCCATGGTGTTGATATTGTCCTTACCGCCAAGGCCGTTGATGATGTTCTGCACCATCTCCTGCTGTTTTGCGTCGACTTCCGGAGTTCCGGAGGACTCGAGAGCATTGTTGTCTCCGGAGACCTCTGCAGACCACTCTGCGGAACGGCCGGGCGTCATGAGGTTGAGCTTCTTGATCACCATCGCCAGAACGATGAACGAAACGGCGGCAAACACGATGCCCAAGACGATGTAAATCGGGAACTTGGTGACGCCCATTGGCAAAGGCAGGCCGAGCGTGAGCAGCTCGATGCCACCGTACATGTTAAGCAAGCGGACTCCCAGGACAAACAGGAGCATCTCGCCCAGTCCGTAGAACAGGCTGTAGGCAACCCAGAGAACCGGAGACGCGAACAGGATCATGAAGTCGAGCGGCTCAGTGATGCCGGAGAGCATGGCGGTGATGTAAATGGGCACCAGCATGGCTGCGACAGCTTTTCGATTCTCCGGACGGGAAGTCGCAATCATTGCGAGCACGGTGCCGAGGGTTACGAATTCCTTGCCAAAGCCGAACATGGCAAAGCGGACAGAGGGGTCGACTGTGGTGAGGGATCCGTCGGCGATATGGGGAAGCTCGGCATAGAAGATGTTTGCTGCGCCGGAAACACTCTGGCCGGCGACGACCGCCGTGCCGCCAATCGCGGAGTAGTCAAACGGCATCCACATAAAGTGGTGCATGCCGAGAGGTACGAGGACGCGGTTCAGGAAGCCGTAAATGAAAACGCCCAGACCACCCGAGGCTGCGATGAATGAAGAAGCGTTGCTGATGGCGTTGGCGATAGGGGGCCACACGATAGTCGCTCCGATGCCGAAGACAATGCTCAGCGGAACCATCGCCAGAAGGGCCAGGCGGGGTCCGCCGTAAATCCGGATATACTCCGATACCTTTACGTCGATCAGTTTGTTATAGAGCCAACCGCAGAAGCATCCGATGAGTACGCCGCCGAAGACGTTGACATCGGTAACTTGAAGACCCAGTACCGTTGCCTGGCCAGTGCCATACAGACCCATCGCGCCGGCTTTTGCCAGCTGATCGGTGATCGTCAGGTAGGCGTTGTTGACATACAGGAACATGAGGTAACTAATAAGTCCAAACACTGCCGCGTTGGATTTTTGCTTCTTTGCGAAGCCTGCCGTCAGGCCGACTGCGAAAATCACTGGCAGGTTGCCGATCACCGCGGAGTTGGTTGCCGCGGAGAGCAGCGTGCCCAGATCTGCGACAACTCCGCTGCCGAGCGAGCATACCGTAGCGATGGCCAAAATGATGCCCGTTACCGAAAGGTACAAAATAGGGTCGACGATAACGCGGCCAAAGTTCTGGAAGGCCGTTTTGACTTTATCCATCTCTTCCCCTCTCCTAACTAATCTCGGGGGCTTGCCCCTTAGGCAGAGACGACATTCGCGTACTTGCCGGCGTCAGGTGTTGATGTCGCCTCTGTTTACGGATTTCATGATAGTTGGGGTGTTTGCAAACAGGGCGGGCTGGAACAAACGGTTCTTAAAAACAAGTGCGACTAATCTATTTCGTTGTTACCATCTTTCCATTTCGGTCAGCGGTATTCTTTTTTAGGCAAATGGCTTTGGACGCGAGTGACTAGCTACGCCTTGATTTGCCAAGTTTGAAATCCATCCATCTCTTTTTAATAGGCTCTTGCGAAGTTTTGGTCTCGAGGAGACGTTCCGGCTCTTGCTGCCCGGGCGTCCCGGAAGAAAGGAGGAGGAGCGGAAGAAGCATTCCGATCCTGTGCGCGTCCATTTCCTGTGACAGCAGGGTTTCAAGCAGCTTTTTCGCTTCATCGAGGCGCAGGGACTGCCTTTCGGCTCCCTGCGACCGCGGGACTGATACTGCATCGCATGCGATGCAGCTGTTGAAGTCAAGCAATCGTTGGTCGAATTTTGGTCGAAATTGGCACGGCATTAATTCAAGCATTTTATCAAAATATGTTAATCTACCTGCGCATATAACGGTATCAAAGAGCTTCAAAAGGTGTCGATAAACAGCGATATTCCGTTCTCATGACCCGGAGGTCGTAGGTTCAAATCCTGCCCCCGCGACCAAGAACTTGCAGCTCGTCGGCCTAGCCGGCGAGCTTTTTTGTTATCTGGGGACCGTGTTTTCGGTCCGATTCTCGGCCTTTCAAACAAAATCTCGATCTGTAACATCTAGACCCGATTTGGGCGGCTAAGTGTTACAGATCGAGATGTTTCGGCAGGACGGTCTTCGTTTGTCTAAATCTGTAACACGAGGGACGGATTTTGCCGAGTTGTTGTTATAGATTGAGATTTTCTAGCAGGCGGGTTTGGTTTGTCTCGATCTGTAACGGGTAGAGGTCAAAAGTGGGTCTAGCTGTTACAGATTGAGATTGTTGAGGTTGGGTCGAGGGGAATATCTCGATCTGTAACAGTAAGACCCGGTTTTGCCGAGTAACTGTTACAGATTGAGACGAACCGACGGGCCGCTCTGCCCCATCCACCTGCCGCCACCTGATATTCGCCGATTTCCGTTGTGCCGCCGTGCTCCCATGCCATATCCTCTAGACAACTACGCGGCATCATCGCCGCCGCGCCTACAAGAGAGGAATGTCCATGACCACACCTGCATCCAAGCTGCTCCAGCCCATTACGGTTGGCCCCCTTGAGCTCAAGAACCGCATTATGTTCCCGCCGCTTACCACCGGTTACGAGGAGCGCGACGGTTCCATTGGCGACCGCAGCCTGGCTTTTTACGAGCGCCTGGCCCGTGGCGGCGTGAGCTACATCGTCATCGGCGACGTCGCCCCCGTCATGACCGCGAGCCCCACGCCCAAGCTGGCGACCGATGCCCAGATCCCCACGTTTAAGGCACTGGCCGACGCCGTCCACAAGCACGGCGCCAAGGTCGCGCTGCAGCTGTTCCACCCCGAGTACGACGTGCCCGGTGTCGGCCGCATGGTCATGGGATCCATGGCCGCTGCCAAGGCCGCCGGCGACGAGGAGACCTTTGCCGCCAAGATGGCCGAGTCCAACGAGATCCGCAATCAGGCCTACGCCAAGCTGCACCACGACATGCAGCACTTTGTGAACGAGGCGAGCGTGGAGCAGCTCACCCAGATCAAGGAAGCCATCGCCGCCTCGGCCGCTCGCGCTCAGCAGGCCGGTATCGACGCCATCGAGGTCCACGGCGACCGTCTGGTGGGTTCGCTGTGCTCGGCCATCCTCAACCAGCGCACGGACGAGTACGGTGGCTCGTTCGAGAACCGCGTTCGCTACGCGCTGGAGGTCGTCGCTGCCATCAAGGAGGCCGCACCGCAGCTGATGGTGGAGTACAAGCTCCCCGTGATCATGGAGAACCCCGACGGCACGCCGCGCGGCAAGGGTGGCCTGCAGCCCGACGAGGCCTGCGAGTTTGCCAAGCTGCTCGAGGGCGCGGGCATCGACATGATCCAGGTCGCGCAGGCCAACCACACCGGCAACATGGGCGACACCATTCCGGCCATGGGCGCCATGCCCTACAACTGGACGCTGCCCGTGGCCGAGCGCGTCAAGGCCCTGGTCTCCGTGCCGGTGGCAACCGTCGGCCGTGTTGTCTCGGTCGAGGCCGGCGAGAAGATTCTGGAAGACGGCGCCGCCGATATCATCGCCTATGGCCGCTCGCTCATGTGCGACCCCGACATTGCGCTGAAGGCCGCCACGGGCGAACCCATCCGCGAGTGCCTCAACTGCAACAAAGGTTGCGTCGACGCGATTCAAAACCGCAAGTACATCTCGTGCGTGCTTAATGCCGAGAACGGTGACGAGGCGACCATCGCCATCAAGCCGGGCGAGGGCGACAAGAAGATCGCCGTGGTGGGCGGTGGCATCGCCGGCCTGGAGGCCGCACGCGTGGCGGCCAAGCGCGGCTACGACGTGACCATCTACGAGGCGAGCGATCACTTGGGCGGCCAGATTGTGCTGGCGGCTGCGCCTCCGCGCAAGGACGAGATCATGCGCTCGGTCGAGTACTACGAGAAGATTCTGCCTGGTCTGGGCGTGAAGGTTGAGCTCAGCCATGCCGCTACCGCTGAGGACCTCAACGCCGCCGACGCCGCGATTGTGGCTGTGGGCGCGCACGACGTGGTCATCCCCGTTCCGGGTGCCGACTCGGACAAGGTCGTCTCGAGCTGGGACGTGCTAGCCGGCAAGGTGGAGCTCAACGGCCGCGTCGCTGTCATTGGCGGTGGCCTGGTGGGCACCGAGACTGCCGAGTACCTGCTGCAGCACGGCTGCGAGGTGGTGATCGTCGAGATGCTCGACAAGATTGCCGCGGGCGAGTCCGAGACCATTCTGCCGCTGATTATGAGCGACTTTGCAGAGCACAACGTGGAGCAGCACGTGAAGACCCGCCTGACCGCCATTACCGACGAGGGCGTGGAGGCCATTCGCACCACCGAGGACGGCGCCGAGGAGCCGGTGAAGATCGCCTGCGATTACGTGGTGATGGCCGTGGGCTCCAGGGCCAACGCGTTTGACCTGGACGGCGTGACGGTGCCCGTGACCTGCGTGGGCGACTGCTCGGGCGAGCGCACCGCCGACATTGCGAGCGCCATCCGCACG
>DBGBZQ010000077.1:0-1246 GCA_048368115.1 Collinsella sp.
CCTGGGTATGGGTGGCGGCAGCCGTGCCGGCAAGATGGAACAGCACGCCGCCGGCAAGCCGAACGTCGCGACCGAGCACTGCGTTGGCTGCCATGCCTGCGAAAAGATCTGCGCGCACAACGCTATCTCGTTCGACGACACCCGCGAGCGCGAGCTTGCCAACGGCAACACCCGCACGGTGCACGTGGCTGCCATCGACCACGATCGCTGCGTGGGCTGCGGACGCTGCATTGCGGCATGCAACCAGGACTGCATCAAGCCCGGCTATGAGGCCGCGGCCGACGTGCTCAACTGTAAGATCGCCGAGTACACCAAGGCCGTCGTCGACGGCCGCCCGAGCTTTCACATCTCGCTTGCCATGGATATCAGCCCCAACTGCGATTGCCATCCCGAAAACGACACGCCTATCGTCAACGATATCGGCATGTTTGCGAGCTTCGACCCGGTCGCCATCGACCAGGCTTGCGCCGACGCCGTCATGGCATCCGAGCCGCTGCCCAACACCGAGCTCACCGATAGCGCCGCTAAGATGGAGCACAATCACGAGCACCTGGAGGGCGAGCAGGCGCGTGACCCCTTCTGCATCACGCATCCCGACACCGACTGGCGCGCGTGCATCGCGCACGCCGAAAAGATTGGCCTGGGCACGAGCGAGTATGAGCTCATCGAGGTCAAGTAGCACCTAGCTATTAGACAAAACAAGCGACTTTGTAGCGCAAGTTGAGCAAAAGCCGCCCGTGAGCACAGCGCTCACGGGCGGCTTTTTGGAAGTGCGGCGAAAAATCGAATCCCGCCGACCACAAACCGTTTTTTGGCAACAAAACCCCATACGTTGCTTTTTGCCTAAAATTACTCGTCGAGGAAGTTGTCGACCGTGTTCCAGTAGAGTTCGGGGTCGACCTGCGCGCTCTTGGCGTGGGTGGCGCCATGGATGGTGAGCTTTTGCTTGACCTTGCTGGCGCACGCGTCGTAGTTTTGGTCGAGCATATCGTACGGCACAAAAGTGTCCTGGTCGCCGTGGATAAACAGCATGGGAACCGTCGCGTGTTTGAGTTGCTCCACGCTGCTCGCCTTATGAAAGTCGTAGCCCGCGCGCACGTTGCATACCAAGTTTGCTACATCGAGCAAGGGAAAGCTGGGCAAGCCGAACACGTTCTTGAGCTGCAGAGAAAACTCGTCCCAAACACTCGTATAACCGCAGTCCTCGATAATGCATTTCACGTTTGCGGGCAGAGATTCCCCCGCG
>DBGBZQ010000078.1:0-36365 GCA_048368115.1 Collinsella sp.
TGATGACCCAGGGGCTCGTGAATCCGGTCGTCCATCGCGACCTGTCGCCCACCAATATCATGTTCCGTACCACCAGCCGAACGCTCGAGCAACAGATTGCCGATTGCTCCTTTGACCCCTGCCTCATCGACATGGGCTCCGCGACCATGGCCCTCGGCGACGACACGATCACCCGGCGTGCCGACATCTGGCGCTTTGCCACGCCCGCATACGCCGCGCCCGAGATGCTCACGCAGGATATCGAAGGCATCGCGGCCCTTCGCCGCTCGCCCGCGGTCGACGTCTATGCGCTTTCGAGCATTCTGTACCAGCTCTACAGCGGTCGCAAGCCGTTCGATGTGGAGTCGACGGGCGCCGCGGCAACCGGCTCGTTCTACCTCATAAAGACCAAGACCAAGCCGACACCGCTCGAGCCGCGATGCAGTGACGACGAGACGCTCGTCCAAATCATCATGAAAGGCATCTCGGTCGAGCAGTGCGATCGTCCCACCGAACAGCAGATGCTCGAGGTGCTCTCGGCGTTCCTCACCGATGCCGAATCCGAGGGCCGCGAAGGCGCAGGAGACGAGGTCGCGATTGATATCGATTCTGGCACGCACCTTAAGGTCGACGTCGCCGGCGAGCGCGCACGAGAGATCTTGGAGCAGGCCCGGCACGATGCCATGACCCGCCGCCGCTTTATTATCGGTGGCGTTGTCGCGGCCGTTGCGGGGCTCGGCGTTATCGGGGCGGCAACCCATGGCTTTGGTATCCCCGACTACCTGGACGGCATCCGCGGTTCACTTGACGACTACACCTGGGATCAGCTGCAGGAGATTTCGCTCAAGATTAAGGCCGCCGAGACCCGTAGCGAGGCACGCGAGATTGCCAAGCGCTATCATCTGCTCGATGACAACGGGCATATCCCCTATCCATGCACTAAGCGCGTGAAGCTCACCAATGGGCCGCACGTCGGCGCGCAGCTCGTGGGCATCCGCCACGACGAGCTTCTAGACGGTACGGGCAAGGCCGGGCTGACGTTTATGTTCGACGCGGGTATTGCCGAGCGCGATGCCGCGGCCCAACCGCCGAGCGCCGGCTGGGCAGATTGCGAGCTGCGGGAATGGCTCGATAGCGACGGCCTTAAGCTGCTGCCCAACGAGTTGCACGCACTCATTAAAGGGGTCAAGAAGGTCTCGAACAATGTGGGCGCCGCCAACAGTGCATCGTGTCTGAGCGAGTTGCCCGCAACCCTTTGGCTGCCCGCCATGGTCGAGCTGTGCGGTACGCAACCGCCCGATTCGTTTGCCAAGGACTATCACTACCTGGCAGACATCTACAACGGCGAGGGCAAGGAGTATCAGCTCTTCCGCGAGCTCAAGGTGAGCCCGTATTTCACGAACGAGACGATGGTCCGCCAGTGGAAGGGCAAGGACACCTGCTGGTGGGAGCGCACGGTGAGCCCCGACTCATCGGAGACCGAAGGCACGCTCTACATAAACCGTGTGGGCCACGACGGCGACGTCTTTACGTACGCAACGCCTGCGGAAAAGCCAAACAAGCTAACCTGTGTGATTCCCGGGTTCTGTATCTAGGCGGCGGGCGTCTTGCCGTGACGGGACCCCTCCCCGGCAGTTGTCTCGATTTGTAACACTAGCTCGGCAGATACAGGTCTAGATGTTACAGAACGAGACATTTGAGTTGACCGCAGACGCTCTGTCTCGATCTGTAACAGTTAGAGGTCATATTTGCTGCTAGATGTTACAGATTGAGACATTGAGTTTCCTGCCAACTGTTTGTCTTAATCTGTAACAAATACTCGGTAAAACGGGGTCTAGTTGTTACAAATCGAGACGTTTGGACTGCCACTCAACAGTTCGTCTAAATCTGTAACAACTATGGTTCAAAAACCGGTCCAGATGTTACAGATTGAGATGATTGGTTGGGACGGTTCATCGGCCAACCAACCACCCTCATCTGTAACGAAATGTCATACATTTCTTTCTGTACTGGACACCCCCAGGGGGTATGGGTGTATAGTATCAGCAGGTTAACAATTCCAACACCAAATTACAGAAAGGAGAAGCCATGGCTCAAGATAAGTTTGACGTGGGCGGCATGACATGTGCCGCCTGCCAGGCGCACGTGGACCGTGCCGTGAGCAAGCTCGACGGCGTCCAAAGCGTCGCGGTCAACCTGCTCGCCGGTTCCATGATGGTCGACTACGACCCCGCGCGGGTCTCCCCCGACGATATCTGTACCGCCGTCGACCGCGCGGGCTACTCGGCCTCACCCGTCGAAGCGGGCGCCGGTACCGCCGGCTCAAGCGGCAGTACGCAAGCCAGGTCCGGCGCCGCCCATATGGAGTCGCCCACCAAAAAGCTGGAGGCCGCCGCCTCTGCCATGCGCACCCGCCTCATCGTCTCGATCGTATTCCTCGTCCCACTGTTCTACATAGGCATGGGGCACATGCTCGGCTGGCCGCTGCCCGGCATCTTCACCGACCACACCCACAGCATGACGCTCGCGCTCACCGAGCTCGTCCTGCTCATTCCCATCGTCTACGTCAACGACGCGTACTTTATCAACGGGTTTAAATCACTCGCACACGGCGCGCCTACCATGGACGCCCTTATTGCCGTGGGCGCCACCGCCTCCATCGCCTGGTCGCTCTACGCCATGTTCATCATGGCCGACCAATTAGCCGCGGGCCAGGTCCACGAGGCCATGATGACGGGCATGGACAACCTGTATTTTGAGAGTGCGGGCACGATCCTGTCGCTGGTCACCGTAGGCAAATATCTCGAGACACGCAGCAAATCCAAGACCGGCGGCGCCATCGAGGCGCTCATTGACCTGGCGCCCAAGACCGCGACCGTCGTGGCCGAGGACGGTACCGAGGCCACCGTCGACGTCGATGCCATTCTGCCCGGCCAGGTCCTGCGTGTGCGCCCCGGAGAGTCCATCCCTGTCGATGGCGTGGTGCTCGAGGGCAGCTCGGCCGTGGACGAAAGCGCGCTCACCGGCGAGTCCATCCCCGTGGAGAAGACCGCCGGCGACACCGTTAACGCCGCCACCGTCAACCGCACCGGATCGTTTACCTTCCGCGCTACGCGTGTGGGCGCCGACACGTCGCTTGCCAAGATTGTCCAGCTCGTCGAGGACGCCAACGCCACCAAGGCACCCATCGCCCGCATGGCCGACAAGGTCGCCGGCGTGTTCGTGCCCGTGGTGTTCATGATCTCGGTCGTGACCTTCGTGGTGTGGATGGCACTGATCGGTAGCGTGAACGAGGCGCTCACCTCCGCCGTGGCCGTGTTGGTGATCAGCTGCCCGTGCGCGCTGGGCCTGGCCACGCCCGTCGCCATTATGGTCGGCACCGGCAAGGGCGCCGAGATGGGCATTCTGTTCAAGAGCGCCGAGGCGCTGGAGAATCTGCGCAGCGTGGGCACCGTGGTGCTCGATAAGACGGGCACGGTCACCCGCGGCAAGCCTACCGTAACCGATATCGTGGTAGCCACGCGCGCCGACGGCTCGCCCGCCATGAGCGAAAAGGCGCTGCTCAAGCTGGCCGCCGCGCTGGAGCGCTCGAGCGAGCACCCGCTGGCCGAGGCGATTATGGCCGAGTGCGAGACACGCGGGATCGTCGCGCGCATGGTCGAGGACTTTGCCGCCGTGCCCGGACGAGGCGTTACGGCGCGCGAAGGGCAAAACGCCATTGCCGCTGGTAACGTGCGCCTGATGAACGAGTTGGGCGTTACCGTGCCCGCGGGCCTTGCCGAGCAATTTGCCGCCGAAGGCAAGACGCCTCTGTTCTTTGCCAAGAACGGCGAGCTTGCCGGCACCGTCACCGTGGCTGACGAGGTCAAGGAGACGAGCGCCGGGGCCATCGCCGCACTGCGCTCGCTTGGCGTCGACGTGCGCATGCTCACCGGCGACAACCGCGTGACGGCCGAGGCCATCGCCCGCCGCGTGGGGCTGAGCAGCGAACAGGTCATCGCCGACGTCCTCCCCGCCGACAAGGAACGCCACGTGCGCGAGCTGCAGGATGCGGGCGGCAAGGTCGCCATGGTGGGCGACGGCATCAACGACTCCCCCGCCCTGGCGCGCGCCGACGTGGGCCTTGCCATCGGCACCGGCGCCGACATCGCCAAGGAGGGCGCCGACGTGGTACTCATGCGCAGCGACCTCATGGACGTCGCCCGCGCCATCGAGCTGTCGCGCGCCACGATCCGCAACATCAAGCAGGACCTGTTCTGGGCGCTGTTCTACAACGGCATCGGCATTCCGCTGGCGGCGGGCGTGTTCTTCCCCCTCACCGGTTGGCAACTCTCGCCGATGTTTGGCGCCGCGGCCATGAGCCTGTCGAGTGTCTGCGTCGTAAGCAATGCTCTGCGCCTGCGAACCTTTAAGCCTAAAGTGGCAAAATAGGCTCACCATTACGTCCATTTAGAACGGGTTTTCCAGGTGCCCGAGATCGACCTGAAAGAGGAGCGACGCGTACTTTGGTACGCGAGCGACGGCTTGAAGGTCAAGGTCGGGTGCCTGGGAAAGCCGACACAACAGAGAGGAATACCCATGCGTTACACAATCAAGACTACCGGCCTCATGTGCAGCCACTGCGACGCCACCGTCGAGACGGCGTTGCTCAACATAGCCGGCGTGACCGACGCCGACGCCGATCATGAGACTCAGACCGTACAGGTGGAGTGCGCCGACACCGTGACCGCTGAGCAGCTCGCTGCCGCCGTCGAGGACGCCGGCGAGAAGTTCCACGCCCTATCCGTGACCGCCGCGTAGCAGACGCCGCCTACTGAATCCTCAGAAGTTGCGGTGAAATACGGACTGTTGTGCCGCCCTAGGCCTTTAAACGGTCCGTATTTCACCGCAACTGACGGGGATATCCGAAAGATCGACCAGAAACGAGGACCCGCCATGATGGCAGACCACAAATCGGTGACCCGCATGCTCAAGACGGCACGCGGCCAGATCGACGGCATCTTGCGGATGGTCGAGGAGGACCGCTACTGCGTCGATATTTCCACGCAGCTCATGGCAACGCAGGCGCTCATTGCGCGCATCAACGCCGACGTGCTCAAGGCGCATATCGAGGGCTGCGTAACTTCGGCAATCGAATCGGGCGACGAAGACCTCAAAGCCGCCAAGCTCGCCGAAATCGAACGCGTCGTCGACAAGCTCTCCAAGTAATAGGGGCATTGGGGACAGACTTCTTTGCACCGTCTTGGTATTCCGGGGACAGGTATGTTTGCACCACATTGGTGCAGATTAACCTGTCCCCCTTGCTCTAAATCGGGTATAAAGGCGTGCAGCATATCGAACGAAAGGCAATTTGCATGAATGACTTTATGAAGGGTCGCAATGGCGCCGATGAACTCACCATCGTGATGGGTTTTGCCGGCATCGTCATCGCGATGATCGGATCGATAGCCCGCATCCAGTGGCTCAGCTGGATTGCCATCGCCGTAATCGTGATTGGCGTGCTGCGCGGCCTGTCCAAAAATATCGACGCACGTCGCAAGGAGAACGAGGCCTTTGTCGCCGCGACTGCAAACGTACCCGGCTTGGGCAAGTTTGTAGCCAGCTTGGGCGGCGGAGCTGCAGCGGCCAACGCCTCGCGCGCAGCCGGTACTAGCAAGGAAGACTTTGAACGTGCCAAGCGCACGGCCAAAAAGATGTGGAAGGGTCGCAAGACCACGGCATACCTCAAGTGTCCCAACTGCGGCCAGATGCTCTCCGTCCCCAAGGGCAAAGGCAAGATCCGCGTCACCTGCCCCAAGTGCCACGCCAAGATGGAAACCCGCTCCTAGCGCCCGCACGCGGGACAAATAAATCAGGTTTGTTTGTCCCAAATCTTAAGTATTTGTTCGATAAAAAAGCCGAGGCCTCGTGTTGAGACCTCGGCTTTTTGTATGCGGTAACAGAGTTGTCCCTTTGTCACACCTATGCCACGCCGTCGCGGGCGAGCTCCTCGGCCAGTGCCTCGGACGGCATGGCCATAATCGTGTCGAGCTCGGCGTCCACCTCGGGAATACGCTTCACCTTGAGTTTGCGCACCAGATCACCACGGCACATCACGTACGCCGGCTCACGCAGTGCGCACAGGTCATCGAGCGGGTTCTTGCGCGTCACCAGGATATCGGCGGCCTTGCCGCACTCGATTGTGCCGGTCTCGCCGCCCAGCCCCAGCAGCTCGGCATTGACCTGCGTGGCCGTATGCAGCGCGAAGGCGTTACTCACACCCACGTACTTGGCAAAATAGGCCACCTCACGCCACATGTCGTACTGCGTCACGAACGGGCAGCTCGAGTCCGTGCCAAGGCCCACCTTAACGCCAGCTTCCAGTGCGGCACGGGCGCTCTCGATGATGCCCGAGCACACGATGTCGCCGTTCTTCTTTTGTGTATCGGTCGAATGGGTCTTTTCCGGGTCGAGCAATACAAACGGCAGCGCCGGGCTGATCGTGCAGGTAACGCTGGGCGCACGCCCCTCGAGCTGCGTGCCCGCGGCGCCACGGTACAGCTCCAGAATCTCGGACGTCAACGGAGCGCCGTGCTCAATCGTGTCAACGCCGGCCTCAAGCGCAACCTTCACACCCTCGGTACTCTCGACATGGGCCATGACCGGAAGGCCCATATCGTGCGCCGCCTTGCACGCCGCCGCGGCAACCTCCACCGGCATACGCAGCACGCCCGGCTCGCCCACCTCGGTCGCATCGAACACACCGCCCGTTACGAACAGCTTAATGACGTCGGCACCGCGCGCATACAGGTCGCGCACCTGTTCGGCTGCCTCGGCGGGACTGTTTGCCACCTGGGCGAACAAGCCCGCACCATGGCCGCCCGGCACCGTGACGCCCGTTCCCGGCGCCACCAGGCGAGGACCTTGATACTTGCCGGCGTCGATGGCATTACGAACGGCGATGTCGGCAAACAGTGGGTCGCCCGCGCCGCGCACCGTGGTCACGCCGCTTGCCAGTTGTTGTTGGGCGCTGCCCTTAAGAATATGGCGCACGATGGCGCGCCCCACGGGATTATCGAGCTTCTTCATCAGCGCGCCCGCATCGCCCGCCGAAACCGGCTTGCCCGAACCGCACAGATGCACATGCATATTGATGAGACCGGGCATGAGATACGCACCTGCCAGGTCGATGACCTCGGCACCTGCAGGTGCCTGCGCCACAGCACTCGGCCCCATCCACGTGATGACGCCGCGCTCAACAGTCACGGCCATATCGGGTTGCGGCTCCATATGCTCCGAACCATCCAGGACGGTCGCATTGATAAACAACGTGGAACGATCGGTAGATGCCATATCGAGCTCCTCCCTCACGATTAACATGAACATTTGTTCATTATCACCTAGTCCCGCTGGATTGCTGCAGACGCATCGGTTAACGGAGGGAAGAGGGGATGTGGGGGACGGAATACGTTGCAGCCCCATCCCAGCAACATCAGGGGAATGTCTCGATCTGTAACAGTTACGGGCTCAAACAGCCGCCAAGCGTTACAGATCGAGACAAATAGACACGCGACGGCGCTGCGACAGCCCATCCCCTACTCCCACTCCTGCTCGTAGATGTTGAGCGACTTCACGTACCGCCCCTGGGCGCCCATAATGTCGCGGACCAGGCGCAAAAAGAAGCTGATGCACGAGGTGTCAAAGCCGTCCTGCAGATCCTCGGGATGCACCGCACCCGGCCCATCGACCGCCGTGTCACTCAGGCGCGCGATGTCATACAGATAGAGCTGCCCCGCCGTCAGCCAGACATCGTCGACGCAGGCGAGGCGCACCGCAATCGCACCGTCGCTCCAATGCTCCTTTTGCACGATATGCGGGTCGTAGACATCAAAGCGACGGTCGGCACGCGTATCCTTCAGCGCAACCATGCCGTTCGCAGGATCCTTGTCCAAAATGCCAAAGCGCGAGAAATACTGCGTGTCGCGTACCTGCTCGAGCCGCTTGAGCGAGGCAGGCGAAAGCGATGCCGGCGGTTCGTCAACATACAGCTCGAGCAGCGTCTTGCCATGGCGATAGGGGCGCTCGAAGAGCAGCCAATCGGTAAATGCCATGTTGTAGGCCATGATTTCGTTTTGCGAAGGCTCGGTGCAATAGCTGAGCCACGGGTCGACAATGATCTCGAACTGTTCGCGTGCCGGCTCCAAAAACTGGAACTTCCGCAGCATCCAAAAATGGGCCATGTCGGCAATATCGTTGCCGACGGCTTCGGCCAGCTGCGCTCGGTCTAAAACGTGGTCAGTCACGGCATCCTCCTCAAACTGATGAACCTCAATTTGAGCTTACGAGGAGGGCGGGCAGCCACGACCAGCGCGGGCAAAATAGGCCTCCGGCTGCAAACCAGATGCTGACCAAACACTTGACGGGATGCTTGACCGAAAATGCGCACCGCAACAAAACAGCATGTAAACATAGACGGCCAACCCGCCCTTTTGAGCCAGATACCCGCAGCCACCACAGAAACAACAGGTGACCACAGCCTAAGAAGTCGACAAATGAACACCCGTACGTCGACAAACGAGCAAATCGCTCGCAAAGAGTGTCCCCAACGACTAGACAAAAAATGACTAGTCATTGGGGACGTTCTTAAATGACTACTTTACAGCTCCAGCGCGTCGGCGACTTCGGCGGCGCAGGCCAGGGAGTCCGCCATGGCGCTCACCACGAGCGAGCTGCCGTTGCGAGCGTCACCGGCAACATACACCGGCGCGGCATCCGCGGCGACGCCCTCGCCACGCGCCGCAAGATGCGAGCCCTCGGCGGCCATCACAGGCAGCGGACGACCAGCGGTGGCAACGGGCACGCCAACGGCGTCGAACACACTGTGCTCCGGGCCCGTGAAGCCGCAGGCGATGAGCACCAGCTGCGCCGGTACCTCGTGCTCGGAGCCCGCGATGCGCTCGGGCTTTCCCGCCGACCAGTCCAGATCGACCACGCGCAGACCCGCAGCCGCACCCTTCTTGTCCAGCAGCACCTCGAGCGTATCCACGCCCCAGGCACGCATCTCGCCACCCATCGCAGCGATAGCCTCCTGCTGGCCGTAGTCGGTCTTCTTAACGTTGGGCCACTGCGGCCAGGGGTTGCTCGCCGCGCGCACATCAGGCGCCGCCGGCAAGAACTCAAACTGGCGCACGCTGCGCGCACCCTGACGTACCGCGGTGCCCACGCAGTCGTTACCGGTATCGCCGCCGCCAATGACCACGACGTCCAGGCCGCGTGCATCGATGACAGGCTCGCCGCCATCGAGCACCGAGACGGTCGAGGCCGTCAGGTAGTCCACGGCATACACCACGCCGGGCGCGTCAATATTCTCAGCAGCCAGTCCACGCGGGGCGCGAGCACCGGCAGCCACCACGACAGCGTCAAAGCCATTGAGCTTGGCCGCCACCGCAGGGTTCGTAACGTCAGCACCCAGCTCAAACACAATGCCCAGCTCGCGCATGAGTGCCACGCGACGCTCGACCACAGACTTCTCGAGCTTCATGTTGGGAATGCCGTACATGAGCAAACCACCCGGACGGTCATCACGCTCAAACACCGTCACGCGCGCGCCGCGACGCGCAAGTTCCCATGCAGTCACCAGGCCAGCCGGGCCAGAGCCAATCACAGCGACCGTGGGCGCATCCTCCCCTGCCGGCTCAAAGCGGCGCGGACCGCCATTTGCCCACTCATGGTCGCTGATCGCACGCTCGTTGTCATGGATCGTCGTGGGTTGGCCATCGACCGAACCCAGGTTGCACGCGGCCTCGCACAACGCCGGGCACACGCGACTCGTAAACTCGGGCATGGGCGAGGTGAGCGACAGGCGCTCGGCAGCCTCATCCCAGTGGCCGCGGTACACCAGCTCATTCCACTCGGGAATCAGGTTGTGCAGCGGGCAGCCGCTCGGGTGTGCCTTGCCAAAGCTCGCGCCCATCTGACAAAACGCCACACCGCACATCATGCAGCGGCTCGCCTGGGCACGGCGCGCATCGTCGTCGAGCTCCACGTACAGCGGATCGAAATCGCGGCTGCGCTCCTCCACGGGGCGCAGCTCGTGGGTCACGCGATCGATATCAAGAAAAGCACCGGGCTTACCCATGGCACTTACGCCTCCTTCTTGGTCGAAGCAACAGAGCTGGCGGCGGCGGGTACAGCGCCAGCGACACCACCCGCCACATCAAAGCGAGCGACATCGGCGGCGTCGGCGCGACCGGTCACAATGTCAAACGCCAGCTCCTCGGCCTGCGCATGCGTCTTGCCGACGGCCTCGGCGGCGGCGACAATCGCCAGCACGCGCTCGTACTCGGTCGGAATGACCTTCACAAAGTGCTTGCTCATCGAGTCGAAGCTGTAGAGCAGCTTGATGCCGCGCGGGCTCTGCGTCGCGTCCACGTGCTCTTGGATGAGTGCACGAATCTGCGCCAACTCGTCGACCGTCGGGGCCTTGAGCTCCACGCTCTCGTGGTTCACGCGGGCATCGAGCGTGCCGTACTGGTCAAAGACATAGGCCACGCCACCCGTCATACCGGCGGCGAAGTTCTGCCCGACCTCGCCCAGGATGAGCGCCAGACCGCCCGTCATGTACTCGCAGCCATGGTTGCCGCAGCCCTCGACCACCACGGTGGCGCCGGAGTTGCGCACGGCAAAACGCTGGCCGGCAAGACCGTTAATGAAGCCGCGGCCGCTCGTGGCACCAAAGAACGCAACGTTGCCCACGATGATGTTCTCGTCGAACTTGTAGGTCGCATGCGGGTTGGGGCGCACCGACACCTCGCCGCCCGAAAGGCCCTTGCCAAAGTAGTCGTTGGCGTCGCCGCACACGTTGAGCGTAATGCCGCGTGGCAGGAAGGCGCCAAAGCTCTGACCGGCCGAACCATCGCAATCGATGGTGATGGAGCCGGCGGGCAGGCCCTCGGGATGCGCCTTGGTCACCGCGTTGCCCAAGATGGTGCCCACGCAGCGGTTGACGTTGGCGATATCGGCGCGGAAGCGAATCGGACGCAGGTGCGCACGGGCATCGGCCGTATAGGGCACAAACAACGTGGAGTCGAGCGTCTTGTCGAGCTCGCTGTCCGCGGCCATCTGTGGCAGGAAGTGGCGACCGTCGGCGCCCGGAATATGGGCACCGAACTCGCAGGTCGCGCTCGCCAGCACGGGCGACAGATCGAGCAGGTTTGCTTTGCGGTTGCCCGGGACCTCGATCTGGCGCAAGCACTCAGGATGACCGACCATCTCGTCGATGGTGCGGAAGCCCAGGCTCGCCATGACCTCACGCAGCTGCTCGGCAACAAAGAGCATAAAGTGCTCAACGTGCTCGGGCTTGCCGCGGAAGCCGCGACGCAAGCGACAGTTTTGCGTGGCAATGCCGGCCGGGCAGGTATCCTGCTGGCAGTCGCGCTGCATGAGGCAGCCCATGGAGATGAGCGGCATGGTCGCAAAGCCAAACTCCTCGGCACCCAGCAGGCAGGCGACGGCGACGTCGGTGCCGTCCATGAGCTTGCCATCGGCCTCGAGCACCACGCGTGAGCGCAAACCGTTTTGCAGCAGCGTCTGCTGGGCCTCGGCAAGGCCAAGCTCCAGCGGCAGACCCGCGTGCCAGATAGAGTCGCGCGCAGCGGCACCCGAGCCGCCATTGTGGCCGCTGATCAAGATCTTGTCGGCAGCGCCCTTGGCCACGCCGGTGGCGATGGTGCCGACGCCGGCCTCGCTGACCAGCTTGACCGACACGCGCGCGCCGGGGTTGGCGTTCTTAAGATCGAAGATAAGCTCTGCCAAGTCCTCGATGGAGTAGATGTCGTGGTGCGGCGGAGGCGAAATCAGGCCGATGCCGGGCGTGGACTGACGGACCTCGGCAATCCAGGGGTAGACCTTCTTGCCGGGCAGGTGACCGCCCTCACCGGGCTTGGCGCCCTGGGCCATCTTGATCTGAATCTCGAAGGCGCTGCACAGGTAGCGGCTCGTCACGCCAAAGCGCGCGCTTGCCACCTGCTTGATGGCGGAGTTCTTGGAGTCACCGTTAGCCAGCGGGGTCTCGCGACGCGGGTCCTCGCCGCCCTCGCCCGAGTTGGAACGGCCGTGCAGGCGGTTCATGGCGATGGCCATGCACTCGTGTGCTTCCTTGCTGATGGAGCCGTACGACATGGCGCCGGTGTTAAAGCGGCGGACGATGTTGAGCGCGGGCTCGACCTCGTCGAGTGCCACCGGAGTGCGGCCGCTGGCATCAAAGTCGAGCAAGTCGCGCAGGCGCACGGCACGGCCGGTGCGGTGCAGGCGGGCGCTGTACTCCTTAAAGGTGTCGTAGCTGTCCTCGCGGCAGGCGGTCTGCAGCAGGTAGACGGTCTGAGGGTCAATCAGGTGATCCTCGCCGCCGAGCGGGCGCCACTTGGTCAGACCCAGTGTGGGCAGCTGATCGGGAGCCGGGCTCTTAAGGATAGCGAGCGCGGCGTCGTAGCGCTCGTTTTGCTCGCGCTCGACGTCCTCGACGCCCATACCGCCCACACGGCTCACCGTGCCGGCGAAGTACGCGTTGACGAACTCCGGCGTAAAGCCCACGGCCTCGAAGATCTGCGCCGAATGGTAGCTCTGCACCGTGGAGATGCCCATCTTGGACATGATGGAGACGATGCCGGCGGTCGCAGCCTTGTTGTAGTTGGCGATGCCCTGCTCGGCCGTCACATCCAGGTCGCCGCGTGCCGCCAGATCGCGGATGCACGCGTGTGCGTTGTACGGATAGATGCCGCTCGCGGAGTAGCCCACCAGTGCCGCAAAGTCGTGCGGGGACACGGCGTCGCCGCACTCCACCACGATGTCGGCAAAGGTACGCACGCCAGCGCGGATCAGGTGGTTGTGCACGCAGCCCACGGCGAGCAGCGACGGCACGGGCACCTCGCCCGCAGCGGCACGATCGCTCAGCACCACGATGTTCACGCCGTCGCGGACCGCAGCCTCAACGTCCTCTGCAAGCTGCTTGAGCGCAGCCTGCAGCGCGCCCTCGCCGGCATCGCGGCGGTAGACGGCACGGAAACGGCAGGTCTTAAAGCCCACGCGGTCGATGGCGCAGATACGCTCGAACTCCTCCTCGTTGAGCAACGGGCGCTCCAAGCGAACCAGCTGGCAGGCCGTGCGGGAGTCCTCGAGCAGGTTGCCGTGGTTGCCCAGATAGAGCGTGGTCGAGGTGACCATGTGCTCGCGCAGGGCATCGATCGGCGGATTCGTGACCTGGGCGAACAGCTGATAGAAATAATCGTAGAAGGATCGTGTCTTCTTGGACAGGCAGGCCAGCGGCGCATCGATGCCCATCGAGGCGAGCGGGGCCTTGCCCTGCTGGGCCATGGGACGCACGACCTCATCGACGTCATCCCAGTGATACCCGAGCTTAGCCATACGCACGGCGGCGGGCACCTCGGCGTCCTCGACCGGCGTCGCCGTGGCAGGCCTATCGAGCGCGTCGACGGTCAGCGTCTCCTCGGCAATCCAATCACGGTAGGGCTTTTCCTTGGCGTAACGGGCGCGCAGCTCTTCGTTGTAGATGACACGCCCGCGGGCAAAGTCGACCTCGAGCATCTGACCCGGTCCCAGACAGCCGCTCGTCAGGATGTTCTCGGGGCTCACCTCGATGGTGCCCACCTCGCTTGCCAGCATAAAGCGACCGTCGCGCGTCACATAGTAGCGGGCGGGACGCAGGCCGTTACGGTCGAGGGCGGCGCCCAGGGTGCGCCCGTCGGTAAAGGCGATGGCCGCCGGGCCATCCCACGGCTCCATGAGCATGGACTGGTAAGCGTCGTAGGCGCGGCGCTCCTCACTCAGGCTGTCGTTGTGGTCCCACGGCTCGGGCAGCAACATGGACGCGGCACGCGTGAGCGGACGACCGTTCATGACCAGGAACTCGAGCACGTTGTCCAGAATCGCGGAGTCGGAACCCTCGCGGTTGATGATGGGCATCACTCGCTCAAGATCGTGCTGCAGCACGGGGCTGTACAGGTTGGGTTCGCGGGCGCGAATCCAGTTGACGTTGCCCTTGAGGGTGTTGATCTCGCCGTTGTGGATGATAAAGCGGTTGGGGTGCGCGCGCTCCCAGCTGGGCGTGGTGTTGGTGGAGTAGCGCGAGTGGACGAGCGCTACGGCCGTCTTGACGGCGGCATCGTTGAGGTCGATGAAAAAGCGGCGCATCTGCGTGGCGACCAGCATGCCCTTGTACACGATAGTGCGCGAGCTCATGGAGCACACGTAGAAGATCTTGTCGCGCAGGGCGAACTCGGCGTCGGCCTTCTTTTCGATGGTGCGGCGGCACACATACAGGCGGCGCTCAAAGGCATCGCCGGCAGGTGTGTCGTCCGGACGGCCCAGGAAGGCCTGCAGGATGGTGGGCATGCAGGCGCGGGCCGTCTCGCCCAGGTCGTGCGGGTCGACGGGTACCTCGCGCCAAAAGAGCAGCGGTACGCCGGCCTCGGCGCAGCCCTCCTCAAACACGCGACGGGCATCCTCTACGCCCTTGTCGTCCTGCGGGAAGAACAGCATGGCCACGCCATAGTCGCCCTCTGCCGGCAGAATCTGGCCGCACTTTTGGGCCTCTTTACGGAAAAAGTGATGCGGAATCTGGAACAGGATGCCGGCGCCGTCGCCGGTGTTCTTCTCGAGTCCCGTGCCACCGCGGTGCTCCAAGTTGACCAGAATGGATAGCGCATCGTCCAGAATCTGGTGATGGCGTTCACCGTTGATATCGGCAAGCGCGCCGATGCCACATGCATCGTGGTCGAATTCGGGGCGATAAAGGCCCTGCTGCTGAGCGGAATCTGCCTGCATCGCGATCCTCCCCTAGATATTAGACAGTCAGTTGAGTAGGCATAGTAAGAGCATCGCCGGCCCGTTGTGTTTCCCGCCCGTTTCGAAACAATCGCGTAACGCGCGCCCTACGAGTGGACACCGCCGACCTCAAGGGCAACAACAAGGGCCCCAGGTTCGGCCCGTAAGCTCACCGCTTCAAACATCTCAATCTGTAACAGGAAGACCCAATTTTGGCGCCTAGATGTTACAGATTGAGATTTTCTGCAGGACGGTTTTGGTTTGTCTCGATCTGTAACACGACGGGCCGGTTTTGGCGGTCAGCTGTTACAGATCGAGATTTTCCATAGGACCATTTCTTCCTGTCTCGATCTGTAACACCTAGGCCCAATTTCCATCCCTAGTTGTTACAGATCAAGACATTTCGGCAGCCCCCTTTCACTATCCTATTCAAGTACAACAATTTTGTTAGTCTCGGTTAACTTTTGAGCCTAAAACGGGTATCCTTTGCGACGTCAAGCAAACAGCACGCAGGAGCGCACCATGCTCAACCATCTCAAACATCATTTTGGCTCCCGGCGCACCGGTGGTCACGGAGGCCTAGACATTGCGCGGCATATCGGCCCCGGGCTGCTCGTGACCGTCGGCTTTATCGACCCGGGCAACTGGGCCTCCAATATGGCCGCGGGCTCGCAGTTTGGCTACGCGCTGCTGTGGATCATCACGCTGTCCACGCTTATGCTCATTGTGCTGCAGCACAACGCGGCGCACTTGGGCATCGCCACGGGCACCTGTCTTGCCGAGGCCACGACACGTTACCTCCCCTGCCTCGTCGGGCGTGCGATACTCGGCAGCGCATATCTAGCCACGATCGCCACCGCCATGGCAGAGGTCCTGGGCGGTGCAATCGCGCTCCAGATGCTCTTTGGGCTGCCCGTGCGCGCGGGCTGCATCATCGTGGCGGCAGCATCGATGGCGATGCTCATGACGAGCTCCTATAAGCGCGCCGAGCGGTGGATCATCGCCTTCGTAGGCGTGGTAGGGCTCTCGTTTTTGGCCGAGCTTGCGCTGGTCAAGGTCGACTGGCCGCAGGCCGCTGCAAGCTGGATCACACCCAGCATGCCCACCGGCTCGGCCGCGATTATCGTAAGTGTCCTAGGCGCGGTCGTTATGCCCCACAACCTCTTCCTGCACTCCGAGGTCATCCAATCCATGCACTTCGAAGGCCAAGGCGAGCAGGTTATCGAAGAACGTCTACGCTATGAGCTCCTCGACACGCTCTTTTCGATGGGCGTGGGCTGGGCGATCAACTCGGCCATGGTCATCCTGGCCGCAACGACCTTCTTTGCGCACGGCATTGTCGTAGACGACCTCGCCGTCGCAGCGGCCACGCTCTCCCCCATTCTGGGCCCGGCAAGCTCGGCCATCTTTGCGGTGGCACTGCTGTTTGCGGGTATATCGAGTAGTGTGACGGCGGGCATGGCGGCGGGCACCATCACCGCAGGCATGTTCGACGAGGAATACGACATCCACGACCGACATTCCTCGATCGGGGTGGCGGCTTGTTTCGTCGGCGCAGTGGCGGCGTGCTTGGCCGTCCCAAATCCTTTTGAGGGTCTCATCTGGAGTCAGGCGCTGCTGTCGCTTCAGTTGCCGATTACGGTCTTTGTGCTCATACGGCTCACCAGCTCACGCCGTGTCATGGGCAAATACGTCAACTCGCGCCCGCTCAACGCGCTGCTCGTAGGGATCGGTGCCATCGTGACGATTCTCGACATCGTGCTGCTAACGGGAATGTAATTGGGATGGCGTGACTGTCCAGATATAACGTCTTAATCTGTAACACGTGAGACCGTTTTAAACCGTCAGATAAATCAAAAGGGTCCCGGCCGAGAATTCGACCGGGGCCCTTGGACAGAGCTATGTTCGGCTTTCGCCGTGTGCCTGCGAGTTACTCCTCGACGAGCTCAAACTGATCGGGACCGACGCCGCACACCGGGCACACGTAGTCCTCGGGCAGCTCGGGCGTATCGACCTCAACCTCGTAACCGCAAACGACGCACACGAACTTATACGTCTTCTTCTCCTCAGCCATGATGTTCTCCTCTCGAACGCGACTGGTGATGTACTTCGCTTATTAGTATATGTTCTCAATAAAATAATGCAAGTGTTTTTACAACAATTCTAGCCTTGATAGGACGAGGCCTTCGGAGGCGTCTTGCCCTTCAGGACCTTGTGGTAGTAATCGTAGGTGAGCGGCGTCTCGTCGCTCAGGCGCTCGGCATCCTCGACCTCGCCGACAAACAGTAGATGCGTGCCCACATCCACAGTGTCGATCAAGCGGCAGCTAAACAGGGCCGCCGCATGCTCGGGCACATAGGGCATGCCAAGGGCAGTCTCGCGAGTCTCGTACTTGGCAAACTTGTCATAGTCGCTGCTGGTGCGGAACCCAAAGTTACCGATGTAGAGCATGTCGGCAGTCTGATCGATCACGGTCAGCGCGAACGCTTTGGCCGATGCGATGACGCCCGAGGTGACGTTGTCCTTGTTCACGGCAACCGAAATGCGCGGCGGCATGGACGTCACCTGCACCGCCGTATTGATGACGCAGCCGGCGCGCAGCCCGTCTGCCGCAGCGCTCACCACGTACAGACCGCTCGGCATGGTAAAGAACGCAGTTTTGTCCATAACGATCACTCCCCTAACCCGGGTTGGTACCTTATGGATGTATGTACCCACAAAAAAGGCGGCGCCCATAACGGACGCCGCCCCATACACATATGTGCCAAGATTGCAGGTCAGCCAAGTCCCTCCACCAAGTTGCGGTGAAATAGTTCCTGCTTGTCGGGTATTTGGCCTCAAACAGGAACTATTCCACCGCAACTTGTACAGAGCGTCTAGCGGTTACGCTCCTTGAGGGCGCGGTCAATCTCGCGCTGGACATCGCGCTTGGCCATATCCTCGCGCTTGTCGTAAAGTTTCTTGCCGCGGCCTAGGCCCAGCAGCAGCTTTACGCGGCCGTCGGTATTAAAGTAGAGCTCCAACGGCACCAGCGCATAGCCGCGGTTGCGCAGTTTGCCGTCAAGAAAGTCAATCTCCTTGCGGTGCAGCAGCAGACGACGACGGCGATCAGGGTCGCGATTCCACACGCCACCATGGCTATAAGGGTGAATATGCAGGCCCACGAGCCAGCACTCGCCGCCACGAATCAGTGCAAAGGTGTCGGTGATCTGGCACGCGCGCTCGCGAATCGACTTGACCTCGGTACCGCTCAGCTCAATGCCGCACTCAAAGGTCTCATCGATAAAGTACTCGTGGTGTGCCGAGCGATTCTTGGAGATGAGCTTGCGCTCGCGCTTACTGGGCATCGCTGGCCTCCTCGGTCCCATCGACGTTTGAGCCCGCGGCGTCGCGCTTTGCCTTGCGCTCAGCATTGAGCTCGGCGTCGCTCTCGCGCACCAGTTTGATAATCGCCGCGCAGGCCTCCTCGCCCACAAGGTCGCGAGCACGCACTGTCAGGCGCGTCGCCTCCTGCTTGTCGCCGTCGCTTGCAGCATCGGTCGCGCACATAATCAGGCAGATGGCAATCTCGGCCGAAGGCGAGGTCGGAACGCCTTGCAGGGCCAGTTCACCCATCACGTGCTCGTCGCTCTCATCGGCGGCATCCGGATAGGTGGTATGGATCTTGTTGAGCAGGCGCGTCGTATGCGCATCGTTGGGCGCCAGGCGCAGCGCCAGACGCGCGCAGCCCACGGCAGCCGAAACGTTCTCGGTCTCGGGCTCCAAGAAGTACTGACCTAGATTGGCGTAAGCGCGGGCGGCGCACTTGCCATCGCTTGCACGCTCCAGCACCGAGAACGAGAGCGATGCCCATTCCTGCTTGTCCTCGAGTGCGCGGAACAGCTCGGCCAAATCCAAGCGATAGTTGCAGTTCATGGGGTCCCAACGCACAGCCTGCATCAGGGCATTACGAGCGCTCACATAATCCTGCTGGCGAATGTAGGCAAACGCCATATCAGAGTACAGGCGGTCAAACGGCACCTCGACCTGCACGAGCTCGCGCGGATCCTTCTCCACGCGGCGATAGGCCAAGCGCTCAAACTTGCTATCGAAGCTAAAGTATTGGCGCTTCTCCTCCGTCTTGCACTCAGCGTCGATATACTCCTCGGCGAGCTCTACCAGACGCTCCAGCAGCGGCGTCGCCGTAGCCAGGTCGCCCTGCGCCAGATAGTTCTCGGCATACGTGATGTCTTGCAAGCTGATGGGCAGATCCATGGCTACTCCTCGATCTGAGCGAAACACGGCAGGCGCCGTACATACGGTCAATACACAAAACCCGGGTCTCTTACGAGGCCCGGGCGTTCAATTTTGGTAGCCCGTACCAGATTCGAACTGGTGATCTCCGCCTTGAGAGGGCGGCGTCCTAAACCGCTAGACGAACGGGCCATATGTAGCAAATGCAATGGCTGGGATGGAGGGAGTCGAACCCCCATTGACGGAACCAGAATCCGCTGTCCTGCCATTAGACGACATCCCAATGACTGCATCGCTGCGCTCGGCTGTGCCTTTGCGCAAGAAAGAAATATACGGGAAGTCTCGCAGTGACGCAAGCCCCAATTTTGACTTTTTTGAAATTCAGTCAAATTGGCCTAATTTAGTCCAACCCGTGAAGGACCTGTGAAGCCGACCGCTGTACACGAAGGGCAAAACGCCGCGAGCGGTAGCCGTCAACCGTTGGCAGATTCTACCGTGAAAACGATAGCACCAGGCAACACAATCGAAGTATCAATGATCACGTAGATATCGAGGCGCCATGGACGAAGAGCTTGATTACCTATGGGAGACCCTGGGCCTCGAGATCACTGCTGACCTTTGGCCCGAACGGGACAAAATCCATCCCACACTGCGCCCCGCCATCACGGTGATGCAGGCAAAATACCGCCGTGCATCCTTTTTGATCATGCGGGTGTCATGGCACGCGGGACTCCCCGACCTTAAGCGAATCCAGGCAAGCCTCGTCGAGCTGTCCGGTATGCCGACCGTCATATCCGAGGCGCACCTGGAGCAGCGCCAGCGCGAGCGACTGCAACAGCAGCGGATTCCCTTTATCTGCCCCGGCGTTCAGGCATATCTGCCCTTTATGGACGAGGAGTACTGGAGCGGCAAGCCCAACAAGCACGTAAAGGTCTACGATCCGCACGAATGGGCGCAGCTGGCGGACTGACTGAGGCAGGCCCGTCGGCGGAAAGTGCGTCCCAGATCTCAAGCTCAAACTGGTCCCCACTTTCCCGTCGAGCCCTCAAACGGAAACCGTGTCCCACAATCGAAGCTCAGAATGGGACGTGCTTTCCGCAACCGGCCACTTTGGGAAAGTGCATCCCATTCTGGAAGCGAATTCCGGGTCGCACTTTCCGCAGCCGCTACAGCAACGCCTCGGCCCAAGTCGATTCCCTAAAGCCGGGAATCGCAAAGTCGTCGCCCACCAGCAGCGGACGCTTGACCAGCATGCCGTCGGTCGCCAGCAGCTCGTAGCACTCCCGATCCGTCATGCCCGCATCCAGACGCGCCTTCAGGCCCAGCTCTCGATATTTCATGCCCGACGAATTAAAGAAGCGCCGCACCGGCAGCCCCGAGCGAGCAATCCAGGTCGCAAGCTCATCAGCCGTGGGATTGTCCAAAACGATATCGCGATCGATATACTCTACCCCATGTTCGTCCAGCCATGCCTTGGCCTTCTTACAGGTCGAGCACTTGGGATATTCAACAAACAGTACGGTCATGGGAATCCTCCGAATATAGATCGGCCAACGCAGGCACACGCCACACGAGGCGCCTTCGTATGATGGGCCAATTGTAGCCCACGGGTCACACGCTAAACGAACCGTACCCCGAATCCGCGTTTGATGAACGGCAGCAGCTCCATTGCCTCGGGCGTGATATGGCCCGCAACGTTCATGCGCTCGTCACCGGGAAGATCGACCCGCGCAATCTCAAGCTCGCCTTCGTAGCGCCCATATCCGCTATTGCTCACAGCGATCGACCCCGCCTTTCGCGGCAGGCCGGCTCCGGCATCCGTCGGCACGGAATCCGGCTTATGCGTCGTACGTGACTCCTGAGACCTAAAGATGAGGACGCTCGAGTCGGGCCGGTCGTGATGAATCTGCCCGCGCACATAGGCATAACCGGGCTCAAGCTCACATTGCAGGTCCACGTATCCGGCGGAAACTTGAGCAAACTGCGCCCAGCCCGCATCGGATAGATCGGGGTCGCCGACCAACACAATGTCGCAATCGGCGCCATGTGCAAGCTCAAGCATATTGAGAGCAACCTTTGACGCGCGACCGCGCTGCGCCTCGACCGTCGGCAGTCCCTCGAATACCGGCCCGCGGACGTTAGCATCACCCGGCACAAAAGCCATGATTTCGAATCCAAGCGCCGCAAGACGAAGATTCACCCGAGCAATGTCCTCCAGAGCTAAACCGGTATAAGGCTTGGGGTAAAAATTGTGGCAGGCGGCAAAACGAGTCACATCGGCACCGGCCTCACGCCACGATGCGATTTCATCAGAACTCACTGTCGATGCATTGACCACAATGCGAAATACACCGGACAGCTCCGCGACCCGCTGGGCGCTAAAGCCATAGTCCAAACGAAGGTATTCCAACCCCAAATCGCGCAGGTCCTCGATGCGCTCAAGCCCGAGCAAATCGCACGTGCGAGGCCCCGCATCGGCAATGAGCGCAATGCCGTAGGCGGAAAGCAGCGACAACACATGACGGACCTTATCGGCATACGCCGCTCCCCCATCCTCGGGAATATGCAGCGAGGTGAACGCATAGCGCGCACCCGCCGCGGCACCACGCTCAATCGTCCGCTCAATATCCTGCAGAGGGCTGGAAAGATAAATCGAAATACCCGTTTTCACGCTTCAACGCTCCTTTAAAAAAGGCCGGCGGAGCAGCTAGCCCCGCCGGCACAACCATAACATCAAGAAATCTGCCGCGCGCCGCGAACCCTGGGCAACACAGCTCGCGATATCAAACTACTCGCCAAAGAACTCGTTGATCTTCTGCTCGTCGACGCCAAAGAACCACGTCAGGACAAAGCCGGCGGCATAGGCAAGCAGCATAGCGGCAACGTAGCCGAGCTGCTGGCCAGGAACGACGATCAGCAGACCAAACAGACCGGAAACACCTTGGGAAACCGTGCCGATGTGAAGCAGCGCCGCGAGCGCGCCGCCAAATCCGGCACCCAGGCAGGCCGTCACAAACGGACGAACGAGCGGCAGCGTAACAGCATACATCAGAGGCTCGCCCACACCCAGGATTCCAACGGGAATGGACTCTGCGACGTACTTCTTGAGCTTGGCGTTCTTGGTCTTAAAGTACAGCGCCAAACCGGCACCGACCTGGCCGCCGCCAGCCATCATAAGGATGGGAAGCAGGTAATTGATACCCTTGGTAGCGCCGTCGGGATCGTTGAGCATAGCGTGGATCGGCGTGAGCGCCTGATGCAGGCCGACGGACACCAGCGGCAAGAAGCCTGCCGACAGGATATAGCCGCCCAGGACGCCCAGCTTCTCGAAGATAAAGGTCAAAACGCTAAAGATGGCAGTCGTCAGCCATGCGCCAACCGGCTGGATGACGAGCATCAGAGCAAAGGCGCCGATGATGAGCACCAGCAGCGGGGACAAGAACGTGTCGAGTGCGTTGGGCATAACCTTGCGAATCTGACGCTCCATCCAGGCAAAAAATGCGCCAGCGATGAGAGCCGCGATCATGCCGCCCGCTGCGGGGTTGTACTGCGCACTGGTGAGCGGCAGCAGAATGGCAGTGGCAGGATCAGCCGCGCCAGGCGCAAGCAGGGGCATGGCACTGTTGGCGATACACATCATGCCGGCGATGCCGCCCAACGCAGCGGAGCCACCAAACTCACGTGCCGCGTTATAGCCCACCAAGATGGGCAGATAGGCAAACAGGGCCCAGCCCATGGAACGAATGCCCTGGTACCACCACTCGCCTGCAAGCGCGCCTGCCGTTGAGACGTTAATGACGTTGCAGATACCGTTGATGAGGCCAGCCGCAATGATGCCGGGAAGCAGGGCGACGAAGACATTGGAAATCTTCTTGAGGAAGGCCTGAACCGGCTTAGACTCGTACTTGGCCTTCTGCGCGGCCTTGTTTGTGGCCGCAGCGTCAACCACGCTCTCGTCGGCAACGCCTTTCGCAAGGCCAGTGAGCTTGGAGAACTCCTCGAGCACCTTATTCACCTTGCCCGGACCCAGCACGATCTGCATCGTGTCGTCCTCGACCAGGCCCATCACGCCGTCGAGTGCCTTAATGCCCTCCGTGTCGACGTTGCCCGCGTCTTTGACGGTCACGCGCAGGCGCGTCATGCACGCCGCGTTTGCCAGCACGTTGTCTTTACCGCCCAAAAGGTCCAGCAGCTTTTGAGCCAGCTCTTTGTTCGTCATAACTCCTCCTTGTATTGGGTATCTCGTCTGGATGTCATATCAGCTCACGCCGCGCACCTATTGGGCGTCGGCATTGCTCTTCTCATGACCACTCACCGCAGCACGGACATGGCCTCGCGCCCGCTCAAGAGCTACCGTAGCCTGCTCGGCATCGCAGTCCAACAGTACCGAGACAATAGCGGTTTTTACATGGCCGCCGGCATCTGCAAGCGCCTGAACGGCGCGCTCGCGCGTGCAGCCGGTCGCCTCCATCACGATGTTCTGGCCGCGCACCACCAACTTCTCGTTCGTCTGCTGCACATCGACCATCAGGTTTTGGTATACCTTGCCGATCTTGACCATGGCACCGGTCGAAATCATGTTGAGAATGAGCTTTTGAACCGTTCCCGCCTTGAGCCTCGTTGAGCCGGTCAGCACCTCGGGACCGGGCACGGGCTCAATGGCAAGATCTGCGCTCTCCCCGATCTTCGACCCTTGGTTGCAGGCAATTGCAATGGTCTTGCACCCAGTTGCCTTGGCGTACGCAAGGCCGCCCACCACATAAGGAGTACGGCCGCTTGCCGCCAGGCCAACGACAAGATCCTTGTCCGAGAGTCCACGCTCTCGCAGGTCGTTCGCGCCAAGCTCATCGCTGTCTTCGGCACCTTCGACAGCCTTGATAAACGCCGTTTCGCCTCCGGCAATGAGCCCGACAATCAGATCGGGTGACACGCCAAACGTGGGCGGACACTCCGAAGCGTCGAGTACGCCCAGACGACCGCTGGTGCCTGCGCCCATGTAAAAGACGCGCCCGCCGCGCTCGAGTGCCTCAGCAGCCCAGTCGATTGCTGTGGCAACCTGGGGCAACACTTTCGTGACCGACTGGACGGCACGAAGATCCTCATCGTTCATCGTCGTGACGATTTGCAGCGATGTCATCGTATCGAGGTCCATTGACCTTTGATTACGCTGTTCGGTCGTGAATTTTGTTAAATCGAGCATTTCATTCACCTCATCTTTCCTGTTTCTCGATGTAGTTTTGCTTAATGACATGCGTCGCCCGTTCGTAGTCGCTGGCAACGTAAGCAGCGTAAAGGGCATCGACAACCATAAGCTGGGCCATACGCGAAGCCATGGCACCGCTGCGGACCAAGGGTTCACTCGCAGCAACGCCGAGCACGGCATCGGCCATGGTGGCAAGCTTGGATGATCCATCTACTTTGGTAACGGCCACAACGGGACAGTTGTGACGTTGAGCCTCGGCGGTGCAGTCCAGCACCTCTTGCGTCAAGCCCGAGTAGCTAAAGGCGATTGCCATATCGCCCTCATGCATGTTCTTGGCACATAAGAGCTGATCATGCCAGTCGTCGTACAGATGGCACTCTTTGTCGACACGCATGAGCTTTTGCGCCAGGTCGTGCGCGACCAAACGAGAGGCACCAATACCGAACAGATTGACCGCGCGTGCCCGCTTAAGACGGGCCGCGCATCGCTCCAAGACGGTGTAATCGAGCGTTCGCGCCGTCGCCTCGATCGTGCGCACGTTGCTTTTCATCACCTTCCCCACGATACGTTCGACGCTGTCATCCATGGAGATGTCCTCGAGGGCTACGTCTTTCTTGTCACCTAAGAGCGCCAGCTCGGCAATCAGTTCGCGCTGGAACTCCTTGTAGCCCGCAAAACCCAAACGCTTGCAAAAGCGCAAAATGCTCGAGGGCGAGGAGAACGTGACATCGGCAAGACCGCGGACGGACAGCCCGACCACCTCGTGCGGATGAGCGCTTACATATGCGATGACATTGCGTTCCGCCGGGCTCGCGCTGAGCTCACGCTCGCGAAGCCGCAAAAGCAATCCGTTTGCCATCTCAAACACCTCCGTTGAGAAGAATTAAAGACCAACGAACGATTCGTACCGGATACAAACAGCTTTTGCGGTACATTGTGCCGCATCGTGGCGCACAAAGGGCGAGCGTTCTACCGCTCGCCCCTCAAATCCGACCGCTCGGAAATACGCGCGACACAAAATAATTCAACGAGGCCGCATTATCAGAAACGGGTTTGTTACCGGCTAGCGCCTCGCATGGGCGCCGATCGGCCGAGTCGCATGGCGCACCAACGCCGCTGCCAGCAATACCAACAGCATGGCGGTGACATAGCCCGCAGCATCGAATCCTAAATCGATAACGTCGAAATGCCTGCCGGGAACAAAGATCTTATGTACCTGATCGCCAACGGAGCAGGCGGCGCAAAAGAGCAATACGGGCACGCAACGGGAGCATACGCTCCACGGACGCCTGGAAAAGCAAACCACGACCACGGAGGCGAACAATCCGACGAAGAAAAACTCTACGGTATGGGCAACGCGACGGACGTTCGTGCCCACCCACATGCGAATGGAAGCAAGTCGGCCAGACCGGACATTCGAGGCAGCCGAATCGGTGCCCCCGGTCATTCCGTTCTCCGCCTGAGCTTCACCCGTGGCATCGACAGCCTGAACGCCCGTAGCCTGGCCCTCCACCACACGCGCGGTAGACTCGCTCAGCAACGACGTCTCCACCGCATTTTGCTCCGTCAGCACCCAGATGCCCGCCAGCGTTGCAGCGAACAGAACAATTGCGGTCCATCCGATTATTTGTTTTACGCGCGCCAAGGGCCAACCTCCTTTTTTGAATATCAGCGAGTGTAGCCCCAAATGGCATCGTCACCGTATCAAAATTTGAATCGCAACAGGAAGCGACAAAGCGACGCAAACCCCTACCCCGCCTCGCGCATCCAGCGATCGAACGTCCCCACGCACACGCCCAGGCACTTTGCTGCCTGGCTGCGGGTAATATCGCCTGCCTCATAGCTATCGCGCACCAGCTCAAACTGAGGAGGGCACGGCTTGCGAGGTCGACCGAAACGAACCCCTCGCGCCCGCGCCGCTGCAATTCCCTCCGCCTGGCGCCGATGGATATTCTCGCGCTCCACCTGCGCCACGTAGCTCAGCAGTTGCAGCACAATATCGGCAATCAGGGTGTTGGTCACATCCGGCGCGCCGCTGGCCCTAGCGCGCGTGTCAAGCAATGGCATGTCCAACACCACAATGGCAACCCCGAGCTCCTTGGTAATGCGTCGCCATTCCTCAAGAATCTCGGAGTAATTACGACCAAGTCGGTCGATAGAAAGCACCACCAGCACGTCCCCGTCTCCCAGGACGTGCAACAGCTCGCGATAATGCGGTCGATCGAAGTCCTTGCCGCTCGCATGGTCGGCATAAATATTCGCTGAGCCCACGCCATAGGCGCCCAGCGCATCCAGCTGCCGATTCAGATTCTGATCGCGCGAACTCACCCGCGCATACCCGTACACCGTCGCCATCTCATCCCCGCTTTCTTGTAAACCTGCCAAAAGGGACAGGTTTATTTTGGTAGGTTTTACCTCTCAAATAGCAGGTAAGCGGGCGGCCGAGCAGACGACAAGGTAGTCACGATTCAAATGCGAAGGGCGGTCCCGAAAGACCGCCCTCCGCTCTCTCGCCACGAGTCGGGATTTAGCTAATGGATAAGCTTAAAGTCCAAGTGTCCACGCGTGGTATTGACGCGCGAGACCTCGATAATCACGCGCTGGCCCAGTTCATAGCGAGTCCCCGTGTCGGCGCCCGTCAGCGTAAGCGCGTCCTCGTCGAACTCGAGCCACTCGTTGCCCAGGCTCTTAATTGAAACCAGGCCCTCGACCTGTGTTAGGTCCAAGCGCACAAAGAGGCCCATGCTGCTAACCCACGAGACGGTTCCGGCATAGCGCTCACCCAGACGGTCCTCATAGTACTGGGCAATCTTGATCTTTTGCGTCGCATGGCTGGCGGCATCTGCCGCGCGCTCGGCATCGCTACATGCGCGGCAGATCTGCGGCAGAATGCGCGGCAGCGACTCGCGCCCCTTGCCGATCAGCCGCGGCGTACGGACCAAGGCGTCCTTGCCGCCGAGCTGCTCATAGGCCAACTGCAGTTTGAGCACGCGGTGCACCACCAGATCGGGGTAGCGACGGATGGGACTCGTAAAGTGACAGTAGCACGGCGCGGCGAGCGCAAAGTGGCCCTCGTTGCGCGGCTTGTACAGCGCGCGCTGCATACTGCGCAAGAGCAACGTGTTGACGAGCGGAGCGTTAGCCGTGCCGGCCGCGGCGTCAACCGCAGCCTGCAGCTCATCGGGACTTCCCAGGGCAATACCAGCCGCACGGCGATCGTCGATGATGCCTAGCTGCGCCAGCGCAACGGCGGCACCGTGCAGGCTATCGGGGCTCGGATCCTCATGCACGCGATAGCAGGCCTCGATATCACGGTCTGCCAGCCACTCTGCAACGCACTCGTTGGCGAGCAGCATAGCTTCCTCGATAAGCGACGTGGCACACGAACGCTCACGCGCCACAATCTGCACGGGCACTCCGTCCTCATCCAACAGAGCACGAATCTCGGCCGTGTCAAAATCGACCGAGCCGCGGGCGCGACGGATACGACGGCGGAGTTCGGCGAGTTCGTTAGCGGCGACAAGGAAATCGCCGAGGTCGACGTTGTAGCCGCGGGCGGCCTCCTCGCACGCAAGACCGCGCTCAAGCGCTTCCTCGCGCGAGGTCTCGGCAGCCGCAACATCCTCGGCTGCACCCTCCAGCACCGAATACTCAACCGCGCCGGCACGCACCAGCAGCGCCTCGGCGCCGTCATAGTCCATACGCACACGCGAGCGAATCACGCTGGGATACGGATCGTAATGCCGCACGCGACCCTGCGCATCGAGCTCGATATCGACGGTAAACGCAAGACGGTCCTCGTCAGGGCGAAGCGAGCACAGGTCACAGGACAGGCGTTCGGGCAGCATGGGAAGCACGCGATCGGCCAGATACACCGATGTCGTGCGATGACGAGCCTCAAGATCGATATGCCCGTCCCAAGCCACATAGTGTGAAACGTCGGCGATATGCACACCCAGCTTGTAGCCACCCTCGGGCGTGCGCTCCAACGAAATGGCATCGTCAAAGTCGCGCGCGTCGACCGGGTCGATCGTGATGACAAAGCGGTCGCGCAGATCGCGGCGGAGCGGGTCCTTAAGCGCCGCGGACACATCGAGCGAAAGCCCCTCGGCCTCGTCCAGCGCGGCCTCGGGATAGCTATCGGTATAGCCGTAACGCGCCATCACATATTGAACGCCCAAATCGGGCGCGTCATCTCCGCCAATGCGGCGTTCGATCGTCACAGTGCCCGATTCCAGGCGCGTCGGGTAGGTCAAAATGCGCGCGACAACGGCATCACCCGGGTGGACACCCAGACGATCCGCCGAGGTATCCTCGGGCAAAATGAAGAAGTCGGCCTTCAAGCGCGAATCGAGCGGCTCGATCACACCGAGCGGACCGGCGGTCTGGTACGTACCCACCACGCTTATGGCTGCGCGCTCAACCACGCCTTCGATCACGGCGCGCCGCTCACCGTACGGGCTGTTCTTAATGCTCACGGCAACGGTATCGCCATCCATGATCTCGCGCTTACCGCGGCCCATGACCTTGTAGTCGCCATTCTCGGTTATGACATAGGCACTGTGCTCATGGAGCTGCACGCGCCCGGTCAGGCTCGGACGGCGTTCGCTGCGCACCGGCCCGCGCTTATTGCGAGCTCCACGCTTATGCTTGTTATTGCGCCCCATGGCGCCTCCTAACTATCGATTGCGAACTCCAAAGAGTCTACCCAAATGATTCGCTTTCCTGCCGTCCCCTAGGGATCAAAAAACGGGCCGCCCCATAAGAGACGACCCGTTGGAAGGGATGAATTCCAGGCATGCCTACACGCGCAGGTAGCGACGCATGGCAATGGCAGAACCAAAGAGGCCGATAATCACGCCGACCAGAATCAGCGCAGCATAGGTCACCAGGTAGTACTGCATCGGCAGGGCAAACGACATCCAGCCGATGCTCTCCTGCAAACGCGGAATCATCAGATTGCGCAGCAGCTCCAGAACGCCGATGGAAAGCAGCGAGCCCAAAATGGCCTGCAGTACGCCCTCGGTGATAAACGGGCCACGAATGAAGCCGTTGCTGGCGCCGACCAGACGCATAATCGCAATCTCACGACGACGCGCCGTAATGGACAGGCGAATCGTGTTGTTGATAAAGATGAACGCGATAAAAGTCAGCAGGCCAACGAGCACCACGGCGGCGATGCGGATGTAGTTGGTCACCTGGAACAGGCGGCTCACTTCCTCCTGGCCGTACAGCACGCTCGCGTTGACGTCGCCGTCATCCGCGATCTTCTGGAAATCGGCATCCTTCTTGAGCTTCTTTGCCGTGCTCTCGACCTTGGACGGATCGTCCATCTCAATAGCGAAGGAAGCCGGCAGCGGGTTCTGGCCATCGAGCGCGCTCATGGTGGCGTCGGCGTTGCCCGACATCTTGCTCGTATACTCGGCCAGCGCGTCGTCCTTGTCCTTATAGGTCACGGACTTGACGTTATTCCACGTCTTAAGCTCGGCCTCAAAAGCCTGAACATCAGCCTGATCGGCGTCATCGCTAATGAACGCGTTGATGACAACCTGATCCTCGACGGTGCCGATCACGGAGTTCAGCATCGCAGAGCCCATGATGAACAGGCCGATGATAAACAGCGAAAGGAAGATCGTGATGACGGCGCCGAGCGAGGTAGTCCAGTTACGGAAGAAGTGGCTGATTGCCTCTTTGAAGGAGTAGCCCACGTTAGTTGGTGCCATAGTTGCCGTAACCTCCCCTCTCCTGGTCGCGGATGACGTGGCCGCCCTCGAGGGCGATCACGCGACGGTGCATGCTATCGACCATCTCGCGGTCGTGCGTGGCGACGATCACGGTGGTGCCGGTGCGGTTAATACGCTCAAGCAGTTTCATGATGCCCAGCGAGATCGCCGGGTCGAGGTTGCCCGTGGGCTCGTCGCAGATCAGCAGCGGCGGACGGTTGACCATAGCACGGGCGACGGCAACGCGCTGCTGCTCGCCACCGGAAAGCTGGTCGGGCAGCGAGTCCATCTGATCGGCCAGACCGACCAGGCGCAGCACCTCGGGCACCTGGCTGCGAATGACGCCCTTGGGCTTGCCGATGCACTGCAGGGCAAACGCCACGTTTTCGTAGGCGGTCTTTTGCGGCAGAAGCTTAAAGTCCTGGAACACGGCGCCAATCTGGCGGCGCAGGAACGGAACCTTGCGGTTCTTGATCTTCATGAGGTCCTGACCGGCAACCAGGATGCGGCCGCTCGTCGGCTTGACGTCGCGGTTGAGCGTCGACAGCAGCGTGGTCTTACCCGAGCCGGAGTGACCGACCAGGAAGACGAACTCGCCCGGATAGATCTCGATGTTGATGTCGTCGAGTGCAGGCTTGTTGGGCTGTGCCGGATAGATCTTGGTGACATGCTCCATAAGGATGACGGGCTCGACACCGGCCTGCTTGGCCATCTTCTTGCGGCTGGCCTGCGGATCGATGGGCGCAAACACCGACGTAAAATCGGGGTTGTTGAGCGCGTTATCGAGGCTTGCGACCTCGGCGGCCTGATCGCTCTCGACCACCGGGGCAGCAGGCTGCGTGGGGTCGGGAATAGCGGCAAAGAGACCGGACTGCGCAGGCTGAGGAGCCGGCGTCGCAGGGGCCATGGGGTCGGGAATAGCGGCCATGGTAGGCTGCGGCGTGGCGGCGCCAGCCTGAGGCTGCTCCACGCGAGCGGTCACGGCCTGAACGGGCTCAAAACCCGCCGCGCCGGAAAGCGCGACATCGCTGGTTGGATTGTAGGCAAAGGGATCGGATGCCGGCTGTGCCTGATCTGCCGGCTGAGCGGGGGCCTGAGCAACAGGCTGGCCCTCTGAATCCGGAGTGGCGAAACGACTGCCCTGGACGCCTGCCTGCGTCTTGGGGGCATCATCGCCCGCACCGGAGGTACGGAAGTGGTTACCCACTGGTGCTCCTTATCGTCGTGCGTTTAAACTACATGAGCGCTTTGTATTTTAGCAGCATTAGCTTTGCTGCACATAAGAAGCATGGCGTGCTTAGGGATCCCGTCGGCCGGGCACAGGGTTACTCTCCAAATCGTCCTCGGACATGTCGGAGCCCCCGCTGCGCGCTTCGCGCGGCGGGGGCTCCTCCGTCCTGCGGAAAGATTTGGAGAGTAACCCTGTGCCCGGCCTGCGATAACTAAGGGGTCGCTGCGTTTATCTTGGGGTGCTGCATATACAAAGCTGGAAGGGTCTGAATTGCGCTTTGTCGATATATGCCCTTTTCCCTGATGGGACCGTGCTTGAGGGGCGTCTTCATAAGTTGCGGTGAAATAGGGACTGTTGAGCCTTTAAGCTGGCAAAACAGTCCTTATTTCACCGCAACTGAAACAGGGGCGCACTCCAAGAGAGCGCCCCTGCCGGGTTTCCATAGTACTGGCGAAACAGTTATATAGTTCTGGCGAAGCAGTCCTTGAGATCCGCCTTGCCTTATGCCAAGAACTCCTTGGTGGTCGCCACGATGTTGGCGGCGTCCAGGCCATACTTGTGCAAGAGTTCGGCACCCGGGCCAGACTCACCGAAGGTGTCGTTGACACCGATCTTCTTGAGCGACGTCGGGCACTGCTCGCACAGGACGTCGGCAACGGCGCTGCCCAGGCCGCCGATCACGGAGTGCTCCTCGACGGTCACGACGTGGCCGGTCTTGGTGGCGCTCTTGACGATCAGGTCGGCGTCGATGGGCTTGATGGTGTGCATGTTGATGACCTCGGCGTCGATGCCCTCGGCAGCGAGCTGCTCGGCGGCCTCGAGAGCCTCGCCGACCATCAGGCCGCAGGCGATGATGGTCACATCGGCGCCCTCGCGCATGACAATGCCCTTACCCAACTCGAACTTGTAGGTCTCGGGATCGTTGATAACCGGCGAGGCCAGACGGGCAAAGCGCATGTACACCGGACCGTCGCACTCGTAGGCGGCGCGCGTTACGGCGCGGGCCTCGACGTCGTCGGCAGGAACGATCACAGTCATGCCGGGGATGACGCGCATGAGGGCAATATCCTCGCAGCACTGGTGCGTGGCGCCATCCTCGCCCACCGAGATACCGGCATGCGTGGCACCGATCTTAACGTTGAGGTGCGGGTAGCCGATGGAGTTGCGGACCTGCTCAAAGGCGCGACCGGCAGCGAACATGGCAAAGGTGCTCGCGAAGGCAACGCGGCCGGTGGTCGCGATACCGGCGGCGACGCCCATCAGGTTGCTCTCGGCAATGCCCACATCGAAGAAGCGGTCGGGGCAGGCTGCCTTGAACTTGCCGGTCTGCGTGGCGGCAGCCAGGTCGGCGTCGAGGACCACAAAGTCATCGTGCTCGTTGGCGAGCTCGACGAGGGCCTCGCCGTAGCTTACGCGCGTGGCGATTTTCTTGACGTCTGCCATCCTAGAGCTCCTCTCCGGCGGCCGTGAGCTCTGCCATGGCCTGCTCAAACTGTTCATCGTTGGGGGCCTTACCGTGCCAACCCACCTGGTTCTCCATAAAGGAAACGCCCTTGCCCTTCATGGTCTCGGCGATAATGGCGGTCGGCTGGCCCTTGGTAGCGCGAGCCTCGGCAAAGGCGGCGCGGATCTGGTCGAAATCGTTGCCGTCGGCAAGCTCCACCACGTGGAACTTAAAGGCACGGAACTTGTCGGCGAGCGGCATGGGGTCGTTGACCTCCTCGACGGGGCCGTCGATCTGCAGGCCGTTGTGGTCGACGATCACGCAGAGGTTATCGAGCTGCTGGTTGCCGGCAAACATGGCGGCCTCCCAGACCTGGCCCTCCTCGCTCTCGCCATCGCCCAGCAGGGCGTACGTGCGGTAAGTATCGCCCCAGTGCTTGGCGGCAACCGCCATGCCCACGGCGGCGGAAATGCCCTGGCCGAGCGAACCGGTGGACATGTCAACGCCCGGGGTGTCGTTCATGTTGGGATGACCCTGCAGGTGACTGCCGATGTGGCGCAGCGTCTCGAGATCCTCCTTGGGGAAGAACCCGCGCTCGGCAAGCACGGCGTACAGGCCCGGAGCGCAGTGGCCCTTGGAAAGCACAAAACGATCGCGGTCGGCCTTGCGGGGATCGGCCGGGTCGACGTTCATTTCCTCAAAGTACAGATAGGTCATGATGTCGGCAGCGCCGAGCGAACCGCCCGGATGGCCGGACTTGGCAGCGTGCACGCCGGTGACGATGCCCTTCCTTACCTCGTTGGCAACCTTTTTGAGCTCTTCGTCGCTCATTGTGCCTTCCTTTCATCCTCATTAGACAAAATGCGCACGGCACCGAAGGTAATCCCAACACAGCCGCAATGCACGTACGTCATTCATTATGCTGGAAACTGATGGCTTTACCAGAGTTTTTATCATTATTTGAACAATTTAGCAGGCAGAACCGCTGATGAAACGGTTTATCAATGTGAACGTCTTTTGGATGGAACGCGATCGACCCTACGCGCTAATGTCCTTGAATCCCTCGCCGAAGGCTTCCGTAACGTCAGCGACCGTCACAATGGCGTGAGGATCGCGCTCGCGCACAATCGTCTTGAGGGTATTAAGCTCTCGACGGCTCACGATGACCATAATCACCGGCTTCTCGGCACCCGAATACATGCCAGTCGCCTTAAACTTGGTACAGCCACGACCCAGGCCATACATGATATCGGCAGCGATATCAGGGAACTTGTCCGAGATGATGAGTACCATACGACGTTTGTTGCCACCATCGACCACGGCATCGATCACGTAGCCGCTAATGACCATCGAAAGGCCTGCATACAGTGCGTTTTCGATTGAAAAGACCGGAGCCGATAGCGCGCATACGGCAACATCGATCGCCATGACGGTCGAGCCCACCGGCAGCGAGGTGTTACGCGAGATGATTTGGCCAATCGTGTCCGAGCCGCCGGTGTTGGCGCCGGCGCGCAACACCATGCCGTAACCGATGCCCGTAATAATGCCGCCCCACATGGCAGGGAGCATCAGGTCCGCATCCGCCAGAGGTGCTACAAACGGGGCGAACAGATCGGTAAAGAAGCCCAGCAGCACAAAGCCCGTCGCGGTCTGCACCACGTAGAACATGCCGCCCTCGCGCATAACGACCAACAACAGCAAGGCGTTCATCACGATCGTCTGAATACCAACGGGAAGCGATAGGCCGCGCGATGCACCGACCGCCTGGATAATGGTGGCAAGGCCCGTAACGCCACCGGCAGCAAGGCCGTTGGGAATCAAAAACAGGTCGGTCGCAATAGCGGCCAGAGCGCACCCCAACATAATCTGGGGCAGGTCGTGAAAAAAGTTCATCGAAAGAATGCGCTTGATGTCCAGACGATATGCCATGCTGCCTCCCTCAAAAAAGCGCACCCCATCGGATGCGCTTTGAACTTCTTCTTGTATTCGATTCTACCGATTCGCCGGACAAAAACCACCCCTGCGCAGGGTTTGCTCTGGATACAAACCCGTCCAACCGTTGGGCTTGGCATCGGCTTGAAGCCGCCCGATGTTTTAGACCTCCGAGCCTTCTGCATCGGCGTTGCCGGTGGCCCAGCGATGGTAGCCAATAACAAACGGGTCCAGGTCGCCATCGTCAAGAACGGCCTCGACATTGCTGGTCTCCACGCCCGTGCGTAGGTCCTTGACCATCTGGTACGGGTAGAGCACGTAGCTGCGAATCTGGTTGCCAAAACCAATCGTGGTCTTGGGTCCGCGGATCTCATCGAGCGCCTCGGCGCGCTTCTCGAGCTCAATCTCGTACAGGCGAGCCTTGAGGATCTGCATGCACGCGGCCTTGTTCTGGATCTGGCTGCGCTCGTTTTGGCAGGTGACCACAATGCCGCTGGGAAAATGCGTCACGCGCACGGCGGAGTCGGTGGTGTTGACGCCCTGACCGCCCGGGCCGCTCGCGTGGTACACGTCCACGCGGATGTCATCGGGACTGATCTCGATGTCGATATCATCGGGTAGCACGGGGATGACCTCGACGCCGGCAAACGTGGTCTGGCGGCGCTTCTTGTCGTCGGTGGGGCTAATGCGAACCAAGCGGTGGACGCCGGCCTCGGCGCGCAGCATGCCAAATGCGTCCTTGCCCTCGACGGTAAAGGTCGCGCGGTCGATGCCGATGACCTCGGCCGCGGGACAGTCGTTGATGGTGACCTTCCAGCCGCGACGCTGGCAGTACTTCATGTACATCTTAAAGAGCATGAAGGTCCAGTCCTGGGCCTCCAGACCACCCTGTCCGGGCTTGATGGTCACAATGGCATCGCCGTGATCGAACTCACCGGTAAACCAGCTCGAAAGCTCAAGCTCATCGATGGCACGGGCCAGGCGCTCAGCCGTGGCTGCAGCCTCCTCGCGAAGGGCGGCGGCGTCGGGGTCACCCCCCATCTCCTCGGCAAGCTCCAACGCGGCGCGGGCATCGGAAAGCTCGCCGCGCGCGGTATCCACGGCAGCGATATCTTCCTTGGTGCGCGCGATCTCCTCCATGGTGGCACGGGCGGCGTCGGCGTCATCCCAAAAGCCGGGGGCCACGCTTTTAGCCTCGAGCTCGGTCACGCGGGTACGCTTCTCGTCCAGGTGGAGATACGACTCGACCTCACCGAGCCGGTCCGCAAACGCGTCCAGCTCGGCGGGCGTTACCTCTAAAGCCTCAGCCATTAACGATTCCTGCCGTGGCAGTACTTAAACTTCTTGCCGCTACCGCAGGGGCACGGGTCGTTGCGGCCCACGTTAACGTACGGATCGTCGCTCTCGGACTTGCGATAGGTGGTCACCTTGCCACCGTTGTTGACGGCAGCCGGACCACCCTGGACAGCCGTGCGGGCCTGCACCTGCGCCTGCTTGCGCAGCACCGAGTCGCCGGTGGCACCATCGACCTCGGCAGGGCCGGAGAAGCGCGCGCCCTCGAGCGCGGGCTCCTCCTTGTGCTCCACGGCACGCGGGGCAGCCTTGATCTCGATGCGCAGAACCGTGCGCAGGTAATCCTCATACATGGTATCGACGAGCATCTGGAACGCGCCGTAGGCCTCGGTCTTGTACTCGACCAGCGGGTCGCGCTGGCCAAAGCCGCGCAGGCCGATGCCGGTCTTGAGGTAGTCCATCTCCTGCAGGTAGTTCATCCAACGGGTATCGATGACGCGCAGCATG
>DBGBZQ010000079.1:0-8125 GCA_048368115.1 Collinsella sp.
AAGAGCGTGTATGCGTGCCGCTATTTATAGCGATAGGTGATGCGGCCGCGGGTCAGGTCGTACGGGGAAAGCTCCACGACAACCCTGTCACCGGGGAGAATGCGGATGTAATTCATTCGGATCTTGCCAGAAATGTTGCACAGAACCGAATGACCGTTCTCGAGCTCGACCTTAAACATGGCGTTGGGCAGCGGCTCTTTTACCGTACCCTCGAGCTCAATTGCGTCTTCCTTCTTCACAAGCAATCATCTTTCTCTAGAAAACGACAGCGATTGAGTATTCTACAACACGTATGTACGCATCGTAATAACTTCGTAATGGCTCCACAACTAAGTGGAACTTGTTACATTTCTCCGCCTTGGAGCGAACACCAAGCACCTTGCGCATCCGTGGTGAGAATCACCGGGCCGTCATTGGTAATGGCGACGGTGTTCTCGAAGTGCGCGGCGGGCAGGTGGTCGTTGGTCGTGACGATCCAACCGTCGGAGCCCGTGCTCACATGGTTGGAACCCATCGTAACCATCGGCTCAATGGCAATGACCATGCCGGCCTGGAGGCGAACGCCCCTCCCCTTCTTTCCATAGTTAGGAACGTTGGGGTCCTCGTGCATCACGCGGCCAATGCCATGGCCCACATAATCACGAAGCACGCCGTAACCGTGAGACTCGGCGAGGGACTGAACGGCATAACCGACGTCCCCGATATGGTTACCGGGAACAGCCTGCTCGATGGCAGCCTTAAGGCAATCGCGCGTGACCTCGCACAAAGCCTTGGCTTCGGGCGTGGGGGTGCCGACGAAAAACGTCCAAGCGTTATCGCCGACCCAACCGTCAACGACAGCTCCCGTATCAATGGAGATGATATCGCCATCGCGCAGGATCATGTCGGGGTTGGGAATACCGTGAACCACGGCATCGTTGATCGATGCGCAGATGGTTCCCGGGAACCCGCCGTAGCCCTTAAAGGCCGGGGTGCCGCCATGCATGCGGATAATCTGCTCCGCGAGCTGATCGAGCTCAAAAGTCGAAACGCCGGGGCGCACCATGGCTCCAACGTGGCGGAGCGCCATCTTAGATAGCGCTCCTGCCTTCTTCATCTGCTCGATTTGCGTTGCAGACTTAATCTTGATCATAGACCGAGAGCCTCTTTGACATCCCCGTACACGGTCTCACGAGCCTGGTCACCGTTGACCGACTTGAGCAGACCCTGGCCACGATAGTAGTCGACGAGCGGGCTCGTGGACTTCTCGTAGACGTCGAGACGGTTCTTGATGGTCTCGGGCTTGTCGTCGTCGCGCTGATACATCTCGCCGCCACACTTGGGGCAGGTAGCATCGGCAGCGGTGCCGGTGTAACCGCAGGCGCGGCAGGTGCGACGCGAAGACAGACGATCGATAATGACCTCGGGGGCCACATCGACCAGAAGGGCACAGTCGATCTCGCGACCCATGGCGGAGAGCTCGGAATCGAGCGTCACGGCCTGGGCGGTGTTGCGCGGGAAGCCGTCGAGGATGAAGCCCTGCTGGGCGTCATCGGCGGCAAGGCGCTCCTTGACAAGGTCGATCACGAGCTGATCGGGAACGAGCTCGCCAGCGTCCATGTACTTCTTAGCCTGAATACCAAGCTCGGTGCCACCCTTGACGGCAGCACGCAGCAGGTCGCCCGTGGAAATGTGAGCGACGCTAAACTCGGCGACGAGCTCCTGTGCGACGGTGCCCTTACCGGCACCCGGAGCTCCGAGCAATACGAGGTTCATGAGCAATCCTCCTCTAGCCTATTTAAAGAATCCATCGTAATCATACATCTTGATCTGGCCTTCAAGCTTATCGACCGTGTCGAGCACGACGCCGACCATGATGAGGATGGACGTGCCGCCAAATGCCTGGATCAGATGGTTACCCGTGAAGGAGAAGATGATCGAAGGCACGATGGCGATGAGCGCCAAAAAGACAGCGCTGGGAAGCGTAATCTTGTTGAGCGCGTTCTTGATGTAGGCCGCGGTAGCCCTGCCCGGACGGACGCCCGGAATAAAGCCGCCCTGCTTCTTAAGGTTGTCGGCCGTGTCATCGGGGTTGAACACCATGGAGGTGTAGAAGTACGCGAAGAACACGATGAGGACAACGTTAAGCACCCAGTTGAGCCAACCGGTCGAAAGCGCGGAGGCAACTGCCTGGATCCAGCCGATGCCGGGGAAGAACACGGCAATCTGGGCCGGGAAGTACAGCAGCGCCGAAGCGAAGATGATCGGCACGACGCCCGCGGTGTTGACCTTGATGGGCAGGTAGGTGGTCTGGCCACCCATCATGCGACGGCCCACGACGCGCTTAGCGTAGGAGACCGGGATGCGGCGCTGGCCGCGCTCAAGGAAAACAATCAGCGGGATAACCAGCAGGATGATGGCGCAGATGATCACCATGGTGATGATGCCACCGGCATTGCCCTCGGTGCTGGAGAAGATAGCCTGCGGCAGACCGGCCATGATGTTCGCAAAGATGATCAGCGACATGCCATTGCCGATACCGCGCTGGGTGATGAGCTCACCAATCCACATGATCAGCATGGCGCCCGCGGTGAGTGTACCGACGATCATGAGGTCGAAGATGATCTCGGGAGCGCCGGCGCCATTGAAGCTGATGCCGAAGCTCTTAAAGAGGAAGAGGTAACCCACGGAGTTGAGGATTGCCAGAGCAAGGGTGAGGTAACGCGAATACTGCGTAATCTTGGTCTGACCGACCTCGCCCTCGCGGGCAAGCTCATGCAGGGAAGGCACGACGGCCTGGAGCATCTGGAGGATGATCGAGCTGGTGATGTAAGGCATGATGCCCAGCGAAAACACCGACACATAGCTCAACGCGCCGCCAGAGAAAAGATTCAGGAGGGCCATAGCACCTGCGGCGACCGAATTGTTATCGGTCGAGAAAAGGCCCAGCATCCCCTGGAAGGGAATGCCGGGCACAGGAACGTGCGCACCAATGCGGTACACGACGAGCATAGCTATGGTAAAAAGAATCTTTTCGCGCAATTCTTTGATGCGGAAAGCATTCTTAAGACCATTTAGCACGGCAGCTCGACCTTTCCGCCGGCGGCCTCGATCTTGGCCTGCGCAGAAGCGCTGACCTTGTCGACCTTGACCGTGAACTTCTTGGTGAGCTCACCATTGCCGAGCACCTTGACGGGCTCGAACTCGCTCTTGGTGATGCGAGCGGCCTTAAGAGCGGCACCGTCGATCACAGCGCCGTCCTCGAACTTACGCTCGAGACGCTCAACGTTAACAGCGGTGTACTCGATACGACGGGGGTTACGGAAGCCCGGAAGCTTGGGCAGGCGCATGGCCAGCGGAGTCTGGCCACCCTCGAAGCCGGCACCCTTGGTGCCGCCAGAGCGGGAACCCTGGCCCTTCTGACCGCGGCCAGAAGTGGTGCCGTGACCCGAAGAATTGCCACGGCCGACGCGCTTGCGGTTCTTGGTGGAACCGGGCGCGGGAGTAAGATCGTGAAGCTGCATTTGCTACTCCTCTACAATCTCGACAAGGTGCTTGACCTTGAAGATCATGCCGCGGACGGACTCGTTGTCAGCAATCTCGCGAACCTCGCGGATCCTGTGGAGACCGAGGGCACGGACAGTACGGACCTGGTCCTGCTTGCAACCGTTGGTGCTGCGGACCTGCTTGATCTTGATGGTGTCAGCCATGCTTAGTTCTCCTTACCGACGAACATCTCGGAGACCGTCAGGCCACGGCGAGCCGCGACGTCCTCAGGGCTGGAGAGCTCCTTGAGGCCCTCGACGGCAGCCTTGATGATGTTGAGGCCGTTGTCGGTACCGAGGGACTTGGACAGGACGTTCTTGATGCCAGCAAGCTCAAAGAGGGGACGCACAGCGCCGCCGGCGATAACGCCGGTACCCTCGACAGCGGGCTTGATGATGATGCGGCCGGCACCAAAGTGGCCGAGAACCTCGTGCGGGATGGTGCCCTGCTCGGTCACCGGCACGTGGAACATGTTCTTCTTGGCATCGAGAGATGCCTTGGAGATGGCCATGGGCACCTCAGCGGACTTGCCCATGCCAACGCCGACGTTGCCCTTGCCGTCGCCAACGACGACGAGAGCGACGAGGCTCATGCGACGACCACCCTTGACGGTCTTCGACACGCGGTTGATGTAAACGACGCGCTCCTCGAACTCGGAGGCCTCGCGCTGCTGCTTCTGATTACGAGCCATGTGCTACATACCTCCTAGAACTCGAGACCGGCGGCACGAGCACCGTCGGCGAGGGCCTTGACGCGGCCATGGTAGATACGGCCACCGCGATCGAAGGCGACCTTGGTGATGCCGGCCTCGATGGCGCGCTTGCCAACGAGCTGACCGACCTTCTCCGCAGCCTCCTTGTTCGAGGTGTGGGTGCCCTTGAACTCGGCCTCGAGGGTCGAGGCAGAGACGAGCGTCAGGCTGGAGCCCTTGCTGTCGTCGATGATCTGGGCATAGATGTTGGCGTTAGTACGGGTCACGCGAAGACGCGGACGCTCGGAGGTACCCGAGACCTTGCCGCGAACACGACGCTGACGACGCTTGAGGCCTTCCAGCTTCGCCTTATGCTTGTTCATACGTAAACTCCTAAAAAGGTTGATCTTGCCAGCACCTGACGGGGTGCTGGTCTTATGCGAGTGAGTCGGTTACGACTACTTGGCGGCCTTACCCAGCTTGCGGCGGATGTGCTCGCCAACGTAGTGGATACCCTTGCCCTTGTAAGGCTCGGGAGGACGATGGCCGCGGATCTCAGCGGCGATCTGACCGACCTGCTGCTTGTTGATACCCTTGACGTTCACGTGGGTGTTGTCGGGAACCTCGAAGGTGATGCCCTCAGGAGCCTCGACAATCACGGGGTGCGAGAAGCCCAGGGAGAACTCGAGGTTCTTGCCCTTCTGCTGCACGCGGTAACCGACGCCGGCGAGCTCGAGCTTCTTCTCGAAGCCCTCGGAAACGCCAACAACCATGTTGTGGATGAGGGCGCGGGTGAGGCCGTGGCGGGCACGGGTCTCACGCTCGTCGTCGGGACGGGAAACGGTGAGGACGTTGTCCTCGACGTTGATAGCGAGCTTCTCAAAGACATCGAGCTCGAGCTGGCCCTTGGGGCCCTTGACGACAACGTTGTTGCCGTTGACTGCCACTTCGACTCCGGCGGGAATCTGGACAGGCTTATTACCGATACGAGACACGGTGATCTCCTTTCCTTCTACCTACCGAGCGAATTACCAGACGTAAGCGATGATCTCGCCGCCGACGTTGTGCTTGCGAGCATCGCGGTCGGTCATGACGCCATGGCTGGTGGAAATAATGGCGGTACCAAGGCCACCGCGGACGCGGGGCATGTCGGCAACGCCGGTGTACTTACGCAGGCCCGGCTTGGAAATGCGGCGGATGCCGTTGATGACCTTAGCCTTCTTGGGACCATACTTAAGCGTGATGTGCAGAGTCTTCTGGGGAACGGTGTCCTCGACATCGTAGCCCTCGATGTAGCCCTCCTCGTGCAGAACACGAGCGATCTCGACGAGCTTCTTGCTGCTCGGCATGGAGACCGTGGCCTTGTTCACAGAGTTAGCGTTACGGATGCGCGTAAGCATATCTGCGATCGGGTCTGTAAGGTTCATACAGATTCTCCTTCGTTCTTGATGAACACGTGCTCTTGGTTCTTCGCCGCCCTTAACGGCAAAGCCTTTTTAGCGCGTTTTCCCTGTTCCAAACGGATGCTTGAAACGCTGGTAGTGACTTACCAGCTGGCCTTCTTAACGCCGGGAAGCTCGCCCTTGAGTGCAAGCTCGCGGAAGCAGACGCGGCACAGGCCGAACTTGCGGTACACAGAGTGCGGACGGCCGCAGCGCTGGCAGCGCGTGTACTCACGAGTAGAGAACTTCTGCTTGCGATTGCACTTGACGATCATCGATGTCTTAGCCACTTATATCCTCCTCACATAGAGTATTGTTCGCCCCAAGCGCCGCCCCCTTGTGGGAACGGCGCTTATAGGGCAGGTGAACCTATTTCTTGAACGGGAAACCGAAGGCGTCCAGAAGGGCCTTGGCCTCCTCATCGGTGTTGGCGGTGGTCACGAAAGTGATGTCCATACCACGCTGGTGATCGACGGAATCGAAGTCGATCTCGGGGAAGATGAGCTGCTCGGTGACGCCCATGGAGAAGTTACCACGGCCGTCGAAGCTCTTGGCGGAAATGCCGCGGAAGTCGCGGATACGGGGGATCGCGACGGAGGTCAGACGATCGAAGAACTCCCACATACGGTCGCCACGCAGGGTAACCTTGCAGCCGATCGGCATACCAGCGCGCAGGCGGAAGGTAGCGATGGACTTACGGGCACGGGTGATCATCGGCTGCTGTCCGGTGATGGCGCGCAGGTCGCGCACGGCACCGTCGATGGCCTTGGAATCGGTAGCGGCCTCGCCGACACCCATGTTCACGACGATCTTCTCAAACTTGGGGATCATCATGACGTTCTCGTACTGGAACTTGTCCTGAAGCTGCTGCTTGACCTCGTTGTTGTACTTGGTCTTCAGACGCGGCACATACTTCTCTTCTGCCATTGTTCACTCCTTCTTGGGGTTTTAAGCACGGGGCGTGGCCACGGTGGGTTGTCCTCGTGCCTCCTGACTGCATCCGCACCGCTCATGGCATTTTGCGGTTTGGACTCGACGCAGCAGGAGCCGACAAAACAATCGGTACTATACGCGCATCGGGAGCGTATTTCCAGAAAAACCTCGTCTGCCTGCACAACTCCACAACTCCCCCGCACAAATGGATCCCAAAAAGCAGTTGCGGTGAAATAGGGACTGTTGGGCGGCCTAACAGGCTTAAACAATCCGTATTTCACCGCAACTTAATTGGTGGGGATGCGATTAGCGCTTGCGGGGAACGAGTTTGGTGCGGCGCAGGTGGATCATCTCGGCGGCGATGGAGATGGCGATCTCCTCGGGGTCCTCGGCCTCGATGGCAACGCCGATCGGCAGGTGCAGCTCGTCGATCTGGTCCTGCGTAAAGCCTTCCTGCTCCAGGCGGGCACGCACAAAGGCCGTCTTGCGGCGCGAACCCAGACAGCCCAGGTAGGCAGGCTTGGCACGCATGGCCTGAATCACCACGTCGATATCGGACTTGTGACCCGCCGTGGCGACGACCACCAGGTCGCGCGGGCCGATGGGGCACTGCTTGCTCAGGTTCTTGTAGTCGACCAGACGACGGTCGTAGACACTGGGCACCCATTCGGGCGTCAGCGTGCCGGGGCGGTCGTCGCACGCCACGACGGCAAAGCCCGCCGCCGTGAGCACCCGCGCCGTCGCGGCGCCCACGTGGCCGCAGCCAAAGATGTAGGTCAGGCCCTCGGGGCAGAGCGTCTCGATGTGCGCCGCGGGAATCTCAGAGGCCGCGTTGGTGTAGGTGACCTTACTCCCCTCCTCCACCAGCGAAAGCCCGGGGCAGCCGGCAATGGTATGGCGCGATGCCTCGCCATGGTACTCGGCCACATCGCCCTCGAGCGCGCTCGCGATAAACGGCTCAAAGTCGATGACGAAGTCGCCGATACGTCGATACGTCAAGACGTCGGCAATTTCCTGGAACAACGGTGCCTGGATCGCATCCAGATGCAGATAGCACAGGCAGATGGCTCCGCCGCAGATCATACCGGTATCGGAGTTCTCGCCGCCCATGGTGTAGCGGACCAGACGCGACTGTCCCGCGCTCAGGAGCTCTCGCGCCTCGTCCAGCGCAAAAAGCTCGATCTTGCCGCCGCCGATGGTGCCCGCCTGGCTACCGTCGGCAAAGACGGCCATCCAGGCGCCCACGCCGCGCGGCGACGACCCCGCCGTGCCGGCCACGACCACGAGCTCGCACGTCTCGCCAGCACGCAGGGCGACAAGCGCCGCATTCACAACATCGAGCTTTTCCATTGCCGCCTTCTATCCTCTAAAGATATCGGTGAGCATAGCGAGTGCCTCGAGCACGCCGCCGCCGACCGACGTCGCCTTGTCCGAAATGTAGTTGATATAGCTGGCATCGCCGCGCGGATCGACATCGGCGCATTTAAAGCCCTCAGTCACCTGCACGCCGTTCGCCAAAAGCCCGCGCAGACAG
>DBGBZQ010000080.1:0-1949 GCA_048368115.1 Collinsella sp.
TTGTCGACGTGACGCAGCAGGTTGGGCATGCCAGCCTTGAGTGCCTCGAGGTTCTCCTCGTTGAGGTCGGCCTTGGCGACGCCGCCGTTGTACTTCAACGCACGAGCGGTCGCGACGATCACGACGGCGCTGGGGCGAACGCCCGTCATGCGGCACTTGATGTCGAGGAACTTCTCGGCACCCAGATCGGCACCGAAGCCGGCCTCGGTAATGGCGACATCGCCAAAGCGCATCGCCATACGCGTGGCCATGATGGAGTTACAGCCATGAGCAATGTTGGCAAAGGGGCCACCGTGGACAAACGCGGGCGTGCCCTCGAGCGTTTGCACCAGGTTGGGCTTGAGCGCGTCATTAAGCAACGCGGCCATGGCACCCTGAGCCTTAAGGTCACGGGCGCGGACGGGCTCGCCGGCAAAGCTGTAGCCGACAACAATCTCGCCCAGGCGCTCCTTGAGGTCATTGATGCTCGTGGACAGGCACAGGATTGCCATGACCTCGGAGGCAACAGTGATGTCGAAGCCGTCCTCGCGCGGCACGCCCTGGGCCTTGCCGCCAATGCCGTCGATAACGTGGCGCAGCTGACGGTCGTTCATATCGACGACGCGCTTCCAAGTGATGCGCTTAACGTCAATACCGAGCTGATTGCCCTGCTGGATGTGGTTATCAAGCATGGCGGCCAGCAGGTTATTGGCGGCACCGATAGCGTGGAAGTCGCCGGTAAAGTGCAGGTTGATATCCTCCATGGGGATGACCTGAGCCCAGCCGCCGCCGGCAGCACCGCCCTTAACGCCAAAGACGGGGCCGAGCGAAGGCTCGCGCAGGGCAACGGCACTCTTGACGCCGCGACGACGCAGGCCGTCGGCCAGACCGATGGTCGTGGTGGTCTTGCCCTCGCCCGCGGGCGTTGGGTTGATAGCGGTCACGAGGACGAGCTTGGCCTGGTGATCAGTCGGCTCGTTGAGCAGTGAATAGTCGACCTTAGCCTTGTCGAAGCCGTACGGAATAAGGTGCTTAACGTCGACGCCGGCGTTCTTGGCCACCTCGGTAATAGGCAGTGGCGTGACAGAACGTGCGATTTCGATGTCAGTAGGCATGGGCGGTCCTTTCGTTACCGAATGAGAAAAAGACCAATTCAGCATAGCACGGGCGCGCAATAGTAAAACGCCCATAACCGATGAACGGCGATATGTTTACCCGATGCCCAGCGATAGTCCAACAGCCCGCCAAAACAAAGCGCCCTAAACGGTAGGTTCAATCCCCAGGTGCTCAAAGGTGCGAAGGGTTGCCTGACGGCCCTGCGGCGTACGAATCATCAACCCGCACTGCAGCAAATAGGGCTCATAGACATCCTCGAGCGTGCCCGGGTCCTCGCCCACCGCGCTGGCAAGGGTCGTAAGTCCCACGGCACGACCGGAGAACGTCTTAGCAAGCGTCTCCAAAATGCGAATATCCATCCAGTCCAGCCCGAGCTCGTCGATCTCGAAGAACTCGAGCGCCTGACGGCAGATATCGAGCTCGATGGGGCCGTTGCCGCGCACCTGTGCGTAATCGCGCACGCGCTTGAGCAGGCGGTTGGCAAGACGTGGCGTGCCGCGCGAACGCGAGCCGATCTCGAGTGCACTGGGGTGGTCGATCGTCACGCCCAGGATAGTCGCCGAGCGCGTCACAATCTGCGCGAGCTCCTCGACCGTGTAGTAATCCAGGCGATATGAAATGCCAAAGCGGTCGCGCAACGGGCCTGTCAACATGCCTGAGCGGGTCGTTGCCGCTACCAACGTAAACTTGGGAATATCCAGGCGAATCGAGCGCGCCGCCGGACCCTTGCCAATCACGATATCGAGGGCAAAGTCCTCCATCGCGGGGTACAGGACCTCCTCGACCGAACGGTTGAGGCGGTGGATCTCGTCGATAAACAGCACATCACCCGGCTGCAAGTTAGTAAGGATGGC
>DBGBZQ010000081.1:0-10789 GCA_048368115.1 Collinsella sp.
AAGCTAAGCCCCATCGCGCCGAGAGTACTGCGGGGTCAGCCCGTGGGAGGCCAGGGCGCCGCTGACCGGTGGACGGCACCGAGCCGTCATCGAACTGAGAAGGAGGAGGCCTCGCGGCCTCCCCCTTTTTTTGCGTTTACGGGGCATAAATAACTCATTTACGCCAGACGATTTAATTCTTTTTGGTATTGAGCTTTTACTTAAAGAAAATAAAACGAATAACAAGGGCAACTGCTATGCCCACAATAATCAAAAGCAGGATTGTCAGTCGATGCTGTTTGCGTCGTTTACTTGATGAAACGAAGATTGATTATCCCTGTTTTGGCGTTTCGAGATAGCGAGCCGAATGCGTCAAGGTTTGCTTTGGTCGAGGACCTCTTTGTTGATGAGTGGCGGATGCTTTCATCGGCTCATCACTAGCTGCGCTGTTTTTAGATAATGGTGCGTCTTTCAGATATACAGGGTCTCCCGAGGCGACGCCCATATGTTTACGTCCCGTTTGGGCATCCTCGAGCGTTTGATATCGATTTCTCGTCACATACTCGGGCTCCGGATCATTAATGGGCTCTTGCGAGATGTGGGGGCGATGGAACCGTGGCGGCTGCGTGGAAGTATCTTCGCCCTGCGTCGGCATAAACATATTGTTCTGGTTTTGGTCGTCCATGATGCCCTTTAGCTCGTTACCAACAACGTGTACGCGCTCATTGTAAGCCCCTTGTTATTTGTAGCTGCGAACATACTTGCAATTTAAGCTCTTGTTCAAAGAACCTTAACCTTACTAAAACCTTAGTCATACACACTTAGATATGCTTATAGTACTGGACTAAAAAAACTTTATAGTCGATGTATATATGAGCACTGGGTGGGCATATATAAGAGCGTCAAAAGAAGTCCCAGTCACTTAGAAGATGACTCGGCAGTCCTTAAAAGGAGTGGTAAACATGGCAAGCATGGTTCCTTATCGTTCGGTTTTTGGCGTTCGTCCTTCTGCTAGCTCGCTGTTCGATCTGTTTGATGATATGACCGACCTTGCAAACAACTCGATTGCCTCTAAGGCGTTCCCCGTTGACGTTGAGGATAAGGGCGATGGCTATGAGGTCAAGGCTTATCTGACCGGCGTCGCCAAGGACGATATCGATGTCGAGCTTAACGAGGGTCGTCTGTCCATTAGCGTGAATGTCGAGGAAGACGAGGAGAACGAGGGCAAGAACTTCCTGCAGAAGGAGTTCAGCTCGTACAGCGCGACGCGTGGCGTGTATCTTAAGGACGCTTCGAGCGAGGGCCTCTCGGCTAAGTACGCTGACGGCATCCTGACCGTTACGGTTCCCAAGATCGTCGAGAAGAAGAACGTTACGAAGATCTCCATCGAATAACTTCGTTGGTGTTCTTCGCTATTAAAAGACAACAAAAGGGGCTGGGAAGCGATTCCCGGCCCCTTTTGCTGTTTAGCCCAGTTATTGAATGGTTGCTGGCCGATGCTGGCTTGCGGGGCGTATCGAGAGCTTTCGCGATCCTTGGAGAAGGGTTGCGGAGCTGCCGACCTCGTCATCCAGGGTTGCGGCCAGAGCTTTGGCATAGCTTTTGACGGTAAGGCTCGGACGATTGTTATCTTGGCTGATATGCATGGCAATGAGCTGTTCGGTGCGATCGGTAACAAGTTCGCGCGCGGCTTCGGCGGCTTGGCCATTGGAGAGGTGTCCCCTTGCAGACAGGATGCGCTCCTGAAGAAAGCGGGGATATTCTCCCTCGCGCAGCATGGTCACATCGTGGTTGCTTTCGAGTGCGAGGACTCGACAATCTTTGAGGGTGTTCATGGCTTGGCTCGATAGCTCTCCGGTGTCGGTGGCAAAGCCGATGGAATCATCGAGGGTGTCGAATCGATAGCCGACTGGATTGATGACATCGTGTGATGTTGAGTAGGTTTGCACGTGGATGCCGGCAATGGATAGGGTGTCACCGGGATCGAATTCCTCGACAGGCAGATGCGAAAGATTTTCTTTACTCGAAAGAGTGCCACTGCTGGCAAAGAGGGGGCCGTGCCAGTGCTTGCACCAGACATCGAGGCCCTTGATGTGATCGCTATGCTCATGAGTAATGAGAAGAGCCGAGACGTTGTCTGTCGAGAGCCCCAGTTCTGCCATGCGCTTTAATGTCTCGCGGCGAGACAGTCCGTCATCGACCATAATGAGCCCCTGCGGGCCCTCGATGAGTGCGCAGTTGCCTTTAGAGCCACTGCCGAGGATATGAAGGTGCAGACGAGACATAAGATTCCAAAGGATACAATGGGTGCGGACGAATAGAGGAGGAAGCAAATGCCTACGGTATCTCAGCATTATGGACACCATGCCGTGCCTGGGGCAGTCGATGAGACCCGGACGAGGCAGCAGGCTGCTCCTGTCGTGCTCATGGTATCAGGCGGCGCGGACTCGACGGCACTGCTTCTTATGGCGTGCACATCAAAGCTGGATATCCAAGACGGACGCGGTGTTGCCCCCATTGCTCGCGAGCGCCTGCATGTGCTGCATGTAAACCATCATCTGCGCGGCAAGGCGTCCGATGGCGACGAGGCCTTTGTGCGTGAGCTCTGCGCGAAATATGGTTTACCGCTGTGTGTGGAGCACGCTTATTTTGATGGGGGGTCGGGCAATATTGAGGCCGCGGCCCGCGAGGTGCGCTATGCCGCGGCGCGGAGGTATGTTCGCGAGCTCTGCGCCCAGACGGGGACACCGCGAACGGCGGCTCGTATCTGCACCGCGCACACGTCTTCGGATCGCGCGGAAACGTTTTTGATGAACGCGATTAAGGGTTCGGGGCCCGCTGGTCTATCGAGCATTCCTCGCCGGAGGAATATCGTGGTGCGTCCCTTGCTCGACCTAACTCATGGCGAGCTCGTGGGCTATCTACAGGTACATGGTCAGCCGTGGCGTGAAGACGAGAGCAATGAGGATATCTCGTATCTGCGAAACTACGTGCGCCATCGGGTAATGCCAGTGGTGGCACAGCGTAATGCGAGCGTGTGCAAGACGATTGGCGCCGCCTGTGAGATCTTGGGTGACGAAGACGCGTTTCTATCCCAGCTGTCGGCGCAGGCGTTTCGAAGCTGCCTGCGCAAGGAGGCAGCGGGCGCGCTAGTGCTCGATGCCAGACGCCTTGCTGCGGCCGAGGTGGTAATCGCGCGGCGCATCGTGCGACTGGCGATCAAACGCATCGATCCGGGCGCTCGTCCAGAGATGCGACATGTGGAGCGAGTTCTTTCCTGCGTTGCCGAAGGCACAGGCTCGGTCACGCTTCCGGCGGGAATTGACGCGCGCGTCGAGTTTGGCATGCTAGCGTTTAAGGCGCCGGCGGCTCGTGAGGGGCTGGTTGCGGACTGGATTACCATACCCGGTCGTTTGCCGTTGGGCGGGGGGCGCATGCTGGTCGCAGAGCCGATGGCCGTTGAGCCGGGATGCGATATCGTGCGCCGCGCCCGTGAGCTTGCGGCTGCCGGGGAAGTGACAGCTTTGGTAGACGCGGCTGCCCTGGGTTTTGCCGACAGCGATAGTGAGCGGATCCTGGCGGGCTCACGTGGCGAGATCCCTGCAGAGGCGCGATTGGCGCGCCTGTGGGTGGACGGTCCCGCACCGGGAGACGTGATGTGCCCGTTAGGAATGAGTGGCCGAAGCAAGAAGGTATCCGACTTGCTAGGCGAGGCTCGCATTCCCGTTTCCGAGCGCGCCGGCGTGCCCGTGGTGAGGACGGCGCCGGGAGGTGCCGTGGTGTGGGTCGCCGGAGTTCGCGCGGACGAACGTTTTAAATGCACGGCGGCGACGCGTGTGGCTTATCTGCTTCGCGTGGTTGACGCGGATTAGCCCCTCGCACCAGCTGTTCTGTGCGGCGTTGACGGTATTCCCGCGCTGATGGTGCGCGGGCTGGAAAATATACCCCGTGCGCTGCTAGAATGTGTAGTTCGCGTCCATACGGCGGTGTGTGGGCGATTAAGCACAAGAAAGGGTTGTCATGGCTTCTCAACATCCGGATATCGAGAAGGTTCTGTTTACGCAGGAGGATATCGACGGCATCGTTTCTCGCCTGGGCGAGGAGATCACTCGCGACTACGCGGGTAAGGATCTGGTGCTGATCGCGGTTCTGCGCGGTGCCGTTGTCTTTATGGGCGACCTGATGCGCAAGATTGAGCTACCGACCAACATCGATTTCATGGCTGTTTCGAGCTATGGCGACGGTGTGAAGTCTTCGGGCATCGTGCGTATCATTAAGGATCTGGATATCGACATCCGTGGTCGCGACGTGCTGATCGTCGAGGACATTCTGGACTCGGGCCTGACCCTCAAGTACCTGATGAAGAACCTCGAGAGCCGCAAGCCCGCTTCGCTGGAGGTCGCTGCCTTCCTGTGGAAGGACGTTGAGGACCGCACCTCGGCCATCACGCCCAAGTATGTTGGAACCCATTGCCCCGATGCCTTTGTGGTGGGCTACGGCCTCGACTATGCCGAGCGCTATCGTAACCTTCCGTATCTGGGCATTTTGAAACCGGAGGTTTATTCGTAAGATGCCCGACGACCATAACGATAACAATTCCCAGACTCCCCGGGAGCCTAAGATCCCGGGGATGCCCGGAGGCAAGAAGCCCACGCGTACGGGCTGGCTGTATTTTATTTTGGCTTGCGCGCTTCTGGGCTACGCCTTCTTTAACATGGGCTCCGGCTTTGCCAGCTCCAGCAATACCGTTAAGCTCGCGACGAGCGAGATGGTGAGCGCCATCAAGCAGGATCGCGTCGAAGATCTGACCTATACGGTTCAAGACGGAAGCGTGACGGGTCATTACTGGAAGACGAAGAAGGACAAGGGCGATACGAGCGAGCTCAAGAGCTTCTCTTCGACCTATGTCGGCTCCGATTCGCTTGCCGAGCTCATGGCGGAGCACCCCGACACTAAGTATATCGTCAACACCAACGATCCCGATTTTTGGGGCGACTTGGCGATGAGTGTGCTTCCGACGATCGCCCTTATCGCCATCATGTTCTACTTTATGCGCCAGATGATGGGCGCCAACAACAGGAACATGCAGTTTGACAAGACCAACGCCAAGACCAACGAGGCCACGCGCCCCAAGGTCAAGTTTGAAGACGTTGCTGGCGTGGACGAGGCAGTCGAGGAGCTCGAGGAGATCCGTGACTTTTTGAGCGATCCGGATCGCTATCGCAAGCTGGGCGCCAAGATCCCGCGTGGCGTGTTGCTGGTTGGCCCTCCGGGCACCGGTAAAACGCTGCTGGCCAAGGCCGTTGCCGGCGAGGCGGGCGTGCCGTTCTTTAGCATCTCGGGCTCTGACTTTGTGGAGATGTTCGTGGGCGTCGGCGCCAGCCGCGTGCGCGACCTCTTTAAGGAGGCCAAGTCTCAGGCCCCGTCGATCATCTTCATCGATGAGATCGATGCCGTGGGACGTCAGCGCGGAGCTGGCTTGGGCGGCGGTCACGACGAGCGCGAGCAGACGCTCAACCAGCTGCTGGTCGAGATGGACGGTTTTGAGGAGAGCGAGTCAGTCATCCTGATCGCTGCGACCAACCGTCCCGACATCCTGGATCCGGCGTTGCTGCGTCCCGGTCGTTTTGACCGTCAGGTTACGGTCGACCGTCCGGATGTGAAGGGCCGCGAGCAGATCTTGCGCGTGCATGCCGAGAACAAGCCGATGGACGAGGACGTGAAGTTTGAGAAGCTCGCCCAGATGACCGTTGGCTTCACCGGCGCCGATTTGGCAAATCTGCTCAACGAGTCTGCGCTGCTTGCTGCCCGCCGCCATCGTTCCGTGATCTCGATGGACGAGGTCGAGGAATCGATGGAGCGCGTGATTGCCGGTCCGCAGCGCAAGGGTCGCGTGATGACCGAGGCCGAGCGCACCACGATTGCCTACCACGAGAGCGGTCACGCCCTGGTGGGTCACATCCTGGAGCACTCCGATCCGGTTCACAAGATTTCGATCGTCAGCCGCGGCCAGGCTTTGGGTTACACACTGCAGCTTCCGCAGGAGGATCACTTCCTCAAGACCAAGAACGAGATGCTCGACGAGCTCGCCGTGTTCTTGGGTGGCCGCGTTGCCGAGGAACTCATGTGCGATGACATTACATCGGGCGCGAGCAACGATCTGGAGCGCGCGACCAAGATGGCGCGCGAGATGGTCACGCGCCTGGGCATGAGCGAGGAGCTTGGAACGCAGGTGTTTGGTGAGGCGCAACATCAGGTATTCCTGGGCCGCGACTATGCCGACCATCAGGATTACTCCGAGGAGACGGCGCGCCGCATCGATATCGAGGTTCAGCGCATTATGCGTGAGGCCCATCGTCGTGCGGTCGAGATCCTGGATGCCCGTCGCGATCAGCTCGACCTGATGGCCAAGGTGCTGCTTGAGCGCGAGACCGTCGAGGGCGATGCCGTGAACGCCCTGCTCGACAACGAGTGGGATGTCTACCTTGAGCGCGAGGGCGATATCCTGGCGGCCAAGGAGGAGCGAAACGCCAAGGCGGCCGGCATGCCGACCAAGAAGCGTGCGCCTCACATGAGCGAGGAGGAGCTGGCGGCTGATGCCGCGGCATTTGCGCAGGCGGCTATGCAGGAGGATGCCGAAGCCGCATCCGATGATGCCGATGATGACTGTGCCGTCAATGCCGGTGCCGACACCGACAAATAGTTCTTGTAACAAAAGCCTCCGCGGGGAGACCTGCGGAGGCTTTTTCTTTTGAGCGATATGAGGCCGTCTGTTGATTGGGGACAGACTTAAATGAGCGTTTTCACGCATTTAAGTCTGTCCCCAATCAACATTGCTGCGGCACTTTGCTCAACTAAAGCGTACAATACCGCCTATGCGAAAGGGGAACAGATGATCAACGAAACTATGTATGCTCGCGGTGCGGAAAGCTCCATCATCCGCGAGATTTTTAGCTATGGCCTTGAGCGCAAGGCGCAGATCGGTGCGGAAAACGTATTCGATTTTTCGCTGGGCAATCCGAGCGTTCCGGCACCCACTGCTGTGGCGGAGTCCATTAAGAAGGCCCTGGAGCTGCCGAGCGACCAGTTGCACGGCTACACGCCCGCACCGGGCCTGCCGCAATGTCGTGCCGCTGTGGCCGAATCGCTCAACCGCCGCTTTGGCACGAGCTATGAGGGCAAAGACGTCTTTATGACGGTGGGCGCCGCGGCTTCGCTCACCTGCACGCTCAACGCGATTACCAATCCGGGCGACGAGGTCATCGTTATCGCCCCGTACTTTCCGGAGTATCGCGTTTGGATTGAGAAGGCCGGCTGTACGTGTGTTGAGGCGCTCGCCGATGAAGATACGTTCCAGCTGAGCGTGGACAACGTGCTCAAGGCGATTACCGATAAGACGGCTGCCGTCATCATCGACTCGCCGAATAACCCGACCGGTGCCGTATATACACGCGACACGCTGACGCGACTGGCCAATGTTCTGCGCGAGGCCAACGCTCAGCGCGATCCCGAGAATCCGATTATGCTCATCTCGGATGAGCCGTACCGCGAGATCGTGTACGGTGCCGAGGTGCCTTGGGTGCCCTCGATCTACGAGAACACCGTGGTGTGCTACTCGTATTCTAAGTCGCTTTCGCTGCCGGGCGAGCGCGTGGGATGGATCCTTGTTCCCAATACGAATCCTCAGGCAGATCGTCTAATGCCCGCCGTTGCCGGTGCCACCCGTACGCTGGGCTTCGTGTGCGCGCCGGCGCTCTTTCAGCGCGTAATTATCGACTGCATCGATGAGCCGAGTGACGTTGAGGCCTATGCACGCAACCGCACCGCGCTTACCGACGCACTAGCGGAGTATGGCTACACCTATGTTGAGCCGGATGGCGCGTTCTACCTATGGGTGAAAGCGTTGGAGCCCGATGCGAATGCGTTTTGCGAGCGCGCAAAGAAGTATGAGTTGCTTGCGGTTCCCTCGGACAGTTTTGGTATGCCGGGTTGGTTCCGCCTGGGCTATTGCGTGAGTTACGAAACGATTGTCAATTCGCTACCCGCTTGGAAACAGTTGGCGGACGAGTATCGTTAAAAGTAAAGCGCTCTGTCTACAATGTTTTACGTGAAACGGGGTTTGGTGTTAAGCCGGACCCCGTTGTCATGGACGTTGTGTCTTTGGGATGGAGTGGTTTTACGACTATCGAAGGCTATGCGTACAATGAATATAAGCGACGGCCGTGCCAGATAAGGAGACCTGATGCCCTACCTGCTTTCTTGTGACATTCATACCCATACGATGTTCTCTGCGCATGCATATTCGACCATTGAGGAGAATGTGTACTGGGCGGCAGAGCGTGGTCTGCAGGTGCTCGGATCTGCCGACCATTTGAGCTCTATGGTTACGGCTTGCCCCAATGACCTGCGCAGTTACCAGTTCTTTATCAACCAGGATATCTGGCCGCGCATTTGGAGCGGCGTGCTGGTGCTGCGTGGTGCCGAGGCCGATATCGTTTCGCTGGACGGAAGCCTGTTTGGCGAGGACACTCTTGTCACGCTCGATATTGCCGGCGATTCGTACAGCCGTCAGCATTCACTGTTCGATTTGGTTACGCGTAATTTGGATTATTTGGTTGCAAGCGTGCATAATCCGCAGATTGCTGAGGGCGCGACGCTGGCCCAGACGACCGAGATGTATATCAATGCCCTGGAGCACCCCAAGGTGTTCATGCTGGGCCACACGGGGCGTTCGGGCGTGCCGTTCGATATCGACGAGGTGCTGTTGGCAGCTAAGGCCAAGCACAAGATTATCGAGATCAACAACCATAGTCTTGAACACGGTATCGACACTGAGCATTGGGTCGTATGCCGCAAGATCGCCGAGCGCTGCGCCGAGCTGGGCGTGGGCATTGGCGTTTCGACCGATGCGCACATTGGCATGGCCATTGGCAAGCTCGATCACGCGCGCAAGATGCTCGACGAGATTCACTTCCCGCTGGATTTGATCGTGACGCGCGACCGCGAGACGCTGCTGCGCGAGATGGCGGCAGCCGGCGTGTGCGATCTGCGCAAGGGGATGTAGCGGAGTTTATAAACCAAGCGAAGGGGGCGGCCCAGGCGGGTCGCCCCCTTTCTTGTCCCAAAAATCTACTGAGGTTGGTTAGCGGCGTTCGAGGACCGCTACGGTTTCGGTGTGGTCGGTGTGAGGGAACATGTCGACGGGCGTGATCTTGAGCAGGCGATAGCCTCCGTCGAGGAGCTGATGCAGGTCGCGCTCTTGAGTTACGGGGTTGCAGCTGATATAGGTGATGCGGCGCGGCTTAAGCGCGCAGGCAGCTTCGAGGAACTCGGGCGTGGAGCCGGCGCGCGGCGGATCGATGGAAAGGACATCGACCCGCTCGTTGTTATCGGCGGCATCCAGGATGTAATCGGTGGCGTCGTCGGCCATAAACCAAGCGCTGCGGGTGAGGCCGTTGAGCTCGGCATTGCGACGTGCGTCGGCAATGCCCGCCGGGTTGCGCTCAACGCCGAGCAGCATAATGCCGATACCCTTGTTCTGGGCATCTTTAGCTGCGCAAAGACCGATGGTACCGCTACCGCAATAGGCATCCATGAGTACGTCGCCCTGCTGCAGGTCCATGCCGTCAATCGCGAGCTGATAGAGCAGCTCGGTCTGCTGCGGGTTGGTCTGGTAGAACGCGGTGGGGGAGATATCGAACTCGCAGCCGAGCAGCTGGTCGCGCATGCACTCGGCGCCATATACAATGCGGGTTTCCTCGCCGAGGATGGCGTTGCCGGGACGTCCGTTGATGTTTTGGGCGACGGTGACGATGTGCGGATTGAGTGCGGCGACAGCCTCAAAGAACTCCTGCGCATGCGGCAAGTCGCGCTGAGCGGTCACGAGCGTGACCATGACCTGGTCGGTACGCCAACCGCAGCGGACGACGGCATAGCGAAGTAAACCAAGATGCTTGTCCTCATTAAAGGCGGGAATATGCAGCCGCTCAGCTTCGCGTGCGATGCCGTTGAGAATCTGACGGGCACCCGGTGCCTCGACAGGACACTCGGGTACGGCAACGATCTTGTGCGTGCCGCGCTCAAAGAAACCGCAACGGACGGCTCCCTCCTTACCGGGAGCAAAGGGAGTGGCAGCCTTATGACGAAAGCCACGCGGCGCAGGATATTTGCCCGGGTCGCCCAGGGTGACACCCATGCCACGAATAGGATCTACAGCAATGCCCTCACGCTCACAAAGCGAAGCAAAAAGCTCCTCCATAGCAGCCTGCTTGGCGGCGAGCTGCTTCTTATAAGGACGATTGAGCGCCGTACACCCACCGCAAGCTTTCATGATCGAACAGGGAGACTTGGGGTCCACAGCCTTACGCGCAGACGAAACCTGATCTTTATGTGAGCGCTTGGAGCGAGTCTGAGATGCCTTATCCTCGTTCCGACGAGAGCCGGGACGCTTGGCCTTAGCCTTGCCCTTAGCCGACTGACCCTTCGCATTCAGAGACGACTTGGATTTCTTAGAAGATTTTTTCTCCCCCGACCCCTCAGCCGCCTCGATCAAAGCACGACGAGCCTTACGCTCCGCACGAGATTCTGCCATCAATAACTCCACTAATTCATGAATTAAAGCTGCAAGTATTGTACCGTGCCAAGCCAGCAGACGATATACAAGCGGTTTAATCGTGTCAGCGATAAGCCCAACGACGGTTGCCCGCCGCGTGAGGGGTGTGGGGGTTAAGTTTATCGCGAGGTCCGCACGAACAGGAGGCCACTTAATGTGGCCTCCGTCGTGAGCAGGACTGTAGAGCAGGAAACTTAA
>DBGBZQ010000082.1:0-2516 GCA_048368115.1 Collinsella sp.
CGAGCCGGTGTGCGAGGTCTTTGGCGTCGATGTGGCCTGCCTGCCGCAGGTGACCGATTCCGATGGCCTGTTCGGCATGACGGACCTGGGCGGCTTTTTGCCGGCGCCCGTGCCCATTCACGGCGTGCTGGGCGACAGCCACGCGGCCTTGTTCGCGCAGGGCTGCCACAGCCGCGGTATGGCCAAGGCGACCTATGGCACCGGCAGCTCGGTCATGATGAACGTCGGCGACGAGTTCGTTGCCAGCTCGCACGGGCTTTCGAGCTCGCTCGCATGGCGTATGGACGGCGTGACCGAGTATGTACTCGAGGGCAATGTGAGCTACGCCGGCGCCGTCAAGACGTGGCTGCGCGACGATCTTGAGCTCATCAATAACCCCGAGGAAGTTACCGACCTGTGCTACGCCGCCAATCCGGCGAGCCGCGTCTACTTTGTGCCGGCGTTTACCGGTTTGGGCGCGCCGCATTGGGCGAGTGACGCCGAGGGCTGCGTCTTTGGCATGACGCGCACCACGGGTCGCGCGGAGTTCGTGAAGGCCGCCGACGAGTCGATTGCCTATCAGATCTTTGACGTGATCGATGCGATGGTCGAGGATTCGGGCGCGGCGCTGTCCGAGCTTCGTGTTGATGGCGGTCCCACGCGCGACGCGTACCTGATGCAGTTTGAGAGCGACTTGGTTGGCTCGCCCATCCGCATCGCGAGCAACGACGAGATGAGCGGTCTGGGTGCGGCCTGGGCCTGCGGTATTGCGCTGGACATGTACACGCGCGATGTCGTCGACGTCTACGGCGCCCGCGGCATCGTGGAGCCTGCCATGACCGCCGACGAGCGCGCCAAGAAGATCGCCGGCTGGCGTCACGCCGTTGACGCGACCATCTCGTACACAGCCTAGAATGATTTTTCTGGGACGGGGATTAAAAACTCATTGGTCCTCGTTCCAGGTAGCTTATTTGGGACGGGGCTTTTTTGGCTGGTATGATTGGTGCGACCATTCGAACCAGCTAAAAGAGCCCCGTCCCAAATTGACTACCGAGAGGATCTGCCATGGAGCGCATCGCGAGCTTTTCCGTTGACCATCTGCTGCTTGAGCCCGGCGTGTATGTGAGCCGCATCGACCGCGATCCGGCGACCGGTGCTGCCGTCACCACGTTTGACCTGCGCCTGACCACGCCCAACAAGGAGCCGGTCATGAACACGGCCGAGTGCCACACCATCGAGCACCTGGGCGCGACGTTCCTTCGCAATCATGCCAAGTGGTCGAGCCGAATTGTCTACTTTGGCCCCATGGGCTGCCGCACGGGCTTTTACCTCGTCGTATTTGGCGAGGTGACGAGCGAGGAGATCCTGCCGCTCGTGCGTGAGCTGTTCGAGTTTGTTGCCGACTTTGAGGGCGATGTCCCCGGTGCCGCTCCCGAGGAGTGCGGCAACTACCTGGACCAGAACCTTCCCATGGCTAACTGGCTCGCGCGCCGTTACCTCGACCGCGACCTGGCCGATATCGACGAGAAGCACCTGCACTATCAGCAGGCGTAAGGGCTTTATCGCCCAAAACGCGCGCATTGGGCGCCTTCGCTTATACGGGGGCGCCTTTTGTTGATTGGTCGGGACGAGCGTTCAAAATCGCTCATGTTTGTTCTAGAATGTTCGTATAGTCACATTTACGAACAGGAGTGAACATGCATATCTACTCTGTCAACGATTCCGAGTTCAAATCCTATGGCAACGTTTGGGATGACGTTCCGTCCGAGCTCACGTCGCCCGTGCTCGAGGCGCTCTCAGCCACGCCCATTCCCGAGGGCAGCAAGTACGTAGCAAGCGCGCCGGAGCTCGAGGGCGTCAAGGATGTCGATAAACTGGGCTTTCTCATGTTTGGCGGTCGTCCCTTCCAGTTGGGCTGGTGCAACGGCCACAATACACGACTCAACTGCCTGGAGTATCACCGCGCCAGCGAGTTCAACCTGGGTGCACGCGACTTTATCCTGCTCGTGGCACATCGTTGGGAGATCGAGGGCGGCAAGCTCGATACCGCGTGCGTCAAGGCGTTCCGCGTGCCGGCGGGTACGGTCGTCGAAGTCTTCAACACCACGCTCCACTACACGCCCTGCATGGTCGACGACGGCGGCTTCCAGGTGATGGTGGCGCTGCCCGCCGGCACCAATGGACCGCGCCCCGAGGCTGCGGCCGACATGCCCGCGGCCGGTGACAGCTACTGCTACTGGAAGGCCGACAAGTGGGTCCTCTGCCATGCTGACAGCCCCAAAGCTGCCGAGGGTGGCTACGTAGGTCTCATTGGCAAGAACCTCGACATCACCGTGGACTAGAATCTTCTGTCTCGATCTGTAACATCTAGCGGGCTAAATCGTCTCTACCTGTTACAGATTTAGACAAACTGCAGGGGACAGGCCGAACAATCTCGATCTGTAACACCAGGCCCGATTTTGGCGGCCTAGATGTTACAGATCGAGACAAACCGGGCCCAAGCCGCCACAAAGGTGCCTGTCCCCGTTGTGGTGGCT
>DBGBZQ010000083.1:0-9879 GCA_048368115.1 Collinsella sp.
TAAGTCTATAGAAACGTTTGACGTTACTAACGTAAGGCGATACTATGATTGCATCGTATAAAGATGAGGATACCGAACGCTTTGCCATGGGTGTGCGGGTCAGGAGGTTCGTGCCCTTTGAGCGTGTTGCGTTGAGGAAGATTCGCCAACTGCAGGTTTGTGCTTCGCTTGATGATCTTCGCGTTCCACCGGGCAACCGCCTGGAAGCTTTGAAGGGCGATCGTGCCGGTCAATATAGCATCCGTGTTAACGAGCGCTATCGGGTCTGTTTTGAGTGGAGACAGGAGATGGCTTGGAATGTCGAAATCGTCGATTATCACAAGTGATGAGACTTCGGCCGATTTGCTGTCGCCGGTGACTCCCGGTGAGCTTCTCAAAGAGGAGTTTCTTGTTCCCATGGGCATTTCTCAATATCGCCTTGCGAAAGAGACTGGGATTCCGGCTCAGCGTATCGGGCAGATTGTCTTGGGAAAACGTCGCGTGACGGCCGACACCGACCTCCGTCTTTGCCGTTATTTTGGCCTGACGGATGGTTATTGGCTGCGCGCTCAGGTGGCGTTTGACCTTGAGGCCGAGAAAAGGCGGATCGAACCGGAGCTGAATAAGATCGTTCCTGTCCAGCAGGCCGCTGCGTTGTAGTGCTCAAAGATATTGAGGTTGGAGTGACGATGGAACGACGCCGACAGTCTGCCGTTTATAGTCCCGGTGGGTGTGGATGCGGCTTGTTGTTGCTTCCGGTTATTGCTGTGAGCATTGGCGTGATGTTTGCGCTTGCTGGGCTGGCTGCGGCGGCACTCGTACTGTTTATCACTGCCATCGGCGTGACGATTTGGCTCTGCCGCAATCGCGAGCGACGCCGTGCCGACGGTAAAACCAATGTCGGCTGGGTTGTATTCCTGGTCATTGCGTACCCGCTGAGTGTCAGCTACCTGGTGTTCTTTGTCCTGTTGATGGTCAGTGCCTTTACCGGGGAATCCGTCACGGTGGGATAAGCTTCGATTTGCTTCTTGAGGGTGAAGCGAGGGGCGGACTCTGAATGAGCGGCGCCCCACATCACGCCCCACATCAATAAGTTTCATTCGTTGTATGGCAATCCGAATGTGCAAGCGTTTGGCGCGAGAGCGCCGCCGCCAGTAACACGGGGATGCAGGCCGTGATCGGCAACCTCCATGCCAGCTCATCGCAAAAGCGCGTCAACGTCGCGCCTGACCACAGGCATGCCCTGTTCGAGCTTATGGGTGTACCCGATGCGGCAGCTATGCTTTTCGACACGCGGCGTGAGTTTGTCGATCTTGAGCTCAATAGCCGCGCGGCTGCGCGGGTTGGACGCGATCGCCCCGACCAGCGTCACGACGCCGCCGATGAGCGCCGCCACAATAGATTCCATAAGGACCTCCCAACAGGACATAGGCCAACTTGCGGGCCCATCATCCGCTATGGTCATAAATCAGCTGACAGCTGAATCATCGCTATAAAACGCGAGTTAAAATGTCCAAAAATTGATGGACGGTTCGCAGAATTTGAAAGGGTTACTGGGAAAGCAAAGCTGCGAGAAAGGAAGAGGCATGGCTAAGAAGACGGAAGAGAAAGAAACGGTTGGAAAGGCCAAAGGCTTCGAGATACCCATCGACGAGGAGTCGGCCGGCAAGGTGCTCGATACCATCTACAGGAGCGCGCTGAACGGTGTCTCTAAGGTGAGTCGTTCAGTCGACGAGATGGTTGCTGACTACATGGGGAAGGCGAAGTCACCCGATGAAGCCGCGAAGGCACTCGCAAAGTGGCAGGTCATGAAGTGCGGAACTTCGGGATTCGTCACCGGGCTTGGGGGCTTGATTACGCTTCCAGTCGCCATTCCCGCGAACATAAGCAGCGTTATGTACGTCCAGATGCGCATGATCGCCTGCATCGCGAAGATGGGTGGCTATGACGTCACGTCCGACCAAGTCCAGACGATGGTATACATGTGCCTCACAGGTACGACGATGAGCGATCTGGTCAAAATAGGGCTCATCAAGACCGGGACCAAGTCGCTTGAGGCTGCAATCAAGAAGATTCCCGGCGCGGCGCTCGTGAAGATCAACCAGAAGATCGGCTTCAGATTTATCACGAAGTTCGGCGAGAAAGGCATCATCAACCTCGGGAAGATGCTGCCCCTCGCCGGCGGCGTGATTGGCGGCGGCGTGGACGTGGCATCGACGAGCATCATTGCTAAGAACGCCATCAGGATGTTCATGGAGGGCGAGGACCCCGATGGAACCCTGCCCACTGAAGCGGAGATCGAAAGCATCGAAGACGTTGAGGTGGAAAGCGACCTGCTTTAGTCCTTGTTACACGCCCCACACCCCATCGCCTAGCCTATGCCGCAGGGGCTGCCCGGCTGCTGTGCGTCGTCCGCGCCGTATGCTGCTTCCTTCCAAGAGCCTCCAGAGCGGCTAATTGTGTGCCCTGCGCCCGTGCTCCCCGCAGATCAGTCTCAGGGTGGATTGCCGTTGGTGCCTGAGCGCCCGAGTCTACTCTCCAGCATTCCTGACGCCTTTGGGCGCATTTGGAACGCATTCGTCTATCTTTCGCTATTTGTTTTCTTCGCTGGAAGCCATTTTTTCGTTTTTCATTCCACGGGCGCCAAACAGAATTATCCGATGTGGTTTCTCGTGATTGAGTATTTTGTCTTCGTCGACGGTCTCGTAGTGCTCATTCATTTTGTGTTGCTCGATAAACGCCGCCTTCGCCGGCGGTTTGAGCTACTCGATAGATATCGCGGTAAAAAGCTTGCAAAGCTCTGTCTCAAGGCTATGGGTGTGCTCTTGTTGGCAATGATTATCATTGTTGCCATCGCAAATGCGACCGGCGTCGTCGATACCTCCGCTACCTAAAAGAAAAAGGGCCCCGTTTGGGGCCCTTTGCAGTTGAGGCTTGCGAGCCTAAATGCGGTTCATCTGGGAAGCAACCTTGTTGTACCAGTCCTGCCACGTAGGCGGGCAGTACTTTTTGGCCGCTGCCGGGGTAAGGGTGGAGCCGTAGTTGGCGCCCAGATAGGCAACGTGAGCGGAGATGCCCTCGCTCCAGCTGCCAAAGCTGCGCCAACCGCCGCCACGGGCACTCCAGCCCCAGGCGTTGTAAGAATTGGCGCAATAAGCGCCCTTGGTGCTCTCGATGCAGGCGATGGCGGGGGACCAACGGGGGTCGACACCGGTATTCCAAGCGGCGACGGCAAAGTTATAGCCCTGGCCTGCCATGGGGGAGCCGGCGAGATAATTGTCGATGCGGCTCGTCCACTCATTAATGAACGAATCGTAATCGGAGCTACCGGTATTGGCGTTGTTCACCGTGGTGTCGATGGTGGTGTTGGTGTTGGTGGCCTGGCTGCTGGAATTGCTGCCGCTTACGCCCTCGCCCGAGAGCTTCTCGGCGGCAGCGGCCTTATCGGCCTCAAGCTTGGCAAGCTCGGCGGCATTTTCCTGCTCGGCTTTTGCCTGTGCCTCGCTGCGGAGCTGCTGGGCCTGCGCCAGCGCATCCTCGGCGTTTTTCTGCTCTGCCTCAAGCTGAGACTTGGCCTGCTGGAGCTCAGCCTTGTTCTGCTCGAGTTCGGTTTGCATGTTATTGAGCTGTTCGATCTCGTCGACGCTCGAGCTCGTGATCTGGTTGGTGTATTTGCAGGTCGTGATGAACTCACCCAGGCTCTGTGCGTTGACCAGGAAGCTCACGATGGGATTGGTGCCCTTCTGATACTTGTACAGATCGCGCATGGCGGAGCTTGCCTTGGCCTGCTGCTCGGGAAGCTTGGCCTCGATTTCCTCGATGCTTGCCTCATTGGAGTCAATCTGCTTTTGCAGGTCATCGAGTTTGGTGCGGGCGTCGTTGTAGGCGCTCGTGGCGGCTTCGATCTTCTGCTGGGCTGCGGAAAGCTGGTCCTGCGTTGCCTGCGAGGCGGCATACGCCGCAACGGGGGAGAGCATCGGCGTGGCCGTCAGCGCAACGGCGAGCACGGCGCTCGTGATGATACGAGCCGGCTTCGACGCAATGAGCGCTGCGGTGCGATGATTCGAATGCTGCATCCAGTCCCTCTGCAATCAATCGTAGGTTATGGTTCGAACGGTATTCTACTACTGCTTTCGACCTCAACTTGAACCTTAAAGGTTCCAAAGGGTCAAGTTGAACTTGAGGCTTTGGCTTTGACCTGCAGTTATGATGAATTGTTGAGAAACCATAGAGTTCAACTTTAACGTTACAGAGCTCTGTTTGAGAGGAGTTTTGGGCTGTAAAAGCCATCTCAACGTGGGGTTTTATAACTACAGCGTGCCCTTCTGGCGAGCCTGCTCAATCTCTTCGAGGGCCTCGGCGGGGGTGAACGAACAGGTGCCGTCGCCGAGCTTGACTACCTGGATTTCGTCACCGGCGTTGACCTCTCCGCCCTTTAGTACCACGCCGAAAACGCCCTCGTGGGGAAAGATGCAGTCGCCGGCGAGATAGTAGATGGCGCAACGGGTGTGGCAGACCTTGCCGATTTGGCTGATTTCGACGAGCACGTCGCTTCCAAGCTTGAGCTGTGTGCCCACAGGGAGCGAGAGCAGGTTGATGCCCCGGGTTGTGAAGTTCTCCCCAAAGTCACCCTCGTGTACGTCGAGCCCGCGTGCCTGCGCCGTCTGGATGGACTCCGCGGCTAAAAAGGAAACCTGACGGTGCCAATGTCCGGCGTGCGCATCGGTGGCGAGGCCAAATTGCTCTATAACGGTGTCGCGTCCATCGGCGACGGGCGACTTGCGAGTGCCCTTGTGTACCGACGTGTTGATCGAGACGATGTGGGCGGGTCCGTTGTAGGCGTCGTTTGCCGTGCACAGGGGAGCGGTCGCTTTCGCACGTTTCGCCAGCTCGCGCCTCGCGGCATTGTGGAGGGGATTATCGGTCTGATGGTCTTGGGGCACGTGCGCGCCTTTCGCTCGAGGATGTCTATACGCTGAATCCTACAACAATGGTAGGTTCATTGCCCGTTGTCATACAACGGTGAGCGCCGTCTTCGTGCTGGCCTTCGTGCTGGACGATTACGTCGATTGCCATAGATACGGTGGAGCTTTGGGCGCCGGCGGCTTGGCACGCTAGAATAAATCAGTTGCGCAAAGACCGCCCGTTGTGTGGGCAGTTCATGATAGGAAGTTTCCATGGCATTGCAATTTACAGAGCGCGAGTTCATTCCCGTGCTGCTTGGTGGCGACATCAACGCCTATTCGGTGGCGCGCGCCTTCTACGAGGAGTACCAGGTCAAGAGTCTGGTCTTTGGCAAGTATCAGACGGGTCCCGCGTATCGCAGTCAGATTATCGACTACACGCCCAACGTGGATATCGACACCATGCCCGTGATGCTCAAAACCGTCAACGGCATTGCCCAAGCGCATGCCGATAAGACGATTGTCCTTGTGGGCTGTGGCGACAACTATGTCGCTCTCGTGGCTCAAGCCAAGGATGCTCATGAGCTGGCGGATAACATCGTCGCTCCCTACGCGCCCTACAGCATGCTCGAGCAGTGCCAGAAGAAGGAGATCTTCTACGAGCTGTGCGAGAAGCATGGCGTGCCCTATCCACACACGTTTACCTTTACCAAGGCGATGCTCAATGCTCAGGGTGAGGCGCCTGCCGAAGTGCTCGATCAGATCGATTTTCCTTACCCGATGATTCTGAAGCCTTCTGACGGCATCATGTGGTGGCAGCATGAGTTCGAGGGCCAGAAGAAGGCCTATGAGATTGCCGACCGCGCCGAGCTGGAACAGGTCATTCGCGATTCGTATGCCAGCGGCTACACCGACGATCTGATCTTGCAGGATCGCGTGCCCGGCAACGACGAGTACATGCGCGTGCTCACCAGCTATTCCGACCGCAACGGCAAGGTCCGCATGATGTGCCTGGGCCATGTGCTGCTCGAGGAGCATCAGCCCCACGGTGTCGGCAACCATGCCTGTATCATTACCGAGCCTAACGACGAACTCATGGGCGGCGTGCGCAAGTTGCTCGAGGACCTTCACTTTGTGGGCTATTCCAACTTTGACGTAAAGTACGACGAGCGCGACGGCTCGTTTAAGTTCTTCGATTTCAACACGCGCCAGGGCCGCAGCAACTACTACGTTACCAACAGCGGCTTTAACGTTGCCAAGTATGTGGTGGACGAGTATGTGTTCAACCGTCCGTTTGAGCCGGAGTTTGTGACGGCTCAGGACGAGGCCCTGTGGATGGTCGTCCCCATGGGCGTCGTCGACAAGTACGTCAAGGATCCCGAGCTGCGCGCTAAGGTGCATCGCCTGGACAAGGAAGGCAAGGGCGCCGACCCTTCGTTTATGAAGGGCGACTTTGTCTTTAACCGCTGGCTGCGCATGTGGCACACCAAGCTGCGCCACTTTAAGCTGTTCAAGACGTATTACAAGTAGATGAGCGCGGCGCCCGTCCGGTTTGCATCGGGCGGGCGCGGGTATGATACGCGCAATTGCGCAAGCGTCACCAAGGAGGCGGCGATGGAAAAGCTGGGAGTTATCGGCGGCATGGGCGCCGAGGCCACGTCGTATTACTACGACCAGGTGGTGCGTCATACGGCTGCTGCCTGCGATCAGGAACATATCGACATGGTGGTACTCTCCAAGTCGACCATGCCCGACCGCACGCTGGCCATTAAGACCGGCGAGCATGCCAAACTGCTGGCGACCATGAAAGAGTGCGCCCAGGCGCTCGAGTCGCTGGGCTGTGCGCACATTGCCATTCCCTGCAACACGTCACACTACTTCTACGACCAGATCCAGTCGTTTACGAAGGTGCCGATTATCCACATGCCGCGTGAGTCGGTGCGCTATGCTCTGGCCGGTGCGGTGATGGGGGAGTGCGAGTTCGATCCCAACCTGAGTATGCCGGCCGAGCCGGTGCACAAGATTGGCATCATGGGCACCGACGGAACCGTGGGCGCGGGCGTCTACGGCCGCGAATGTAAGGCTGCGGGTGTTGAGGTTGTCTATCCCAGCGAGAAACGTCAGAACGATGTGATGTCGCTTATCTACGATGATGTGAAGGCCGGACGTGAGCCCGATATGGATAAGTTCGACCGCGTGATGTGGGAGTTCGCCCGTAGCGGCTGCGACCGCGTCATTCTGGCCTGCACCGAGCTCTCGGTGCTGCAAAAGTACCGAGAGATGCCCGAGATCACCCTCGACGCCATGGATGTCCTGGTGCGCGAATCCATCATCCGCAGCGGCGCCCCCTACCGCCTCTAGCTTCCGACCTGTCAAAAAGGGACAGGTTAATTTTGGTAGGTTTTATCTGGTGAAACAGCAAAGGCCTCGGCTCGTTTGGTGCGAGCCGAGGCCTTTTGCGTTGGGCTGTTGCTGTCGGTGGTGAACTAGAACAGGAAGCCGATGGCGATGAGGGCGATGCTGACGATGAGCACGGCGATGTCCAGGCCCTTGATGGGGTAGCGCTTGTACGAGCTGGCGCGCGTACGCAGATAGAAGCCGCGCTGTTCTGCCGCCAAGGCTGTGGCATCGGTCTTGCCCACGCTCGAGATGAGCAGCGGCACGCACAGTGGCAGCATGAGCTTAAGCTTCTTGATGGGGTTCTTGGTGTCGTACTCGACGCCGCGTGCGGTCTGCGCCTCCATGATGGCGTTCATCTCCTGACCAAACACCGGCACAAAGCGCAACGCCGTGGTAAAGGTGAAGGCATAGCGATACGGCACGTGCAGCACCTCGACGCAGGCGTTGGCAAGGTCGTTGAGTTTGGTCACCATGAGCATGAGGATGAGTGGTAACGCCACACCCAGCAGGCGCAGACAGGCCTTCGATCCTGTGATGAGGCCCGTGTCGGTGATAAAGCCCCACACCACGTTGCCATCGCGCATAAAGGCCAGCTGGAGCACCAGCATGATAAGCGCGAGCGGGATCAGCAACTTGAGCAGCGAGAACAGACGGTCGACGACGCCGGCATAAGCACCCAGCGCAAGGGTGAGTGCCAAAAAGCCCAGCAGCGCCACGTAGGTGTCGGACAAGAAGATGCCGACGATGATGGCGGCGGCGAGGCCCAGTTTGACGACGGGGTTCAGGCGATGCAGCAGCGTGTCACCCGGCATGTAGTCGATGACGTTAACCACGGTGGACCATCTCCTTGGTAATTCGAACGACATCGGAGACCTCGCTCACCTGTGTAAAGGCGGGCGAGACGGAAGATGCCAGACGGCGCGAGAGTTCAATAACCTGGGGAGGCTCCACGTAGGCACGCTGCATGAGATCGATGTTCGAGAATAGCTCGTGCGTGCGGCCGCGGTTGAGGATGCGGCCGTCGGCCATTACTACGATTCGCTCGGCAAAATCCGAGACGACTTCCATATCGTGGCAGACCATGATAACGGCGCAACCGCGTTCGGCCATGGTGCGCACCGTTTCCATGACGGTCATGCATTCGCGGTAATCAAGGCCGCTCGTGGGCTCGTCGAGCACGACGATCTTGGGCTCAACCACTACGACGGAGGCAAGCGCCACCATTTGTCGCTGGCCGCGCGAGAGCGAGAAGGGCGCCTCGTCGGCCGGTAAGCCAAAGCGGTCGATGACGAGCTGGGCGCGACGCAGCGCCTCGGCACGGTCGATGCCGGCAAGCTCCAGGCCAAAGGCGACCTCGTCGAGCACGGTGTCCTTGCAGATCTGACGGTCGGGGTTTTGGAAGAGCGTTGCGACCTCGCGGGCGATACGGCTCGTGGGGACCGCGACAGTATCCAGTCCCGTGACGCGCACGCTGCCCGAGGCGGGCTTAAGCAGGCCTGTGAGCAGTTTGGTGAGCGTGGTCTTGCCGGCGCCGTTTTGGCCGACGATGCCCACGAGCTCGCCAGGATAGAGCGTCAGGCTAAGGTTGTGTACGGCAGCGCCGCCATTGGGATAGGCAAACTCAACATGGTCGAAGGTGAGTACGGGTTCGGCGTCCTTGGCATGAGGGCGCAACGACGGTGCATGCGGGGAACCGGCGGGCGCCTGGGCTTCGATAGCCGCGCGTGTGGGGTCGACGATGCCCGAAATCAGGCGCTCGGCCTCATCGACATCCAAGCAGGGGGTACCGCTTACCAGGCCATCGGCCTCGAGGCTATTGAAGATACGCGTGACGCGAGGGCAGTCGACGCCGATGGCACGGAGCTCGTCGGTATGCGCGAAGACCTCGTGTGGCTCGCCCTGCAGCGCAATTTCGCCATGGTTGAGCACGAGCACGCGGTTGCAGTACTCCGAGAGCAGGGCGACCTTTTGCTCAACGACGACGATGGTGATTCCAAGTGTGCGGTTTGCCTCACGCAGCGTCTCGAAGACCAACGTGGAGCTGGCGGGGTCGAGTGCCGCGGTGGGCTCGTCGAGAACCAAGACGTGCGGGCGCATGGCGAGGATGGCGGCGATGGCTACCTTTTGCTTCTGTCCACCCGAGAGCGTGGCGATCTCGCGCTCGCGCAGGTCGCTGATGCCGACGGTCTTGAGCGTTTCGCTCACGCGCTGCTCGATCTGGTCGTGGGGAACGCCAAAGTTCTCGAGGCCAAAGAGCATCTCGTCCTCGACGACCGAAGCGACCATCTGCGTGTCGATATCCTGCAGCACACTGCCGACGATTTGCGACACGTCGGTGAGCGAGACTTCGCAGGTGTCGTGGCCGTCGACCATGACGGACCCAAAGAACGTGCCGGTGTAGTGGTGGGGCACGGCGCCCGACAGACAGGCGGCAAGCGTGGACTTGCCGGCGCCCGAGGGTCCGATGATGCCGATGAAATCTCCCTTGTTCACGCTGAGCGAGATGTGGCTGAGCGCCTGCTCGGTCTGCGTGCCATAGGAGAACGAGACATCGTCGACGTTGATGATCGTTTCCATGGATACCTTTCATAGTCAT
>DBGBZQ010000084.1:0-2395 GCA_048368115.1 Collinsella sp.
ATCGCTGATCGGTTCCGTTCGATTCATATGGTTTTAGTATAGGAAAAGGAATTTCTCGGGGCCGCCTCTCGGCGGCCTTGCGAAAAACAAATCCAAGTTAGACCATTTCAAATGGTTCGATGTCTGCCCGGATGCGACACACCTGGTGTGTCCATCCTCGCAGTATCCGGTTCTCAAGGTGCACGCCTGCGCGGGTCATCCGGTCCGACCGGGCCGCGCGGCAAGGAGATATATTGCCAGACCGGAGGGGCCCCGGGGGCGGGAATCTGTGCGCACACATTTCCTACACATTTTGTGATTCTCAGCTGTGTTTGCCGGTAATAAAGAGGGGACCTCGTTTCCGAGATCCCCTCCTCCGTCTAACTGTAGAAATAGGCTTTCAAAGCCTTAGGCCAACAACTTGCGACCAGACTCCTCAATCGCGTCAAGTGCGGCATCAGCCTCGGCGGCATCCGCGCCCTTAGCGAAGATGTACAGCTTAATCTTGGGCTCGGTGCCGGAAGGACGAACAATACCCTTGTTGCCGCCCTCAAGATCGAACTCAATGACGTTAGCCTTCGGCAGGCCGTTCACGCAGGTGTTGTAATCCACGACAGCCTCAATCTTGGAACCGGCGAGCTCCGCGGGCGGGTTCTCGCGCAGACCAGCCATGATGCCGGCCATCTTTGCCGCACCCTCAGCGCCCGGATAGCTCAGCGAAATCGTCTTGTTGTGATAGTAGCCATACTTCTCGTACAGCTCGTGCATCGCATCTGCAAGGTTCTTGCCCTGGAGCTTGTAATACTGCGCCATCTGGCAAATCAGAAGAGAAGTGCTCACGGCGTCCTTGTCGCGCACGTGGTCACCGGCCAGATAGCCGTAGCTCTCCTCAAAACCGAAGATAAAGCGATCGACCTCGCCAGCATCGGAAAGAGAAGTAATGATGTCGCCGATGTACTTGAAGCCCGTCAGGCAGCGGCGGAGCTCAAAACCGTACTCGTCGGCCAGAGCGTCAGCCATGGCGGAAGAAACGATAGTAGTGACAGCAACCTTCTTAGTGAGGTCCTCACCGCGAGCAGCGCGGGTCTTGCAGATATAGTCAAGCAACAGAACGCCCATCTCATTGCCGGTCAGCAGCAGATAGTCATCGCCATTCTTAACGGCAACGCCAACACGGTCGGCGTCGGGATCGGTTGCAAGCAGCAAATCAGGGTGAACCTGCTCGCAGAGATCGATGCCCTTCTGCATGGCCTGACGGATCTCGGGGTTAGGATACGGGCAGGTCGGGAAATCGCCGTTAGGCTCCTTCTGCTCGGGAACAACCGCGACATCGGTGATGCCAGCGCGCTCGAGCACCGTCGTAACAGGAATGAGGCCGGTGCCGTTGAGCGGAGTGTAGACGAGCTTAAGCGGAGCGCCAGCGATCTCCTCGGCAGAAAGGTTAGTCACGCCGCGGGCGAGAACGGCGTCGTAATAACGCTCGAGGCACGAGTCATCGATCCATTTGACCAGACCCTGCTCAAGAGCCTCATCGAAGTCCATGGACTTCACGCCGGTGAACGCATCGGTCTCGGCGATAGCCTTAGAAATTGCATCGGCGGCCTCGCTGGTGATCTGGCAGCCGTCGGGACCATAGGCCTTATAGCCGTTATAAGGCGCCGGATTATGACTAGCGGTCATGCAAATGCCACCGGAGCACTTAAGGTCGCGGACGGCCCAGGAGAGCGTCGGCACAGGAGAAATCTTGGGATACACGAGGGCAGTCACGCCGTTTGCTGCAAGAATGGCAGCCGTCGTCTTGACGAACAGCTCGCCCTTGTTGCGGCTATCACGAGCGATGGCGACCGTCGGATGCTCGAAGGTCGCATTGAGGTAGTCAGCAAATCCCTGGGTCGCACGACCGACCGTATAGATATTCATACGGTTAGTGCCCGCACCGATAGTGCCGCGAAGGCCGGCAGTACCGAAGGCGAGATCCTGGAAGAAAGCGTCGGTGATGGCGTCCTCATCACCCTGCTCCTTCATCGTGTTAAGCTCAGCGAGGAGCTCCTCGTCCTTGACATTGGCAATCCAAGTATCAAGCAGCTCATGAACATCTGCCATGTGAGTCCTTCCGTCACAATCAATAAAACGACCCGTGTAAAACAGGACAAGCGCAGCAGTGCGCTAAAGCAAATATTAGTCCATTGAGAACAAAGAACCGACCAAAGAACGGTGAACGTCTATATTCAGCGGTGGATGATTAAATTGATTTAATTGCATAAGGAATGTTGCGCGTAAACGCAAAAAAAGGGGGAGGCCGCGAGGCCTCCTCCTTCTCAGTTCGATGACGGCTCGGTGCCGTCCACCGGTCAGCGGCGCCCTGGCCTCCCACGGGCTGACCCCGCAGTACTCTCGGCGCGATGGGGCTTAGCTT
>DBGBZQ010000085.1:0-5910 GCA_048368115.1 Collinsella sp.
TGCCAAGGCCGCCAAGAAGCTGTCCGACATGCTCGGCTGCGACCTGGCCATCGCCCACAAGGGCCGTCCGCGCCACAACCCCGCCGAGGTCATGGGCATCATCGGTGACATCAAGGGCAAGACCTGCATCATCAACGACGACATGATCGACACCGCTGGCACCCTGTGCGCCAACGTCAAGGAGCTCAAGGCCATGGGCGCCGGCGACATCTACGTGTGCGCCACCCATGGCATCTTCTCCGGTCCGGCCATCGAGCGCCTGAACGATGCCCCCATCGTCGAGTGCGTCGTCACCGATGCCATCCCCGTCGAGGTCGGCGGCAAGATTAAGACCATCTCGGTCGCCGAGGAGTTCGCTCAGGCCATCTCCGCCGTTTACCACGAGGAGCCCGTCTCTACGCTCGTCGGCGGCGACTTCGCGCTGTAGCCTGCCGCGCATCATCTTTGATGTTTTTAAAGGGTCGGAAGCGAGCTTCCGACCCTTTTTCTATCCCTCGCCAACCTTCCATGGACAATTAGTTCAGATACGTATTTTTTTTAAAGCTCCAAAGGACCGTTCGGGGCCTTCTGAGCTCCCCAGCGGATGCCATGCCGTCCAAATCTCATCGTTCTCGAGTACAACCGCTGCATATTTACCCTCAAATCGCCCTCAAGGGCCTTAGACACGCCTCGAACGCCCGCCGCCTTATACGTATCTGAATTAACCGTCCAGTAGCTATCGTCAACCTTCGCGGCAGAGCTCAATTTCCTGCAATCCCCTCAACCGATTTCATAACACCCAGCCGTTCATGGCGCGCAGCGCCCCGCTGAGCGAAAAGAACGGTATGGGGGTCGCATTCTGCCGCCAACTTAGTACGTTATAGCTATGACGACCGTGATTTCACATTTCTCCGCCCTCCGCGCAATTCGTCGCGCACGACGGGCGTACTCTGCCCTACCCTGGGACTCCGTTGATAGTGAACAGCAAGCACAGGCCTTGGCTAGCTGCATTCCCAATAATGACGCGATAGACTTTGGCGCACTTTCGATACTCGATGCCTGGAATGAAGATGATTCCGAACTACTCGATCTTCTCGTTTCAGACGAAGACAACAGACGCCCCGACAAGCGGCTTCTTCAGCATATTCTCACCGCTCCGCTTCCTGAAGGTGCAATTATGCACGTCGAGGCCGACATCTACGCAACGTCTCCTGCCGTGACAGCCATGCTTTGTTCCAAAAATGAATCAGTCGCCAAAACCTTGATGCTTCTCATGGAACTGCTCGGAACCTACTCCCTTCCTCCCGGGGCAACATACCCCATTGCCCATGACGACATCTGGCCCAAGGGCGATGGCTGCGCAGCGACGGGCGATCTTGATTGCTTGGGCAACCAGTCGGTGGTCGAGCAACAGAACGAAACCCGCTATGAACAGGCACACTACAAATGCGAGCCCGCCACAACTATCGAAGAGCTTGAGGCGGTTGCACGCTTCGCCAAAAGTAGCTCATACACATCGTTTCGCACGGCAGTCAAACTTGCCCGACCCGGATCTGCATCCCCAGCCGAATCCCTAATGTTTGCCGTTCTCGGAGCGCCCATGCGCTTTGGAGGATTCGGATGTTGCAGTCTGCCCATGGGAGGCCTGCTACTCAACTATCGAATCGACTTCGACACTCTTGCGGTCAACATGTCCTCGGGCATCCCCTATGCCATCTGCGACCTATATTGCCCGGCAGCCGGAGTCGACAACGAATACAACGGAATTGGGCATGAGCTTCAAAACGCTCGCATCCACGATGGCAATCGAAATAATGGCCTCAAGGCAATGGGCATCCACGTCCTGGTTATCAATCGCGACCAAATGAAAGACCTTGTTGCACTCGAAGCCTTCGCCCAAACGATGCATCGACTCGCGGGAGTCCGATTCCGATACCGTATCAAGGGCTATCGCAAGCGTCAGGCCGCTTGGCTCAACGCTCTGCGGGCCGGAATCGGCCTTGCGCCGGTCTAAACGGCGAATCACCCGCGCGCCGCCGAACAGGACTGGACAGTTAGTTCAGATACGTATAGATGGACACATTGAATTAGGCTGTTTTGCAGCTATCTCTATACCATTCGCCCTATTTGAAGGCAGGGTAGACTTCAAAACAGCGCCATATGGACTAACTAAAGCTCCGAAACAACGTATCGGCATTGAATTGAGCACTTCGAGTCCTCAGAACTTATACGTATCTGAACTAACTGTCCACCTCTGATTTCGACGGCCGTCCAAACGCCCCTAAACGCCCTCAATTACCCTCCATTTGACAGCGGCAACAGGGTCGCTCACCATAGCAGGCGACAAATCAACGAAAGGATGAACATGGCAGCTGCACAGCCGCTTAAGATTCGCATGGTTGCCGGGCTTGGCAACCCGGGCGAGGAATATGCCGAGACCCGCCACAACGCCGGCTTTAAGGCGATCGACGAGCTGGCCCGTCAGGCCGGTGTCACGTACTGGAAAAACCAGGCGGGCGCCGAGGTCGCGCTCATCAACATCAACGATCCCGAGGAAGAGGGTGGCAAGCGCCAGATTGTGCTGGTCAAGCCGCAGTCGTACATGAACACCTCGGGCGGTCCCATCTCCAAGCTTTGCCGCGAGTACAAAATCAAGGCCGAGGAGCTGCTCGTGATCCACGATGAGCTCGACATTCCCGCCGGCGACGTACGTGTTAAGGTAGGCGGCGGCCACGCCGGTCACAACGGCCTGCGCTCCATCATCGACAAGATGGGCAGCCGCGACTTCAGCCGCATCCGCACCGGCATCGGCAACCCTCCCGGGAAGATGGCTGTCGCCGACTACGTGCTCAAGCAGCTGCGCGCCCGCGAGGCCGAGGACTTCCAGGACACCTGCGCCCGCGCCGCCGACGCCGCCGGCCTGGCGATCGTGCACGGCGTGGTCTATGCCCGCGACCGCGTAAACGGCGCCGCTTCCGCCAACGGCAAGCACTAAAACCTACCAAATAGGGACAGGTTTATTTTGGCAGGTTTTATCTGCGGAAACGCCGCGGCAGCCGCACCGTAATAAACCCTGTGCCGCCATACATATGCAGCGCTCCAAAAGGGGCCGGCCTCACCGAAGCACGAGGCCGGCCCCCTTTGCTGTTTTACCTGATAAAACCTACCAGAATAAACCTGTCCCTATTTGGTAGGCCGAAGTGGATAAACCCTGCTCCCAACCGCCGAAGATACACGTAAGCGACATGTCCATGAGGGTATAATTTGCACCGTATGTTTGCACAACGCCTGTGCGCGTACGGTTTTATTCGGGCTACCGTCCATTTCCGTGGAGGCACGGTTCGGCGGCCCTAACAAGAGAGGGGTTCTATGTATAAGATCCTGGAGAAGACGCAGTTCTCGGAGAAGGTGTTCAAGTTCCGCATCGAGGCGCCTGCAATCGCCAAGCATGCGCACGCTGGACAGTTCCTCATGGTTCGCGCCAACGAGACGGGCGAGCGCGTCCCGTTTACCCTGGCCGGCTGGAACGGTGACGAGGGCTGGGTCGAGTTCATCTTCATGGTGATCGGCAAGACCACCGAGATGCTGTCCACCTACGAGGCCGGCGAGTCGCTGCGCGACGTCGTGGGCCCGCTGGGCGTTCCTACTGAGATGGCCGAGGGCCCCTGCGCCGTCATTGGCGGCGGCGTCGGCCTGGCAATTGCCTTCCCGGTCGCCAAGCACCTGGTCGAGACCGGCCACGAGGTTCACGCCATCATGGGCGCCCGCACCAAGGACCTCCTGCTCATGGAGGACCAGTTCCGCGAGCTCCTCGACGAGGACCACATCCACATCACCACTGACGACGGCTCCTACGGCGAGCAGGGCGTTGTCACCGCTCCGCTGGAGCGCCTGCTGCAGGACAAGGCCGTGAGCCAGGTCTTCTGCGTCGGCCCCGTTCCGATGATGAAGTTCTCGACCCTCACCGCCCAGAAGTACGACACCCCCATCACCGCGTCGCTCAACCCCATCATGGTTGACGGCACCGGTATGTGCGGCTGCTGCCGCGTCGAGGTGGGCGGCGTGACCAAGTTCGCTTGCGTCGACGGCCCCGACTTCGATGCCACCCTGGTCGACTGGGATGACCTTCGTGCCCGCCAGGCCGCTTACCGTTCCGAAGAGGGCGAGTCCCTCAAGGCCTATGAGGAAAAGAGCTGCGCATGCCACTAGTTAACGGTCGTTTCGTTGCCGATATGAAGTCGCCCCGCACCCCCGATAACGAGGAGCCGGCTGCCGAGCGCGCCTGCGACTTCCGCCCCGTCGACAAGGGCTTTACCGAGGAGATGGCGCTGGCCGAGGCCGAGCGCTGCCTCAACTGCAAGAAGCCGTTCTGTGTTGAGGGCTGCCCCGTCAACATCAACATCCCCCGCTTTATCGAGCAGATCCGTGCGAAGGACTTTGGCGGCGCCCTCGATACTATCCGCGAGGACTCCATGCTTCCCGCTATCTGCGGCCGCGTCTGCCCGCAGGAGAACCAGTGCGAGGGCAAGTGCATCCGTGGTAAGAAGTCCGAGCCCGTGGCCATCGGCCAGCTCGAGCGCTTCCTGGGTGATCGCCCCGAGCTCGCCTCCACGCCCAAGATGGCCCCCAAGAACGGCAAGAAGGTCGCCGTCGTCGGCTCCGGCCCGTCCGGCATCACCTGCGCCGGCGAGCTCGCCCGTAACGGCTTTGACGTTACCGTCTTCGAGGCCTTCTTCACCGGCGGCGGCGTGCTGGTCTACGGCATCCCCGAGTTCCGTCTGCCCAAGGCGGTCGTCAAGCGCGAGATTGACGGCCTGGAGGACATGGGCGTCAAGTTTGAGTACAACTCCGTCGTGGGCAACATGGCCACGGCCGAGGAGCTGTTCGAGCAGGGCTTCGACGCCATCTACGTGGCGACCGGCGCTGGCCTGCCCAAGTTCCTCAACGTCCCCGGCGAGAACCTGCCCAACGTCTTCTTCGCGAACGAGTACCTCACCCGCGTAAACCTGATGAAGGCCAACAAGTTCCCCGAGTACGACACCCCCACCAAGCACGGCAAGAACGTCGTTGTCTTTGGTGGCGGCAACGTGGCTATGGACGCCGTCCGTACCGCCAAGCGCCTGGGCGCCGAGCACGCCATCATCGCCTACCGTCGTACCGAGGATGAGATGCCTTGCCGTCGTGCCGAGCTGCACCACGCCAAGGCCGAGGGCGTCGAGGTTCTGCCGCTCGTCTCCCCGCTCGAGTTTGTCGCTGGCGAGGACGGCTCCGTGTGCGCCGTCAAGGTCCAGAAGATGGAGCTCGGCGAGCCCGACGAGTCCGGCCGTCGTCGCCCGGTGCCCATCGAGGGCGCCATCGAGGAGATCCCCTGCGACGTCGCAATCTCGGCTATCGGCACCAACGCCAACCCCTTCGCAAAGAAGATCGGCGGCAAGATGGAGCTCAACAAGTGGGGCTACATCGTCGCCGACGAGGAGACCGGCCAGACCACCGATCCCCGCATCTGGGCTGGCGGCGACATCGTCACCGGTGCCGCTACGGTCATTCTGGCGATGGGCGCCGGCAAGAAGGCCGCCGCTTCCATCACCAAGAGCCTGCTGGGCGAGTAGTCACCCTCAGCGTTAGCCATCAAACGGCAAAGTCCCCGTCGAGCACACGCCCGGCGGGGACTTTTTCTATGCCAGTCGACCGACCACCACAAAGGTGCCTGTCCCCTTTGTGGTGGTTTTTGGTCGGTTAGCCTTCGAGCTGCGCCACTTTGTAGCGGTAGGCTGCGGCGATGACATCCTTGCAGCCTTCGCGGCCCAGCTTGGCGCGGTTGACGACGATGTCCTTGCCGCTCGTCATCTTCCACTTTCCGGCGCTGTAGCGCTTATAGAACGCCTCGCGCGCCTTCTGCTGTTGCTTGACCAGCTTGGCGCCCTTCTTTTT
>DBGBZQ010000086.1:0-29367 GCA_048368115.1 Collinsella sp.
GAGGACTGAAAATCCTCGTGTCAGGGGTTCGATTCCCTTCCCCGCCACCTTGAATTGACTAGGACCTCTGCAAGGGGTCCTTTTCTTTTACCGAGGGCTCTGCGGAAATTGCGTCCCGGAATTTGGCTTCAGAGTGGGATGCGTTTTCCGCTTTGAGGCCGCTTGGGAAAGCACGACTCGGAATCCGGCGTCAGAATGGGACGTGCTTTCCTTTTTCGGCTTTTGGCGGAAACTGCGTCCCAGATCCCGCGCTCAGAACGGGATGCATTTTCCGGTTGAGGCCTCGAACGGAAAATACATCCCAGTCTTTTGCGAAAAACGGGATGCGCTTTCCGGCCGTCTACTTCCGGCGCATATGTACACCTCGTCGCACCATCCCGAGCCCGTCTGCTCCCAGACATTCCTCCCGCTTTTGCGCCACTTTACAGACCGTTCGGTCGTCTGTCCGCACGCGCGGGTATACTCAAAACAATACTTTTCCTATGCAATACGATGCAGGCTTGGCCTGCACGATCCGAAGGGGGCAGTGATGGAGAGGATACTCGGCGTTAATCTCTCTGGCTGGTTTATTCCCGAGCCTTGGGTGACCCCGTCGCTATACGCGGCGACCGGTGCATCCAACGCGGCCGAGCTGCAGGAGGCCATGGGCACCGCCGCCTATAACGAGCGCATGCGCCGTCATTACGAGACGTTTGTGAGTGAGGATGATTTTCGCCGCATGGCGCAGATTGGCCTCAATGCCGTGCGTTTGCCGGTGCCCTGGTATGCCTTTGGTTCGCAGGAGTCCGATGCGTCCTACATCTCGGTTGTCGACTACATCGACCGTGCGATTGAGTGGGCTGCCAAGTACGACATCCGCGTGCTGCTCGATCTGGCGACGGTGCCCGGTGGCCAGGGCGATTCCAACGATTCGCCCGCCACGCCGGAGGCTGTTGCCGAGTGGCATTCGTCCACTAACGGCCGTCATGTCGCGCTCGACGTGCTCGAGCGCTTGGCCGAGCGTTACGGCGAGGCCGAGAGCCTGCTGGGCATTGAGCTGCTGGATACGCCGCAGATGAGTGTCCGCAAGAGTCTCTTTGCCATGACGGATGGCATTCCGGCCCACTACCTGCGCAATTTCTATCGCGATGCCTACGAGCTCGTTCGTTCGTATATGCCCGAGGATAAGATCGTCGTCTTCTCGTCGTCGGGGCATCCCAGCGAGTGGAAGCATTTTATGCGCGGCGCCAAGTACAAGAACGTCTACATGGACCTTCACCTGTACCATTACCGTGACGAGTATGCGCTCGATATCACGAGCCCCCGCGGGCTGACGACGGCGATTTCGCGCAACAAGCGCGAGCTCAAAGAAGCGATTTCGACTGGGTTCCCCGTGCTGGTGGGCGAATGGTCGGGCGCGGCGATCTTTGCCAACTCGTCGGTTACGCCCGAGGGCCGCGATGCCTACGAGCGCGTGTTTATCGCCAATCAGCTGGCTTCGTTTGCGCCGGCTGCCGGTTGGTTCTTCCAAACGTGGAAGACCGAGAAGCGCATTGCAGCATGGGACGCCCGCGCGGCGCTCGGTACGCTCGAGCGCGGCATGATTGAATAGGTTGATATGACGCAAAACAGCGCCCATACGGGCAAACTCTATGTGGTCGGCACGCCCATCGGCAACCTGGGCGACCTGTCCCCGCGCGTTGGTGAGGCGTTTGCCGCCGCCGATGCCATCTGCTGCGAAGACACGCGTGTGACGTCAAAGCTGCTGATGCACCTGGGCATTTCCAAGCCGCTTGTCCGTTGCGACGAGAATGTGATCGCCAGCCGCGCCGCCGGCCTAGTCGACCGTCTGCTGGCGGGGGAGACCCTCGCCTTTGCCTCGGACGCCGGCATGCCGAGCGTGTCCGATCCCGGCCAGGCGCTGGTCGAGGCGGCACGTGAGGCCGATGTACCCGTAGAAGTTATTCCCGGGCCCTCTGCTTGCGTCACGGCGCTCGTTTCGTCCGGCATTCCCTGCGAGCATTTTTTCTTCGAGGGCTTTTTGGGCCGAAAGCATGGCGACCGCGTGCGTCGTTTGCAGCGCCTTGCCGTGGTGCCTGGCGCGCTCATCTTCTACGAGTCTCCACATCGCATCGTGGCGACGCTCGAGGCCGTGGTGGAGGTCTTTCCCCAGCGTGAGGTTGCCGTCTGCCGCGAGCTCACCAAGCTGCACGAGGAAGTCTTGCGCGGGCCCGCTGCCCAGCTTGCCGAGGAGCTGCGTGCTCGCGGCGAGGTAAAGGGCGAGATTGCGCTGGTCATCGCGCCGCCGAGCGAGGATGAGGAGGCCGGTGCCGTGCCGGTTGGCGCCGCGGCAGCGGATCCCGACGAGGCCCTGCGCGAGGATATCCGCGCCGCGCTCGAGGAGGGGGAGCCCGCGTCTGCGGTGGCCAAGCGCCTGTCTCAGAAGTATTCGCGCCGCAAGCGCGATGTCTATGCCATGGTGCTCGATATGCAATAGATGGAGGATATCCAGCCCTTGCGCTAGAATCATCCTCTGTATGCAACGTTTTTCTGGAGGACAAACCCCATGGATCAAAGCAAGCCTTCGTTCTTTATCACGACGCCCATCTACTACGTCAACGCCGATCCGCACCTGGGCACGGCTTATTCCACCATCATCGCCGACGTTCAGGCTCGCTATCGCCGCTCCGCTGGCTATAACGTCAAGTTCCTGACCGGCATGGACGAGCACGGCGAGAAGGTCGCCGAGGCCGCAGCCAAGCACAACATGACGCCGCAGGAGTGGACCGACAGCCAGGCCCCGCACTTCAAGGAGCTTTGGAGCAAGCTCGAGATCTCCAACGACGACTTCATCCGCACCACCGAGCCGCGCCAGCATCATGCCGTGCAGTACCTGTGGGAGCGCATGAAGGAGTCCGGCTACCTGTATAAGGGCAGCTACGATGGCTGGTACTGTGTACCCGACGAGACCTACTTCACCGATACGCAGGTCCAGAAGGGCGACGAGGAGTACGGCAGCGTCGGCCAGCACCTGTGCCCCGACTGCCACCGTCCGCTAGAGCGCGTGCAGGAGGAGTCCTACTTCTTTAAGCTTTCTGCCTTCCAGGACAAGCTGCTCAAGCTCTATGACGAGCACCCTGACTTTGTCGAGCCTGCGTTCCGTATGAACGAGGTACGCAGCTTTGTCGAGGGCGGCCTTAACGACCTTTCCGTGAGCCGCACGAGCTTTGACTGGGGCATTCAGGTCCCGTTTGACGAGGGCCACGTGACGTACGTGTGGTTCGATGCGCTGCTCAACTACATGACGGCCGTCGGCTACGGTGTCGACACCGACGAGGCACGTGCCGAGCTGGCCTATCGCTGGCCTGCGCAGTTCCACATCGTGGGTAAGGACATCATCCGCTTCCACTGCGTCATTTGGCCCGCCATGCTCATGGCCATCGGCGAGGCCCTGCCCGAGCACGTCTTTGCCCACGGCTTCCTGACCGTGCGCAATGCCGAGACTGGCAAGGCCGAGAAGATGTCCAAGAGCCGCGGCAACGCCATCGCTCCGCAGGACGTTATCGACATGCTGGGCGTCGAGGGCTATCGCTACTACTTCATGACCGACGTCGTCCCCGGTACCGACGGCGCCATCAGCTTCGATCGCATGGAGCAGGTCTACAACGCCGACCTGGCCAACAGCTGGGGCAACCTCATCTCGCGTTCGCTCAACATGAGCGCAAAGTACTTTGATGGTTGCGCGCCCGCCAAGCCCGCGTCGTTCGATGCGTTCGACAACCCGCTGGCAAAGATCGCCGATGGCCTGGTCGAGCGCTACATGGCCAAGATGGACGTGCTCGATTACGGCGGAGCCAAGGATGAGGTCATGGAGCTCATCCATGCTGCCAACCACTACATCGAGGACTCCGAGCCTTGGGCACTTGCCAAGGACGAGGCCAAGGCTGACGAGCTGGCGTTTGTGATCTACAACCTGCTCGAGGCCATCCGCATTGCCGCTCACCTGCTGATGCCGCTCATGCCCCAGACTTCTGTCGAGGCCCTGCGCCGCCTGTCCTGTGAGGGCGAGGCCGCGAGCGACGACCTCAAGGGCATTTGCGCTTGGGGCCTGCTTGCCGGTGGTCAGCCCGTTGAGAAGGGTGAGCCGCTGTTCCCGCGTCTGGGCTAAGACGCCGCGCCATATCGGCAATTTGCTGTTTAGATGTAAGGGCATGGCCGCAACGGTCCATGCCCTTTTGTTTCAAGACGCCGCCATCATGCTAAGGAGGCAACTATGACAACTTCGCCTTTGGCAAACCCCACGGCAACAAGGGAGCTGCTGGAGGAGTTTGGCCTTGCGACCAAGCATCGCCTGGGCCAGAACTTTCTGATCGACAACCATGTGATTGAGCGCATCTGCGAGCTTTCCGAGCTCACGGGCGATGAGCGCGTGCTCGAGGTTGGCCCGGGCGTTGGTACGCTCACGCTTGCGCTGCTGCAGGAGGCGGCGTGCGTCACGTCGATCGAGGCAGATCCTGAGCTCGAACCGGTGCTCGACGCCCACGCCGCCGACTATGCCAACTTCCGCTTTATCATGGGCGACGCGCTCAAGGTGACGCCGGAGCAGATTGAGCAAGCCGCCGGTGGCGAGCCCACGGTATTTGTCGCGAACTTGCCCTATAACGTGGCGGCGACGATCATTTTGCAATTTTTCCAGACGATGCCGGCGCTCAAGCGTGCCGTCGTCATGGTGCAAAAGGAGGTTGCCGATCGCATTGCCGCAGTGCCGGGCAACAAGACCTATGGCGGCTATACGGCAAAGCTCGGCCTGTATGCGCAGGTGACGGGTCGCTTTGAGGTGCCGCCGCGTTGCTTTATGCCGGCGCCGCACGTGGACTCGGCTGTCGTGCGTATCGACCGTGTTGACGGCGTGGTGCCCGAAGGACTCGATCGCGAATTTGTGGCCCGCATGATTGATGCTGCATTTGCCCAGCGTCGCAAGACCATCCGCAATTCCATGAGCGCCAACGGCTTTGCCAAGGACGTGCTCGATGCCGCCTTTGAGGCTTGCGGTATCGCACCCACCACGCGCGCCGAGACGCTTGATGTTGCCGACTTTGTCCGCCTGGCCCAGGAGCTAATCCATGATGCCTAATGCCGCACGCGTGACGTTTACCAAGAAAAAGAAGACGGTCGCCTGCCCCGTGCCCTTGGCACCGCTTGCCGACACGCATGCGCATCTGCTTTCGTTTTGGGGCAAAGAAGTGCCCGAGACGCTCGTGCGCGCCAAAGCTGCGGGTGTCGACCTGTTGGTGACGATGTTCGACCCCATCGCTGACAAACGCAGCGTGACGGACTATAGCGACTGGCTCGTGCGCGAAATTCTGCCGATGCAGGATATCCCGCAGATCAAGTATCTTGCCGGCGTGCATCCGTATGGCGCGCCGGACTATACCGACGACGTTCACGCACAGGTCGTTGCCGCACTCGATGACCCTTTGTGCGCCGGTATCGGCGAGATCGGTCTGGACTACCACATGGATAACGACGATGACATCGCGCCGGCGCCCCATAGCGTGCAGATTGACTGCATGGCACGTCAGCTCGAAGTTGCCGTGCGCCGCAATGTGCCGGTGGAGCTACACCTGCGGCACGAGGACTCGGATGGGGAGCGCACCTCGCACGTTGATGCGTACAACGTACTGCGCGAGGTGGGTGTGCCCCAGGCCGGTTGTGTGCTGCACTGTTTTGGCGAGGACCGCGCCACGATGGAGCGCTTTGTGGAGCTGGGCTGCTATATCGCCTATGGTGGCGCGGCCACCTTTAAGCGCAACGACGACGTGCGCGAGGCATTTGCGGCAACCCCACTCGGTCGTATTTTGTTTGAGACGGATTGCCCGTATATGGCTCCGGAGCCCATCCGCGGTCTTGAATGTGAGCCCGCAATGATTTCCATTACGGCAAACGCGCTGGTTAACGACCGTGTCGATCGCACAGGTGAGGACGCCGAAACAATCGCGCAAGCCGCTTGGGAAAATGCCTGCAAACTTTTTCAAAAATAGTTCTTGCGTTCGCGATGGCGCTCCGTTATCCTAATTCCTGCACGCGGGCGTGGCGGAATTGGCAGACGCGTACGGTTCAGGTCCGTATGGGGGCAACCCCATGAAGGTTCAAGTCCTTTCGCCCGCACCATTAAATGAAAGAGCTCCCAGTAATGGGGGCTTTTTTGTTATGGGCCCATCGCGGGGACTTGAACCTGCGAAGGAGCGAGCGTCAAGAAAACGCGGAGCGTTTTTAGCGAGCTGGCGAGGACGCCGGCAGGCGGCCGAAGCCGGCGCGGATCCGCGAAGCAGATACGCGGACGTCCTTTCGCCCGCACCATTAAATGAAAGAGCTCCCAGCAATGGGAGCTTTTTTGTTATGGGCCTCTTGTTGATGTCACGTTGCTGCTTCGTGCGGGTATCCTAGTGCCAACGTGTGCCTATCAGAGGAGAGACCATGCTGTTTTCCGGTATCATCGCCGCCCTTACCAGCCTTTTGATTCCCATCATCATTTTGTTGCTACTGCTTCCCAACGCCTGCTATGTCGTTGAGCAGCAGCATGCCGTGATCATCGAGCGTCTGGGCAAGTTTAACCGCATCGTCAACGCGGGCTTCCACATGAAGGTGCCCGTGATCGACCGCAAGGCCGCCACGGTGAGTCTGCGCACCATGAAAAACGGCTTCGGCATCGACGTTAAGACCCAGGACAACGTGACCATCGGCCTTGAGGTATCCGCTCAGTACCACGTGAGCTATGACATGGGCGCCGGCCCGGCAGATTCGGGCATCTACAAGAGCTACTACATGCTGCAGGAGCCCGTCGACCAGATGCGCGACTTCATCACCGATGCCCTGCGCTCTTCCATCCCCGTCTACACGCTCGATGAGGTCTTTGCCAAGAAGGATGACATCGCCAAGGACGTCAATGCCACCGTTTCTGAGCAGATGGCTGCCTACGGCTTCACCCTCGTGTCGACACTCATCACCAAGATCGCGCTGCCGACCGAGGTCGAGAACTCCATGAACGACATCAACGCTGCCCAGCGCAAGCGCGCTGCCGCGCAGGAGCTCGCCGAGGCCGACCGCATCAAGCGCGTCACCGAGGCGACCGCCGAGGCCGAGGCGATGGAAAAGGCGGGCGAGGGCATCGCCAACCAGCGCAAGGCCATCGCGCTGGGCATCAAAGATTCGCTCGAGATCATCCAGGAGACGGGAGTCGGCAACGACGAGGCCAACCAGCTGTTCATGTTTACGCAGTGGTCCGAGATGATGACGGAGTTCGCCCGTACGGGTAAAACCTCGACGGTCGTGCTGCCGAGCGATTTCTCGCAGTCGGCCTCGATGTTCGAGCAGATGCTGACCGCCGGCAAAGTTCAAAACGATTCGAAGGAGTAGCCGCGCGTGAAATACACCGTCGTTTGCGTCGGTAAGCTCAAGGAGCGCTTTTGGAAGGACGCGTGTGCCGAGTACACCAAGCGCCTAGGTGCCTATGCCAAGGTGGATATCCGCGAGGTGGCCGATATCGACCCGGCTAAGGCGGGCGGCGTGGATGCCGCGCGCGACAAGGAGGGGGCGGCGATTCTTGCAGTCCTGCCGCCTCGAGCGCATGTGATCTTGCTGGCCATTGAGGGCAAAGAGCGCTCGAGCGAGGAGCTTTCGGCGCGGCTCGATAATCTTATGCTGCGTGGTAACAGCGACATCGCCTTTGTGATTGGCGGATCGGACGGCGTGAGCGATGATGTACGCGCACGAGCCGACGAGATGCTCAGCTTTGGACGCATTACCTTGCCGCATAACTTGGCGCGCGTGGTGCTGCTGGAGCAAATCTATCGCGCCTGCAAGATCAGCCGTGGCGAGCCGTATCACAAATAGGTCGGCAATACGAAACAATGCCGTGGGACAATAGCCTTCGTTTTGAAGAGCGTGTCTGAGAGGACTATGAGATATGAAGATTGGATTTGTCGGTTTTGGCAATATGGCGAGCGCTATGGCCGATGGCTGGATCGCCGCCGGTGTGGCTGCGAGCGATATGTGCGCCTGCGCGGGCCACTACGACGCCTTGGTTGAGCGTTGTGAGACGCGTGGGATGGTTGCCTGTCGTGATGCGGCGGAGGTTGTCGCCGCATCCGATATCGTGGTTGCCGCGGTCAAGCCGTACATGATCGAGAAGGTCTTCGCTCCGCTCAAGGACGTCCTAGCCGACAAGGTTGTCCTTTCGGTCGCCTGGACTTGGGATAGCGCCAAGTGGGAGCAGGTCCTGCCGGGTGTCGCGCACATCTCGACGGTGCCCAACACACCGGTTTCGGTGGGCGAGGGCGTCATCGCCTGCGAGAAGTCCTCTACGCTCAGCGACGAGCAGCGTGCTGTTGTGCTCGACCTGCTCGGTAAGCTTGGCACCGTCGTCGAGCTCGACACGAGCCTGCTGTTTGTGGGCGGTACCGTGGGCGGTTGCGCACCGGCATTTGTCGCCATGGCGATTGAGGCCTTGGGCGACGCGGCCGTCAAGCACGGTATCCCGCGCGCGGATGCCTATCGCATTGTGAGCCAGATGGTGCTGGGCACGGCAAAGCTGCAGCTTGCGACTGGTCAGCATCCTGCGGCGATGAAGGATGCCGTATGCTCGCCCGGCGGTGCCACCATCAAGGGCGTCGTCGCGCTCGAGGACGCCGGCATGCGCAGCGCCCTGGTCAAGGCCATCGACGCCACCCTTCAGTAAAACCTGCCATTTAGGGACAGGTTTATTTCGGCGGGTTTTTCCTGCGGTTTTGTCGCATGTGCGAAAAGCGCCCCGCAACCGGCTTAATTCCAGTTGCGGGGCGCTTGCGTTTGCCCAGATAAAACCGACCAAAATAAACCTGTCCCTTTTTGGCAGGTTAGTCCCAGAAGCTGTCTTCCTCATCCTCGGACTTGGGTCCGCGGTCGACGTACATCTTATGGGTACGCTTCTCCATTACAAAGGCAAGAATCGCAAATAACAGGATGCCGCCGGCGAAAAGGATGGCAAAACCGGTGCGGGTGCCAAACAAAAAGGAAAAAACTGCGTCCATTGGGTGCCTTCTTGCGTAGTTGAGTTGGGTCGTAAACGCTCATAAGTATATACTTGCCCATACATGTACAAGGTTGCAACCTAAATGGAATGTATATCGCCGGAGGATCTAATGCTTGATATCAAGTTTGTTCGCGAGAACCCCGATGCCATCGATGTCGCCATGGCTAACCGCCAGACGTCTTGGGATCGCGAGAAGTTCTTTGAGCTCGACGACGAGCGCCGTGCCGTCATCACCGAGGTCGAGGAGCTCCAGGCTACGCGCAATGCCGAGTCCAAGAAGATCGGCGCCCTGATGAAGGAGGGCAAGAAGGACGAGGCCGAGGCCGCCAAGGAGGCCGTGCGTGCCGTCAACGAGAAGATTGACGGTCTGGCCGAGCGCCGCACTGCTCTCGAGCAGGAGCAGTACGACTTCATGGCTCACCTGCCCAACATTCCTTGCGAGGCCACGCCGTACGGCAAGGACGAGGACGAGAACATTGAGCGCCGTCGTTGGGGCACCCCGCGCGAGTTCGACTTCGACTTTAAGCCGCACTGGGATCTGGGCACCGATCTGGACATCCTCGACTTCGAGCGTGGCAATAAGCTCTCCGGCAGCCGCTTTACCGTTCTCGGTGGCGCCGGCGCCCGCCTGGAGCGCGCCCTTATCAACTTCTTCCTCGATACGCACACCAGCCGTGGTTTTAAGGAGTGGTGGCCGCCCATCGTCGTCAAGCGTCAGACCATGTTTGGCACGGGTCAGCTGCCCAAGTTCGAGGACGACGCCTATCACGTCTCGGGCGACAACTTCCTGATCCCCACCGCCGAGGTCGTGCTTACCAACCTGCACGCCGGCGAGGTCCTCGATGCCGACACTCTGCCGCGCCGCTACACCGCCTTCACCCCCTGCTTCCGCGAGGAGGCCGGTTCCGCCGGTCGCGACACCCGCGGCATCATCCGTCAGCACGAGTTCGACAAGGTCGAGATGGTCAAGTTCGCTAAGCCGGAGGAGTCTGACGAGGAGCTCGAGAGCATGACCGCCGAGGCCGAGTACCTGCTGCAGCAGCTGGGCCTTCCGTATCGCGTGATTAGCCTGTGCACCGGTGACTTGGGCTTCTCTGCCCGTCAGACCTACGACGTCGAGGTCTGGCTGCCGAGCTACAACGCCTACAAGGAGATCAGCTCCTGCTCCAACTGCGGTGACTTCCAGGCTCGCCGCGCCAACATCAAGTATCGCGACCCCGAGAACTTCAAGGGTTCGCGCTACCTGCACACGCTCAACGGTTCCGGCCTGCCGGCCGGCCGCACCATGGCCGCCATTCTGGAGAACTACCAGAACGCCGACGGCACCATCACGATCCCCGAGGTCCTGCGTCCTTACATGGGTGGTCTCGAGAAGATCGAGCCGGTCGCGTAAGTTGGCTGCATAGGGGATATGCAAGGGCGCTCCTTCGGGGGCGCCCTATTTCGTGCGCAGGTCCATACCATGCCGTGCGGACAGCTCAATAGAAAACACACGAACAACTGTTCTGTATACAGCCATCTACCTGCTATGCTTTTGCTAAATAAGAGCGAGAGAAAGGGGACGCGATGGAGCTGTTTGATGATCGGGTGGTTTTGTTTGAGAGCGACGAGGGTGGGGAGTACCTGCTTGTAACGTGTGAGCCGTCTGGCATGGGTGGCCTGGTGGTTCGACAGACGAGTGAGGGTCCGTTGACACAATGGTGTTTTGAGGAGTCGCCGCATGTGGTCGAGACCTTTGTGACGCACGTGGGGCTTGTGGCGCTGGAGCACTTCTATGGAGTTGGGACTTCCAACCAGGTCGCGCGCATGCTGAGCATCTCGTTTGCCGATTATGATTGTGCCCAGCGGGTGAGATCGCTCCTGAGGGAACTTGATGCCAAGTTTGACGTGATCGAAAAGCCAATCGATCGTACGGGGAACGGCGGTATATGCGGAGCAGCATGACAAAACTGCGTTTCATAAAAAAGTTTGAGATTGAGCTTGACTCCAATAAGCTAAAGTGGTTTTATATGTCTTGCGCTGCGGCGTTACCTCAGCTGGATAGAGGGTCTGACTACGAATCAGAACGTCATAGGTTCGAATCCTATACGCCGCACCAATTGAAATCGAAAGCCTCCGGCAACGGGGGCTTTTCTTTTATGGCAACACCGCATGGATTCGAACCTCGGTCGAGGCGCGTGCGTCTTAATCATCACTTCGTAAAATTTTTCCAAATTGTCGCTTGACCCATCGAGGGGTCACGTGCATAATAATCCGTGCGTTGCGGCGTTACCTCAGCTGGATAGAGGGTCTGACTACGAATCAGAACGTCATAGGTTCGAATCCTATACGCCGCACCAATTGATTTTAAAGCTCCCGGCAACGGGAGCTTTTCTTATATCGCGATGCGTCGAAGATCGCATCAAGTGGTCTAAATGAGTAAAAATCAAATTCAATAACTTTTTTTGAAAAACGCTTGACCTTTATTCAGTCCATGTGCATAATAATCAACAAGTCGCGGCGTTACCTCAGCTGGATAGAGGGTCTGACTACGAATCAGAACGTCATAGGTTCGAATCCTATACGCCGCACCATTTGAGATTAAAGCTCCCGGCAACGGGGGCTTTTCTTTTACGTAAGCACTGCATGGATTCGAACCTCGGTCGAGGCGCGGGCGTAAAGCGGACTATTTCCTGTCGACTCGTGTAAGATTCCGAGTAGGTGTCGCGGCCCATCCGCGATCACTCCTTCTCTCAACGACCGATCAGGGTGATACTTCGTGGCAGAGCGTCCGACATACAAGCTCAGGTTTCTCGATCCCAAGAAGCGCTTTCCGGTGATGCCCGAGCAGCCTGCGGGACGCTCATATGGCGTGGTCTGGAAACTCTTTGGCGAGGACCCGCATGAATCATGCTATGCCGTCGAATTCGTCGGCAAAAGCCATGTGTCGCTTTTGGGCTACGTGAGCGTTTCGGGTGAGGTCTATAAGGTGGACCGCCCCGTTAGCGAGGCTCCGCTGCCCAACGATCCCGACATGGAGCTGGTCCTTGACGAGTCGGATTCCAGTATTGGTGAGATTATGGTAAGGGAAGCCAACGGTGCAATGCGTACGTGTGCGCAAACTGCCGGCTCTCCCGAAGGCCCCATGCGCGAGCAGTCCGACCACGAGACATGGAATTCGACCCGCGCCCTTCCTTACGGCGAGTTCATGGCCTCGATGTTCTTGCGCTACGTGATATTTGCCAACTCCGAAAGCGCTATTGCGAACACGGCGGACGCCGGCGGACTCGACGAGGGTATGCAAAACGTTGTCGACAAGATCAAGCTCGTAAAGTTGCCCGAGCCGGTCGAGGTGTTTTTGGGCTTTAACACGGCACCGCTCCCCGATGCTATCGAGACGCTGCTTTACCGCGTTGACCATGCCGAGAATCCGAGCGGTATCGAGCGCTATGCCGCCGCCCTTATGAGCGAAATTGACTTGCCCCGCCTGCGCACCATCGCTGCCAAGTCCGAGATGAGCCTGGCTCGCATTGATCGCTCAAAGATTTTCTATCTCAATTTTGATCGTAGCCTGTTGGACCAGGACGAGATTGACATGCTGCTTGCCATCGAGTGCCGTCTCAACCGCCTCTCCGGCATCCTTGAGCGCATCGGGGCCGGATTGGTCCCTGCGGCATCCTCGCCGAGCCTTGAGGGCTGCGCGCTCTTTGATGCGTGGCATATCGCCAAGACGACCAACGATGTTCCCCGACTGCTCGATACGGCTTCGAGCGATAACCCGTGGGCCAAGCCGGGAACGGTTTCGTGCCAGCCGGGCGGCGAGTGGGACGTGCGCACCCGTTTTGCGCGAATCGTTGAGGCGCTCAACGTGGTCACGCGGCTCGACTATACCTATCGGGCAAACGTTGCCGAGGGGATTATGCTCGTTCGGTTTGGGCGGTCTGTCGTTGATGCCATGCTGCAACGTGAATACGACGCTCAGGATGACGCCTGGCGCGAGCTGGACGAGGACACGCGCGCGATCTGGGCCGCGGAGCACGATGCGCGCGTGGCACTCACGCTTGCGGCAGCGTGTTTTGCCGCGGGCACCTGCATCACGCGCTGCTATGTGCAGATTGCTGCTCCCGACAGTGAGCAGGGCGAGCGCGTTGTTGCAACGTATTTCTTTGGGCGCGCGGCCTATCTGGCCGATTGCGTGCCTGTCGCCAAGGATCTTGAGAGCATGGACATGGACGATATGCCGTGCAAGCGTGTGCTTGAGGCGTATGAGTCAACCGCTCCGGAGACGATTGAGCCTGCGGAGGTTCATGCTCGTCCGCGTGATGACCATCGCACGCTGCCGCCGGCGCTGCGCGATCTGCTGCTTGCCGATACGGCTGACGAGTTGGAGGTCATGGAAGAGGACGACGACCCATACGTGGCCCGTGTTGTTGAATTGCGCGAGCAGGCAAAAGTCGACCGTACAGGTGCTTTTGAAGGCTTTTCCCGTCTTGTCGAGGAGTTGGAGGCTAAGTGCGCCGTCGCCGAGCTTTTGGCGACAGGTCCGGTTCAAACGCAGTTTTGCGATAACCAGCTGGTGCGCATGGTGCTACCGGTGTTGGAAGAAGACGACTCTGTGCGGATCCTTCGTGCGCCCGATGCGCTGTACTTTGCCCAGCACGAGATTTGCAGCTTTTACGCCGAGCAAGAGGACTTTGAACGAGCACTGCCCGAGGTGCGCTATCTTTACGATCTGGCGCGCTCGTCCATGCAATCGCACTTTGCGCTCATCAACGTGCTTGCGCGTCTGGAGCGCTTTGACGAGATTATCGAGGTGGCGCGCCACGGCCTACGTATTGCCAGCGATCGTTCTGCAATTGGCTACCTGTTCTACCGCTTGGCGTTTGCCTATTGGAATTGCGATCAGCTCGACCTGGCGCTGGCTTGTTACCGTCTAGTGCCGCGCGGTGAGGAATCGGGCAGCAGCGCGCTGGAAGAAATGCAGGGCCTCATGAACGAGATGGGCGTCAGCGAGCCGCCGACGTTCGAGGAAGCGGTCGAGACCATCCGCACGGCTGGACTTGAGCTGCCGCCAGTGTCCGCCGTGACGAATCAGCTGGCGGATGCCGCCGTGCAACTGGTCGACAACGGCTTCTTTTTCCTTGCACGCGGTTGCATCTTCCAAATGTGGCGCACCATGGGTAACGACGAGCTCGGCTCCCTCAACCGCTCGCTGGGGTAGGGGCGATATAGAGGGGCCGCACCGCGCTATTTGTATCGGCGCGGGCGGGAGGACCCGGCAGGATTGGTAAGGCATAAAGCCGCCGAGCCTGCTAAAACTGTTAAACTCTGCTAAAGTTGCTAAACTTTGTTAAAGTTGTTAAAACTAGCAGAGGAGGGCAGAATGACGAAAGCTGTTAACCCCTTTAAGCCAACGGCGGGCATGAATCCGCCTGAGCTTATCGGACGGGACACTGTTTTGGATGACTTTGCCGAGGCTCTTGAGAATGGTTCTGGTGCCCCCGATCGACTCATGCGCATCTCGGGCGTCCGAGGCACAGGTAAAACGGTGCTCCTTAATGCATTGGGTGACCTTGCACGCAAAAAAGGATTCGAGGTCGTTGACGTTGCCTCCAATGCTGGTTTTTGCAATAGAATCCTCGAGGCTCTGCAGCGAAACGTTCGTCTTGAATCAATCTCGATTTCCCCATCGATTTTAGGGGTCAGCCTTGGCTCCATGGAGATGTCGAAGTCGGCCTCTCATCTGGGCGAGGCGATGTACGATGCTGCGAAGCGCGGTGGTCTGCTCATTACGCTCGACGAGATCCAGGATGCCTCAACTGAGGAAATGCGCGAGCTAGGCAATGAAATGCAGCTCTTGATCCGCCAAGGAGCGAATGTCGCTTTCGCTTTCGCCGGGCTGCCGACATCGGTAGATGGCGTGGTGGTGGATGATACGTTGACGTTCCTTCAGCGAGCCAAACATGTTGAACTTACTCGGCTTTCCGATTTTGAAGTTGGCGGATCGTTTGAGGATACGATGAGACGAGCGGGCAAGGAGCTCGACAAAGGTGCCGCTGAGCTATTAACAAAAGCTTCGGCAGGCTATCCCTTTATGGTCCAGCTGGTCGGATATTACGCTTGGCAGGTTGCTGCGCGCAGTGGGGCGGAGAGCGTGAGCGAAGAGGCGGCTCGTAAGGGTATCCAGGCGGCTCTTGATAGCTTTAATGCTATGGTGATTGCCCCAGCGCTGCGCAGGGTGTCGGAACGGCAGTTTCAGTATCTCGCGGCGATGGCTCAATGCGAGGGCGTCGATATCGCCAACGGCGATATCGCCAAGAAGATGGGTTTGTCGGCGAACAAAGTTGGGTCATATCGCAAGCGTCTGATCGATGCGGGGTTGATTGAGCCCGCGGGCTATGGCTGTGTTTCGTTTGCAATTCCGTACATGCGCGATTATCTGTTGGAGACCGTTCGAGAGGACTAATAAAGAATGGGCTGTCCGCGCTGTCGCTGGGGCCGTCCTTGTATCTTTGTCTCAACCTGTAACATCTGGAGGGGATTACGGCCTGCAGATGTTACAGGTTGAGATGATTGACTGAGACGTTTACTGGTAAAAGAGAGGTAAAAGAGGAAACGCCTCAAAATTCCCCTTGCCCAACTTCGGCTGTTTGGTTACTATAGAACGGCTGTTACGGAGAGCTGACCGAGAGGCCGAAGGTGCTCGCCTGCTAAGCGAGTATGCCCCAAAAGGGCATCTGGGGTTCGAATCCCCAGCTCTCCGCCAGTATGACTTTGAAGAAGGGTCCCATTTGGGGCCCTTTTTTATTATCAAGAATGGCAGCTGGGGATTAGAGTCCGAAAGGGCGTGAACATTAGGCAAACACGGGGCGCTTGAAAACGGGGAGACCCAGGCGTGCTCGTGCACCCCGGTGTGGGGTTCCGAGGGGATGGAGTAGAAATATGGTAAAGGTCGGGCTGCGTAAGCCGAATCTAAAGACATCACTCAAGGCAAGAACGACCGGCAGAGCGAAGCGCGCGGTAAAGCGGGCGATAATCCCCGGCTATGGTAAGAAGGGCATGGGGTGGATCAAAAATCCGAAGAAGGCTGCTTACAATGCCGTATACAGCAGAACGACCGTCGGAGTTGGGGATGTCGCTCGCGCCGTTGCTAAATCAGGCGCTCGGAGCTCGGCGTCAAGGACGTCCTCAATTACTGTTTCATCGCATGAAATTACACCTTTGGCGAAGCCTGAACAGAAATCTCTCACTCGAGAGATTACGTCGGTTGACAGGGCAAGCAAGGCGCTTTTGCTATGCTTCCTTCTTGGGTGGTCGGGCGCTCATAGGGCGTATGCACGGATGTGGGGTAGCTTCTTTCTATATCTCTTTACCTTTGGCCTTTTTGGATTTGGTTGGCTGTTTGATATTGTGACACTACTGATGAGACGCTCCGAGCTAAGGCGTCTCGGCGACAGTGATCAGACTCAACAGCAAGCGCCATGTTCCGTTGATTCTACATTCGATCGAAATGTCGCCGACTCCGGAAATTGGGAACAGCGTGGAGATGGGGAGGCTGCGGCTCGGCTAGAGCTTCAACGTAAAAACCGTGCCTATATGGAAGAAAACGGCATCGACGTGGAGATGTTTACCGAGGAAAAGGTCGCGGCGGACGCCTTGCGAACCATTGAGTCGGTATGCCCGTGCATGCTTAGGTTTGACCGAGGCATGAGCGAAGAGGAGCCAAGCATCAGCTTTTGCTCTCCAACAAAGACGGGGAAGATGCCCAAGAATGTCGTCGAGGCCCGCATTTACCATCAGGACGTGAAGCTATTGATGGATTCCCACGGCTTCGAATTGCCGGAGTATGGTGACAGCATCAATGTCATGATTAGTTATCTAGCTGATGGGCGCATAAATAAAGTCGATATCCATGGGTTCCATAATGGCCGCTCCGTTAGTGTCTCCATTCGCAGGCGGAGCGACGATCTTGTTATGACGAGTGCGGGCACCATCGGAGAAACGGGTGCCTGGCAATCGCTGTGTCCTGGGGCAGACCCCTCAGCTGGGGATCTTTTCAGGGCCTTGACCAAGGAGGTCGAAAGGATCTACTAGCATGCCCGGTGGACCCGTTTTCAAGGTCCGAAAAGACACAGCGAAGGTAAACGGCTAGCAATGTCGCTTTGGTGATTCTGACGCATCCCGTTTAAGAGGTATTCAAAAAGAGGCGCCCGTTGGACGCCTCTCCAATCTCAAATGTAATGTTCCCCCAGCCCTACATCTCAGGAGCCTTGGCGACGGTCTCGCTTTCTGCCGTGAGTGGGCGGTTGTCGATGCGACGGCCCAGGCGGTCGAGCTTCACGAGTAGCCACTCAATGGGATTCGGCCCCGAGCCTTCCTCGTCGGCAACCAAATCCATGACGGCGATCTTGGTACCGTCCTGCTTGAGCGTAATGCTGCCCACCTTGTCGCCCACATGCACCGTGCCCGAAAGATCGTCGTAGCTAACCTTTTCGGTCACCTCGCCGGCAAGGGAAAACACGGTCGCTTGCGCCGTAGGATCGGCGAGTGTGGCGTCGATCGTCTTATCAGTCCAGTCGGTTTGACCAATGCGCGCCATAAGCGGGTTGCCGTTGGCGGTCTTTTCCTGCGTGTTGGCGATCGCGACCGTCACCTTGTGACCGTAGTACCAATTGGCAAGGGTTGCGGTATCGGTAAAGCGCTGGTCGGTGGTGGTGGAGTTCAAAACGACGGTGTAGATCTCGTCGCCGTCGCGGTTGTAGGCGCTCGTAAAGCAATAGCCCGCGTCGTCGGTGGTGCCGGTCTTGCCACCAATGTTTCCGTCCTGACCGAGCAAAACGTTGTGCGTGTCCATGGAATGCGAATGGTCGGTGCCGTCGGCGCCCGCGACCTCGATCCAGGAATCCTCGCTCGCTACGACCTCACGGATCGTGTCGTTTTTCATGGTCTCCTGCATCATCAGCGCTACGTCGTGTGCGGTTGAGTGCATATCGCCAGCCCACTCATCAAAGTCCAGACCATGCGGGTTTTCAAAAAGCGTACCGGTGCAGCCGAGCTTCTTAGCGCGCTCGTTCATGGCCTTCACAAATGTGGCCTCGGCGTCTTTGGTCTTAGGGTCGATCTTCTTGCCCACATATTCGGCGAGCACGATGGCGGCGTCGTTGCCCGAGGGAATCATCAGGCCGCGCAGCGCCTGCTCCACGGTAAGCTCGTCGCCTTCGAGCAAGCCGGCGGTCGAATTACCCACGGTGGCTGCGGCGTTGCTCACCGTGACCTTCTCGTCCATCTCGCAATTCTCGACGGTTAGGATTGCGGTCATGACCTTGGTGATCGAGGCAATCTTGACCTGCTCATCGGCGCCGCGCCCATAGTAGACGGTGCCGTCTTTGCCCATGACGAGGGCATTGGTCGCATCGATATCGGGCAGGTTTTCGGCCGTGATGCCGCGCGCATCGGCGGTTTTGCCGCAGACATTGTCGGTCGTGAGCACTTGGGCGCCGGCGACGGTGGGCACGCCAGCGGCAAGGGCGATAGCGCAGACAAAGCCGGCGGCAAGCTGGGCTGAGCGCTTTGCAAAAGGGGTGAGGGACTTCACGGATTTCGCTTTCGACGGGATGGTCTCTTCTGGAACTAGAGTATATCGTTTGCCGGCGTCGGCGATCATCGCGTGCGTGCGTGGCCCACATCCGCACCCGAACGGGCACAAGGGTGCTTAAGGCCGACTTAATCACCCACGCTTGTTGTGTGTGGCGTGCGTCGCCTCGGGCATAATGGAGCGCGAGAGGAGCACGCATGAACGAGCGCATTTTGGTAGTTGATGACGAGAAGGCCATCGCCGACTTGGTTGGCATCTACCTTACAAAAGAGGGCTTTGATGTCCAGATTGCCTATAGCGGGGCCGATGCTGCCAAGGCGATTTTGGAGCAGGAGTTCGATCTGGCGCTGCTTGATGTCATGCTGCCCGATATCGATGGGTTTGAGCTGCTGCGTACGATCCGTTCCAGCCATACCTATCCCGTGATCATGCTGACGGCGCGCGATGCCCAGCAAGACAAGATCGGGGGCCTTTCGCTTGGCGCGGACGATTACGTGGTTAAGCCGTTCCGTCCGCTGGAGCTCATCGCGCGCGTGCACGCTCAGCTTCGCCGCTACACCAGCTACGGTAGCCGTGCACAGGCGGCCGAGTCGCCGACCATTCAGCTCGACGGCTTGGAGATCAACCGCGATGCTCGTTCCGTGACAGTGGACGGTTCACCGGTTCGCCTCACGCCCACCGAGTATTCAATCTTGCTGTATCTGGTCGAGCATCGCGGCAGCGTGGTGGCCGTGGAGGACCTGTTCCGCGCGGTGTGGAACGAGGACTTTATGCCCGGCTCCAACAATACGGTGATGGTGCATATTCGCCACTTGCGCGAAAAGATCGGCGACGACGCACAAAAGCCACGCTTTATCAAAAACGTCTGGGGCGTCGGCTACATCATCGAATAACGCTTTTCGCTTGTGAGGATCTTGATATGACAAAAGACGATAGGCAAGCGTTCGAGGTGCCCGATCGGCTCTTTGAATACGTGAGGTTGGTCGTCGACAACCGCGCGCTTGCAACGGTGCTGCTCTTTTTGCTGAGCCTGCTGCTGATTGGCATCGACAACATCGTCGGAATCTTGGCGGTGCTGCTTGTCGGCTTTTTGCTGATCGATCGATTTGAGATCGTGTGCCGCTGCGTGGTGATTGGCGGCGCCGCGTGGGCCATGACGTTGGCGATTGGCGCCATGGCGCTCGGCGGCATCGAAGGGCCGGTGCTGTTCGATGCCGGCTTTGTATTCAACATGCTTGGCTTTGTGCTGGCGCTTGCCGCGTGCGTGCTGTTCTTGTGTGGCCGCGCCCTGTACTACCAGGGCTACGAGCAGGGCGAGCAGCATGCCGATTGTGTGCTGGCCGCTCGTATTCAAGATCGCCTGATCGATCACCCCGACACCTGGGATAACATCGACGGCGACTTCTTGGAGGTCGAGGGCGCCCTTAACCGCGTGCGTGACCGTGAGCGCAAGGTGCAGCAAGCTCTGCGTGACGAGTCGCATCGCAAGGACGATCTGGTCACGTACTTGGCATATGACCTACGCACCCCGCTTGCCAGTGTGGTGGGCTATCTTTCGCTGCTGCAAGAGGCTCCTGAGCTGCCGGTTGAGCAACGTGCGCACTTTACGGGCGTGGCTCTCGACAAAGCGCACCGGCTCGATGCGCTCATCGAAGAGTTCTTCGATATCACGCGCTTTGACTTCCACGATATCGTGCTCACGCGCGGCTATGTTGATCTGGGGTTGCTGCTGGCTCAGGTGGCTGACGAGTTCTATCCCATCCTCAACGAGCAGCATAAGGAAGCCCAAGTTGATATTCGCGAGGACCTGACGGTGCTCGTGGATGGCGACAAGATGGCTCGCGTGTTCAACAACATCATGAAAAACGCCGTTGCCTATAGCTATGAGGGCTCGACCATCACGATCGAGGCCAGACGCCGGGACGGCGGTGGCGTGCGCTTTATCAATCAGGGCGATCCCATCCCTGAGGCAAAGCTCAAGGTGATCTTTGAGAAGTTCTATCGCCTGGATGCGGCGCGTGCGACCAATCGCGGCGGCGCTGGACTGGGGCTTGCCATCGCCAAGGAGATCGTATGCGCGCACGGCGGTACCGTTGCATGTGAATCGACGCCCGAACACACGATATTCACCATCGAGCTGCCCGCCGCATAGCCAGTGTGCCCTTACAAACACTTGACAATGCGCTCACGTGCATATGAGCCGCGATTCCTACTATCGATACTGCTGAATTGATATCGATGTGGAGGTATGCGGTATGACGGCTGCTGCGGCGATGGAGCCCACGGAGCTTGAAGAACTCATGAAAGCGCAGGCCGAGGCCGCGCACGAGCGCGAGGTTGGGGATGCGACTCGCCCCACGGCGCAGGACCTTGCCGCCTCGCCGACGCGCATCGATGTCGAGGGCCTCGACCTGTTCTATGGCGACCATCATGCGCTCAAGGACGTGAATATCAAGATCCGCGACAAGCAGATCACCTCGTTTATCGGGCCTTCGGGCTGCGGAAAGTCCACGTTGCTGCGCTGCTTTAACCGCATGAACGACGGCATCAAGGACTGTCGCATCGAGGGCAAGATCGCGCTCGATGGCCAGGATATCCTGGGCGACTACGACATCTGCCGCCTACGCCAGCGCGTGGGCATGGTGTTCCAGCGCCCTAACCCGTTTCCCATGAGTATTTACGACAACGTCGCGTACGGCCCCCGTGGCATGGGCGTGCGCGATCGCGCCGTGCTGGATGAGCTGGTCGAGGATTCTCTTCGTCGAGCCGCTCTGTGGGATGAGGTCAAGGACAAACTGAAGGAGTCGGGCCTGGGTCTTTCGGGCGGCCAGCAGCAGCGCCTGTGCATCGCCCGTGCGCTTGCCGTGCAACCCGACATCTTGCTGATGGACGAGCCCACGAGCGCCCTCGATCCCGTGTCGACGCTGGTGGTGGAGCAGCTTGCCTGCGAGCTCAAGGAGACCTGCACGCTCGTGGTCGTTACGCACAATATGCAGCAGGCGGCGCGCATCTCCGACTCGGTCGCGTTTTTCTTGCTGGGCGAGCTGGTGGAGCACGCGCCCACCGCTCAGCTCTTCAAAAATCCGACCGATCCGCGCACAGCGGATTATTTGACGGGACGTTTTGGCTGATACCATCTCGTAAAGGTACCTTTAGGGTTAAGATGCGGTCATGCCGGCCGCAAAGGGGTTCAACATGATCTATTACGTCGAGGACGATGACAACATCAGGGATTTGACGGTCTATGCGCTGCGCAAGCAGGGGATCGAGGCCGAGGGCTTTTCGTGCGATGGCGAGTTTAAAGCTGCCGTGGCGCGACGGGTGCCCGATGCTGTCCTGCTCGACATCATGCTGCCCGATACCGATGGCCTGGCAATTATGCGTCGCCTGCGTGCCGACCGCCTGACGGCGACGGTGCCCATTATGATGCTCACCGCCAAGGACACCGAGCTCGACAAGGTCATGGCGCTCGATGGCGGTGCCGACGATTACCTGACCAAGCCGTTCTCGCTTATGGAGCTCGCTAGCCGTTGCCGCGCACTGCTGCGTCGCGGCGGCATGGTCAAGCAGGCGAGCGATGTGCTCAGCGTGGGCGATATCGTACTTTCGCCCAGCCACCGCGAAGTGACTGTTGCCGGTGAACCGCTCAAGCTTACCCTGCGCGAGTTCGACCTGCTTGAGTATCTCATGCGCAAGCCTGGCGTGGTCTTTACCCGCGAGTCGTTGCTGCAGAGCGTGTGGGGCTGGGACTTCGACGGCGGTTCGCGCACCGTTGACGTGCACGTGCAGACGCTTCGCCAAAAACTGGGCGAGCATGCCAGCGCCATCGAGACCGTGCGCGGCGTGGGCTACCGCTTGGCCGAGCCTTCTGCCGGTGATGGTGCCGAAGGTGACGACACCGCGGCCACCGCATCGGAGGAGTAACCCGTGGTCTTCGCCCCCCAGGGAAAACAAACGCTGTCGCACCGCGTTTTTGTGACGATCTTTGTCTGCGCCATGGCGGTTATCGTGGCGTTTACGGTGCTGGGTGCGTTTTTTTTGCAAAACACCTTGGCGGATGCCACGAGTGCCAATCTAGCGCAGGAAACCGAGCTCATTGCTGCCGCCCTCGACGAGCAGCAGGAGCCCATCCCGTTCTTGCGTAGCCTCGATCGCGAGGACTTGCGCATCACGCTGATTAACAAGGATGGATCGGTTGCCTACGACAACGAGGCATCGCCTTCCACACTGCCCAACCATGGCGATCGCCCCGAGGTCATCGAGGCCTTTGAGAGTGGTTTGGGTTCCGCGGAGCGCGCAAGCTCTACGCTCGACGAGATTATGCTGTATCGCGCCGTCGCCCTTGATAACGGCCAGGTTGTCCGCTTGGCGCAGGCCCAGCCTGGCGTTGCGGCGATTTTGCTGTCGATGGTGGCGCCGATGCTGCTTATCGCAGCAGCGGGTGCGGTACTCTCGTTTTTTATGGCGCGCCGCGAGTCCCGTGCCATCATCGCGCCGTTGCAAGAGGTGGATTTGGACCACCCACGCCGTAGCTATGAGCACGCCTATGCCGAGATGGTCCCCATGCTTGAGCGTATCGAGTCGCAGCGCCAGGAACTCAAGCGCCAAATGGCGGTGTTAGCGGACAACGACCGTATGCGCCGCGAATTCACGGCGAATATCACCCATGAGCTCAAGACGCCGCTTACGGCGATTTCGGGCTATGCCGAGCTCATCGCAAACGGCATGGTTGAGGGCGAGGATGACCTGCGCAACTTTGGCGGTCGCATCTATCGTGAGGCGGGCCGCTTGGCAGCGCTTGTCAACGATATCCTTACGCTGTCTAACTTGGACGAGGCCGAGCGTGCAACTGAGGGCGAGGCGGTGCCCATTGGGTCCACGGAGCCTATTGAGCTCTCGCGTGCCATCTACACGGTTGAGCAGCGTCTTGAACAGGTCGCCCGTCAGGCGAATGTGACGATAAGTCATGAGACCAAGCCTGTGGTCATCGAAGGCGTGTCGCGCTTGATTGACGAGCTCATCTACAATCTGGCAAGCAACGCCATCCGCTACAATCGACCCGGCGGTACGGTTACGCTGCAGTGCGGCACCAACGACGAAGGCCATCCGTTCCTCGCGGTCGCCGACACGGGAATCGGTATCGCGCCTGAAGAACAGGGCAAGGTATTTGAGCGGTTCTATCGCGTGGACAAGAGTAGGTCCAAGGCACGCGGCGGAACCGGTCTGGGGCTTGCCATTGTCAAGCATGCGGCCCTGTATCATCACGCCACGCTCGATCTGTCGAGCGAGCTGGGCGTGGGAACCACCATTACGGTGACGTTTCCCATACAGCAGGACGAGCCATTCGCATAGCGATACAACATAGATAATGATGTAGACGCCGCATCGGACTTTCGGGTGCGGCGTTGTTGTGCAATTTTACGATTGTTTCCGTCATTTTTACAGGAGAGCCTGTTTCTTATGTATAGAGTTTGGTCTCGGTAAAAAGATGCGATAACATACGGACAGTTTTGTCAATCCGAACTGGGGAAATGAAAGGCAAGCTGCATGACCCTTCTCGAACTGTTCCAGCTGCTCAAAAAGCACCTTCAGCTGGTCATCACCCTTCCGGTGGTCTGCGCGATCGCCATGGGCATCGTGTCCTTCGCCGTGATGGACAACACCTACACCGCGACGACAACCATGTACGTTCGTGCTAACAGCACCGACGATAACGGCCAGATGAACTACAACGACCTCTCGGCGAGCCAGATGCTTTCCAACGATATCGCCACGCTGCTGGATAGCGATAGCGTTAAGAGCGGCGCCGCCAAGGAACTGGGCCTCACCGATCTGGATGACTACAAGGTGTCTGTTTCCTCCGAGACCACCACGCGTGTCATTACGCTTTCGGTTACCGGCACCGATGCCAAGGAGACGGCTGAGGTCGCAAAGGCCATGGCCAGCTCGGTGAGCACGGTCGCTCAGAACGTCGGCGCTGCCCAGAGCATCAACGTTATCGACGAGGCCAAGACCCCCGAAGCCCCCAGCGGTCCCAAGCGTATGCTGTACGTTGCTGTCGCGTTCCTCGCGGGCATCTTTATCGCAGTTGCCTATGTCGTTTTGGCAGACATGCTCAACACCCGCATCCGCGGTGCAGAAGAGGCAGAAGAGCTCCTGGGTATTCCCGTTGTTGGCCGAATTCCGGCTATGAAAGGTGGTAAATAGGCATGGCTAAGGCAAAGAACACCGATAAGCTCGTTGTACAGAATGCCGCCAAGACCCTTCTGGCCAACATCCGCTTTGCGAGCGTGGACGACCCCATTCGCACCATCACCGTTACCTCCTCGATTCCCAACGAGGGCAAGTCTACGGTTTCCATCAACCTTGCCCAGGCTATCGCCACCAGCGGCAAGAGCGTCCTGCTGGTCGAGGCTGATATGCGTCGCAGGTCCCTTGCCGATATGCTAGGCGTCCGCTCCCGCGGCGGACTCTATGCAGTCCTTTCCGAGCAGGTTTCTATTGACCAGGCGATTGTCGAGACGGGTCAGAAGAACTTCTACTTCCTCGATGCCGAGCCGCATATTCCCAATCCTGCCGACATCATCGTCTCTCACCGCTTTGCCAAGCTGGTAAAGGCACTGTCCGCCAAGTTCCAGTACGTCATCTTTGATGCTCCCCCGGTCGGCACCTTCATCGATGCTGCCGAGATCGCAAGTCTGACCGACGGTGCGCTTTTTGTCGTGCGTGAGGATTTCACCAAGCGCGAGGAGGCGCTCAACGCCATCGGTCAGCTTAAGAAGTCCGAGAAGGTCAAGCTCATCGGTACCGTTATGAACTACTGCGAGACCGAGACCAGCGAGTACTACTACTCCTACTACACCAAGGACGGTAAGAAGGTGAAGAAGGGCTCCGACGATCAGGGGACTTCCAAAAAGGGCATCTTCACCAACCGAGCAAACGTTTAGTTGATTAAGGCTGACCTATGCGTGACATTCATTGCCATATCTTGCCGGGTGTAGACGACGGCGCCGCCGATCTCGATGAGAGCTTGGCGATGCTCGAGGCTGCCAAGCGGGCCGGTGTAACCAGAATCGTTTGCACTCCTCACTGCCGTGATCCCTATTTTGATTACGACAAGATGTGGGATGCCTTTGAGCTGCTGCGTGATAACGCTGACGGTTTTCCGCTCCAGATGGGCTTCGAGGTCAACCATCGAAAGCTCGTTGAGCTTGGTATCGATGCCGCGGAGCACTTGCATTTCGATGGGACCAACGAGTTTCTGCTCGAGCTTTCGACGCATGCCGATGCGTATGCGTTTAGAGAGTACGAGAACACGATTTACGATTTGCAGTGCCGTGGCTACCAGGTGATCATCGCTCATCCTGAGCGCTATCGTGCGGTTCAAAAGGATGTAAGCGTGGCGGAGCGCCTGGTCGATATGGGCTGCAAGCTGCAGGCTTCGGCGGACTTTATTGCCGGCGGTCGATTTGGTCGCGAGAAAAAGCCGGCACAGCGCCTGTTCGATCAGAACCTGTACAGCTTCATCGCGAGCGATGCCCATAACGTGGGTCATTACGACTGCCTGGCGAAGGCTCGCGCGAAGTTTAGCGTGCGCGGAGCTCATTTTCGCTAAAATCTGTCCCTAACGTTCGCATTGAATGAAAGGGCAGCCATGGATATCCAACTTAAGACGGGATGCTTTGATGACGCGGCGTTGGTGCGCCGCGTCGTTTTTATGGACGAGCAGGGCTACGAGAGCGAGTTCGACGCTATCGACGAGGACCCGAACTGCATTCATGTGACGCTCTATGTAGACGGCGAGCTTGCCGGTTGCTCGCGCGTGTTTCCCGAAGAGCTTGAGCGCGTGGCTGACGCAGAGGCCCCGGTGTTGCCGGCATGCGACATGGACGAAGGCGTTGCGGCGGGGGAGACCTACATTATGGGGCGCGTTGCCGTGCTGCCGACTATGCGTCGTCGCGGACTGGCGAGTGCGATCGTCGAGGCCAGTGCTTCGTGTGCACGCGATGCCGGCGCTAAGCTTATTAAGCTGCATGCGCAGGAATACGTGTTGCCGCTCTATGCAAAGGCGGGCTACACGCAAATTGCCCCGGTAGATTACGAAGACGAGGGCCAGCCCCATGTCTGGATGGCCAAGCGCGTAGATGGCAGATAGGGACGTTCCTTTTCTGCCGGCAGTTGGGGACGCTCCTTGGCAATTGGCGCATCGGAGCGCTTAGACGTACAGTTTTTCGATTCCGTATGTATATATGCGCGCTAATGGGTTATAAAATCTAAGTCTGAACATAGCAGGTCTGCGATTCGGCTCGGGCGACCGAGCCGTTTTTGCGGACGGGGATAGCGCGAAAGGACTGCACATGCGTCAATTTAAGACCGAGAGCAAAAAACTGCTCGACCTCATGATCAACTCCATCTACACCAATAAGGAAATCTTCCTGCGCGAGCTTATCTCTAACGCGAGCGACGCCGTCGACAAGCTCAACTTTAAGAGCCTGCAGGACCCGAGCGTCAAGCTCGACCAGGGCGACCTGGCTATTCGCGTTTCCTTTGATAAAGACGCCCGCACCATTACCATCTCGGATAACGGCATTGGCATGACCGCCGAGGAGCTCGAGCGCAACCTGGGCACCATCGCCCATTCCGGTTCCGAGGAGTTTAAGACCGAGAACGCCGAGCAGCAGGGTTCGGATGTCGACATCATCGGCCAGTTTGGCGTGGGCTTCTATTCGGCCTTTATGGTCGCCAGCCATGTAAAGGTCGTGAGCCGCGCCTATGGCGAGGACGTCGCCCATGTGTGGGAATCCGACGGTCTTGAGGGCTACACCATCGAGGACGGCGAGCGCGCCGAGCATGGTACCGACGTTATCCTCACGCTGCGCGAGAACGAGAAACTCGACGCCGATGGCGAGGCCGAGACCTACGATCGCTTCCTGACCGAGTGGGGCCTCAAGAGCCTGATTCAGCAGTACAGCAACTATGTGCGCTACCCGATTCAGATGATGGTGAGCAAGAGCCGCCAGAAACCCAAGCCCGAGGACGCTGGCGACGATTACAAGCCCGAGTACGAGGACTACCAGGAGCTCGAGACCGTCAACTCCATGACGCCGATCTGGAAAAAGCGCAGCTCCGACGTTGAGCAGAAGGATTACAACGAGTTCTACAAGTCCACGTTCCACGACTTTGACGACCCTGCGCGTACCATTAGCTTCCACGCCGAGGGCACGCTCGAGTATGACGCCCTGCTGTTTGTGCCGGGCCGCGCGCCGTTCGATTTGTACAGCAAGGACTACGAGAAGGGTCTGGCGCTCTACAGCTCCAACGTGCTGATTATGGAGAAGTGCGACGACCTGCTGCCCGACTACTACAACTTTGTGCGCGGTGTCGTGGACTCTGCCGACGTGACGCTCAACATCTCGCGTGAGACGCTGCAGCAGAACCGTCAGCTTAAGGCCATTGCCAAGCGTGTCGAGAAGAAGATCACCGCCGACCTTGAGGATATGCGTGACAACGACCGCGAGGCCTATGAGAAGTTCTTTGAGAACTTTGGTCGCGGCCTGAAGTACGGTATCTACTCGAGCTACGGCATGAAGGCTGACGAACTCGCCGACTTGCTGCTGTTCTGGTCTGCCAAGGAGCAGAAGATGATTACCCTGGCCGAGTATGCCAAGGGTATGCCCGAGGATCAGAAGGCCATCTACTACGCCGCCGGCGACTCGCGTGAGCGCTTGGCCAAGATGCCCGTGGTAAAGGGCGTACTCGACCGCGGCTATGACGTGCTGCTGCTGACGCAGGATGTGGATGAGTTCACGTTCCAGGCCATGCGTGAGTACGTGGCTGCCGATATGCCCAAGGTCTACGAGGACGACGCTGCCCGCGAGGCTGCCGAGAAGGCCGTGGCCGACGGTGCCGAGCCCGAAGTCGAGGATCGTCACCTGGAGCTCAAGAACGTCGCGACCGGCGATCTTGACCTGGCGACCGAGGACGAGAAGAAGGAGGCCGAGGACGCCACCAAGGAGAACGAGGACCTCTTTAGCGCTATGAAGGAGGCGCTCGGCGACAAGGTCGAGAAGGTCGCCGTCTCTGCGCGCCTGACCGATGCTCCCGCGTGCATCACCACCGAGGGTCCGCTTTCGCTCGAGATGGAGAAGGTGCTCCAGAAGGGTCCCGAGGGCGCGCCCGACGGTATGCCCAAGAGCCAGCGCGTGCTCGAGCTCAACGCCAAGCACCCGGTCTTTTCCAAGCTCGTCGCCGCTCAGAAGGCGGGCGACGCCGACAAGATTAAGCAGTACTCCGGTTTGCTCTATGACCAGGCCCTGCTGGTCGAGGGCATTCTGCCCGAGGACCCCGTTGCCTTCGCAGCAGCTGTTTGCAACTTGATGTAGTTAGCAAGTTACGCGGTTCTACGAACCGCGTAACGGCTCGACGCTGCAAACGCCCCTAAGCGGCAATCTGACGTTCAATCGTCGGTCGCGTACCAAAGTACGCTTCCCTCCTCTTTCACGTCACCTTGCTCGCTTGGGGGCGTTTTCGCTGACTTATGCTCAACCTACGACGCTTTCGTGGTCCTAAGTAGTCATTGGAGTGGTCGTTGGGGACGTTCTTAAATGACTAGTCGTTGGGTGTTCCTATAGTTTTGTCAACCGTCGGGGCTACTCCCGGTAGGGCACCCGGTCGCGCATCACGGCGTATATCGCCCTGAGCCGCTTCCTCGCGACGGCCTTGAGCGCCCGCCCGTGCCCCATGC
>DBGBZQ010000087.1:0-5339 GCA_048368115.1 Collinsella sp.
CCTCGCTCCAAAATAGTTCGCCAAGGTTTACTATTACGTTTATAAAGTAGTACGAGGCTAACAATGGGGGATAGCATGGCGACGAAGCAAACCTACGTCCAGGTCAAGGGGCTCAAGAAGCACTACGGCGACGGTGACGCGCGTCTGACGGTGCTCGACGGCATCGACACGTCCATCAACCGCGGAGAGATCTGCGTCATGTTGGGGCCCTCGGGCTCGGGTAAGTCGACCTTTCTTAACCTGATCGGCGGCCTGGAGGATGCCGACGCCGGCTCTATTCTGGTGGACGGCTGCGACCTCACCACGCTCAACGCCGGCGACCTGGGCGAGTATCGCCGCCGTGAGCTGGGCTTTGTCTTCCAGTTTTATAACCTGGTGCCCGATCTCACCATCAAGGAAAACATCGAGGTCACGGCACACCTGTCCAAAAAGCCGCTCAACACTGACGACCTGCTACGCTCGCTGGGCCTCTACGAGCATCGCAACAAGTTCCCACGCCAGGTTTCGGGTGGCCAGCAGCAGCGCTGCGCCATCGGCCGCGCACTCGTCAAAAACCCGGGCCTGCTGCTGTGCGACGAGCCCACGGGCGCGCTCGACTATAAGACGTCCAAGGAAATCCTGCAGCTCATGGGGGATGTCAATCACGAGTACGGCTGCACCATCATCATCGTCACGCACAATGCCGCCATCGCGCGCATGGCCAATCGCGTGCTGCGCCTGCGCGACGGGCGCATCGTCGAGGATGAGCTCAACGAGTCGCCCGTGTCCGCCGCCGAGCTCGATTGGTAGGTGGCGCCATGACACCTCTCGCAAAACGTCTCCCGCGCGAGCTGCGCCGCAATATCGGCAAGTACCTGGGCATCTTTTTGCTTATGTGTGGAAGCATCGCCCTTACCTCGGGCTTTTTGCTCGCGGCGCATTCCATCGGCTGCCTTATCGACGACATGCGCGATGCGTACACGATTGAGGACGGCCGCGTGACCACCTCCTTCGAGGCTACCGACGATCAACTCAGGGCCGCCGAGGATGCAGCCGACGACGTCGGCGGCGTCACGTTCTACAAGAATTTCTCCATCGACGCCATCATCAAAAAGACCGCCGGCGACGACGGCACCAAGCGCACGCTGCGCACCTATGCGCACCGCACCAAGGTCGATATCGCGTCCTACTGCGAAGGCAGGCAGCCCAAGGCGGACGATGAGGTGGCCATCGACCGTGTCTTCGCCACCAACAACGACCTCGCCGTGGGCGATAAGGTCGAGCTTGAGGGCCGCACCTACACCATTTGCGGCATCATGACCCAGCCCGATAGCCAGGCGCTGTTCCTCAACAATTCGGACTTTACGGTGAACACCATCACGTACGGCGTGGCCGAGGTCACCGACGCCGGCTTTGCCGCGCTTGAGGACGCCGGTGGCGCGCCTGCCTACACCTATTCCTTTACCTTTGCCGATCGCGACCTCCCCACCGCGGATCGCATCGATGCGGAGCAGGATATGGTCAAGGCGCTGACCGATGCCGATGCACGCGTGGATGACCTCATCGACGCCGATTCCAACCAGGGCATTGGCTATGCGCGCGACGACGTGGACGGCGACTCCATGATGTGGATGACGCTGCTCGACATCATCATCGTGATCATGGCGTTCGTCTTTGTGGTCCTTACCGACGCCACCATCGAGGAGGAGAGCGCCATCATCGGCACGCTGCTCGCCAGCGGCTATCGTCGACGCGAGATCGTGCTGCACTACCTTGCGCTTCCCGCCATCGTGGGCGTGGTCGCGGCGCTTTTGGGCACTGCGCTCGGCGTTGTGTTCTTTACCGAGCCCATGCGCAGCCTCTATTACGGTTCGTACAGCCTGCCGCCCTTCCAGGTGTACTGGAGCTGGGAGATCTTTGTGAAGTGCGCCGTGGTTCCCGCCGCCGCGCTCATCCTCATCACGCTGGTGGGTCTGCTTCGCAAAATGGGCAAGACGCCGTTGCAGTTCCTTCGTCACGAGGCGAGCGGCAAGTCGGGTACCAAGCGTGGTATGCAACTGCCGGAGCGCATGGGTTTTGTTTCCCGCTTCCGTCTGCGTGTCTTCCTGCGCAATCTGGGCAACTTCGCCACGCTCTTCGTGGGCATTGCGTTTGCGTCGCTGCTACTGCTCTTTGGCCTGGCGATTCTGCCCACGATGACGCACTATGCGGACAACCTCGAGACAAGCCTGGTCGCCGAGCACCAGTACACGCTCAAGGCTCCGCTGGAGCTCGAGGGCGCTGCCGAGGAGCGCGAGCAGTGGTCGGCACTCGAGCGCTTGCAGTCGGTTGACGGCGCGCTGCTTTCTGCCGCCCAGGATGCCGATGACGAGCTCGACGACGCGGCCGATGCGGCGCAGACGGCAGCCGATGCCGCGACCGCATCTCCGTCTGCCGAGAGCCTGACCGCAGCGCAGGATGCGCTTGCCAAGGTCCAGGACAAGAAGGATGCGCTCTACGCGCGCCTTGACGATCTTGCCGATGCCCTCGGCTGCAACCGCGACGAGGCTATCGGCCTGATCGACAAGGCCTCTAAGATTGACACTGACAACGACGATATCCATCCGGTCAATACGACCGACAACGGCGCGGGCGCAATCGCACAGGCCGAGAAATATGCCGTCTACCAGCTGCAATACGACCGCGGTGACGGAAATGGGCAGGAGACGATTTCCATTTACGGCGTCTCGCCCGATTCGCGCTACTGGAAGGACCTCGATGTGGGCGATGGGCGCGTCGTCTTTGGCGGCGGTCTGCTCGATAAGTTTGGCTGGAACGAGGGACAAAAGGTTGCGCTCCGCGACAAGTACGAGGGTGAGAATTATTCCTTTGAGTACGTGGGCAAGGACTGTGCCTGGGGCTCCAAGTCGGACATGAATATCTATATGAGTATCGAAGACTTTAACGAGCTGTTCGACAACGACGCCGCCTACTTTAACGGCTATGTGAGCGACGAGAAGCTCGACCTCGACGCGCGCTACTTTGCCGGCGACACCACGCCCGACGACATGCGCGCCGTGGGCGACCAGTTCATCGGCATGATGAGCAAAATGATCGGCATGATGGTCGGGCTCGCGGTGTTTATCTTCCTGCTGTTTATGTACCTGCTGACCAAGGCTGTGATCGACCACAGCGCCCGTTCGATTAGCTACATGAAGGTCTTTGGCTATCGCGATGGCGAGATCTCGCATCTGTACATCCGCTCGATCACGCTGTGCGTGGTGGCGTCGCTCGTGCTGAGCCTGCCGGTCATTATTGGCTCGCTCACGGCCATCTTCCGCTCGATGTTGCTCGCCTACAACGGCAATATCGAGATCTACGTGCCCGCTTGGTCCATGGCGGCGTGCGCAGGAATCGGCTTTGCGACCTACCTGGTCGTGGCACTGCTGCACACGCGCTCCATCAAGCGCGTCAGCTTGGCCGAAGCCCTCAAAGTGCAGGAGTAGCCATCGGGGACAGTCCTTGCCATTCGTCGGCTCGCCGGCCGGCTGGCAAGGACTGTCCCTAACTGCCGGGCGGCGAAAGAGTGTCCCTTGCGACTGGTCATTTAAGAACGTCCCCAATGACTAGGTTCCGTACTTGACTTTAACTCTGCTTTAACTGGTACCATCCTCTATGTCTGTAACGCCATATAGACCGAGGGGATAGATCTATGACCGCAACTGCATCCGCAGCACCCGCTAAGGTGTACTTCACCAACCTGCGCACGCATGCTCGCGAGAGCCAGCTCGACAAGCTCAAGCGCCTCATCCGTCACGCCGGAATTGAGCAGATTGACTTTGAGAACAAGTTCGTCGCTATCAAGATTCACTTTGGCGAGCTGGGCAACCTGAGCTTTTTGCGTCCCAACTACGCCCGCGCCGTCGCGGACGTCGTGAAGGAGCTGGGCGGCAAGCCCTTCCTCACCGACTGCAATACGCTCTATGTCGGTAGCCGCAAAAACGCGCTCGAGCACATCGACACCGCCTACCAGAACGGCTTTACCCCGTATGCTACGGGTTGCCAGATCATCATCGCCGACGGCCTCAAGGGCACCGACGAGGCGCTTGTCCCGGTCGAGGGCGGCGAGTACGTGCACGAGGCCAAGATTGGTCAGGCGCTCATGGACGCCGATATCGTGATCAGCCTCACCCACTTTAAGGGCCATGAGCAGGCCGGCTTTGGCGGTGCCATGAAGAACCTGGGCATGGGAGGCGGCAGCCGTGCCGGCAAGATGGAGCAGCATGCCGCCGGCAAGCCGAACGTCGCGACCGAGCACTGCGTTGGCTGCCATGCCTGCGAAAAGATCTGCGCGCACAACGCTATCTCGTTCGATGGCACCCGCGAGCGCGAGCTTGCCGGCGGCGCTACTCGCACGGTGCACGTGGCCGCTATCGACCACGATCGCTGCGTGGGCTGCGGCCGCTGCATCGGCGTGTGCAACCAGGACGCCATCAAGCCCGGCTATGAAGCCGCGGCCGACGTGCTCAACTGTAAGATCGCCGAGTACACCAAGGCCGTCGTCGACGGCCGCCCGAGCTTTCACATCTCGCTTGCCATGGATATCAGCCCCAACTGCGATTGCCATCCCGAAAACGACACGCCCATCGTCAACGATATCGGCATGTTCGCGAGCTTCGACCCGGTCGCCATCGACCAGGCCTGCGCCGATGCCGTCATGGCATCCGAGCCGCTGCCCAACACCGAGCTCACCGATAGCGCGGCCAAGATGGAGCACAACCACGAGCATCTGGAGGGCGAGCAGGCCAAGGATCCCTTCTGCATCACGCATCCCGACACCGACTGGCGCGTCTGCATCGCGCACGCCGAGAAGATTGGCCTGGGCACGAGCGAGTATGAGCTCATCGAGGTCAAGTAGCGCCTAGCTATTGGACAAAATAAGCGCCCTTGTAGCGTTAGTTGAGCAAAAGCCGCCCGTGAGCACAGCGCTCACGGGCGGCTTTTTGGAAGTGCGGCGAAAAATCGAATCCCGCCGACCACAAACCGTTTTTTGGTAACAAAACCCCAGACGTTGCTTTTTGCCTAAAAATTCTTGTCGAGGAAGTCGTCGACCGTGTTCCAGTAGAGTTCGGGGTCGACCTGCGCGCTCTTGGCGTGGGTGGCGCCATGGATAGTGAGCTTTTGCTTGACCTTGCTGGCGCACGCGTCGTAGTTTTGATCGAGCATGCTGTACGGTACAAAGGTGTCCTGGTCGCCGTGGATAAACAGCATGGGAACCGTCGCATGTTTGAGTTGCTCCACACTGCTCGCCTTATGAAAGTCGTAGCCCGCGCGCACGTTGCACACCAAGTTTGCTACATCGAGCAAGGGAAAGCTGGGCA
>DBGBZQ010000088.1:0-45178 GCA_048368115.1 Collinsella sp.
TCGTTCGCTTGTCGGTCGAAGCGTAAGCCCCGGCGTTGGTGGAAATGGTGAAAATGCGTTGGCGTGATCGGGGAAATTGCGTTGGCGGAATCGGCTAAAGTGCGATGGCGAAATTGGTTGTTTTTACAGTAGCGCTAACAAGCCGCGCTTGTCGGCGCGGGCGGTGACCCACCTCACCGCGTCGAACTCCACGCCGGGAAGGGCGCGCATGGCGGCGAGGTCCTCCCGGTAGGCCTCCCCGTGCGGCCTGCCGTCGCGGCAGCGCGCCGCCGCGTTGACCCTCGCGCACCCCTCGGCGAGGAACGCGTTGAGCTCGGGGAGCGCGCCGAACGCAGGCACGGGGACGAGGAGGTTGCGCCGGAGGAACCCCACGGCGTTCTCGACGGAGCCCTTCTCGTTTCCCGAATAGGGGTTGCAGTACCGGCTCTCGAAGCGGTAGTGGGCTCTGAACTGCGAGAACAGCCTCGATTCCGTGACCTCGCCGCGTACCATCCTGCCCGCCTCGGTGGCGTTGTCGAGCACCATCGCCGCCGGGGCGCGGCCCCAGCGGCGGAAGATCTCGAGCAGCCCGGCGCACAGGCACTCCGGCCTCTGCGACATGAGGGCGACGCACTGCCGGTCGTTCGAGTGCGGAAGCGTCGCGACCAGCAGCTTGAGGTCGAGGGTCCTCCCGCCGACCGCGGCGCGGAAGTTCCCGAAATCGACCTGGCAGGTGCCGGGCGCCCACTCGAGCTCGAGGTACCCCTCTCCGCCCGCCGCCGCCCGGGCGAGCCTGAGCTCGCGGACGAACCTCTGCACGGTGGAGTAAGAGCCGCCGTAGCCGCGCTCGGCGACGAGCCTGTCGTAGATCCGCCTGGCTGTGTGGCGCTGCTTCCTCGGGGCCCCGAGGTCGGCCTCGAGAACGCCCGCGACCCATTCCTCGTTGCCCTCGAGCGCGGGCCTGCCCCTCCTCCGGGGCATCGGCGCGGCGGGCGACATGTCCTCCATGTCGGCGTACTTCGCCACGGTGTTCCGGCTCACGTGGAGCATTCGGGCGATCTCGGACCTCGAGCGCCCGGCGGCATCCATCGACCGTATATCATTCACTGTGTCCAGGGGCACGGTCATCTCCTCCATCCTTCCCGGGCGGGCTCGCCAAAGTAACCGCCCGGGGAAACCATACGGCGAGGGCCGCGCCCCCGGTCCCCGGGGCGCGGCCCTCTTGCTTAAACTGCTCAATTTTTCGTGCTCACGGCGCTTATTTCCCAGTGATCACTCGGACCACTTCTTAGTGAACATCAACAACTGCTCGCGGACCCGGCGGTCCCCGCAGCAGACAGGGTCAAGACGGCATAGGATATCAACGGTATTCAAGATTCTAGGACGCAGGGCCGACTCGCTTCGGATCGGGCTCTACACCAACTTTCTCGACGCTACCCAAAATGGGTGCCGAGGCTCATACTTGCCCCGGCACCCATGTGCAATTTCTTCGGTACTAATTCACAATATTCCGGAGTGCCCAAACGAGTAAATGCCCAATCAGACACCGCTTAAGCAGATTGCTTACGCTTTCCAACTACCTTCATGCCCTTGCGAGCAATGTCTAAGAGACCGTTCCTAAGAACGAATAGAAGGGCAAAGAAAAGCAGGGACTCTGCAATTAGAATGCCATGAGAGAACGGTGCGAAAGACAAAGCCACTTGGGCACCAATCAGAACAAAGCTGGCAGCAATCTCTCCCCTGTGAAAATCAAGTTTAATAAACTTACGTGTATCACGCGCACGTACCGCAGCGATAACGGCATAGCTAATGGCAGTAGCGCCAGCAGCGCCCATAATTCCAAACGCCGGAACAAGAAGCAAAGTGAGCGCTATGTTAACGATTGCGCCGATAGCAGTTGTAGAGAAGGCCTTCTTGCTTTCTTTGGTAACGACATACGTTGTTCCAAAGAAAGCGGCAACGCAGGAAAAGAGATTGGCAAGCGATAGCATAGCAACTGGCTGCCACGAGCCTTCATACGACGAACTCATGAGGAACGTGTAGACGGGGTAAGCAGACGCAGCGATAAGGGACGATGCCACAGCAAGAACCACAAAGATATAGCGAAAGACCGTCGACTGAAACTTAGCATTGTCCACGGATTCTCGCTCTTCAATTGCGGAAATCTGCCATGCCTGCATGAAAATGTTGTAAACGATGTTCACGATCTGAGGGATTTTCTGGGCAACGTTGTAGATACCGTTTGCGCCGGCACCAATGAAGAACAGTATTACATACCTGTCGGAAGCCGACATAATCCACCACATAAGCGAGTTCGGAATTAGAGGTATGCAGTAGGTCAACATGTCATTTAGCGCATGTCTATTTAAGCTGGAGAATGCTAGGTAATTCCATAGTCTACAGGACACGATGATATGCAAAGCTCCGATGAATTGTGCAACAACCATAGAAGCAAGGTATCCGCCAACACCAAGGTGCCACACTGCAAGTGCAAGTACGTTCGAAAAGGCAGTAACAAATGTAATGACCACGCCATTTGCGGCGAATGCCTTTGAATTGCCGATTCCGCGAAGAAGCTGCATGAATACGTAGTTGAAACTGGTCAAGCAAAGCAAGAGCAGGAAATAGAAAACGTTATCACCAATGACGCTGAACATGCGAAACAACGGGAACAGCAGCCAGCAAATAACCCAACCAGCAATAACAACAAGCAGCGAATTCGACGCAATGGTTTTAACATCGACTTCCTTTGAAACTGTAAAGCGAAGAACAGCTTCGTTCATGCCAACCATAGCAAACGGGACAAGCAAATTAACCGTAGTGGTAACAAGATCAGCTGTGCCATACTCTGCGGTCGTTAAATAATAAGTATAAAAGGGAACAATAAGAAAGGTAATAACCTTGCTACCCAGGTTCCCAATAAAGAAAACCACAGAGTTCTTGACTAATTTCTTATATTTACTTTCTGCAGCCATCTGCCTATCCAAACCATATAGCGAAAACAACAAATACGGCCTACTTACCGAGTATCCGTTTGAGTTTTCGCCTCACACGAATCAAAAATGTATCCTCAAAGCTCCACTTCGAAGAAAGCTCCCTTATGCTCGCACCGTCGGCAAGAGCATGCAGAAACTTATTTCTTTGAGGATGAGGGGCTACGGAAGTAGCAAGCGCAGGATTCCCGCCAATCACCTCTTCATAGCTAGAAGGCCCTATTTCAAGCTTAGGCGATACCCTGTCGAACCATTTCTTGCCTTTATCGGTATTGCACAGAACGGCAGAGACCCCCATAGAGGAATCAACTTCGGGATGAATGGAGGGGAATCCCCAAAAATCACCAAGAGTTAAATCTGACCCGCAAGAGCGTTTTGCCGGACAATCAAAACATGAAGAACGTAATGACGCGTTATCCAAAAATGCTCTCATATACCAATCGTCGCCATAACGTCCGCCGGTGACGCGGCAATCGTCTTTCTCCGTCCTTGCGTAGTAAAGGACGGAGAAAGACGACCATCCGGTCGTCTTACTCCGGAAATTGACATCATCAATTACAGAGTTTTGGGCAGAAGCCTGGAATTCAATCCATTTTCTCCAGAGCAGAGGCGATGGGGCGCCGTGGCAGATAACGTCAGCAGAAATAAAGAAAGCGGAATCTGCTAGCTTGCCCAGATAGTTCCTCATGCCGGAAACCTGACAAGCAGTGCCCGTAAAGAAAACTAAGCGTTTCGCCAGAAGATATTCCTTGACCTCTCGATAAAGAGAAGCAGGAATCTCGCTTTGAACATATTTTGATCGTTGGAGTCTTTTAAGATCCTCTAAATCAGTAGCACACTCATGTCGAACCGTATGGCAGTGCTCCTGGAAAGAAGCCCCAACGACAACGCCATCGGACTTAATAGCAGCATCGGCAAGCACACCAAAGAGCCCTCCAGACGATGATTGCTGGAGAACATCACTTGAAAGAGACTTGGCCCAAGACACTTCAACAGGCTCGACAACGGGGTTGCGACTTAATACGGGGCAAGTCGAGTCACAAGCACCACACCCGATACAAAGGTCGGAATTGAAGCTGGGCCTTAAGAAGCCCACCTCGTCCGGCGCCATCGAAAGACATCCCTTCGGGCATTTGGCAGAACAGGCGCCACATCCACAGCAGGAATCACCCAGAGAGATGATTTCTGGTACCCTATCAGCCCTTCCCGACTGTTCTTGCTGAGTCATTCTCATTTCCTCTTCTTTACGGCACGCAATGTTGAATTAAATGCCCTCGAAACAATTCGTGGAGTGTTAAGATACATCGCTCTACGCACCCTATCGACACCACTTAGCTGAGAACTGTCACACTCGGTAAACCTAATAGCGTTAAATAGTCGATCTTCCTCATTCGAGCTCATTTGGCCCGAATCGATACCCATTCCAAGAATCCTCAAAGCCTCATGAACCTTGAAATGACGAAGATGACTAACGATCTCAGGACTGTTCCCTGGATAACCAATCATCTGATCAATAGCATCGAGAGAGCTTAGCAAACTATGATTGAAGCCGCTGGTGGTAGCGCTTCCAGGGCGATCCAAAATATTCCACAACGCAAGGGGCTCATAGTGAAGGCCGCGACATTCCTTAAGATAGCTAAATACAAAAAGACCATCCTCGGTATGGGCAATCCGCTCATCAAACCTTAAGCCGCACCGTTCAATTAACTCACGAGAAAAAAGTTTATAGCAGGAACTGCCGATATGTATCGAATTGTAAACTCCAAAGCGGAGAATAGCGGCATCGGAGGATAGGTCCTCAATAGACATGTCGACAATCTGATTGCCGCAAACCTCCAAACCGTTAACCACAGAAACAAAATTTGCATCTACAGCAATTAGGGCGCCCGGTTTAAGGCTCTGCATCCGCATCATCTGCTCGCATGCTTCAGGTTCAAGCCAGTCATCAGAGTCGAGAAAGATAACATAGTCACCAGTCGCAAGATTCAGCGCATGGTTGCGTGCGCGAGAGACACCGGAGTTTTCTTGGCGTGAAAGCACCACCCTTGAATCAGCAGAATACGTCTGGAGGACACTCCATGTGCCATCAGACGACCCGTCGTCGACAACGACAACCTCAATGTCCTCATACGTCTGGGAGAGAGCAGAAGAGACACCACGCCCGATATAATTCTCAACATTAAATGCGGGAATAATTATCGATACTTTGCCTTTCATAGGCGGCAACTACCCCAAATCTTTATAACCGAATTTATATTTAAGCCGCTCGTGAGGAGCCAAATTGTTCATGAAACGAAGCCACTGAAGTATTTCCGCCGTTGCGTCACCAAACCCTGGAATGCCATTCGCCATCTGGGAAAGCCAAATAGAGCCTCCCCTAATATTGGCTTCAATAACAATCGGCGCGCCATCTTCCCCGATGGTAAAGTCCCAACTGATAAGGCCCATTTGAGGCATCAACGAATGCATGCGCTTCGCCGCATCAATAGCACCGGGAACACCAGCAATCTTATATCCCTGAAAAACAACCCCCGTGTCAGGATGTTTCTCGAACCGATCATTAAACTCAGTAAGGGCCGATGGTGCAAGCAAACCTTCATTAGAAATGCCAATGAACATGCCGCCAGCATGCGCATTATCCACCGCACTCTTTCCGCGACCAATCCTCATCAGCAGAGGTAAAGAACGGAGTTCGCCTTGCCAGCGGTATGTCATAATCCTCAGCGTATTAACGCTCTCAGGATGTAATTTAACCACTGAAGAATGGCATGAGATTACTTCTTGAACTGTAAAATCACTCCCGAGCAATTCGAATAATTCTTCAGCAGTAGTACCCGTCGCAGTATCGACACCGGAAGCAAAGCAATAAGACCCGCAGCCTTCGCCCGAACAAGTCCCTACTGTCGGTTTTGCAAAGCAAGCACCACAGTTGCCAATTAAATTAAGTGCTGTCTCTTTGGAAATCTCTTTGAAGTCGGAATTGCGAAGAACCCCAGACGTGCTTGTAACGATTGGACGTGGAGTTCTAACCCCAGCTCTTTCGGCAAACAATGGAAGAAGATTCTTATCCTCAAATACGGTGGCATACGCCACCGGCATATTCATATATCGTTCGAACTCAGGGATAAACAGGAGTTCCGGAAAAAACCTGACATCGAACTTGCCAGAAATCGCAAGATTATGCCGATGCCATGTGTAAGGGATTTTTCTACCATAGTTCTCAACATAAAACTTGTCGATGGCACGCATTTGCTCGGAAGAGAGCTCGACATCGCTGAGAATAGATTTTCTTTTGGGATCTTTAAACTTTGCAATTTCTGCCTGTCGAGCGCGATGAATCTTGACGTTCTCTAAGACATCATATAGGCCATCTTTAACATCTGATTTGAGAGACATGTGTTCTCCGATAACTGAAGGGACGAATTTAACGTGACAAAGCGTCTAATAAGTATGAATTGGAATATGCCCTGCGAATATCTATAGCACGGTCGATTCCAGAATAGTCGCAGTTAAGCGCGTTTGTCGCATCCGAAATACCCCACCGTTCCTCGAGACCACACATCTGCAGCAAGGTGTTAATACGACTGTTCATGTTGGAACCGTTCGCATGTTTACGATCAAAAACGACAAAGGGACGCTTAAACAAAATCGAAAAAACCGATGCATGAAAACTATCAGTTAAGACACAGTCGGCCTTATCGATATAAGAAAGGAAATCCGAAGGATCACCGCCAAAATAGCGACAGTTAGGATTCATGTAGTCAATAATTTCATACCCGAGCGACTTCAACTCCGCCGTCAATTTAACCTGAGCATCAGACTGCTCGCCAAGATTAAATTGAAATACGTACTTCTGTTTGCAAGCCACAGGCTTTTCTATCTTACGCCATTGATTTGCAGTCAAAAGCATGGTCGGATCTAGGGTAACCGGCACTTTTCGACCAGTCAGTTCCTCTACAATGCGAGCTCCGGCATCTTCTCGCACACTAATATCCGAATAACATTCAAGAGCTTCCTTAAAGGAGGACGCCCAATTCTCGGGAAGAGATGCCAGGCCAAAACTGGCTGAGTATGCTACTCGCTTATTAGCGTCGGCAAATTGAAGAAGATAATCATTGGCGCATCTGCACTCCAGCGAATCGCCCCACCAAAGGGGATTCCAGACCTGGTCACTTCCGACAACAAAATAGTCGTAGTCATCATTCAGTTGAGACGAAATACCACTGCCGTTCGTTGAAATAATTCTTGTAGGAATTAGAGAATCTGTAAACTTAGAAAAAGCAGCATCGCGACCACGCTCCTTTTTAGTCCTGAACCTTATCGCACCGTTCTCCTTTTCAAAATACTTGTGAAAAATGGATTTAAGTGCAGATGATTTTTCAAGAGTAACAAGCGTATCTACATCATGCCCCATTTGGCTCAAAACGGTATGAAGCGCATAATTCTGAAGCCTATTGCCGTAATTAAAATTACCAAATAATGTAACGATACCAATTCTCATATTAATAATCACCTTATCGTGCTTCTAAACGAATTATTGGTCCCCATAGGCAAGCGACAAATCAATGAGCGATCCGAGCCATAAATCGTTTTTCTCATCAATGGGATCAAGTCCGGCCCCATTAAACAGCGTTAACTCTCCGAAAACTAAGCGATCGCCCAGAACGTACCAATCACAACGTACTTGAGGAATTCCCCTAGTGAGAACACTGCTCAACTCGAGCATTTTCTCAAGCTTTTCAGGACGCTCGACCTCAACAGGAGAAACTGGGATGCCAGCCCAATCGATGGTGACAGGATTCCAATCCTGATCGTAATAGTTGCAAGTATGTTCACCAAACCTGCCCCTATGCACCTCAATTAGGCGTGGATTTCCGTTAAAGCACGTGACTTTATAGTCAACTAGGCCAGTATCGAAGCCTTCATCCTCGAGATACTCCTCCGCCATGACCATGGGGGTAACATCCTTATAGGGCCATTCCCTTGTCCACCAAAAATAATTATTATTGAGGTGTCTACGAAGAACCCTCTTGGCCGCATTAAAATCAAACGAGGACTTGTCGCGGCAGATAGCAACTCCGCCGCTGTCATGATTCGTCTTAAGCACGAATTGTTCGGGAAGATTCTCGAGGCTTATATTCTCGACACTATCCCAAGAGCTATAAGTTTTAGAAACATATTGGGCGCCAATTTTGTCAGCGACCCATTGCTTAACGGCAAGCTTATCAACAAGGATATTGTAGAGAGGGTTACGATCATGAAGCTTTAGCCAGTTCAGCTTCTCGTTAAAGCCTTTTGGATTATCAAGGTTGATATTCTTTCCAATCAGCGCCCTATACATTAATTTTAAGTGAATCTCATCAGGCAAGCAGCGAGTCCATCCCCATTTTGAGATTAATGAGTAAGCTCTCATAGGATGCTTCATATACTGAACTGCTTTACTAATTTTTCCCATTAATTATCTCCGTTGCTCTTACGCAGCCTTTTGGCGGGAAATTGAATTCCACCGGAGGCTGCAAGTTATCGCGATAGCAAAGAAATACGTAATCAGGTTTGGAATCGTTGTGAATAGAGCTCCGCTCGTGAACGCATAGCTTAAAAAGAAAACCTGAATGCAAAGTGAAAGGCGTAGAAAAGCTTTTTGTTGCCCCTCCACAACCCTCGAAATAGTCGTGAAGGTCAATACAAAACTTGTTAGACAGCCAGCAAGAACCAAGGCAGTTCCAAAAAAACCGGTTTCATATAAAAGGTTAAGGAGCTCATTGTGCGCCATATATGTAATAGTAAAACCGTCAGGCCAACGGTAGCAGTAGCTAGTCCAGCCATGACCAAATAAGGGCGCCTGGGAAAGGCCATTAAGGGCGTAATTCCAAAGAAAGGTCCTATTGTTAACGTTATCCTCGAAGCTGGTACCGCTGGAAAAGGTTGAATTCAATCTTTCAATTGTCGCCTCAACGCCAGGAACAAGAGGCGCAAGGATGGCCACGGCAAGCAGCATCAATACTGTGACTCCAATAGCCTTTAGATATTTATGGCTATTGCCAGAAAGCAAGTAAACAAAACCAATAGCAAAAATCCCGCACAACAAATGAGCCCTTTTTGTAGTCAAAACAAGAGCAATAAAGAAAATTAACGCAAGAATGCCGTAGAACCGTTTAGCTGAACTTGATTCGCTGCCATAAAAGGACATAGAGGAAGCGAGTATTAAGCCTATCGTGCAGAAAGTTCCATTATGACTATAGTGTGACGCTAAGCCCGATCGATAGTCCATTGCCATTGGCACATTTGAATAAAACGTCGGTTTTATAAAACCGGTATAGAGCTGAGGCGCTACATAGCAGGCAATAGTTGCCAATGCAAAAATGAGTAACACCCCAATAAAAACTTTAACGGCAGGCAGAATCCAATTAGGGTTTTCAACTGCAAAATAACTAATAACAACTACGGAGACAAGGGCAATAGTTGCAGAAAGGTCATAACCACCGCCCAGTACAAATCCGATAGCAGCCATGACAGCAACCGCACCCCATGGCAATAGCGGCACGATTGCCCTCAGATCAAAGGACATAACCCTGCCACTTCGAACAGCAAGGGCAATCATCAGCATGATGCTCAAAGCAAAAATAACAAAACTAATTCTATAAGTTATCAGAGAAGAGCAATAAGCAAATAAGCAGACGAAAAGAGTTATAACGCCAAACGCAAATTCACCTTTGCCCCGCGTCTTCGGGCAATGCAAGCTTAGATACCTCCTCTTGCGAGTAGAAAAATAAGATGACTTGTCTTCCAAGCAAAATAACTAAGAAGAGACTTGCTATCTTCACGAAAATAGTAAGATCAGATGCCGACAACGCTATAGCCCTACAGCGCCTCATGCGTCTCGTACACGTGCGCGTCAGCCTTGGACGCCTCGGACAGACCGTCGTTGATCTTGGCGCATAGGTCGCAGGTGGAACAGGCGTCGAGCTGCTCCTTGGTCACGCGACCCTCCTCGTAGTCACGGACGACCTTGAGCTCGTGCATGTCGTAGGGCCTCTCGGTGAACAGGGCCTTCACCTTGTGCTTGAGCACCCACCAGCCGGGCTTCCAGATGTACTTGTGCATGGCCGGGCTCACCGAGCCGATCATCCAGCAGTTGCGGTCGCAGTGGCGGACCTTCGCGCGAACCTTCTCGGCCTGGTCGGAGTTCCAAAGCTCGTCCCAGGACTCCTCGTTGAGGTTGCCCATGACCTCCTTGTCCTTGGTGCCGTTGCAGGGCATGACGTCGCCGTAGGGGTCGATGAAGAAGGTGTCGAACGCCATGTCGCAGGGCAGCAGGCGCGGCTGGCCGTAGATGTAGTTGATGAGGCCGTGGTTGAAGTAGGCGCGGAACCACTTCTTGGGGCTGTTGGACCTGAGCAGCTCGTTGACCAGGTCCTCGAAGTTCTTGGCCACCATGGGGCGGTCGTGGATGATGTTCTTAGCCTCGACGAAGTAGAAGCTGTTGTGAAGCGACGCCGTGGCGAACTCCATCCCCAGCTCGTCGGAGATCTTGTAGAGGGGCACAAGGTCGGGCGCGTTGAGGTCCTGCACCGTCATGCCGAAGCCCACGTCGGGGTGCTTGAGCTCGACGAGCTTCTTGAGCGTGGCGTAGCCGCGGTTGTATCCGTTATCCAGGCCGCGGATCTTGTCGTTGGTCTGCTGCAGGCCCTCGATGGAGATGCGGATGCCGACGTTGGGGAACTCCTCGCACAGGTCGATGATGCGGTCGGTGAAGAAGCCGTTCGTGGAGATCACGATACGGTCGGACTTCTTGTAGAGCTCGCGCACGATGTCCTTGAGGTCCTGGCGGATGAAGGGCTCGCCGCCGGTGATGTTGGTAAAGTACATCTTGGGGAGCTTCTTGATGGTCTCGATGGAGAGCTCCTCCTCCGGGCGGCTGGGCGCCTTGTAGCGGTTGCACATGGTGCAGCGCGCGTTGCAGCGGTAGGTGACGATGACGGTACCGTTGAGTTTCTTTTCGGCCATGTGGATTAGTCCTCTTTCTTAGCGTAGGCAGGGTTCAGGATCGCTTCGAGCTTTTCGAGATGGTTCTGCGGTGTATATTTCGTAAGCACGGCATTGCGGCCATTCATGCCCTGGCGTTTGGCCTCATCCGGATTCTCCAGGTAAATAGCGATAGTTTTCGAAAGGGCATCAACGTCGCCCAGGGGAAGCACGGATCCCGTCTCCCCGTTCTCCACCAGCTCCGGCATGCAGCCGATATCGAAAACGACAACCGGCTTGCCATGTGCGTAGGCCTCTAGCACGGTGTTGGGCATGTTCTCAAACCAAGTCGATGGGCAGAGAACGCAAGCGGCGCCGTCAATGAGGCGCTCCTTCTCCTCGCCCTTAACGAAGCCTACGAAATCTACGCGGTCCGATATGCCGGCCTCTTCTACAGCCGTTTTAATTGACGCAGCGTACTCGTCGTCGGTACGACCAGTGATCTTGAGCCTAACACCGCTGTTGCGCATGGCGGCATCTACGGTTAGATCAACGCCCTTTTCGGGACTGATCCTACCAAGATAGAGTGCGTACTTTCCCGCGGCAGGACAGACCTCAGGCCGAGAAGGAGCCGTAGTAAACGTCGGAACAACATTAATCTTCTCCCCTGGTACACCGGACTTCTTGAGAAGGGACGCCGTGAACGCGGAGGGGCAGACGAATGCATCCACATAATCAAACAGGCGCTTGCAGCGGTGGAACTTCATCGACGCGATGCGTACTGCAGTTGTGGCCCTCGAGCCATGGCAGCAGGACATATCGGCAGCCTTGGAGTAATCACCGTTGATACAAGCAGTACAGACCTCCCCGTTGCAAAGGAAATCGGAACGGGGGCACATGATATTGAAATCCGAAAGCCTGTGGACAACCCTTACGCCTTCATCGTGACACGCTTTGAAGATGCTCGGAGAAAGCGCGTTAATCTGCTGCAGAACGTAAACGACGTCCGGTCTCTCGTCCTGAATGAGACGGCGGAGATTCTTATATGCCTCGCGGTTATAGAAAGCGCAGGAGAGCAAACGAGCGACGTTCTTCGGAGTCTTCTTAACGTTGTTAAAGTAGGCGTCACCCGACTCGCTCTTCCCATGGGGAAAATAACGAGAATATGGCGTATCCTCATTGAGCGGGCTGCGGACCGAAAACGGAATAACAGTATGCCCGGCGTCTTCGAGAAGGCACTTAACGTTGAACATATAAATCTCGGGACCGCCCGAGACATAGTAGCGATAATTCGCCAAGATTATCTTCATCGGGCCTCTCCTTGATAAAGCTCGAGGGTCCGTTCGACGACGGAATCCCAGTCATAGTTATTTCTCACGCGCTCGCGAGCACTCTCGCCGAGCTTGTTGGCCCTTTCCGGATTATCCAGAAGGCCGCGAAGGACGCGAGTAAGCTCAGAAACGTTGCCTTTGGCAAAAGTTGCGCCGGCACTTCCAAGAACGTCAGCGCATTCGGGCACATCGCTCGTAACGCAACATGTACCGTAGGACATGGCTTCCATAAGAGAAAGTGGCATACCTTCCACATCGGAAGGGAGCACGTAGACATATGCATTCGAATAGAGCTCGGCGAGAAGGTCACCCGTGACGAATCCGGTAAAAATAACACGTGGGTCAGAACCAGCCCGCTTTCTAAGCTCAATCTCAAATGCATCGGTGTCAGAACCTCCGCCAGCAATGACCAAGCGCTTATCGGTATCGAGCCGACGGAAAGCATCAACGAGCAAATCACCACGCTTCTCGGGCACCAGTCGGCCAAGATACAAGATGTAGTCGCCACGAGATAGGCCCCAACGCCCAGCGATTAAACTGGCATCAATACGCTCACGTATTTCCACTCCATTGTGTATGAGAGTGGCCTCACGACCGTATTCCTGCTTGAAGTAGCCCTCCGCAGACGACGACAGGACAATCAGCTCATTCGATTGGGTTGCAGCCGCCTTCTCGCCCATCTTGATACAAGTGCTAGCAAGTCGTCCCCACTTGGCCCTCTGCCAGTCAAGACCGTGGATCGTTGCAACGGTGCGAATTCCTGCCCGACGGGCAAGGGGCAGTGGAACACAGGGCCCTTCGGCGTGGTAATGAATCACGTCAGGGCGGTCCTTAATCGCCTGTCGAGTCGCAAAATAGGACGAAGAAAGTGCAGCAAGGCCCTTCTTATCAATTGTCTTTACCGGCACAATACGAACACCGTCAGCGATGCGCTCGGAAAGGGATGTCGCCTCGCCGGTCATTACGTCGGAGCCGGTGCGATCGTAACATGTAACCTCATGCCCAAGAGCAGCCATACGACGCGCCAGTTCCGTAACAACGACTTCGACCCCACCTTCGCGAGAGCCAAACCGCTTATGCCCAATCATTGCGATTCGCACGCTAGCAACAGCCCCCGTAATAGCGCTTATACCACTTGGCGAAGGCCCTCAGGCCGTCCTCGAGCGGCGTCGCGGGCTTGTAGCCCAGGTCGCGCTGGAGCGCCGTGGTGTCGGCGTAGGTGACGGGCACGTCGCCTGGCTGCATGGGCACGAGCTGCTTGTGGACCTCGAAGTCGTAGTCCGCAGGCAGCACGCCCTCCTCCACCAGCACGCGCTGCAGCGTGTCGACGAAGTCGAGCAGGTTCTCGGGGTGCGAGTTGCCGATGTTGTAGACGCGGTGCGCGGCGAGGGGCAGCCCGTCCTCGCCCATCTTCACCTCGGGGGCGGCGTCCATGACGCGCCTGACGCCCTCGACGATATCGTCGACATAGGTGAAGTCGCGGCGGCAGTCGCCCATGTTGAAGATCTTGATGGTGTCGCCGCGGCGCAGCTTCTCGGTGAATCCGAAGTAGGCCATGTCGGGCCTGCCCATGGGGCCGTAAACCGTGAAGAAGCGCAGGCCGGTGGCCGGGATGGAGTAGAGCTTTGAGTAGGCGGCCGCCATGAGCTCGTTGGACTTCTTGGTGGCGGCGTAGAGCGATACCGGCGAGTCGACGCGGTCCTCCTCGGAGAACGGAACCTTCTTGTTGCCGCCGTAGACCGAGCTGGAGCTGGCGTAGACGAGGTGCTTGACCGGGTGATGGCGGCAGGCCTCGAGCACATTGAAGAATCCGACCAGGTTGCTCTCCAGGTAGGCGCGAGGGTTCTCGATGGAGTAGCGGACGCCCGCCTGGGCGGCGAGGTTCACCACGACGTCGAAGCCGTTCTCCGCGAACAGACGCTCAATGAGAGCGGCATCGCACAGGTCGCCACGAACGAAAGTGAAGCGACTCTCAGGGTCGGCCTCGGCCAACATGCGAAGGCGCGCATCCTTGATGCCGGGGTCATAGTAGCTGTTGAGATTGTCGAGTCCGACAATCACGTAATCGGTTTCCTCGAGCAGCTTCTTGACGAGGAACGCTCCGATAAAGCCGGCGGCTCCGGTGACGAAGACTTTTTTATTTGCCATTCATACCACCTAGTCTCGTTTGAACAGGTCGCGTGTATAGACCTTGTCCGCCACGTCCGCGAGCTCGTCGCTCCAGCGGTTGGCGACGATCACGTCGCAGCCGGCCTTGAAGGCCTCAAGGTCGTGCGTGACCTTGGACCCGAAGAACTCCGGCGCGTCCAGCGTGGGCTCGTAGACCACCACGGGCACGCCCTTGGCCTTCACGCGCTTCATGACGCCCTGGATGGAGCTCGCGCGGAAGTTGTCGGAGTTCGACTTCATCGTCAGGCGGTAGACGCCCACGACCGGCTTCGGCTTGCCCTCGTAGACGCGGTCCCACACCATCTGCAGCACCTCGTCGGCCACGAAGTCCTTGCGGGTGCGGTTGGCCTCCACGATGGCCTCGATCAGGTTCTGGGGCACGTCCCTGTAGTTGGCCAGCAGCTGCTTGGTGTCCTTGGGCAGGCAGTAGCCGCCGTAGCCGAAGCTGGGGTTGTTGTAGTGGCTGCCGATGCGCGGCTCCAGGCACACGCCGTCGATGACGTCGCGGGTGTTGAGGCCGCGGACCTCGCAGTAGGTGTCGAGCTCGTTGAAGTAGGCCACGCGCAGCGCCAGGTAGGTGTTGGCGAAGAGTTTGACGGCCTCGGCCTCGGTGGTGCCCAGCACGAGCTCGGGGATGCCGATAGTTCCGTCAGCGTTCACGCGCTCCAGCTCGGCGGGGTCCGCGCCCTGTGCGAGCAGACGTGCGAAGCGCTCGGCGGCCGCGACGACCTCGGGGTCCTCCTTGGACGCGCCCACCACGATGCGGCTAGGGTGCAGGTTGTCGTAGAGCGCCTTGCTCTCGCGCAGGAACTCGGGGCTGAAGAAGATCTTGCTGTCGCCCAGCCTCTCACGCAGGCCCGTCGTATAGCCGACGGGGATTGTCGACTTGATGACGATCCAGGCGTCCGGGTTCACCGAGCGCACGGCGGAGATGGCGGCCTCGACGGAGGAAGTGTCGAAGAAGTTCTTATCGGAGTCGTAGTTGGTGGGCGTGGCGATGACGGCGTAGTCGGCACCCTTATAGGCCTCTGCCACGTCGACGGTGGCGTGTAGGTCGAGCTTGCGCTCCCCCGCCTTGGCCTCCGCCAGGAAGCGCTCGATCTCGTCGTCCTGGATGGGCGAAACGTAGTTGTTGATCTTCTCGACCTTCTCGGGCACGATATCCAGCGCGTGCACCTCGTTGTGCTGCGAAAGCAGGACGGCGAGGGACAGGCCGACGTAGCCGGTTCCGGCGACGGCAATCTTCATTTTCTTCTCCGATTTGGTTCGTGCAACTGAACTGTTCATTAGTACGCATCGCTCCCGTTGAAGACTTCCAGAACCGTGAGGAGGACGATCTTGAGGTCCATGACGATTCCGCGCTTGGCTATGTACTCGAGATCACGGCGGACCATGCCGTCGAACCCGGTGGAGTTTCGCTCCGTCACCTGCCAGAGCCCCGTAATACCTGGCTTCACTGCTAGCCTCTGCAGGTCGTACTCGGTGTACTCCGCGACCTCGTTGGGCAGCGGCGGGCGCGGGCCTACCACGGACATCTGCCCCAAAAACACGTTGAGGAACTGCGGGAACTCGTCGATGGAGTGCTTGCGGATGAACCTGCCGATCCTGGTGACGCGCGGGTCCTCCTTCATCTTGAACATGGCTCCGGCGATCTCGTTCTGCTCCTTGAGGTCGGCGAGGCGCTCGTCGGCGTCCCTGTACATGGAACGGAACTTCCACATGCGGAAGGTTGACAGGCTGCCGTCGGAGCGGGTCTGCCCCACGCGGATCTGGCTGTAGAACGGGTTGCCCTCGCTCTCAAGGCGGATGGCCGCGGCGAGCACCAAGCTGGGGATAGCGATGAGGACGAGCGCGACACCGCTAAACACAATGTCGAACGTACGCTTGACGGCCCGGTAGGCTAGACGCGTGCGGTCCCAGTTCATGATGGATTGCATGGCCCTGTAGCGACCGACGCCCTCACGCCGACCCATGGCCTCAGCAATGAGCGCCGCCCCCGCGGGCACATTGCTCTCTGTTACTTTTTTAGCAGCCACAGTCAAACTTACGTCCCCGTTCCCCAGGGATCCCCCAATCGGTAAATTCAAAAATGCAAACGAATAGCTGGTGCAACGTCTCCCTTACGTCTTGCTGGGAACGTCGAGTGGCAGCAGCTCCCTAAATGTGGAGTCACCCTCGCCCACGTCTACCAGGCACCAGCGCTTATGACGGTCAATCTTCTTTACACGGGCCTCTTGCCCCACCAAGGGCCCCTGTTCTATATGCAGCACACCGTCTTCTATGTGAGCTACGCTGTTGCGCACCACGCCGTCGTCGTCCAGCACGCTGCGGTACCAATCCTGCGCATCGTCCGGCATGGGCATGTACGCCCGCTCCCTACTACCGGCGATGCGACAGCCAAAGCTCAACTGGGCCAGGGCCCTATCGAGTGCGGCGGCATCGCGCGTGGCGACGAAGAAGTATTCCTTGTACATGGGTTTGGTTTGGAGCGACCAAGCGCCGTCCCGCTTAAACCAAAACTCCTTTTGCATCACAAAAGCGTCCTGCATCAACTCATGCGGGATAATGCGACGGACCTTTTCGCAGGTCTCGCGCTCTTTACCGTTGGGGGTATGGACCAGATACCAGCGGACGCGGCCATGCTGGCTGTTGGCGGTGGCGCCGTTAAATGCGCCTGGCAGCTGCTCTTGGCGCCGTGCCGTCTGTTCCATGTTCTCGCCCCCTCTTTTGGCTTTGCGATGCACGCAAATGCAGGGGCGTTTAGAACAGGCTTCTCGCTCGCAGCTAGGCGCAGTCGCAAAAGTACAGGTTTTTGTAGAGGGGTATGGAGATGTATCCGCTCGCGCCGCAATTTGTACAATCAGGGAAAACGGCTTGAAATTACTTGTATAATGAGCTTCGTCGAAAGATAGAAAAACCTGTACATTTTTGCACAACAAAAAAAGCCGCTCTAGCAGCGGCTTTTCCTATATCGCAGCAATATTGCTCATTTTTGAGGTCATTTGTACTTTGCCAAACGGCTACGGGGACTGTCGGCATCTTGTAGGCGCGGAACAACTACGGCCAACGCCCCCCGCCCCTTGCTCGGCATAAAAAACGCGGCCGCCCCGTGGATGGGACGGCCGCGTATACATGCGGTTTATAAACCTATGCGCTCGCCTTAGGCGCGAGTCTTGATCTCCTCGGTCACCTTGGCAACAAACTCGTCAATGCTCATCTGAACGGTCTCGTTGGAGCGATCGCGGACGGAGATGTTGCCGGCCTCGACCTCCTTCTCACCCAGGATGAGCATATAGGGCACGCGGTCGATGCTGCGAGCCTCGCGGATCTTGTAGCCGATCTTCTCGTCGCGGTCGTCGCAGACCACGCGAATGCCGGCCTCCTCCAGCTTAGCGCACACCTCATGGGCGTAGTCGCGGCTCTTCTCAGAGACGGGAAGCGCCTTGACCTGCACGGGAGCCAGCCAGGTGGGGAACTTGCCCGCAAAGTGCTCAATCAGAATACCGATGAAGCGCTCGATGGAGCCAAAGCATACGCGGTGCAGCATGATGGGGCGCTTCTTGGTGCCGTCGGCGTCCACGTACTCCAGGTCAAAGTTGAGCGGCATCTGAAAGTCGAGCTGCACGGTACCGCACTGCCAGGTACGGCCGAGTGAGTCCTCCAGGTGGAAGTCAATCTTGGGGCCGTAGAAGGCGCCATCGCCCTCGTTGACCTCGTAGTCCATGCCCAGCTTCTCCAGAGCGGTGCGCAGGCCCTCTTCGGCGCGAGCCCAGTCCTCGTCCGAACCCATGGAGTCCTCGGGGCGGGTGGAAAGCTCAACGTGATACTTAAAGCCAAACTTCTGGTACACGGAGTCGATAAGGTTGACCACACCAACGATCTCGTCGGTCAGCTGGTCGGGACGCACAAACAGGTGGGCGTCGTCCTGGTTAAAGCAGCGCACGCGGAACAGGCCGTGCAGGGCGCCGCGCAGCTCGTGGCGGTGCACCAGGCCAATCTCGCCGGCGCGGATGGGCAGCTCGCGGTAGGAGTGCGGCTTGGAGGCGTACACCAGCACGCCGCCCGGGCAGTTCATGGGCTTAATGCAGTACTCTTCGTCGTCGATGACGGTGGAGTACATGTTGTCCTTGTAGTGGTCCCAGTGGCCCGAGGTCTTCCACAGCTGCTTATTCATGATGAGCGGCGTGGAGATCTCCACGTAGCCGGCCTTGTGGTGAATCTCGCGCCAGTAGTCCAGCAGCGTGTTCTTAAGGATCATGCCGTTGGGCAGGAAGAACGGGAAGCCGGGGGCCTCGTCGCGCATCATAAAGAGGTCCATCTCGCGGCCGATCTTGCGGTGGTCGCGCTTCTTGGCCTCCTCCAGCATGTGCATGTGCTCGTCGAGCTCTTCCTTGGTGGCAAAGGCGACGCCGTTGATGCGGGTGAGCATCTTGTTGTCCTTGTCGCCCTTCCAGTAGGCGCCCGAGACGCCGGTGAGCTTAAAGGCCTTGAGGGCCTTGGTGTAGCAGATGTGGGGGCCGACGCACATGTCGATGTAGTCGCCCTGCTGGTAGAAGGTGATGCGGGCGTCGTCGTCCAGGTCGCCGATGTGCTCGACCTTGTACTTCTCGCCGCGCTCCTCCATAAGGGCGATGGCCTCGGCGCGGGGCTTCTCGTACACGGTGAACTTGAGGTTCTCCTTGACGATCTTCTTCATCTCGGCCTCGATCGCGGGGAAGTCGTCCTCGCTGATCTTGACGCCCTCGGGCAGGTCGACGTCGTAGTAAAAACCGTTGTCGGTCGCGGGACCGTAGGCAAAGTCGGCCTCGGGATAAAGACGCTTGATGGCCTGCGCCATGATGTGCGCGGCGGAGTGGCGGATGACGTGCGTGACCTCGTCCTGCGGGAGCTCGGCCACCGAACCGTCATTGTAGAGTGCCTTCATGGGTATGTTTTCTCCTCTCGGATGCCTGATGCAAGTGCGTGCGATGCGCTCGGCGTTTTTGACTTGCATCATTATAGGCAGGTTGCCTTGGTATACAAGCGCCCGCCGCACCTTAATGGCACGGCGGGCGATTTTCTACGCATGCTTCATCGTGTGGGGGGCGGGGTGTGGGGCGCGCGTGGCTTGCGGCGTGCCCGTGGCTTGCGGCCGGCCCGGCGATGGATGCGTTACTGGATGCGAGTTCGGCAGTAGGGGCAGACCTTCCAGTGCGCGTCGAGCGGGCGATGGCAGCTGGGGCATACGTTGCGAACCTGAGTGTCGCACACCGGGCAGACGACGAAGTCCTTCTCGATGGGCGCGCCGCACTGCGGACAGGTGCCGTACTGGGCAAGCTGTCGCTCGCGCAGGGCCATGTCCAGCTCCTGCTCCTCGCGGTCGGACGCGTAGGAGTGCGGGCGCAGGACCAGGTAGGCAATGAGGCCCACAAACGGGATGAGGGCGATGATGCCCCATGCCACGTAGGCGCTGGCGCCGCGGCGGCGAGCGTCGATGAACACATAGACAACCGACAGCACATACAAGGCGATGATAAAGCCAACGAAGGCATAGACGACGCCCATGAGCTGCGGCGACATGAGCTCGGAGATGTACTTGGACATTACGGATACCTTTCGGAATATTAACAGTCCGGTCAAGTTTACCACGGGGTTTGTTTATATGGGACCACGGCTAGGGGCGGGGCTGATGCGGACACAAACATCTCAATCTGTAACAGTCGCTCGGCAAATAAGGGTCTAGGTGTTACAGATCGAGACGAACGGGAGGGCCGCCGAGCAAACGTCTCGATCTGTAACAAATGGGACCAAATTTCCCATCTTGCTGTTACAGATCGAGACACAGGGGTCCCTCCCCGACTTCAATCTCGATCTGTAACATCTTGGGCCCCAAAACCCCTCTTACTGTTACAGATTGAGACATTCAAAATCCGTCGGAAGGTTTGTCTCGATCTGTAACATCTAGAAACCAAATCATCAGCTAGCTGTTACAGATCAAGATGAACGGTGAGCCCTCCGTTAAATATCTCACTCAATCTGTAACAACTAGGGGTCAGAAACCCTTCTATCTGCTACAGATCAAGACAAAGGAAAACGTCCAGGCCGAATGTCTCAATCTGTAACAGTTACTCGGCAAAAACAGTCCCAGATGTAACAGATTTAGACATTCGAAACCGACTGATAGGTTCATCTAAATCTGTAACATCTAGACCCCAAAACTATCCCTAGATGTTACAGATCGAGACAAACGGAGGGCCCACTTGGCAAACGTCTCGATCTGTAACATCTGGAACCTAGCTCTTCTGCTTACTGCTACAGAACGAGACAAACCTCTGACACCAGGGACGGCAGACGAGGTCACCGATGGTCCTGAGTCTCCCCTCGCCTGCCGTTGGCGGATGCAGCGAGACTGTTCGCCGCATTGCCGCTGCGCTGGGGGCGTGCAGACCGTAGGATAGTCCTATTGACAGCCTGTCAACTTGTCTGGGAGGCACCGTGGCAGAAACGTTTGATATCGCAATTGTGGGCGCGGGCATCACCGGGTGCGCCATCGCGCGGCAGCTCGCGCGCTATGACCTGTCCATTTGCGTGGTCGAAGCGGCCAACGACATCGCCCTGGGCGCGTCGAAGGCCAACGGCGGCCTGGTGCACGCCGGCTACGATCCGGCGCCGGGCACGGTAAAGGCGCAGGTCAACGCCCGTGGTTGTGAGCTATATGACACGTGGGCCCAGGAGTTAGGCTTTTTGTTCCGCCGCACCGGGTCGATGGTGCTGGGCTTCAACGATGAAGACTGCGCGCACCTGGAGAAGCTGCGCCAGAATGGCCTGGCCAACGGCGTGCCCGAGCTGTCGATTATCGGCCCCGAGCGTATCCACGAACTGGAGCCGCGCGCGAGTGCTCAGGCCTCGCGAGCGCTGTGGTGCCCTTCGACCGGTTACGTTGACCCGTTTGAAGTGGCCATCGCCGCGCTGGAGAACGCGGTTGAAAACGGCGTGACGTTTATGCGCTCCGCACCGGTGGAGGCCATTGAAGTTGCCGGCTCGGATGACGGAGCCGCACGCTTTACGCTGGCAACGCCCGCCGGAGACGTGCGCTGCCGTTACCTGATCAACGCCGCGGGCAACGGTGCCGCGAGCATCTCGCACATGGCGGGCGCCGAGGAGTTCCAGATGGTCTGGCGCCAAGGCAACATAGTGGTACTGGACAAGGAGCCGCGCACGCTCATGCCGCTCTACCCCGTGCCCACGCCAGTGTCCAAGGGCGTTATCATCACGGGCACCGTACATGGCAACACCGTGATTACCGCGACCGCCGCCGTGCGCGAGCCGGGCGATACGCAGACCTACGCGACCGATGTTAACGCGCTGCTGAGCGGCGCGCGCAAGCTGGTGCCCGATCTGGACACGCGTCGCGTGGTGCGCGCGTTTGCCGGCGGTCGCCCGGTCATTAAGGGAACGAACGACTTCTTTATTGGGCAGTCGGCCCTGGTGCCGGGGGTATTCCAGGCGGCAGGTATTCAGTCGCCGGGTGTGGCGAGCGCGCCGGCCATCGCCGAGCGCATGGAGCAGGTACTGCGCAATGCCGGCGTCGACCTGCGCGAACGGGACGATTGGAACCCGATCCGCCACGCGCCGGACGATTTTGACCGCACGCCGCTCGAGCGTAAGGAAGAGCTCATTGAGTCCGACCCCGCTTGGGGGCAGATCGTCTGCCGCTGCGAGACGGTGCCCGAGGCCGAGATCGTGGCCGCGATTCGGCGCCGCCCGGGCGCGGTTTCGGTCGAGGGCGTCAAGCGCCGCTGCCGTGCCGGCATGGGTCGGTGCCAGAGTGGTTTTTGCCAGAGCCGCGTGGTGGCGATCCTTGCCCGCGAGCTGGGCTGCGAGCCCAGCGAAGTGCTACTGGAGGACACTGGCTCGTGGCTCGTTGAGGGACCTTTGAAGGGGGTGCGCTAGGATGGCAAGCTTTGAAGTGAATGTCACAATCGCGGCGGACGGCGCCGACGAGGCAGTGCCAACGCAGGCGTTCGACGTGGTCGTTATCGGCGGCGGACCCGCTGGCATGGCTGCCGCGCTTGCCGCGCATAAGGCCGGCGCGCGCGTGGCCATCGTGGAGCGCGAGCAGCATCTAGGAGGAATCCTCCGCCAGTGCATCCACCCCGGATTTGGCCTGTCGCACTTTAAGCAGGAACTCACCGGTCCCGAGTACGCGCAGCGCTTTATCGACCAGGTGCGCGCGACCGACATTGCGCTGTTCCTGGGCAGCATGGTGCTTGGGATCGATTCGAGCGAGTCCACGGAAGACGCCGCACTCCACACCGTCACGCTCATGAGCCGTACCGGCATGCTTCAGCTCACCGGGCGTGCGGTCGTCCTTGCTATGGGATGCCGCGAGCGCACACGCAGCGAGATCAAGATCCCCGGCAGCCGTCCCGCCGGCGTGTTTACGGCGGGCCTGGCGCAGCGATACATCAATATCGAAAACCTCAAGCCCGGCTCGCGTGCCGTTATTTTGGGCTCGGGTGACATCGGGCTTATTATGGCGCGCCGCTGCACGCTCGAGGGGATTTCGGTCGAGGGCGTGTACGAGCTCATGCCGTACGCCAACGGCCTGCGCCGCAACGTCAAGAACTGTCTGGACGACTTTGGCATTCCGCTGCATCTGTCCACCACCGTCACACGCGTGATCGGGCACGACCGTGTGGAAGCCGTCGAGGTGAGTCAAGTCGACGAGCACCTGGCGCCCATTCCGGGGACCGAGCGCATTGTTCCGTGCGACACGCTGCTGCTTTCGGTGGGCCTGATTCCCGAGAACGAGCTTTCGGTTGCCGCGGGCGTGGAGCTGGACCCACGCACGCGCGGCGCCGTGGTGGACCAGAGCCTGCAGACGGACGTGCCGGGCATCTTTGCCTGCGGCAACGTGCTGCACGTGCACGACTTGGCCGAAAACGTGACGACCGAGTCCGAGAGGGCTGGCGCAGCTGCAGCGACGTACGCGCTGGGGACCGACGCGGGCACCGTTCCGGACTGGGAGCTCACTGTCTCCCCTGCCGGCATCGCGGGCTACGCGCTGCCGGGGCGCATGACGTCTGTGGCGCTCACCAAACTCAACTTCCGCGTGCGCCGACCGGTCGACGCCGCCCGCGTACGAATCCTAGCCGACGGCAAGGAGCTGTTCGCCGGCAAGGTCCGAGCGTTTAAGCCGAGCGTTATGGAAAGCTTCCCGCTGCCGGCAAAGGTGATTCAGCGCACACTCGACCTGGGTGCCAGCGAGATTGTCCTATCCGTCGACCCCGTCGAGGAGGCATAAACTATGAGCGATAACGTGATCGAAACGCTCAAGTTCAACTGCACCATCTGCCCATCCGAGTGCCTCCTGACCGTGGAGGTGGAGCGTGACGCAGACGGTGCCGTGGCAGAGGTGCGCTCCGTGACCGGCAACAGATGCCCGCGCGGTGATAAGTTCGCACATCAGGAGCTCACCTGCCCCATGCGCGTGCTCACGACGACCGTGGCAGTATCTGGCGGCGACGAAGCCCTGCTCCCCGTGCGCACCGCCGAAGCCATCCCGCTAGAACTCCACGCCCAAGCCATGGCCCTCATCCGCGGACTAGTGGTCAAAGCCCCCATCCGCATGGGCGACGTCGTGCTAGAGAACCTCCTAGACACCAACATCAACCTAATCGCCAGCATGGACATCGACCCCGCATAGGTAGCTAATTTAGGACGGGGCTCTTTTAGCTACCCCGCCATCCACCCCGTCCCCTCCTCAGTTGCGGTGAAATAGTTCCTGATTTCCGCTAAAACCCCGGCATCCAGGAACTATTCCACCGCAACTTCCTTTGAGAATCGTGCATTTTGCTACTACTCGGTTAGTGCTATTTCAAAACTACCCCGGTTTACGGGGCTAAATCGATAACCACCAACCACACCGACCATTTTCGATTTTCGCCAAGCCATCTACCTGCGGTTTTATTTTTGCCATTTCGTTCATGGACAGCCAAGTGCAATCCAACCCCGTAATCCGGCATAGTTTTGAAAGCAGCTCATTTGGGACGGGGTCTTTTGGCTACCTTTACCTGCCGTCCCAGAAAAATCAAGCCAGGGAGTGTCCCAAGGTGCCGGCATAAAAGGAACGTCCCTATCTGCCAGGCATGGGCTACCATGGTGGCAACTTAGCGAAAGGATGTTTCATGGCACATGTTGATGACCAGCGTGTGGAGCGCGTGCTCGATGCACTCGAGGCTCAGCACCCCGGTGCGCAGCTGCTCGTAAACGACCCGTGGTCGATTTTTTACCTGACCGACTTTTATGCCGATATGTTCGAGCGTTTTTGCGGCGCGCTGCTCGCGCGCGGTAACGAGCCCGTGATCTTGGTCAACGCACTGCATCAGCTGCCCGAGTACGACAATGCCCGCGTCGCCTACCACACCGATACCGACGTCGTGGCCGACGCCATCGCGAGTGAGATCGATCCGACCAAGCCGCTCGGCATCGATACCGTCATGCGCTCCGGCATTTTGATGCCGCTCATGGAGCGCCACGCCGCCAGCGAGTTTTTCCTGGGCGACTTTGCCGTCACTGCCGCACGCACCCACAAGGACGAAGCCGAGCAGGAGTTGATGCGCGCGTCCTCGGCCGCTAACGACGACGTGATGGCCGACGTCATCAAGCTCGTTCACGAGGGCGTGACGGAGCGCGAACTTGCCGACCAGATGCTCGGCCTGTACCGCAAGCACGACTGCGAGGGCTTTAGCTTTCCGCCCATCGTGAGCTTTGGCGCCAACGCCGGAGACCCGCATCACGAGCCTGACGACACCGTACTCAAGCGCGGCGACGTGGTGCTGTTCGACATTGGCGGACGTCATCGCAACTACTGCTCGGACATGACGCGCACGTTCTTTTGGGGCGAGCCGGACAAGGAGACCGCACGCATATACGATATCGTACGCCGCGCCAACGAGGCCGCCGAGGCGCTCATCGCACCGGGCGTGCGCATGTGCGACCTGGACCGTGCCGCGCGCGACGTAATTGAGGATGCGGGCTATGGACAGTACTTTACGCATCGCCTGGGACACTCGATCGGCCTGCAGGACCACGAGCCGGGAGACGTCTCGCTCGTCAACGAGCAGGTCGTAGAGCCTGGCATGACGTTCTCTATCGAGCCGGGAATCTACCTCCCCGGCCGCACCGGCGTCCGCATCGAGGACCTGGCCCTGGTGACCGAAAACGGCGTCGAGATTCTCAACGCCTACCCCCACGACCCAGCCCGTCTAGACTAGCCTTTACCCAATAGCCCCTCAATAAGTTGCGGTGGAATAGTTCCCAGATTGGCCCACAGAGGCATAATCCAGGGGCTATTTCACCGCAACTACCATGGGGCCAAGTCGACCAATTTGACAGTCTAGAGATGCGCCACGAAAAAGGGTTATCTACTACGTTTGACCCACACGGGTCGACCACACCCGCGTTTTCGAAAACTGGCAAGCCTTCTACCTGCGGTTTTAATTTCGCGATTCTCGGTATGGTCAAGGGTTACCGGTCAAACGTAGTAAATAGGCCCATTTCGTGGCAAGCGAGTCAACTCGGGGCACAGGGCAGCTAAAGAAGCCCCGTCCCAAATTGACTGCTTTTGAGTTGCGGTGATATACGGCTTGTTTGAGGCTTCTGGCTTGTAAAACAGTCCGTATTTCACCGCAACTGATGAGGGGATGGGTTAACGCAGCAGGCCGGCTACTTCGCCGGCTAGGGTGATGGTGCCGGCTGCTACGAAGGACTCGCCCGCGGCATCGAAGGCGGCGAGAGCCTCGGACACGCTCGTGTACACGCCTGCGAGCTTATCGGCGTCCACAAGGGCGGCGAGCTCCTCTGCTGGCAGGGCGCGATCGGAATCGGTCTGCGTCACGACCACGCGGGGGAACGCCGGAACCAGCACGTCAACGATACCCGCCACATCCTTGTCGGCCAGCGCGGCACACAGCAGCGTGGGGCGATTCTCCACGCACGGGTCAATCTCGTCCAGTGCGCTCACAAAGTTCTCGCAGCTCTGGGGGTTATGGCAGGCGTCAATCAGTTTGAGCGGATCGGTTCCCAGCACATCAAAGCGACCCGGCGTGGGACAGCCCATAAGCGATGCATCAAGCGTATCGTGGTCGAGCTCGCGGCCCAGATAGCCCTCACAGAGCATAATCGCGCACGCGGCATTCTGCGGCTGATACGCCGGCTTGACCATACTCGACGTATAGATCGCGCGCGGCGTGGTGCAGCTAAACTCCACCGTATCGCCCACGTGTGCCGGCATCTTGGTCGTGGAGTGGCTCACCGCCAGCGGCACCACACCGCACTCACGGCAACGGGCATCCATCACGCGCTGAACGCTCGCCTCGTGCGTGCCCTCGCCCAGCACAACCAGACGTCCGGGCTTGATGACCGCAGCCTTCTCCCCCGCAATGGCCTCGAGCGTGTCGCCCAGGATGCGCGTGTGGTCGAGCCCGATGCCGGTGATGGCAACCGCGACGGGATCGGTCGCACTCGTGGCGTCCCAACGCCCGCCCATGCCAACCTCGAGCACGGCAACGTCCACCGCAGCCTCGGCAAACACCACCAGTGCGGCAGCCGTCAGCAGGTCAAACGGTGTGATGGTATAGGCGCGCTCCCCCGCCGCCACACGACGCGCATTCACGCGATGTCCCGCCTCAACAGCTGCCGAAACGCCACGGGCAAAGGCCTCGTCGCTCACAACGTGCCCGTCAACCTCCATGCGCTCGGGATAGCGCACCAGCTGCGGTGACGTATACAGCGCGGTCTTGAGCCCCTCACCACGAAGAATGGCAGCCGAAAAACGCGTAGTCGAAGTCTTGCCATTGGTACCGGCAACCTGAATGCAATCAAAGTACTCATCCGGACACCCCAGCTCATCGAGCATACCGACAACCGTCTCGAGCAGAGGCCCAGCATCCCCAGAAATCCGCCCCGTATCAGCAGCCAGCCCAACAGCCTCATCAAACGAAAGCAAATCAAACGAGAAAGGAACGACATACGACCCAGAACGCTTAGCCATAACCCAAAGTCCCCCAGAACAGAAAAAGAGGCTCATCAAAAAGAATGAGCCCCTCGCGTTGACAATTTCAGCCTTTACCCGATTGCAGCAAGATCAAGGCCACAACCCAGTGGCCCCAACACGCCAGATGCAAACAACCACGTAAACGAACTAGGAGCGGCCCGATGCTTTGCTCGCCGCAAGTTCCGCACGCAAAGGACAGCACTTAATGTGCTGTCCGTCTTGCGCAGGACTGTTCGCAGCGGAGAGCAAAGCATCGGGACGCGCCCCCAAGTTACGCCTACGAGAAGTCAGCAACCTGAGCAGTCAGCGCCGCCAGGATCTCCTTGAGCTCAGCTGCACGGTCCCTCTTCTTCTGAACCACCGCAGGCGCGGCCTTAGCCACAAAGCCCTCGTTGGCGAGCGTCTTCTCGCAGCCGGCGAGCTCCTTCTGGGCCGCGGCAATCTCCTTCTCCAGGCGCGCCTTCTCGCCCGAAAGGTCAACCTTGCCCTCGAGTACCACAAAGACCTCGACGCCGCTGTCGACCACAGCAATGCTCGCGGCCGGCTTCTCAACGTCGGTGCCCATGCCCAGCGAAGCTGTGTTGGCCAGCGGCTCAATCGTGGAGCGCAGGCTCTCGAGCTTCTCGATATCCTCGGCACCGGCGCGCACGACCACGTCGAGCTCGGCCTTGGGGCTCAAGCGGTAACGCGAACGCGTGGCGCGGGCGGCAGACACGACGGTGCGGCACAGCTCAAACGCGCGCTCGGCGTCCTCGTCGACGTACTTGACGTAGTCGGCGGGCTCAGGCCACTTGGCGATCATGAGTGCCTCGGCGCGGTCCACGTTGCCCTCGGCGTCCAGGTCGAGCACGCTTGCCGGCATGTTGTCCCAGATCTCCTCGGTGACAAACGGCATAAGCGGGTGCATCAGGCGAATGGAGGTGTCGAGCACAAAGATCAGGTTGCGCTGAGCCTGCAGACGGCCCTCGCCCTTCAGGCGGGCCTTGGTGACCTCGACGTACCAGTCGCAGACCTCGTTCCAGAAGAACTGCTGCACGCCGCGGGCCATGTCGCCAAAGGTGTAGTTCTCGATGCCCTCGGTGACCATCTTCACGGCCTTGGCCAGGCGACTGAACATCCAAGCGTCGGCCGGCGTCTCAACGACGGGCTGGCCGGGCGTGTAGCCCTCCATGTTCATGAGCAGGAAGCGGCTGGCGTTCCAGATCTTGGTCACAAAGCTCTTGGCCTGGTCGGTGCGCGGGCTGTCGATGAGCTTCTTGGTCTTCTTGTCGATGTTCGCGTCGAACTTGACGTCCTGGTTGGTGGTGCACAGCGTGAGCAGGTTGTAGCGCATGGCGTCGGCGCCGTACATACCAATGAGGTCCATGGGGTCAACGCCGTTGCCCTTGGACTTGGACATGCGGCTGCCGTCCTTGGCCAGAATCGTCGGGTAGATGACGACGTCCTTAAACGGCACCTCGTCCAGGAAGTACAGCGAGCTCATGACCATGCGGGCGACCCACAGCGCGATGATGTCGCGCGCGGTGACCAGCGCCGTCGTGGGGTGATGACCCTCGAGCAGCTCCGGCTTTTGCGGCCAGCCCTGCGTGGCGAAGGTCCACAGCTGCGAGCTGAACCAGGTGTCCAGCACGTTCTCGTCCTGATGCACGTGGTGGCCGCCGCACTTGGGGCACACGTCGGTGTCCTCGGTCAGGGCGTCCTCCCAGCCGCAGTCCTCGCAGTAGAACACGGGGATGCGGTGGCCCCACCACAGCTGGCGGCTGATGCACCAGTCCTTAAGGTTCTCCATCCAGGTGGTGTAGGTCTGCGTCCAGCGCGCGGGGTGGAAGGTGACCTTGCCAGAATTGACGGCGTCGAGCGCCGGCCCCTTGAGCTTATCGACGGCGACGAACCACTGCTCGGACAGCCACGGCTCCAGTGCGGCGTCGCAACGGTAGCAGTGCATGACGGAGTGATCGAGGTCCTCGACGTGATCGAGCAGGTCGTGCTCCTCGAACCACTTGATGACGGCCTCGCGGCACTCGTCGCGGTTCATGCCGGTGAACTCGCCGTAGCCTTCGACGACCACCGCGTGCTCGTCGAAGATGTTGATCTGCGGCAGGTCGTGAGCCTGACCCATGGCGTAGTCGTTGGGGTCGTGGGCCGGAGTAACCTTAACGAAGCCGGAACCGAAGTTGGCGTCGACATGCCAATCCTCAAAGATGGGGATCTCACGGTCGACGATGGGAAGCTTGACGGTCTTGCCCACGAAGGCGGCCTTCTCGGGGTCCTTCGGGGAGACGGCAACGCCCGTGTCGCCGAGCATGGTCTCGGGGCGCGTAGTGGCGACGACGATGTAGTCCTGGCCGTTGACCGGCTCGGTCAGCGGGTAGCGCAGGTGCCACAGGTGGCCCTTCTCGTCCTTGTACTCGGCCTCGTCGTCCGAGATAGCGGTGGTGCAGTTGGGGCACCAGTTAACGATACGCTTGCCACGGTAGATCAGGCCGTCGTGGTACCAATCGCAGAAGACCTTGCGCACGGCCTGGGCATAGTCCTCGTCCATGGTGAAGCGCTCGTTATCAAAGTCGACGGAGCAACCCATGCGCTTGATCTGCTCGACGATGATGCCGCCGTACTCGTGGGTCCAGTCCCAGCAGGCGTCGACAAACTTATCGCGACCGATCTCCAGGCGGCTAATGCCCTCGCTCTTGAGCTTCTTGTCGACCTTGGTCTGCGTGGCGATACCGGCGTGGTCGGTGCCGAGCACCCAGCGGGTGGACTTGCCGCGCATGCGGGCCATACGGGTGATGGCGTCCTGGATGGAGTCGTCGGTGGCGTGACCCATGTGGAGCTTGCCGGTCACGTTGGGAGGCGGAATGGTGACGGTGCAGTCGCCCACGCCCTCGCGGCGCTTGTAGTAGCCGCCGTCGAGCCACTTCTGCAGGATCGCCGGCTCGTTGGTCGACGGATCGTAATTCTTGGGCATTTCTTCCATATATCTCTCCCTTGCCCGTCGGCGTGTCCGCCTGCTTGGTTTTCGCTCGGTCAGGTCCTGGCTCGCACGAAGAGCACATTTAGCGCTCTTCGGCTCGTGCGGAATCTACGAAAACCAAGCAGGCAGACACGCCTTAGGTATCGATTACTTCAGCCTGAAGGTACTAACTTGACAATCTCACAGAATAGCACAGGCATACCTGCCGAAAAGGGACAGGTTTATTTTGGTAGGTTTTATCAGGGGAAACGACATTTGCCCATATAAAAACCGACCAAGATAAACCTGTCCCTATAAGGCAGGCCCCGCGGTGGTTGCCGCGGGGCCTAAATTCAAGCTATTTAGCCGTAGATGCGCTGGGGCTGTTCTTCGCCCTTTACGGAGGCTTCGGTCACAACGACCTTGGAAACGCCCTCCTCACTGGGCAGATCGAACATTGTCTGCTGCAGCACGTCCTCGCAGATGGAGCGCAGGCCGCGGGCGCCGGTCTTGCGGGCGAGCGCCATGCGGGCGATCTCGTGCAGGGCGGCGTCCTCAAACTCAAGCTCAACGTCCTCGAGCTGGAACATCTTACGGTATTGACGCACCACGGCGTTCTTGGGCTCGGTCAGGATCGACACCAGGTCATCCTCGTCGAGCGCCTGCGTCTGGGTGACGACGGGCGTACGGCCCACGAACTCGGGGATCATGCCAAAGGCGTTGAGGTCCTGCGGGAGCACCTGACGCAGCAGGTCGTTCTCGTCGACCGAGGTGGGGCCGGCAATCTCGGAGTTGAAGCCCACGCCCTTGTTGCCCACGCGATCGGCAATGATCTTGTCCAGGCCCACAAAGGCACCGCCGCAGATGAACAGGATGTTGGTCGTATCGATCTGCAGCAGCTCCTGCTGAGGATGCTTGCGGCCGCCGGTGGGCGGAACACTTGCCACCGTGCCCTCAAGGATCTTAAGCAGCGCTTGCTGAACGCCCTCGCCCGAGACATCGCGGGTAATGGAGAGGTTCTCGGCCTTACGGGCAATCTTGTCGATCTCGTCCACGTAGATAATGCCAACCTGCGCGCGCTCGACATCGCCATCGGCGGCATTGATGAGCTTGAGCAGGATGTTCTCCACGTCCTCGCCCACGTAACCGGCCTCGGTGAGCGCGGTAGCGTCGGCGATGGCAAACGGCACCTCGAGGATGCGCGCGAGCGTCTGGGCGAGCAGCGTCTTACCGGTACCGGTGGGACCGAGCAGCAGAATGTTGGACTTGGCGAGCTCTACCTCGTCCATATCGTCGTCGAGCTGGCCGCCCATGCCGCCAGCCTCGTCAAAGGCCGAAAGCGCGGCGCCTCCCTCGATCACGCGGCGATAGTGGTTGTACACGGCAACCGACATGGCGCGCTTGGCGTCCTCCTGGCCCATGACATAAGCCGAAAGCTCGTCATAGATCTCGTGCGGCGTCGGCACATGCGTGATGACCTGGCGAGCATCGTCCTCCAGCTCAAAACCCTCGGCCTCAGGATCTACAGCAGGCTGACCGGCAGCCTGGCCGTGATCGTTGAGGAAGCCCGGCAGCTTGCCGTTGCGGGCAGCGTCCATAAAGTCCGAAGCCAGCGACTCCTCCAGAATCTCGGAACAGGCGGCGACGCACTCGTCACAGATAAAGATGTTGGTCGGGCCCTTTACGAGGCGACGGACCTGGCCCTGCTCTTTTCCGCAGAAGGAGCAGCGGATGGGGTTGCCGTTCTCGTCAAAGTTGTCCTGCATGTTTCCTGCCATCCTAGGCGTCCTTCGCGGCGAGATCGCGCGAGGTGACGATACGGTCGATCAGGCCGTAGTCAAGGGCCTCGGCAGCTGACAGGTAGTTGTCGCGCTCGGTATCGGCCTGGACCTTCTCGATAGGCTGGCCCGAGGCGTCGGACAGGATCTGGTTGAGCTCGCGACGGGTCTTCTTGATCTCCTCGGCCACGATCTCGATCTCGGTCTGCTGACCCTGGGCACCGCCGCTGGGCTGGTGAATCATAACCTTGGAGTGCGGCAGGCAGAAGCGCTTGCCCTTGGCGCCAGCCGAAAGCAGCACGGCGGCCATAGACGCGGCCATACCGACACAAATAGTGGAGACCTGCGGCTTAATGAAATTCATAGTGTCCAGAATCGCCAGGCCGGAGTAGACCTCGCCGCCGGGCGAATTGATGTAGAGCGAGATATCCTTCTCGGCATCCTGGCTCTCAAGATGCAGCAGCTGGGCAACGACCAGGTTAGCGCTGACGGAGTTGATCTCCTCGCCCAAGAAGATGATGCGGTCGTTGAGCAGGCGCGAATAGATATCGTAGCTGCGCTCGCCGCGCGGCGTCTGCTCGATAACGTATGGCACGAGGGCGGAATCGAACTTGGCGATCATACGCATCTCCATTTCTCTCTTGCGGACCAAATTGGTTCTAGATAAACGTACGGTGCCCGCATGCTATGCATTGGCTGGCACCGTACGAAGCAACCGGATAACCGGTGTATAACTTTACCCCATCACGGGCGCACGCATGCGCTCGTAGGCAAGGTGGCGAGAATTACTCGGCGTCCTTGGCGGTCTCGTCGACCTCGGTCACCTTGGCGTTCTCGACCAGGTGGTCGACGGCCTTGGAGCGACGGATGGACTCACGGACGGCAGGCATGCGGCCGTCGGCGATGAACTCAGCCTTGGAAGCCTCGACGTCCTTGACGCCGGCCTTCTCGAACTCGGCGTTGACGTCGTCCTCGGTGACCTCGATCTTGAGCTCACGGGCGAGGGCGTCGAGAGCCAGGGACTCACGGGCAACGTCGTTGGCCTGCTTGTGCAGGTCGCCGATGAACTGCTCCATGGTCAGGCCGGAAGCGGGCAGCCAAGTGTCGAGCGTCATGCCGCGGGCAGCGAGGTTGGACAGGAAGTTCTGGCCAAGCTCCTCAAAGACGGACTGCTCGTAGTCGGCGTCCATCTCATCGAGCTGCAGGCGCTCGGCGAGAGCGGAGACGCAACGGTTCTCCTTCTCGGCCGGGAGGCGGGAAGCCTTGTCCTGCTCGATCTCGATCTTGATGGCGTCGCGCATAGCGTCGATGCTGTCGAAGCCAAAGTCGGACTTGACGAGCTCGTCGGTGAGCTCGGGGGTGTTGCGGACCTTGATGCCCTTGACGGTGACCTCGACGGTGTGGGTCTCGGCCTCCTCGCCCTCCTCGACCTCGTCGGTCCAGGTGACGGTCTTGACGTCGTCAACGTTGGCGCCGATCAGGGCCTCGTTGAACTCCTTGGGGTTGCTGTCGCTACCGGCGATGAGCATGCGGCCCTCGGCGGCAAAGTTGTCGGCGTTCTCGACGGCCTTGAGGTCGACGGTCACATAGTCGTCAGCCTCGACGGCGCGACCCTCGACGTCCTCGAAGGTGGCACGGTAGTTGAGGAGCATCTCAACCTGGTTGTTGATCTCGGACTCGGTGACCTCCGCAGGGGGCATCTCGATCTCGACAGCGTCGAAGGAGGAGAGCTCGGCAGCAGGACGCAGGGAGAACTCGACGGTGTAGGTGTAGTCCTCATGATCCTTGGCGAGGTCGAGCTCCTTGTAGTCACCGTTCTTGGTGGGGACGATGTCCAGCTCGTTGAGGACGGCGGGCTCGTTGGCGGCGATCAGGTCGTTGGTGGCCTGAGCGAGGGTAGCCTCGGCGCCAAGTGCGGAGTCGATGACCGGACGGGGAGCCTTGCCGGCGCGGAAGCCCGGGAAGCGGTACTTCTTGGCGGTGTCCTTGTAGGCCTTCTTGATCGCGGCGTCGACGTCGGCGGCCGGGATGGTGACCGTAGCGGTGAGCTTGGCGTCCTTGACGTCAGAAGCGGTGATGTTCAACACGTTCCTCCTCATACTGCCCAGCTTATCTGAGGTGCTGGTACCTTTATGCAACAAAGAGTCGCGACGGCCGAAGCCGACGCAGATGCGTTGGTGCGGGCGAAAGGACTCGAACCTTCACGGGAATCCCACCAGAACCTAAATCTGGCGCGTCTACCAATTCCGCCACGCCCGCATGAGCGCACAGACTAGGAATGATAGCAGATACGAACGGCAAGCGCACGCACACCTTTTACAAGCTCACGACCTCACCACGAGAGCAAGCCAATAGAGCACGCCACCCCATCTCATAAGTTGCGGTGGAATAGGGACTGTTTGGGGCTCCAGTCCTCCAAAACAGCCCCTATTCCACCGCAACTTCGGTAGGACTCGGCAGCCTGGCGATGCTGGCCATGCGCCGGAAAGCGTGTCCCGGTTTGGGGCCTCGGAATGGGATGCAATTTCCGCTATAGCCATCAACCGGAAACTGCAACCCGTTTTGAGCCCCTATTCCGGGATGCACTTTCCGCCAAGGCCCTCAAACGGAAACTGCAGCCCACAATTCAGTTGAAAAGTGGGCTGCAGTTTCCCCGGGCTCGGCAAAAAGCGGCGGCTGCGTCGCCTCGTCTACTCCCCCAGCAGGGCCTTCTCGGGCGTGATCGGCAGCGAGCGAACCTGATGTCCGGTGGCGTGCGCCACTGCCGAGGCTACGGCGGCGAGCGGCGTGTTGATGACGACCTCGCCGATCGACTTGGCGCCAAACGGGCCCGTCGGCTCGTAGCTCGGCTCAAAGGCCACGCGAATGCTGCCGATATCCAGGCGCGTGGGCAGCTTGTAGCTCATAAAGTTGCCGGTGCGCAGACGGCCGCGGTCATCGTGCTCGACAATCTCGTAGAGCGCATGGCCGATACCCTGGGCAATGCCGCCCTCGGCCTGAACACGTGCGAGTGCCTCGTTGATCACGGTGCCGCAGTCCACAGCCGCCGCGTAGTCCACCACGGTCACCTTGCCGGTGGCCTTGTCGACCTCGACCTCCGCAATGCCGGCCATAAACGGCGGAGGCGAAACGGGCAGGCAGGCAGAGGCATGCGAGGTGAGCGCGTCGCCGCCCGCGATGTTCTTGACACACAGGTTGGCAAAGTCGCGCAGCGTGAGGTAGCGGTTCTGCTCGCGCGCGGCGCGCTCGTCGGACAGGCGCACGTACTGGCCATCGAAGACCACGTCGGCGGCGTCCACGTCCCACATCTGGGCGGCCTTGGCGCAGATCTTCTCGCGCAGCTCGGCCGCAGCGTTCTTGGCTGCCAGGCCCGTTACGTACGTGCCCGAACTCGCGTACGAGCCGGCATCGAACGGCGACACATCGGTGTCCACGCCGCGCACCACGATCAGCGAGCTCTCCACGCCCAGCTCCTCGGCGGCAATCTGCGCCAGGATCGTGTCGACGCCCATGCCGTTATCGGTGGCGCCGGTGCCGATGGTAATGAAGCCATCCTCTTCCAGGCGCATGTCGATGCCGGCGATGTCCACGTTGGAGATGCCCGAGCCCTGCATGGTGAGCGCGCAGCCCAGGGCGCGCACGCGGTCGCCCAGGTCGACGGCCAGCGGCTTATCGCGCCAGCCGATCATGGCCATCGCACGCAGCAGGCAGCGGTCGAGCGCGCAGGCGTTGAGCTTCTCGTTGTAGTACTGCGGCATGATCTCGCCCTCGCGCACAATGTTCTTAAGGCGCAGGTCGGCGGGGTCCATGTGCAGCATGTCGGCGAGCTCGTTGACGGCGCTCTCCACGGCAAACTGGCCCTGGGTGGCACCGTAGCCGCGATACGCGCCGCCGCGGTTGGTGTTGGTGTAGACGGCGTCCCAGCTAAAGCGGCTCGCCTTCACATGGTTGTAGATGGGCAGGCTCTTGTGGCCCGAAAGGCCGATCGTCGTGGTAGCGTGCTCGCCGTACGCGCCGGCGTTGGACAGCGTGTGCAGATCGATGGCCGTGATGGTGCCGTCGTTCATGGCGCCCAGCTTAACGGTCATCTGCATCTGGTGGCGCGAGTTGCCCGCGGTGATGGTCTCCTCGCGGGTGTAGCAGCAGTAGCTCGGACGGCCGGTCTGCTGGGTAACGAATGCCACGAAGATCTCGCAGCAGCCCGTCTGCTTGGAGCCAAAGCCGCCGCCGATGCGCGGCTTAATGACCTGCACCTGCGACTGCGGAATGTCAAGCGACTGCGCGACCATGCGGCGCACGTGGAAGGGCACCTGCGTAGAGGTGGTCACCGAAATACGCCCGAACGCGTCGGTCGTCGCGAAGGCGCGAAAGGTCTCCATGGGTGCGGTCTGCGTGGCCTGGCTGGTGTAAGTGCGGGTAAAGACAATGTCGCTCTGGGCGAAGGCCTCGTCCAGGTTGCCAAAATCGCTGGTACCGCTGCACACCAGGTTGCGAGCAACGTCGCCGCCCTGCGGGAACATAAAGGTCACGTCGCCCTCGGGGTGGACCACGATGTCGTTATCGAGCGCCTTGGTAAAGTCGAGCAGCGGCTCGAGCACCTCATAGTCAACCTTGATGAGCTTGAGCGCCTTGTCGGCAGCCTCCTCGGTCTCGGCGGCGACGATCGCCACCTCCTCGTTTTGGTAACGGACGAGGTTCTCGAGAATTAGGCGGTCGTAGGGACTCGGCTGCGGATAGCTCTGGCCAGCGATGGTAAAGCGGCGCTGGGGCACGTCCTCATAGGTGTAGACGCCCACGACGCCGGGCACCTTCAGGGCGCGCGACGTATCGATGGAGCGGATATTGGCGCGGGCATACGGGCTGCGCTTGAGTTTGACAATGAGCGCACCGGCGGGCACCATATCGCCGGTGTAGACGGGACGACCCTCGAGCAGGGCCTTCGAGTCCTTCTTGGGCTGCTTCTTGGTGATCTGCTTGTACGCGACACCGTCGGAGCTCGTCTCGTTGACGGGCAGCTCGGGCATCTCAAAGCCAACCTGCACGCCAGACTCATTGAGGAAGTGCACGATGGCGCGCAGCTGGCTCTCGTAACCGCTGCAACGGCAGAGGTTGCCGGCGAGCTGGCGCGAGAGTTCCTCGCGCGTGGCGACGAGGCTCGGGTCCTCCTTGGCGGCGCGGGCAAGCGCCAGCACGTTCATGATGAGGCCGGGGGCGCAAAAACCGCACTGCTCGGCGCCTTCGGCAGCCATCGCACGGGCGAGCGCCTCGGACTCGGCCTTGAGGCCCTCGAGCGTGGTGATGGTATGGCCCTCGACGCGAGCGGCGGGAACCGAGCAGCTCAGCACCGGGTCGCCGTCGAGCCACACCGTGCACAGGCCGCAGTTGGTAGTCTCGCAGGCGCAGCGCACCGACGCGCAGCCCTGCTCGCGCAGCAGCGCAAAGAGCATGGTATCGGGGGCAATCTGAACCTTGACCTTGCGGCCGTTGAGCGTAAAGGAAAGATCGATGAGTTTGGCAGCCATTAGCGCACCTCGCTAGAATCGACGCCGGGCACGCGGCGGCAGGAATACTCGTCCGTGGCAAACTTAGGAATCTGCACGCCCTCGAGCTCGTGCGCAAGCGCGGCCGAAAGCTCGATGCCGGCGGCGCGGCGCACGGCCTGGACGGCAAGCGGGGCCGAGATGCGGCGGCGGTAGTCGGCCGAGCCCCACAGGTTGGTGCCGTAGCTCAGCGCGCGCACAGATGCGGCCAGGGCGCGAAGCTCGTCCTCGGAAGGCTGCTCGGCAGTAAGGCCGCATGCCTCGCCCTGCAGCAGGGTCGCACGCAGCGGGCGGGCGCCCACAGTGACATGCCAGCTGTTGTTCCACCAGGCGGCGGTGACGTTTAAGGAGGGGAAGTCGGTCGCGGCCTTGCGCACGGCCTCATAGCTTGCGCGGTAATCGTGCTTAACGACCACGACATGCTCAATAACGTCGCGCACGTAGCCCATGTCAACGAACTCCGCGAGCGGCACGCGGCCGGCGCCCGTCAGCTCAACATAGGAATCGAGCGCGAGGAAGGCGGAGAGAACGTCCGAGAAGCCAAAGCGGCCGTAGATGCTGCCGCCCACCGTGGCGGTATTGCGCAGCTGCACGCCCACGATATCGTGGACGGCGAACTCAAAGACGTTGTTGACAAGCGCGTTGAGCCCGGCATGACGCTCGAGCTGGCGCAGGGTGCACATGGCACCGATGCGAAACTCGGTCTCGGTCTCCTCGATCTGATCGAGTCCGCAGGCCGAAAGGTCAATCGCCGTCGCCACGCGACGCGAACCCAGGCGCATCCAGATGCCGCCGCCCACAATCTTGTTGTTGCGGTTCTTCTGCAAGAGCTCATAGGCTTCGGCCGCGTTTCCAACACGGACGTAGGTACCGAACTTGAGCACGTTCTCCCCCATCTCTTCACTTGTCCAGTACGTTTAAGTGTACCAAACGAGGAGCCGCACACCGTTTTAGGACAAAATCCACCCACCCATCCATAACTTGCAGTGATATACGGACTGATTAGCCGTTCTGGTGCGCTAAACAGTCCGTATTTCACCGCAAGTTATGAGGAGTCCTCCGGGATAGAAAAGGCTCCCAGCCAGATAGCTGGGAGCCTCATCACATGCTATGTCGAGCGAAGATTTAGCAGACGCCCTGGGCGAGCATGGCATCGGCGACCTTCAGGAAGCCGGCGATGTTGGCGCCCATGACAAAGTTGCCCTCCTCGCCGTACTCCTTGGCGGTGTCGTCCACGTTGTGGAACATGCCGCGCATGAGCTGCTCGAGCTTGCCGTCGACCTCCTCGAAGGTCCAGGACAGGTGCTCGGCGTTCTGGCTCATCTCCAGGCCGGACACGAGCACGCCGCCGGCGTTGGCAGCCTTACCGGGCATAAAGGCGACGCCGTTCTCCTGGAAGTAGGTCGTGGCCTCGATGGTCGTAGGCATGTTCGCGCCCTCGCCGACCACCTTGCAGCCGTTGGCGACGAGCGCCTGGGCGTCCTCGAGCAGCAGCGTGTTCTCGCGAGCGCAGGGCAGCGCGATGTCGCAGGGCAGCTGCCACACGCCGCGGCCGTCGCCCTCGTGCCACGTGGCATTGGGCTTCTCGTCGACGTACATAGCGAGCGTAACGCCCTTGTCGTGGCCGGAGCGCTTCTTGTTGTAGACATGCTCGAGCACGGTGTAGTCGATGCCGTCGGGATCCTCGACCCAGCCGTGAGTATCGGAGCAGGCCAGCACCTTGCCGCCAAGCTGGGAGACCTTCTGGACCGCGTAGATGGCGACGTTACCGGAGCCGTGAACGACGACGTTCTTGCCCTCGAAGGAGTCGCCGCGGCTCTTGAGGTACTCGTCCACAAAGTAGGCCAGGCCGTAGCCGGTAGCCTCGGTACGGGCGAGCGAACCGCCAAAGGAGAGGCCCTTGCCGGTGAGGACGCCGCTCCACTCGTTAGTCAGGCGCTTGTACTGACCGAACAGGTAGGCAACCTCGCGGCCGCCAACGCCCAGGTCGCCGGCGGGAACGTCGGTGTTGGGGCCAATGTGGCGATAGAGCTCGGTCATGAAGGACTGGCAGAAGTGCATGATCTCGTTGTTGGACTTGCCCTTGGGGTCAAAGTCGGAACCGCCCTTGCCGCCGCCCATGGGAAGGGTGGTCAGGCTGTTCTTGAGGATCTGCTCCAGGCCCAGAAACTTGAGCATGCCCAAGGTGACCGTCGGGTTAAAGCGCAGGCCGCCCTTGTAGGGTCCAATGGCAGAGTTGAACTCGACGCGGTAGCCGCGGTTGACCTGGACCTTGCCCTGGTCGTCGACCCAGGGGACACGGAACATAACGATGCGCTCGGGCTCGACGAGGCGCTCAAGCAGGGCGGCCTCCTCGTACTCGGGATGGGCGTCGAGCGCCGGCTGGATGGTGCCGAGGATCTCGGTCGCGGCCTGGATGAACTCAGGCTGCTCGGGATAGCGGGCCTTGAGCTCGTCGAGAACTTTCTGCGTGTAGCTCATGCTTCCTCCAATGATGGGAAACGAAAAATGTTGATCGCGGCACCCTATGCGCCGCGAACTTTATCGAGTATGGATAATATCGCACTGTTGCGGGAAAGTTTCGCATAAGCAGACGGGCAGATGTTTCGTTTTGATTACGATGCAGGTAGAAGCGTTTTTGAGTGCCTGGCATGCAAAACCCGTGTTTCAAGCCTGTTTCGTCCACGTGTTCCAAACCACAACAAAGGCGCCTGTCCCCAATGTGGTGGTGTGGTGGTTAGAGGACGAGCTGATGGTAGTCGGCGGGGGTTATGCGGCCCTCGGTGGCGGCGCGGAAGGCGGCGAGAGCATCGCCCGAGAACGGCATAGCCCAGCACAGCCCGCAGCCAGCGGTGATGGAGCCGGGCAGCGGCATGATGCGCCCGGGCACGCCGGCATTCAGGCAAAGCTGCTCGCACTCCATCACATCGAAGGTGCTGTCGAACGAAACGATAATCTTGCGCTCGTGGTCGAGGGCATCACCGGACGGGCCTTCGCGGTGTGCCTCACGATACGCCGCGGCGGCCGCTTCCTCTTCCGCAGTATGTCCACAGCCACCGCAGCCGCAGGTACAGGGCTCGGACCCATCGCAAGCGCAAGGTTCCCCGGTATCGGGGCAAATATCATGTGACACGGCATCTCCCGTCATCGATGTGTGCAGATCTAGGCGAGCAGCTCGGCTGCCGCAAACTCCTCGGGTGTATTGACGTTTTCGAAGCAGAGTGTGGAGCCCGCGGCCTTAACGATCTGCGGCTCATCTATATAACCAGCCTGAACGCGATTGATCAGGCAGCGAATGCGCTGGCGGTCGCAGGCAAGCAGCTCTTGGGCGGCCGGCGCACACGCATCACGGCGCCAGACGGCGCAAAGCGGCTCAATCCCCCGCTCCTCGCGCGGCACGCACACGTCGAGCGCCTCGGCCTCAACACGATCGGCAAGCGCGCCGATGAGTTCCGGCGAGACAAACGGCATATCACAGGCGACGATAGCCGCGAGAGGAAGCCGAGCCGCAGCCAACGAACTCGCGATGCCGCGCATGGCGCCCGCCGACCCTTCAAGGTCCGCCACCACACGCGGCACCAGGCCGCCAAACGCGCGCTCCTCAAGGTAGGCCAGCTCGCTGGGACGCGAAGTCGTCACGACCAACTCGCTGGCAACTGGCGCCAGCCGGCCCAGCACGCGCTCGATGAGCGGCTCGCCGCAAAACGCCATGCGCGCCTTATCGCAGCCCATGCGCGAGGACAGCCCGCCCGCCTGGACGACACAAGAAAGATCGGCACGTCTTACGGTAGTCATACGGCAAAACACCTCCATCGGCACGCTCAAAATCCAGTGCACGAAGCTAAATACAGCCGCCGAAATAACGGCGCTACGAAAAGCTCTTACAAAAACAAAACAGCGCCTTTGCGGCACGCAGCAAGACCGCGAGCACAAAAGCGCTGGTAGCGTATGGCGGGAACGCATGTGAATCGAACACATCCAAGACGTTTTGCACGCCTCGCAACGGTTTTGAGGACCGCGGAGCCCACCGGAGCCCATCCGTTCCCAAGTGCGGCGGTATTTTACCAAACCAAACAGGCCCCATCCCAAAAAGACGAGCAAGAAGTTGCGGTGGAATAGTTCCTGTATTTGCTGCCAAAGCCTCCAAATAGGAACTATTTCACCGCAACTGAGGAGGCGGGAGCGAGTGACCGGCCTAGCGCAGGGAGCGCAGGCCGCCGGCATCCTTGTCGAGCACCGTAAAGCGCACGGCATCCAGGTGCTCCAAGATGCTGATGGCACGCTTGCGCGACACGCCCAGTGCCTCGCGCAATACACTCGTGGTGGCAGCGCCGCCGGCTGCCTCAATGGCGGCAGCGACAAGCTCGCGCGCATGGGCCTCGGCGGCAGTGGACAGGGCAACGTCGCGCTCGACCTTAACGATCGAGCGGTTGAGCGAAAGCTCGCGCAGGGCACGCGTCATGGTGTCGCGATCGAGCTGCAACTGCTCGCCCACTTCGGGCAACGTCGGTGCATCGAGGCAGGCTTCGTCCAGCAAGGCAACGATACGTTCGCAGGCCTCGCGCACCACACGCGCCGCGGCGGCAGCGGAGTGCGGGTCGAATACCTCGGCCCCCTCGGCGGCACACACGCCACGCGAGCAGCCCTCGGCAATCAGAGCCGCGGCAACGCCATCATCAGCGACAGGCCACGCAGCATGGGCAACGGCGCCGGGCGTAAAGCCCGTCTGCTTGGGCGCCGCCGCGTGCATGGCAGTCAGGGTCGCCGTCAGCACGTCCATGGCGGCATCGAGCACGGCAGCATTCGCATACAGCGTACCGCCCGAGCCCGCAAGCTCGCGCACAACACCTCGCGCTACCAACTCGTTCAACGCGGCATCGGCCTCACCGGAAACAAGATCGAGCGCCGCGGCAACGTCGGCGACCACGACTGGCAACGTCTGCAGCGCCAGCCACGCGTCCACACCAGCGACGGCATCGCCGGCCTCAAGCGCTGCAAGCAGCGCGCGCTCCCCCGCCGAAAGCTCGCGCGAGCGACGGCAGCGCGATAGCAGCACGCGCCCGCCGCCAATGAGCATAACGGGCGAATACGACAACACCACGGCATGGTCTCCGGCTCGCAGCGGCAGCGGCTCCTCCAAGCGCACCTGTACGGTACGGGTCTCGCCCACCGCCATAGGGGCCTCGCCCTCCATGAGCATGATGCGACCGACGACCTCGGCCGTGCCGGCCATCACATGCACACGCGCGCCCGACTCGAGCACGCGCGGCTTGACGCCCTCGCGACCCAGGTAGGTGAACGTCATCATAAAGCGCAACGTCTGACCAAAGCGGCCCGCCACGCCCAGCATCTCGCCACGGTCAAGCGCCGCGACACCGTCACCTACCAGGTTGAGCGCCACGCGTTGCCCAGGCAGCGCGCGCGGCGTATCGCCATGCACCTGAATCCCGCGCACACGACAGACCGTACGCGACGGTAAAGCCATCAGCTCGTCACCCACCGCAACGGGCGCATCGTGCAGCGTTCCCGTCACGACGGTGCCGGCGCCCTTGATCGTAAAGCAGCGGTCAATCGGCAGGCGCGGCGCGGCATCGGTGCGCTCGGCACGCTCGCGACAGGCATCCCAGCAGGCACTTACCTGCTCGTCGAGCACCGCAAGCAGCCCGTCGATCCCCTCGCCCGTCTTAGACGACACGGGCACAATCGGCGCGCCCGCAAACACGGTACCCGACAAAAAGTCATCGACATCGAGCTCGGCAAGCTCGGTCATCTCGGCATCGGCCAGGTCACACATCGTCAGCGCCACCACCATATGCGTGACACCCAGCAGCTCCAGCACGTGCACGTGCTCGCGCGTCTGCGGCATTACACCCTCAACGGCAGAGACCACCAGCACGGCAACGTCGATGCCTGTCGCACCCTGCACCATGGCGCGCAGGTAATGCGCGTGGCCCGGCACGTCGACCAAGCCGACGATCTTGCCGCTCGGCAGTGCCAGCTCGCCAAAGCCCAGCTCCACCGTCATGCCGCGACGACGCTCGACCTCAAGGCGATCGGGATTCTTGCCGGTCAGTGCCTCGATCAGTGCCGACTTACCGTGGTCGACGTGGCCCGCCGTGCCAACGATAACGGGACACTCCACCAGCGCCTGAACCTCACTCATCGAGCAATCGCCTTCTCAACGCACGCGACGAACGTCGATGCCGCCGTCTCGATATCGCGGTCGCCTACAAGCGTACGGACGTCAAACAAAATGCGATCGTGCGAAGTTCGCGTGACGACCGGCGTGTCGAAGTCCTGGACAAGCGAGCGCTTGAGCGCGTCGACGGACAGGCGCCCGTCGACCGGGCAGACGGCCACGCACATGGTGGGCAGCTCCACGGTAGGCAGCGAGCCGCCACCGGGGGTCGACGATTCCTCGACGATCTCCACCTGAACGGCGCACGGGCAACCGGCCTTATCGAGCCCGGCGACCATACGATCGCGCAACTTACGTGCGCGACGCTCCAGATGAGCCTGCGGAAGCGTGAGCATGTTGAGCACCGGTACCTCGCGATAGGCCACATCCGCCCCGTCCATGTAGATACGCAGCGTGGCCTCGAGCGCCGCCAGTGCGAGCTTGCCCGGACGCAGGGCACGCATAAGCGGATGCGACCCGCAGGCCTGGACCAGATCGCGGCGGCCCATGATAATGCCCGCCTGCGCGGCGCCGAGCAGCTTATCGCCCGAGCATGACACGATATCGAGCCCCGCCGCGACCGAAGCCGGCGTGGTTTCTTCGCCTCCGCGCACCAAGATGTCGTCGGGCAACAGCGCGCCCGACCCCTGGTCCTCGTAGAACAGCAGACCATGCTTGTGGGCCAGGGCGGCAAGCTCCCGAGAGCTCACTTCCTCGTGAAAACCCTCGATGCGATAGTTGGAAGGATGGACCTTGAGGATCATTGCCGTATCGGGCGAAATGGCGCGCTCGTAGTCGCTCAAATGCGTGCGGTTGGTGGCCCCGACCTCAACGAGCTTGGCACCCGAGGCCTCCATAACATCGGGGATACGGAAGCTGCCGCCGATCTCGACAAGCTCGCCGCGGCTGACGATGACCTCCTTGCCTGCGGCATGGGTCGCCAGCACCAGCAGCACAGCGGCGGCGTTGTTGTTAACGACCAGCGCGTCCTCGGCACCGGTAAGCGAGCGGATAAGCTGCGCGGCATGTTCCTTGCGCGACCCACGCGAGCAGGTGTCCACGCTGTACTCGAGCGTGCTGTAGCCGCGCGCGACCTCGGCCACGGCCTTGGCGGCCGACTCCGCAAGCGGGGCGCGGCCCAAGTTGGTATGGATGACCACGCCCGTAGCGTTGACGGCAGGGCGCAGGCTCGGCAACGCGGAGCGGTGCGCACGCCACTCGATGGCAGAGGCTAGGTCGCGCTTAGAGCGCGGGGC
>DBGBZQ010000089.1:0-5907 GCA_048368115.1 Collinsella sp.
GGACGGTGTGCGATCGGGCTTGCCGCCGCGGAAAATCTCGCGGCCATGCAGACGATGCTCCAGGTCACGTTCGGCCTTTTCCTCGTCAATCTTGGTCTGGCTCACCACCGGGTCCTCAATCAACGACGACACCGAGTTCACCTGCTTCTGAATGCGCTCGGCGATGGTGTCATCCATACTCACGATGCGCATCTTCCAGTCGATACTCGTGGCGTTGGATGAGCTCTTGGTCCACACGAACGTCAAAATGGCGCTCTGGTGGCCGCGCGCGGGGAACATGCCAAAGAAGGAATCGTGCTGAATGTTGCTATTCTCGTCGATATAGGCGTGAACGTTATACACCACGCGGTCGATCTTATCGTTGAGCAACGCGTTGGTCGCAAGCGCCGCGGCCTGAATCTGCCCGTTGGACAGCAGCTCGAGCTCGTTGGCAGACGATGTGTCCAACACCGTCACCTCGACCGTGCCCGTGCGTTCATCGGCTTCATCGACGGTAAAATCGAGCGGGAACTGCGTAAAGCCATTGCCCCACTCAAGGCCGCCCTTCAGCGCGGTCGAAACGGTATCGACCGAAACGCTCTCGGACAGGTTGGCGGTGTTCAGACGACGCATCACGCCGTAGCCAATCTGCATACCCACGATCAGCACCAAAATACCGATGACCACGGCCATCGCGGTCTTCGTAATGGTATGGCTCACCTGCGAGCCCGAAGGATCGTCCTCGGACAGCGGGTCGATATGTTTTGCCTGGCTCGCGCGGTCCTCGCTGCGCAGCTGCGCTAGCGCCGCTTTGTCACCGCGCTTGACGGCGGCCTCTTTCTCGCGCATGCGCTCGGTACGCTTTTTGGCAAGCGTAGGATCCAAGACGCCGGATGCATCGATTTCGGAGAATAACTCCGTCACTTCTTCCGGAGTCAAAGGGTTCTTATCAGCCATGATCTTCCTGTCATATCAATCAGTCGAGCTCGTGCGCACGCGCACCTTCGAACTGCATTCGATAGTAACGGGCATAGGTGCCGCCACGGGCGAGAAGCTCCTCGTGCGTGCCACGCTCCACAACGCGACCATGCTCAACGGTCGCAATCTCATCGGCATGCTTAATGGTCGAAAGACGGTGGGCGATGATGATTGTGGTGCGGCCGCGTGCCAGCTCTTCGAGTGACTCCTGCACCGCCTCCTCGCTCTCGTTATCCAAAGCACTCGTCGCCTCGTCCAAAATCAGGATCTTGGGGTTCTTGAGAAACACGCGCGCGATGGCAACGCGCTGCTTCTGTCCGCCCGAAAGACGGCTGCCGCGCTCGCCCACCACGGTGTCGTAGCCCTGCGGAAGCGACTCGATAAAGGCATCGATGTTGGCGCGACGGGCGGCCTCGGCGATCTCTTCTGCCGTAGCGCCCGGCTTGCCGTAGGCGATGTTCTCGCCAATCGTACCGTCAAACAGGTAGACATCCTGCTGCACCAGGCCGATGGCGCGACGCAGGCTCTGCTGCGTCACATCACGCACGTCCTGGCCGTCGATGCTAATGGATCCGGCAGCCACGTCATAAAAGCGCGGCAGCAGCGAACAGGTCGTGGACTTGCCACCGCCCGAAGGGCCAACCAAAGCGATGGTCTGCCCGGGCTTGATGGACAGGTCCATATGGTCGATAACGGGACGCTCGTCGGCATCGCCCTCGCCCAGCTCAACATCCTCGTAGTTAAAGCACACGTCGTGATACTCCACGGCGCCGGCAGTCACCTGCAGATCCGTAGCGCCCGGCTTGTCCTGGATATCCGGCGCCGTCGAGAGCACCTCGTCCATACGCTTAAAGCCGGCGATAGCCTTCTGATACGTTTCGGCCGAATTGACGAGTGTCTCGAGCGGCGTGCAGAACAGCGAAATATAGAGTGCAAAGGTCGCCATATCGACCGCCTGCAGCTGTCCCTGGGCGACCAGCCAGCCGCCCAGCAGCACCACGATCACATAGAGCACACCAGAGAGCAGGCCATACGTCGCGGTATAGACGCCCATGGCGTGATACATGTTCTCCTTGGACAAAAGGTAGCGGTCGTTAGAGGCACGGAACTTGGCACGCTCGGTCTCCTCGTTGGCAAAGCTCTTGACTACGCGCATGCCCGCCAGCGAATCCTGCAGCTGCGCATTGATGCCACTGATCTTTTTGCGGTTGTCGCTAAAGACCTCGCGCATACGCATGTTCTGCCAAAACATGATGACCGCAAACGCCGCCGTCACCACAGCCATGGCAAGTGCCAGCACCGGAGCGATGGTAAAGAGGATCACAAACGAGCCGATAATCTCGATGCCGCAGATGATGATCCACTCGGGCACGTGATGCGCCGCCTCGCAGATATCGAACAGATCGTTGACCACGCGGCTCATCATGTCGCCCGAACTGTTGCGGTCGAAGTACGCAAAGCTAAAGCGCTCATACTGGTCGAACAGGTCCTCGCGCATTTTGGACTCCATGCGCGCGCCCATCACGTGGCCCCAATAGCTCACAAAGTAGCGGCAGGCGCAGCGGACGGCATACATCAGCACCAAGCCCACCGCGATCATGCCGAGCGCCTGCATAATGGCAGCCTGACCCTGAGTAAACAGCCCACCGGTCAAATTGCGCAGGATAATGGGAAACGCCAGGTCAATGGCGGCAAGCACCAGAGCACAAACAGTATCAGCAACAAAAAGCCCCATCTGGGGCTCGTAATACGAAAGAAACCTCTTCAGCATGTGATCCTCAAAGAAATATCAGCAACGTAAGGCCCTGGGACAAAGCAATCAGTAGTACTTGTCCCAGGGCTATCCCCACTCGTTAAAGCTCCGTGCCCCCAAGGCGGTGTGCGATGCTGTCGCAGGCCAAGGCGCCCACGACGGTCTTGGCGTCTTCGATCTTGCCGTCGAGTACGGCGTCGATCAGCTCATGCAGCGGCACCAGGTCCACGTTGACAAACTCGTCATCATCGGGGTTGGGCGCATCAAACTCGAGCTTGGTAGCCAAGTAGATGTGGATAATCTCATCGCAAAAACCACAGGACGTGACAATCGACGTCAAAAAGCGAATGCGACCAGCCCTAAAGCCCGTCTCCTCATGCAGCTCGCGCTTGGCGCAATCGAGCGGGTCCTCGCCTGGATCGAGCTTGCCGGCGGGAATCTCGACCGTCACGCGGTCGATGGCGGTGCGGTACTGACGCACCAGTACGATCTTGCCGCTCTCGGTCAGTGCCACAACAGCCGCCGCACCCGGATGGCGAACGATATCGCGGGCGCTGCGGCGACCGTTGGGCAGCTCAACCTCAAGACGGTGGACATCGAGGATCTTGCCCTTCCAGGCGCACTCCTCCGAAAGAATCTTCTCGTGCAGCTCGGCATCGTGCGGGTCGTCATCGCCCAGTACCAGCGCCGGCTCGTCAGCGACCTCGCCACCAGGCTCGCCCTCGGCGTGCCCATACACGCGGCTGTCCTCTTCGACGATCTGCGCGTCCACGAGCTCTTCGTTCTTCTCGTCCATCCGTCTCATTCCTCTCGGATTTTAGGCATCCCAGGCGTCGCGGCCGCGCAGCGCGCGCAGGCCGATGTCGTGACGCAGGGTCTTGCCCTCAAAATCAATCTTCTCGCAGGCCTCGTAGGCAAGGTTGCGGGCGTTCTCAAACGTATCGCCCAGCGCGGTCACGGCAAGCACGCGGCCACCATTGGTCACGAGCTGGCCGTCCACCACGGCAGTGCCCGCGTGGTACACGGTCACGTTCTCCATGGCCTCGGCATCGGCGATACCGGTAATGACCTTGCCTTTCTCGTAGCTGCCGGGATAACCCGCGCTCGTCAGGACAACGGCCACGGCCCACTCGTCGCGCCAGTCGAGTTCAATCTGATCGAGCTCGCAGTTGGCGCAGGCGAGCATGACCTCGACCAGGTCGTTCTTAAGGCGCGGCAGAACGACCTGCGTCTCGGGGTCGCCAAAGCGGGCATTGAACTCCAGCACCTTGGGGCCGGCAGGCGTGAGCATAAAGCCGCCGTACAGGCAGCCGCGGTAGTCGATACCCTCGGCAGCGAGCTCGGCCACGGTCTGCTCCATGACCTTCACCATGGTGGCGTGCTCCTCATCGGTCACGATGGGCACCGGGCTGTAGACGCCCATGCCACCGGTGTTGGGGCCCTTGTCGCCCTCGAGTGCACGCTTGTGGTCCTGCGAGGTGGCCATGGGGCGCACGGTCTTGCCGTCGGTAAAGGCCAGCAGCGAGCACTCGGGACCAACGAGCATCTCCTCGATGACCACGGTATTGCCGGCATCGCCAAAGGTGCCGCCAAAGCACTCGCGCACGGCCTCCTCGGCCTGCTCAAGTTCGGTCGCCACGATAACGCCCTTGCCCGCGGCAAGGCCGTCGGCCTTCACGACCAGCGGGGCGCCCTGCTCGCGCACGTAGGCGAGAGCCGAAGCCTCGTCGGTAAACGAACCATAGGCCGCCGTCGGAATGCCCGCACGCTCCATGAGCTGCTTGGAGAACAGCTTGGAGCCCTCCATCTGGGCGCCCTCGGAACCCGGGCCAAAGCAGGGAATACCCGCCGCGCGCACGGCGTCGGCCACGCCCGCCACGAGCGGAGCCTCGGGGCCAATTACCACGAGTCCGCATCCGTGGCTCTGCGCAAACGCCGCCACGGCCGCAGGATCGCAGTCGTCGAGAACAACGTTCTCGCCGCAGCTCGCGGTGCCGCCGTTACCCGGCGCGATGTAGAGCTTGCCGGCGCGCGGTGATGCTGCGAGCTTAGCTGCCAAAGCATGCTCACGGCCGCCGCTGCCCAACAACAGGATGTCGATGGTTTGAGTGTCCGCCTTCAAGGGTGCCTCCTCTATGGATGAACGGCCCGCTCCGCGCGAGCCCTTTGCAAGCAAATATACCCCTCGGCCGCCCGTCCGGGCTGCAAAGGGGTATATCGCAATAACCAAATAGTCCCGATTACTTCCAGAATCGGTTGATGATCTGCTCGCGACCAGCGCCAACGCCAATGAACGTCACGCGGGTGTGTGCCAGATCCTCGATAAACGCCACGTAGTCCTGAGCCTCCTGCGGCAGCCCCTCAAAGCTGCGGCAGCCGGTGATATCGCACTTCCAGCCAGGAAGCTCCTCGTAGATGGGCTTGGCGTGCTCAAAGCGAACCTGATGCTCGGGCACGCTGGTATAGCGCTCACCATCGACGTCGTAGGCCACGCACACCTTGATGGTGTCGAAAGCCGAAAGCACGTCGAGCTTGGTCATGGCGATATCGGTGAGGCCGTTGACGCGCGAGGCGTAGTTGGCGATGGGGCCGTCGAACCAGCCGCAGCGACGACGGCGACCGGTGGTCACGCCGTACTCGTAGCCCTCCTCGGTCAGCGTGTGACCGGCCTCGGACTCATAGGAAAGCTCGGTGGGCATGGGGCCCGAACCGACGCGGGTGATATAGGCCTTCATGACGCCCAGTACGCGGTCGACGTTCTTCATACCGACGCCGGAGCCGGTGATGGCGCCGCCGGCGGTGCAGTTGGAAGACGTCACGTACGGATAGGTACCGTGGTCGATGTCGAGCAGCGTCGCCTGGGCGCCCTCAAACAGCAGGTCCTTGCCCTCGTCAATCATGTTGTTGAGCAGCAGACTCGTCTCGGTGATGTAGGGACGCAGGCGCTCGGCCATCGGCAGGTACTCGTCGCAAATCTGGTCCACGGTGTAGGTGGGCAGGTTGTAGATGAGCTCGAGCTCGGGGTTCACACGGGCGAGAGCGGTCTCCAGCTTGTCGCGGAACAGCGCCTCGTCGAGCATGTCCTGCATGCGCAGGCCAATGCGCGCCATCTTGTCCTGATAGCACGGACCGATGCCGCGCTTGGTGGTACCGATGTTCTTCTTGCCGAGCTTCTGCTCAAAGGCGCCATCCAGATC
>DBGBZQ010000090.1:0-3276 GCA_048368115.1 Collinsella sp.
ATCTTCCACCACTGCTGCTCAAGATTCTCCAGGAAGTTGGTGGGGTTGCAGCCCTTAATGGCAAGGCCGCGGGCCAGACCCGAGTAGATGTGGGTGTGGCAGTTGATAAGTCCGGGCATGATGAGGTTGCCCTGGGCGTCGACGTACTCGGCATCCGGGTACTTGGCCTTGAGCTCGCGCTCGGGGCCCACTTCGACGATCGTATCTCCGTCAATGGCGACCGCACCGTTGGGAATAAACGGAGTCTGAGCGTTGCGGGTAAAGACGGAACCGTTAGCGACCAGAAGCATAAATGCTCCCTTCAACATCAGGGGCGGGGTTTGACACCTCTGACATGGCGGAAGTGCGAAGCGCCGGCCTACACCGGAAACGGGCCCTCTCCCGTCAACGCTTCACCAAAGGGACAAGCCCTTTGAAGTGCGGCTTGGCGCCGCATGGCGCCGGCGGACGAGGCGATGCGTCCGCCAGCGAATAGCACCGAATTGGTTACTTCTTGCTCTCGGGCAGGACCAGATCCACAGCGGCATCCTTGGCGGCATCGATGTGCTGAGCCACGACCGGCGTCTGCGGAAGGATCAGGTTAAGGACGATGGCCATGATGGCGGTGGGGGTTACGGCATTGGAGCCGATGACGGTGGACACCCAGGCGGGCATACCCTCGCCGGCAAGGCAACCGCTGGCCATCCAGATACCCAGGCCAAAGACGACGGAGGTGCCGACGATAGTGGTAGTGCGCTGCGTGAGGCCCTCGCGGGTGAACATGCGCACGCCGTTCATGGTGATGGTGCCAAAGACGCCGACGGTCGCGCCGCCGATGACGGGCTGCGGGATAGCGGAAAGGACGGCAGAGAGCTGCGGGAACAGACCGGCGATGGCAAAGACGGCCGCGATGATCACAAAGACCCACTTGTTGACGACCTTGTTGGAGCAGATGATGCCCACGTTCTGGCCAAGGGCGCTGGTGGGAAGACCGCCCAGCAGACCGCCGACCATAGAGGTGAGGCCCTGGGACACGATAGCGCCGGAGAGCTCGCGCTCGGTGGGCATACGGTCGATGGAGCCCAGGCAGGCGGCGGAGACGTCACCGATAACCTGGATGGCAACCATGGGGAACACGACGGCGAGGGTAATGCAGACCTCGGGATCAAACTCGAGCGCGTAGGGCATGAGCTTGGGAAGAGCGAAGACCTGAGCGGTGGCGACGCTGGAGAAGTCGATCATGCCAAAGGGGATGGAGACGATCATGCCAACGATCATGCCAAAGAACACGGATCCCAGCTTGAGCGTGCCCTTGCCAAAGTTGGCGAGCGCAAAGACCACGGCGAAGGTGATAAGAGCGACGCACCAGGCCTGCGGGGTGCCCCACAGCGGCGTACCCATACCGCCGGCCATGTACTTGACGGCCGTGGGATAGAGAGAGACGCCAATGGAGAAGATGACCGTACCGGTCACGACGGGCGGGAACAGCCACTTGATCTTGCTGTAGGCCAGACCAAAGAGGACCGCGACGGCGCCGCCGACGATCTCGCCACCCAGCAGCGCACCAAAGCTAAAGCCCGAGGCACCCATGGCCTGCAGGGCCGGCAGGAACGCGAACGAAACGCCCATGACGATGGGCAGGCCGCCGCCGATGCGACGGAAGGGAGCGAAGGCCTGAAGGGCCGTATCGATCGCCGAAAGAATGAGGGCGACCTGGATGATGTCGGTGCTCTGCTGGCTATTAAAGCCGTAGACGCCGGCCATGATGACCGCCGGGGTAATGATGCCGGCAAACGATGCCAGTACGTGCTGAAGGGCACACGGGATCATTTCCTTAACGGGAGGCATGCCTTCGCGAGTGAACAGGGCTTCAGTGCCGTTCGTAACCGTCTCCTGGGTCATTTGACCACCAATCCTCGAAGTAGTTGTTTTCGCATCTAACGCTCTATTGTGACGCAGTGCGGGGTTGAGGTTGTGCCTTCATTGCATATCGTATTAAAGATGATTCTCATTCTCAATAATAATTTTTTGTTATCAGACTATTCTTCAGCTGAAATTACGTATTTCCGCAGGTCAGGAAAGTGTCTGGTCAAAATAACATCTAACTTTTCTTTTGGTCAACCGTTTACCGCTAAATTCCTACCGTTCGTCTGCATTACGCAATGTACCTGCGGATATACGAGATGATGGGCAGCGTGTTACCATGAGAAAAAATTGTTATGAACATTTCCGATTTCACCCAAAGGAGTTGCCCGTGAACGAGACCGTACGTCGCTTTTTGCCGATGGTCGATTTTCTGGAGCAGATACTCGGCAAAAACAGCGAAATCGTGCTGCACGATTTCTCGGATCCCGACCACGCCATCGTTGATATTCGCAACGGCATCGTGAGCGGCCGCAAGGTCGGCGGTCCCGCCACCGATCTGGCACTCAAGATCATGCACGACGCCAAGTATCGCGACCTGCCGTTTATTACGGGCTACGAGGGGCGCGGTGCCGGCGGCAAAACGTTGGAGTCAGCAACGTACTTTATCCGCGAGAATGACGAGATCGTCGGTATGCTCTGCGTCAACACCGACCTCTCGACCGTACGCTCCATCAACGCCATGGCGCAGCAGCTCATGGCGTGCTTCGACGCGGCGCCGACGCGCACGGAGCCCGCCCCTATCGAGGTCGAAAGCCTTTCGGAGTCCACACAGGAGCTCATCGACCGCAGCATTGCCGAGTTGCTGAGCGCGCGCGGGCTGGATGTAGCGTCGCTTGGTCAGAGCGACCGCGTGGACGTCATTCGCCACCTCAACGGCAACGGGGTGTTCATGCTCAAGGGCGCCGTGGCCTGCGCCGCCACCGCGCTGGGCATCTCGGAGCCCAGCGTCTACCGCTACCTGCAAAAAGTTCGCAAGGAGGGCTAACGAGCAAAATGGAGCGCGGCTCCACAAGCGATCCGTCACTTAACAAAAGACCCTGCAGCTCGCACGCGCTGCAGGGTCTTTTTGCATGTCATGTTTAGTTGTGGCCAACGCCTTAGAGAGCGGCAACGACCTCGATCTCGACCAGACCGCCAGCCGGAAGGGCGGCAACCTGGAAGGCGCTGCGCGCGGGGAACGGGGCCTCAAACTTGGAGGCGTAGATCTCGTTCACGGCGGCGAAGTCGGCGATGTCGGCCAGGTAGACCGTGGTCTTGACGACATCGGCAAACGTAGCGCCGGCGGCAGTCAGCAGGGCCTCGACGTTAGCAAGGGACTGCTTGGCCTGGGCCTCGACGCCCTCGGGCATCTTGCCAGTTGTGGGGTCGATG
>DBGBZQ010000091.1:0-4370 GCA_048368115.1 Collinsella sp.
GGCCTGGACGACGACTTCCGCGTCATCGTGTCCCCCTGGATCCTGTCCGTGCTGACCACCGACCGCCTCGCGCGCAACTACGAGCTGGTCACCAAGCACAACCTCAAGTACCGCCGCTACTACCACCAGTTCGACTACTAATTTCATTTGGGGGAAACCGCAATGAGGCAATACATCTTTGCCAGCCACGCGCATTTTGCGACCGGCATCAAGGAGAGTACCGAGCTGCTCTCGGGCGCGCGCGATAACGTCCACGACCTGTCGATGTTTGTCGACGGCCGCACCGATGTCGCCGAGGAGGCCGCCAAGCTCCTGGCGACCTTCGACCCCGCCGACGACGTAATCGTGTGCACCGACCTGTTTGGCGGCAGCGTCAACAACGAGTTCACCAAGATCGTCCAGACGCGCCCCAACACCTACCTGGTTGCCAACATGAATCTGCCGCTGCTGATCCAGCTGCTCTTTTCGGACCAGGAGGCTCCCGCCGATCAGGTTATCCGCGAGATCCTCGCGGCTGACGACACGCGCGTCAAGTTTGTCAACGACCTGCTGACCGATGCGGATGACGAGGAAGAGTTCTAGTCACCGCCTGCTATTAATGGGGCCGGGTTTCCGGCATGAGACCTTTGGGGGTCAATCATGATTCAACTGCTTCGCGTCGACCATCGTCTGCTTCATGGCCAGGTGGCCGTCTCTTGGGTCCAGGGCTTGGGTTCTGACTGCATCTTCTGCGTTGGCGACAAGGTTGCCAACGACCCCGTCTGGAAGACTACGCTCAAGATGGGAAAGCCGGCCAACGTCAAGCTCGTCATCAAGGACATGGAGCACGCCATCGAGGCCATCAACTCCGGTGTTACCGATAAGTACAAGATGATCATCTGCGTCGCCAGCATCGCCGAGGCCAAGCAGCTTGTCGACGGCTGCCCGCAGATCACCTCCATCAACCTGGGCAACACCAAGTCCAAGGACGAGCAGCGTCCCGATGCCCGTAAGATCTCCCGCCAGATCTTTGTGACTGCTGCCGAGGAAGAGGACATTCGTGAGCTCGTCGGCCGCGGTGTCGAGGTCGAGATTCGCGCTCTGGCCGACGACCCCAAGGTCGATGCCCTAAGCGCCCTCTAATTGAGAACCACGGGCGGCGTGCACGGCGCCGCCCCTATTCGTGGGTGTACCGGATAAACGCTTTACCCGTTACCCCCATCTACCGTTCACCGGGAGTACACGCCCGTTGAGCGATTGGTATTAAATAGTTTTCGCATGACTATATAATTGGTATCAAATCATTTGCACCGGTTTAGGTGTTAACAGCACACCGGTACAAGCTGGATCTGTCTGGGCGATTGTCGGCATGGAAAAGGGCGCGCTGACAAGTCGGGAATCGCCGCGCGGATCCAAGAGGGATCAAAGGGAGGAACAATGCTTGTTCAAGCGATCCTCATCGGACTTATCGCTGCCTTCGGTAAGCTCGATTATCAGCTCGGTACGCTCTATGCGTTCCGCCCGATCGTTCTGTGCCCGCTCGTCGGCATAGTCCTCGGGGACCTGCAGTCCGGCCTCGCCATCGGTGCGAGCCTCGAGCTGCTCTTCATGGGTTCTATCTCCATCGGCGCTTATGTGCCGCCCGATGAGTGTATTGGCGGTGTGCTCGCCTGCGCCTTCGCTATTCAGCTGGGTCAGAGCACCGAGGCCGCTATCGCGCTCGCGATGCCCATCGCCACTCTGTGCCTGGCCATTAAGAACGTCGTCAACGCCGGTATGCCCCTTCTGGTCGACCGTGCCGACGTCTTTGCCAGCAAGGGTAACCTCAAGGGTATCTACGCTATGCACTGGATTATCGGTCTCGTGATTGTCGTCCTGGCCTTTATCCTGTGCTCGGTCTCCTTCTATCTGGGTGCCGACGCTGTTCAGGGCCTGCTCGACTTCATCCCGACGTTCGTCCTCGATGGCTTTGGCGTCGCAGCCAACATCCTGCCTGCCATGGGCTTCGCCATGCTCGGCCGTCTGGTGCTTACCAAGCAGCTCGTGCCGTTCTACTTCCTGGGCTTCCTGCTGTGCTCCTATGCCAACGTGCCCGTCCTCGGCGTCGCCCTGATCGCAATCATCATCGGCATCGACAAGTACGACCTGCTGGGCCTTGGTGGCGCCCAGTCCCAGCTTTCTGTGGAAGGGGATGAGGACGATGACTTCTAATTCCGAGAACCAGATTACTCGCTCCGACCTCATTAAGAGCGCCGTGAACACCGGCGCCCTGGGCATGGAATTCTCCTGGACCTACTACAAGCAGATGAACATTGCCTTCTGCCTGATGGTCGCCAACATGCTCAAGAAGATCTATGCCGGCCGTCCCGATGATTACGCCGAGGCCTTGCACCGTCACAGCGCATTCTTCAACATCACCCCGCAGCTCGCTCCCTTCGTGGGCGGCATCGCGATGGCCATGGAAGAAAAGGTCGCTCGTGGCGAGGTTGAGCCCGAGAGCGTCAACGACATCAAGGCCGCCCTCATGGGTCCGCTTTCCGGCCTGGGTGACTCCTTCTTCCTGTCCACCCTGCGCGTCGTCGCCGCTGCCGTGGGCATCAGCCTGTGCCAGGCCGGCAACGTCTTTGGCCCCATCGCCTTCCTGCTCGTCTACAACATCCCGGCGTTCCTGATTCGTATCTTTGGCGCTATCAAGGGTTATGAGCTAGGCATTGGCTTCCTCGACGAGGCTCAGAAGACCGGCCTGATGCAAAAGATCATGGCCTGCGTCGGCATTGTCGGCGTTATGGTCGTCGGCGCCATGAGCAAGGACATGTTCTGGGCTTCGTTGCCCATCGCCATTGGTCAGGGCGACTCCGCCCAAACTCTCCAGGACATCCTGGACGGCATCATGCCCGGTATGCTCGGTATGGCCGCCTTCTGGCTCTACTACTGGCTGCTCTCCAAGAAGATCAACCCGATGGTCCTGATCCTCTGCACCATGGTCGTGGGCATCATCGGCGCTTACTTTGGCGTGCTTGCCTAATATGTTCGAATCGCGCTTCCATCGCGTCTAACGGTTGCGTCGATCTTTGGGGGGCTTGTCGCATCTGCGGCGGCCCCCTGTTTTTTAAAACTCCGTACGAAAGGGGAGGGCTATGGTCGTACCCGAGCTTTCGCTCATGAACATCAACCATCGTTACTACAGCATCGAGACGTTTTTTAAGGCTGCAGGTGAGGCCGGCTATCGCAATATCGAGCTGTGGACCGGCTCGATGCACCTGTATGTGGATTGCCATGAGCACGATTCGGTGGATAAGATTCGCGATCTTGCCGCCCAATACGGTATCAAGATCGTGTGCGTGTGCCCCGAGCAGAACAACCCCAAGCCGTGGAACGTCGCGGTGCGCGGTGAGGCGGGCCAAAAACGCATCCTCTCGTACTTTAAGAATGTGATCGACGTTGCCGTTGAGTTGGGCGTGCCGCAGATTCTGGTGACGAGTGGTTGGGCCTATCTGGACGAGCCAGCTGAGGACGCCTGGTCCCGCAGCGTCGCCATGCTGCGCTCGGTGTGCGACTACGCTGACACACGCGGTATTCGCGTCGCGCTCGAGGCACTGCAGCCGTCGGAGTCCGTGCTGGTCAATACGGCACAGGATGTCGCGCGCATCCTCGAGGCGGTCGATCGCCCCAACCTGAAGGCATGTATCGACTTTGGCGCCATGGAAGTTGCCGGCGACACAATCGACGGCTACTTTGAGGTTTTGGGCGACAAGATCGTTCACACCCACTTTGTCGATGTGGGCGGTGGCACGACGCATCTTGCCTGGGGCGACGGCGAGCGTGATATGCGTGCCGACCTCGAGGCACTCATGCGCCACGGCTATACGGGCTATGTCTCGGCCGAGACGTGTGACGGCCGCTACTATCAGGATCCGTCCAAGGCGACGACTCAGGTTATCGAGATGTATCGCCGTGTGACAGCGGAGATGGAAGCCGAATAACTAAACTGCGCGGTTGCGCCGGAAACGCTTGGGCGGGTCTGGCGCAACGCTTTTATAGCTGGCGAGTTGTGGGGAGCCCGTTGGCAGTAGCGCTCGAAATAGACAACTATTGGCGTTGTAATACCACTCGGGCGAGGAAACCGACCGTTCGCCGCAAATCTCCGTGAGTTTGGATTGGTATTAAATAACAAGCAATCGTATGGCTATAATTGGTATCAGCAAGAAGCGCGATGTATAGAATTGCGCACATGTGATGGGAGGACACACATGAAGGAGACCGAGAAGATCGAGATCATGCACTTCGACCAGGAGGGCTACCTCGAGGACGGCAGGAACGTCTACGAGGCCGGCAAGCGGATGACCGCCCTGGCCGACCGCGTGCACGAGGAGGGCTACGACGCCGTCTTC
>DBGBZQ010000092.1:0-3268 GCA_048368115.1 Collinsella sp.
CGGAGCCCATGTCGATGAGGCAGGGGTCAAAGGAGCAATCGGCAATCTGTTGCTCGAGCGTTCGGCTGGTGGTACGGAACATGATATTGGTGGGCGACAGGTCGCGATGGACGACCGGATTCACGAGCCCCTGGGTCATCAGGAGTGCGCGAAGCACGGCGTTTCCAACGGCGGCCACCATCTGGGTGGTTAGCCCGCCCGAGGCATCGTGCGGAAGCAAAGGCAGCGCCTGCTTGAGCGAGATGCCCTCGACCCACTCCATGAGGATGAGCGGGTCATCCTCGCACGAGCCGTAGCCATAGACGCGCGGAAATCCGCGCAGGTGCGAGACGGTACACAGATGGCGGTACTCCTCGAACAGCGCAGCGGTGTTGGCCAGGTGCGCTGCCGATTGCTCGGCGGAGCGGTCGGGGGCTTGGCCGGAAAGGATGGCGTTGTCCTTGAGTAGCTTGACGGCAAAGACCTCGCCGCTCGTGTTGGTCGCGCGCAGCACGTGCCCGATGTTGCCGTTGTTGCGGTGGGCCGTCTGGAGAATAAGCGTCATAAACCGACGCTTGGCGTCGTCCTCGGCGCTGGGGTCGACCGCCACGGCGGTATCGAACGTGTCAAGACGGATGAGTTTGTCGCCATAGGCGCTATCGGTAGTATCCATGGCGTTTCTTTGTCTGGCATGGGTTGCCGCACGTATACGTGAGCAGTGCGGATATCGGTAAAGTACCATGATAGCCGCACTGCCCACGTATACCGCTGAGTATTGTCGTTTACGATGCAGAAGGTAGAAGACGAAAGACGGACGGCGACCGTCTTTCGATCGCCGTCCGCGCTAGTCCACAATGACAAGGAATGTCGTATAGAGACCCAAATGAAGTCTGTCGCTGTTGGCGATTTCCACGGGGGGATAGATCTTGCCGGGCTCGCGTTGGTCGCGCGGCGGCTCAATCACAATATCGCCGTCGCCTGCACCCGATTCGAGTACCGTGCCGTTGGTCGATCCAAGGCCCTGGGCGTACCAGTGCTCACCCTCAAGCCAAATGCGAAGATGCTCGCGCGATGCGTCGGCGCCCACATCGGTGATGCTGGGCGAGGTTTTGGGCAAAGAACCAATTACGGTGCCGCGCGGATCGCGTGTGAGGGGATGGATTTGCATGTCGGCGCAGTTGTCGGCATGGGTTCTGAGCAGACCGAGGTTGGGGGCGACGGTGCGCGGCTGCTCCAGGCTGCTCATAAAGCCACGTCCGACGGTAGTTTCGGTGGTGCCAAAGTGCCCGCCCGTCTTGCTGTCGCAAAAGCGCTCGACGGTGGCCACGCCCTGAACGGGATCGGCGAGCGCCCCCGTTGCCACAAAGAGCATAAGGTAAAGCGTGCTTTTCTCGCGCACGGTATTGCCGTCAAAGTTGTCGATGCGATTGAGGGCATTTGCATATAGGCGGCTGTCCAGCTTGTAGCTGGTGAGAGCCGACATCATTTCGTTGGCGGCCGGACCGCGATAGTGCTCGGCGATTGCCCGATAGGCGGACTCGCCGCCGCCGAGCTTGCTGCAGATTGCCGCGGAAAGGTTGAGCGTGGTGACGGTAAAGTCGCTGTAGATGGCGGGCGCGCACTGGTCAGGCTTGCGATGGACGATGTAACGGGTGAGATACGAGCGGTTGGAAGAGCATTTCTCGAGCAGGGTACTGCCGAGATAAGAGTTTCCATTGATAAGCATTCGGGCGATCTCGAGATGTTTAAGACCGCCGAACGAGCGAATATCGTTATAGAGGACCGAGCAAGGCGTCTCTGCTGCCACGGATACCTCCTTTGATTGCTTCCTAGCCAATATGGCGATAGGAATTAATGGCCCCCGGTGGGCGACGTATTAAATGGCTGCGCAATATATAGCGTAACCAAAGCAACATTATAGGCCACATGTTCGAAATTGCAGGAAGCCTGAGAGATTTGGTTTGGACTGGACGGAAATCCCCCTCTGTCTTGATCTATAACAATTAGGGCCGATTTTACTCGGTAACTGTTACAGATTGAGACGTTTGTGAACCGTGTCGACCGTTTGTCTCGATCTGTAACACGTAGAGGAAGATTTGCCCTGTAGATGTTACAGATTGAGACAATCAGCCGGGCCCACCTCGTCCGCCTCGTCATCTGTGGTTTACGTGGGGGCATACGGAGTACGGGTATACTAACCGGCGGCGAATCTGCTCCATCGCTTAGAGCTGCTGCGTCTGGACGGCGCGTGATAGGGCTGCCAAAGCGATCGCCAGCGTGCTGAGCAACGTCCTCTCTGTGCGCACCTGTTTTTGTATGTATTAGCGCACTACCAAGCACGCTCGCGCGGCCGCATGCCGTGCCCATAATGCGTGCAGATAAGGAACAACAACATATGCGTAATTCTGTATCCGACGTCACGGACGCCGAGATTCTGGACGAGACCCGCGAGGCCATGACCCAGGCTGCCTTCGATGCTGCCGACGAGGCCAATGCTGCCCAGGCCGTCGAGTCCGCTACCGAGAGCCTGCCCGCCTTTGACGAGCTGGGGCTTTCCGACGAGATGCTTCGTGCCATCGAGAACCTGGGCTACACGGCGCCCACGCCTGTCCAGGCTGGCTCGATCCCCGTGGTGCTCGAGGGCCGCGACCTGCTTGCCGCCGCTCAGACCGGCACCGGCAAGACGGCCGCCTTCTTGCTGCCGGCCATGAACAACCTGGAGCACATTGCTCCGCCCAAGCCCGTGCGCGAGCGTGGCGGCCGCAACCGCCGTCGCGGTGCCAAGAAGCCCGAGGGCAACGGCCGCGGCCCCGTGATGCTCGTCATCACCCCCACGCGCGAGCTTGCCCAGCAGATCGATGAGGTCGCCAGCAAGATCGCCGACGTCACCGGCCATGTTGCCGTGACCGTCGTGGGCGGCGTGAGCTACAAGCCGCAAACCGCGGCGCTCAAGTACGGCTGCGACATCCTGGTCGCCACGCCGGGCCGTCTGGTCGATCTGATCGAGCAGGGCGCCTGCCACCTGGACGAGGTCAAGGTGCTGGTGCTCGACGAGGCCGACCGCATGCTCGACATGGGCTTTTTGCCTGCCGTTCGCCGTATTGTGCGCGAGACGCCTGCCGAGCGCCAGACGCTGCTGTTCTCGGCCACGCTCGACGAGGAGGCCGTGGGCGAGATCACCGACCTGGTGAGCGACCCGGCCCGCGTGGAGATCGCGCCCGCCACGTCGACCGCCGACACCGTCGACCAGTTTGTGTTCCCGGTGTCCATCGAGGCCAAGAACAACCTG
>DBGBZQ010000093.1:0-1605 GCA_048368115.1 Collinsella sp.
AGGACATCTTCAAGTACATAGAGCTCTATTACAATAGGGTGCGCATGCATTCCACCCTGGGCTACATGTCTCCAGTGGAATACGAGCGGCAATACGCTTGAGGATCCTTAAAAGAAAGTCCAGTTTATCCTTCCCACTCCACCAATGGAATCCTCCGATGCGCCTTCGCACGATCGCATGACCTCGATACCATGCGATCGTGCGAACTCGACGAGCTCTGCGTTGCGGGCGTTTATGGTGCCGAAGGCGGCGGGGCACACGATAAGACGCGCGCAGTGGACGAGGAGCTCTTTGGCGCGGGCTATGGTTTTATCCCCGATCGGCTCGAAGGCGCGCTCGGCCACGCATTCCGTCGCCAGGTCGCGCGCAAGCTCGCAGTCGATGTCCCCTTCGTGCAGAACGCCCGCGTAGAACGCCTTGCCCTGCCGGATTAGCTGGCGAAACACAGCTGACCCCGTACCTGCGCCGGCGATGACGAACGTGTGCGCATCGCCGTGTGGGCGCCCAATTTCCACGCTGCCGAAGCGCTCGTTGAAGGTGCCATGTTTAAGGCCGTAGAGCTCGCCAATCGTCTCGCGCGTGAATATGTCCTCGGGTGCGCCGGCGCGGAAGACCCAACCGTCCTTCACGCAAATCACCTTGTCGGCGCTTTTCTGCGCGAGCTCGAGTTCGTGGATGGACATGATGACAGCCACATTCTGCGATTTCGCAAGGTGGCGAAGTATTCGCAGCAGGTCGATCTGGTAGCGGATATCGAGATACGACGTGGGTTCGTCGAGCACGAGCACACGCGGATCCTGCGCGATGGCGCGTGCGAGCATGACGCGCTGGCGTTGCCCGTCGCTTATCTGCATGAAGTCGCGCTCGGCGAACTCTTCCACATGTGCGGTTTTCATGGCCTCGTCGACCCGACTATGGTCGTCGGGCGAGAGTGTGCCCATTCGCCCGGTGTAGGGATGCCTTCCCGCCTCTACGATATCGCGGCAGGTGAGGAGCTCGGTCCGGGGTCGATCTGTCAGCATAACGGCAAGGTTCCTTGCGAACTCCGCCGTCTTCCATCGGGAAATCTCCCGCCCGTCGAGCTCGACCGCGCCGGCAAGCGGCGCCAGATGGCGTGTGATGGTTTTCAAGATGGTCGACTTGCCCGAGCCGTTCGGCCCGATGAGCGCCACGACGTCGCCCGCGCGAACCTCCAGATTGACACCTTCGACTACGACCTTCTTGTCGTAGCCAACCGACAGGTCGCTTATGCGGAAAAGCGGTGCTCCGTCAGCCTGCGTTTCGACCGGGGTTTCGAGGTTCGACTCCCCTCCGAGCGTTTTGGGCCGCGGCACGAATTCCCCCATCTACCTCACCTGCTTCTTCAACATAAGCGCGATAACCACCGGCGCGCCGAAGATGGCGGTGACGGCGCTGATGGAAAGCTCGACGGGAGAGAACAGCGTGCGCGCGATCAAATCGCAGCCCGCGCAGAAGATGGCGCCTCCCAAGAAGCACGCAGGAATCACGCGGATGGGCTTCGACGACTTCAGCGCCGACTTCACGAGATGCGGAACCGCGATGCCTACGAACGACACCGGACCAGCGAACGCGGTCACGCAGGCG
>DBGBZQ010000094.1:0-1812 GCA_048368115.1 Collinsella sp.
CACCGGAAAATGCTATTTTTGACACGTGCCAACGACAACAAACCAGTTTTTCGATACTCTAACTATGCAAGTATCAAGCTGGATAGCTGCGCGGTTTGCGGTGCTTGTGGAGTTCGCCGTTTTTCTCATAAGCTCCACCAATAGTTACAAGCAGGTAGGTAAACGCACCTACCTGCTTTTTTATTACATATAGATACCGCGGAGAATCGAACTCTGTGCAGGGCGCGGGCGTAAAGAAAACGCGTAAGCGTTTTTAGCCCGCGGGCGAGGACGCCGGCAGGCGGCCGAAGCCGGTGCGGATTTGCGAAGCAAAGACGCGGATTCTCTGCGCAAAGCTCCAACCCAAAACAGATGCGATGTTTATCGAATCTCAGCCGGCCATGCCCCGCACCAACGCAAGCCCCAAACCGCGGAGAATCGAACTCTGTGCAGGGCGCGGGCGTAAAAGAAAGCGCCTTGGCAACGCAGACAGGGACATGCTTTGCCAATGGCAGCCTAGGTGGAAAGCGCATTCCGGAATCCGCGCTCAGACTGGGACGTAGTTTCCGGATGACACGTCAAGTGGAAAGCGCATCCCGGAATCTCGCCTCAAACTGGGACACACTTTCCGCTTCACCTGCCGCCTCGAAAAACCTGCGCTCTCGCCATCCCAAAACTGGGTAGAAGAAAGCCAAAACGCAATCGCAGGAGGTCAATATGACTGCAGAAGATAAGGCAAAGAACGCCGGCAAGGTCGCGCTCGTCCTGGAGGGCGGTAGTTTTCGCGGGCAGTTTACCGCGGGCGTGCTCGACGTCCTCATGGAGGCTGGCGTCGAGATTCCGGCTGTCTACGGTGTATCGGCCGGCGCCCTCAACGGCGTCAACTACAAGTCGCACCAGATCGGCCGTGCCAACCGCATCAACCTGGCTTTCTGTAACGACAGCCGCTACATGGGCGCTGCGTCGTTTGCGTCCACGGGCTCTATCGTCGGCTACGACTTTATCTTCAACGATGTCCAGGACCGCCTAGACCCCTTCGATAACGAGACGTTCGACGCGAGCCCCATCGAGATGTACGCCGTCGCGACGGACATGCTCTTTGGAACCGCCGCGTACCTGCCGGTCAAAAGCGCCGTGCTCGACCTCGATGCCGTGCGTGCCTCGACGTCGCTGCCGCTGGTGACGCCGCCGGTCGAGATTGACGGGCACAAATACGTCGACGGCGGCGTAGCCGATTCGGTCCCCATCGAGCACGTGCTGGAGGAGGCGGGCTTCGATCGCGCGGTTGTCATTGTCACGCAGGACCGCTCGTACGAGAAAAAGCCCTACGAGTTTATGCCTGCCGCACGCGCCCGCTATGCCGACTACCCCTACCTGCTTGAGGCTATCGAGACGCGCCACGATCTCTATAACATCCAGCGCATGCATCTGTGGAAGTATGAGCGCGAGGGCCGCGCGCTGGTCGTTGCTCCGCAAAAGCCGGTCGAGGTCGGCCACGTTGAGCACGATCCGGCAAAGCTCCTCGACCTGTATATTCAGGGCCGCCAGGAGGCAAAGCGCTTGCTGGGAGATATCGAGGTGTTTGTCGAACGCTAGCGTCGCGACGCCATGACCCGTGGACGACATGTGCAGAAAGTCTGGTCAGAGCCAAAATACCCGTTGACTCGGGCCACGAGCGGGGTAATATGGACAGGTTACTTGCAGAGCCCCGTGAATCTCTGTAACAACACGTACTGTACATGGAGGAGTCTAAGTGATTTCGAAATCGACTCACTACGCCAAGCAGGGCGAGGTCCAGCGCAACTGGGTTCTCGTCGACGCCGATGGTGCTGT
>DBGBZQ010000095.1:0-13528 GCA_048368115.1 Collinsella sp.
GGCTTTGGCGTGTGTCAGTCCGAGTTTGCGCTCGAGAGCCTGATCGACCTGCTGGCCGAGAAGGTCGGCTTGGATCCGTGGGAGATCCGCTACCGTAACGCCATCGAGCCGGGCGAGGTTCTGCCCAACGGCCAGATTGCCGACTGCTCCACGGCGCTGAAGGAGACGCTGCTCGAGGTCAAGGATGCCTACTACGCGCATCCCGGACACGCCGGCATCGCCTGCGCCATGAAGAACGCCGGCGTGGGCGTGGGCCTGCCCGATGCCGGCCGCTGCAAGATCCGCGTCGAGAACGGCGTGGCCGTGGTCTATGCCGCCACGTCCGACATCGGCCAGGGCTGCAACACCGTCTTTTTGCAGGACGTTGCCGAGGCCTGCGGCCTGCCGCTGGGCTGCATTGCCAATGGCGAGTGCTCCACCGAGAACGCTCCCGACTCCGGCACCACGTCTGGCTCGCGTCAGACGGTCGTGACCGGCGAGGCCGTGCGCGGCGCCGCCTTCTTGCTGCGCGATGCCATGGTTGGCATCGAGGCCGGCAAGCCTGCGCCCGCCGCTCCCGTGAATGCGCATGGCGACGGCGTCAAGATCGAGTATGACGACGGCCGTGCCTATCAGCTGCGCACGCAGGAGCTCGTCGCCGGCCAGGGTATGCATCCTCAGGATCCCGCGGCCGCCATCAAGGCGCTCGAGGGATGCGAGTTTGGCTACGTGTACCTGGAGCCGACCGACAAGCTGGGCGCCGACGTTCCCAATCCCAAGAGCCACATCTGCTACGGCTTTGCCACGCATGTGGTCATTTTGGACGACGACGGCCGCGTGAGCGAGGTCTATGCCGCGCACGATTCCGGCAAGGTGGTCAACCCCATCTCCATCCAGGGTCAGATCGAAGGCGGCGTGCTCATGGGTATGGGCTATGCGCTTACCGAGGACTGGCCGCTCAAGGACTGCGTGCCCCAGGCCAGGTACGGCACGCTCGGGCTGTTCCGCGCGCCCGAGATTCCGGATATCCACGCCATTTACGTGGAGAAGGACGAGCTGCTGCCTGTGGCATATGGCGGCAAGGGCATCGGCGAGATCGCAACGATCCCCACGGCGCCCGCCGTGCAGAACGCTTACCGCGCGTTTGACGGCAAGCTGCGTCCCGATCTGCCCATGGTGGATACGCCCTACAGCCGCGCCCGTCGCCGCGGGTAGGGTAGAGCGCGGGTGGTCATTGCTGGCTGCCGTCTGCGCTTAGCATCAACTACATACGCTGCGCCTTTGGCCCCAGCTCCATCGCGAGCCGGGGCCTTTTGTTTGGAGCGGAAACTGTGTCCCGGAATTGCCACTCAGAACGGGACGCGCTTTCCGGTAGAGCCTCTGGCGGAAACAGCGTCCCAGAATCGATGCTCAGAATGGGATTCACTTTCCGGATCGGCCCTCAACCGGAAGCTGTGTCCCGGAATCATGCCTCAGAATGGGATGCGTTTTCCGCTGGCCGGTCGTTTGGAAAGCGCATCCCAGTTTGAGTGTTTATTCCGGGATGCGGTTTCCGCTGAAGGACTCAACCGGAAAGCACGACCCGTTCCGAGACCTGATTCCGGGACACGGTTTCCGCTAGGCATACCATCTGGAAAGCGCATCCCGTTTTGAGCGCTCAATCTGGGACACGGTTTCCGCGGGTGCTGCCAACCGGAAAGTGTGTCCCAGTTTGGTGGACAGGCGGGCATAAACTTAGCAGCCCCTACAGCTCAATATCGTTGAGCCATGTCGGCAGCGCGGTCTGCCGGATGCCTGCCGTCTGCAGCTTTTTGGCGAGCATTCCTGCCGAGCGGACCTCGCTGATGGTAAAGCGCAGCAGAGGGTGACCGTAGAGCGATAGGTGCGCCTCGCGCTGTCGTTCGGCAACGAGCGCCTCGGCGGTGGTGCGTCCGGCCAGCATGGTCTGGTCGGTATATTTGATGAGCCCGTCGAGCTCGCCCAGCGTGAGTTCCCGCGCCTGGCGCTCCCAGGCAAAGTCCGTTCGTATGGGCTTGGCCGAATCGAAGGGGTCCGTCAGCTCGTATTGAAGCCAGTCGGGCGCAAAGCCCGTCTCGATCATGATGGCTCGGGCGACCGATTCCCCGCCGCTCTCGGCGCGGGCGTCGGCATATCGAAGCGTTGTGAGGGCGGTGCGAATCGCGCGACCATTGCGGGCAGTCGCTCGTTGCTCAACGGCCTCCATCAGCTGTTCCGACGCAAGGCCGAGCTTTGAGATCGCCGAATCGGCAATGGGCATGCCGTCGGCAAAACCAGTTTGCAGCAGGCAATCTGTGGCCGTTTGGATGGGCGGCGTTACCGATATGCCGGCTCTGCGTATTGCTCCGGCCGGCTCAATCTGGTGTCGCTGGATTCGGACGCCTGGGCGAGCCGACGGCTTTGTCGAGCTGCAGACATGCACAACGTTCAGGTGTCGCCACGAGACCTCGAGCCCCAGCAGGCAAGCTGCCGAAAACGAGCAGAACGTCCAATCGGGGTGGATGATCGCAAGGGCGCGAATAATCTCGCAATGACGCTGCGCCCGGTTGAGCTCATCCCAGCGCATTTTGCGCGCGAACAAACCCGGCATGGGGGAGACGACCGCGCTGCCGATGCGCCGAAGGAGCGCTTTTCGGATCGCCGCGCTCGGGGGAATCAGACAGCGCCCCTCTTGTTCGGCTTGAGTGAGCAGTTGGTCGATGAGCTGGTCGTTGCAATGGGTCATGAGCTACCGCCTCCTTTTGGGTAGCAAAAACGTATCAGCTGGAACTTGCCGCTCAGCTGACCAAAAGCTGACCAAAATCTAACCATGCAGGTAGATGACCTGCTTTTGGCGACATATTTCTTGTTTGAATCGGTGAGCGGTAATCGGCGACCGTGAACGGTAGCTGGATATGAAGTCTTGGTAAGTTTCGGGACGTGTACTTTTTGAAAAAGAGCATTCTATCTGCTGTTTTGTGTTTCTGGATCGCATATTTGAAGGCATGTGATAAGGGCAGCGGACTGTCGCCTTGTATCTGCGGAAACTGTGACCCGGAATGAGCGCTCGGAATGGGATGCATTTTCCGGTAGAAGCTTCAGCGGAAAGTGCATCCCAGAATTCAGGCTCAGAGCGGGAAGCGCTTTCCGGATGACATGTTTGGCGGAAACTACGGCCCAGTTTTTGGCTCCAGAACGGGATACATTTTCCGGAACGGTCCACGTGCGGCGGTGTATCGCCCCTTTTCGTGCGCCGCTTGTCGAATTACGTTATAGCTAGCTATATTATAGGAAGGTATAATATGGCTAGCTATAACGTGAAGGAAGGATGGCCCCATGTTTATCGGAAGAACAGCGGAAATGTCCGAGCTCAATCGACTGTATGGCACGGGCTCCTTTGAGATGCCTGTGATTTACGGCCGCCGTCGCGTGGGTAAAACGCGCCTTATCACAGAGTTTATCCAAGGCAAGAAGGCTATTTACTTTCAAGCTCGTCGTACCAATGCAGAGGCAAACCTGCATGGCTTTAGCCAGGCGATACTTGCGGGCTCCGTTGGTGCTGCAGGCGTGTCGTTTCGTAGTTTTGACGAAGCGTTCGATGCATTGGCCACCATGGCTCGCACGGAACGTTTGGTTGTCGTGATTGACGAGTATCCCTATCTCGCCCAATCGAATCCCGAGATCAGCTCGTTGCTGCAAGACAAGATCGATCACCTGTACAAAGAGACCAAGCTCATGCTTATCCTGTGCGGGTCGTCGCTTTCGTTTATGGAGGAACAGGTGTTGGGCTACGAGAGCCCACTATACGGTAGGCGTACGGCCCAGTTTAAGATCATGCAGCTCGATTTTACGACGACCCTCGGGTTGTGGCAGAGCATGGGTCGCGAAGACGCTGCAGTTTGCTATGGCATGACGGGTGGCATTCCTGCATATATCGAGAAAGTCGATCCTGCCGCACCGCTCAAGGACAACATCAAACGTCTTTTTCTTACTCCTACGGGCTATCTCTTTGAGGAGCCGAGTAACCTGCTATTGCAGGAGTGCCGCAATCCCGAGCAATATGATGCGATCGTGCAAGCAATTGCTCAGGGGCGCTCGAAGATCTCGGAGATTGCGAGCTCTACGGGAATCCCTGCGAGCAACGTAAAGAGCTATGTGGATAAGCTGGCGTCGCTTGGGATTGTCGAGCGCGAGCTGCCCCTAAACGAGACGAGCAATAAGCGAGCCGTGTATCTGCTGAGCGACCAGATGTTTAGGTTCTGGTACAAGTTTGTGCCGCAGAACATCGGGCTGATTCAAAACGATATGGCCGAGATGGCGTATGAGCGCATTGAGCCGCACGTATCGGATTACATGGGTACGGTCTTTGAGCTTATATGCAGACAATACGTGTACGAACTCGCGCGGGCGGGCCAGCTTGATGTGGTTCCGGCAAGCGTTGGGCGCTGGTGGGGGACGGATAATCGCACGCATACGCAGGAAGAAATCGACTTGATTGTTGACGATGGCGAGGGCACTGCGCTGTTTGCGGAATGCAAATGGCGCAATGAACCGGTGGGCGAAGACGTGCTGCAAAAGCTCGTGCATCGAAGCGAGCTCTTTAGGCGGCAGCACAAAAGCTATGCGATCTTCTCGAAGCGAGGCTTTACGCAAGGATGTCAGGAAGCTGCGGCGAGCAGGGGAGATGCCAAGCTGATTTCGTTTGCCGAGATGTGTGAGCGGAGATAACCAAGCGCGCTCTGATGTGATGCTCGGAATGGGACGCGCTTTCCCTTTGGCGGAAAGCGCGTCCCAGATTTCGGCCTCAGAGTGGGACGCATTTTCCGGTAGAGGCCTGGAGCGGAAAGCACGTCCCAGAATCCGGGCAATTCGCTGGTCCGGTGGTTGAGCAAGCGCCGCGCCAAGGATGCCGAGCGTAAAACCTACAATGAAAACGGCGTAAAAACTGCATTGAGAATGGCGTAATTTCGCAGGATGACGTCGCCCGCTGGTGCTGCAGGAGCGGTGACCTGCAAACCTTGGGTTTTCGGACGAGCTTGCGCGAGAGAGCAGGCCAGTATGTGCGCTCGAAGGCCCGCGTTCGCGTGCGCCCCAAGCGCTACTTCTGTGACCCGTCACTTGCGGCGGCGTTGCTGGGGGCTACCCCTGAGCGGCTGCTTGGCGATATGCAAACGCTGGGGATGCTCTTTGAGAATCTCATCCTGCGCGACGTGCGCGTGTTCCTTTCCACCTACGGCGGTGTCGACAACAGTGTTCATTATTTCCGAGATGAGAAGGGCCTTGAGGTCGATCTGATCGTTGAGCACGACGGGCGTTGGGGAGGCGGCGGCGTCGACAGTTCGATAACGCCACCGCTCTGTTTCTAAATCATTGCAATCCCGCGCACGGCACTCAGCAGCTCGTACTCCCTTTGACTCCACTGGCGCAGCTCGACAGCCTCGACGGCATCGCGGCACAGGTCCAGGAACACCTCGGCTCCCTCACAGAAGTACTCACGGGCAAAGGCTCCGGACCCGCTTGCGACACACGCGCCGTCGGCAAAGAGCTTCCAGCTAGACGGCTCGCGCGAGTCGTCTCCGAGCAGCTGAATCTGCAGTACGTGCGGATTGCCGGTAGTGCAAAGCACTTCCTCGAGTTTCTGCACCGTAAAGCGCATCTGGTGGGAGAGCCTGCTCTTGACCATGGCCGAGGCGTAGCCGTTCGGCTTGTCCAGAAGATGCATTCGTTTTGGCTTGGCTGTCAGGTTGTGGAAGTTGCGCTCGCTGCGCACGGAGAAATTGTCCATACGGACTCCTTTCATCGATGTTGGCAGGGCCACCGTGCCTCTTGGCCGGTTGGCGTCGGGATCGTGGAGCCAACTCTCTACCCCGACTCTGGATAAAACGCGCCCACTCCTTGCGGGCAAGAGGAAGTCTATCAGCGTGTACGGACGGAAATCAAACGCCGCCTGCGAAATGACGCGTGAACGGCGTTAGTTTCCCAAGTGATTATTCGGCTTTCATCCGGAAAAGTGTCGAAATAGGCACTTTAAAACTTCGGAAAAGTGTCAAATTCGATAGGCAAATTATCCGGAAAAGTGTAGCTGGATGACAAAACGGCACTTAGAAGCCGGTGCTGGATGCGGGATCCTGCGGCCGCCTTCAGCCCTCGCTACTCGTCGTCCCCGTCGTTGGGGTCGCCCTTGAGGGTGTTGATGTCCAGGTACTGGTTATCGTCCTCTTTTTGCTGGGTCTCCGACTCCGCTTGGGTGGGGCCGCGGAACAGCTGGAATCCCTCAAACGCAATGACACCGAGCAGGGCAATGACAATGGCGATAAAGGCAACCTTGACTGCCTGCGGAAATTCCGAGAAACGCAGCGCCTTTTCCTTGGCGTAATAATCGGCGAAGCGCTCTTCGCCCGTGCTTTTGGTATACGCCGGCGCGGACGCGGCCTCCGGGTCATATTCCGGTGCAGGCGTGGCAGCGTACGGATCGTTGAGATAATCGCTCGATGCGGTGCCATAATCCTCGGTCTCGATGCGACCGTTGCCAGCATAGCCATCGGAATAATCGGAATATGCTGCACCGCCCTCATAGTCCACGGCGCTCGTGTTGGCGGCAAAAAGCGGGTTAACTGGAACGTCGAGCGCCGGCATGCCGGTAGAGGCCTCATCCAGATCGGTTGCAGCCCAGGAATCGTAGGCAACCTGATGGGCAACGGGCTCGTCGAGCCTTGCGATCGGAGGCTTGCGTGCCGCAGGAACAGGCAACTGCTGGGCGCTGTACATAACGGTGCTGTCGGCCGATTTGCCCTGCGTCGCTGCAGCGAGAAATGCCGCCGTCTCGGACGGGTCGCCTGCGGGGCGGGGAGCGGGCGTGGGCGCCGAAGTGGGTGCGGGCGTAGGCGCGGGCGTCGAAACAGGCGACTGCGCAGGAGTCGGCGCAGGTGCGGACTTAGGCGCAAGTGCGGGATTGGGGCTTGACGGGCGAGCCCCGCCGCCCATGAGTTCGTCGGCGGTCCACGGGCGATCATCCATCACGTCGTCAAGGCTCAGTGAAAACAGGTCGTCTTCACCCTCATCGAACATGCGGTGCACATGTCCACCAATTGCCGGAATCAATCCGCGACCGGTGCATGATGCCTTGCTCAACGCCATTCTGTTCCATCCTTTCGAAATACTAATGGCATCGATTATATGGAACTTCCCAAGCTGCTCGGTCTTGGATTCGTGCTTTCCAGAACTCGCGCTCAAAAGGGGAGGGGCAATCCAGGCGAGTGCCTACTTGTCGCCGGCCGCCGCCTTGGCCTCATTGAGGTAGCTATAGAAGCTGTACTTGGAGATGCCAAAGAACTCGCAGGCGCGCTCGCTCGACTTGGAAATGAGGAAGGCGCCGCGACGGTCGAGGTAGCCAATGGCACGAATGCGCTCGTCTTTGGTCATGAGTGCCGCGGGCTTGCCCACAAACTGCTCGCACTCGTGCAGCAGGTCCTCGAGCAGGTCGCCGATGTTCTTGGTAATGGGCTCGGGCTCGGTATAGCCCGTGCCGCCGGTGCCGGTAAAGGCGTCGAGCGAACGCTCAAAAGCCTTCATGAGCGTAATGTCAAAGTTGATGCCCAGAATGCCGACGGGCTTGCCCTCGTCGTTGCGGATAAAGATCGTCGACGATTTGAGCAGCTTACCGTCGGTGGTTTTAGTGAGGTACGGCTCGCGGTCGTGTACATCGGTGGCGCCCTCGTGCATGGACTCAAACACGATATGGCTGGGGCCGTCACCCAGTTTGCGTCCGCTGACGTGGCCGTTTTCGATCACTACGATGGAGTGGTCCACGTCCTCGGTCTCCAGATCGTGGACGACGATTTCGCAGTTGGGGCCAAATTGGAGCGCCAGGCCGTGTGCAAGGCGCTTATAAAACTCAATCTGTGCGGGGGTCATAGGTGCCTTCCTAAAAATTAGTTTGGGCTCACTGTGCCATAAACCACACATGACCGCAAACAAATCCATCAACAAGGCAATTCATGACCGTTCGGCGGTGAAAAAGTACCGATTACGGCAACAAACAATTCGTTAGGTATGCCAATCAAAAAGTGTGATAGAACATTACTAACAAACTTTTTGTTTGGCATCCACATAAAAGTTCAGCCGTGTGAATGGGATCGGGCTGAAACGCGTATGCGGGGGCCGGCAAGAGAGGACTTAAGGAGTTCACCGTATGGCCGATAAGATCCAGTGGGCGGGCAACACGATGCCCAAGAGCGATGACAAGCACTTGGGAATCATGAGCCTCGACCACGTGAAGAAGGCCCGTGCCTTCCACCAGTCGTTCCCTCAATATACCGTCACTCCGCTTGCCCGTCTGGACGGTCAGGCTGCGCGCCTGGGCCTGTCCAACCTGTGCGTTAAGGACGAGAGCTATCGCTTTGGCCTCAACGCCTTTAAGGTTCTGGGCGGCTCGTTTGCCATGGCCAACTACATTGCCGATGAGACCGGCAAGGACGTTGCCGACTGCACCTTCGATTACCTGACTTCCGATCAACTTGCCAAGGATTTTGGCCAGGCCACCTTCTTTACCGCCACCGACGGCAACCATGGCCGCGGCGTGGCATGGGCTGCCAACAAGCTGGGTCAGAAGGCCGTCGTGCACATGCCCAAGGGTTCCACCAAGCCCCGCTTCGACAACATCGCCGCCGAGGGCGCCACGGTGACCATCGAAGAGGTCAACTACGACGAGTGCGTGCGCATGGCCGCCGCCGAGGCCGACGCCTGCGAGCGCGGCGTCATCGTTCAGGACACCGCCTGGGAGGGCTACGAGAAGATCCCGTCCTGGATCATGGAGGGTTACGGCACCATGGCCTCCGAGGCCGCCGAGCAGCTGCGCGAGATGGCCATCAACCGCCCGACGCACGTGTTTGTCCAGGCTGGCGTGGGTTCGCTCGCCGGCGCCGTGGTGGGCTACTTCACCAACCTGTATCCCGATAACCCGCCCACCTTCGTCGTGGTTGAGTGCGCTCCGGCCGCCTGCCTGTACAAGGGCGCTGCCGCCGGCGACGGCGATCCGCGCATCGTGGACGGCGACATGCCTTCCATCATGGCCGGTCTGTGCTGCGGCGAGCCCAACATCCTGGGTTGGGATATCCTGCGCAACCACGCCACCGCCTTCGTGTCCTGCCCCGACTGGGTCACCGCTCGCGGCATGCGCACCCTGGGCGCTCCCGAGAAGGGCGACCCGCGCGTCATCTCCGGTGAGTCCGGCGCTGTGACCACCGGCCTGGTCGAGACCCTCATGCTCGATCCCGAGTACGCCGATCTCAAGGAACTCATCGGCCTGGACAAGACGAGCTCCGTGCTCTGCTTCTCCACCGAGGGCGACACGGATCCGGATCAGTACCGTCGCATCGTCTGGGAAGGCGAATACCCCACTTGCTAATCGTTGGGGCGGAGTAAATAGGTATCGCTCCGCCACCTCACAGGTAGATTCCTTCGTTTGAAAGGTTATGAACAATGGCTAAAGAACTCGATTTCGACGCTATCAAGGCTGCTGCTGAGTCTCATCGTGCTGATATGACTCGTTTCCTGCGCGCTATGATCTCCCATCCCTCTGAGTCCTGCGAGGAGGGTGAGGTTGTCGCTTGCATCAAGGCCGAGATGGAGAGCCTTGGCTATGACGAGGTCAAGGTCGACGGTCTGGGCAACGTCATGGGCTTTATGGGCGAGGGCGACAAGATCATCGCCATCGACTCCCACATCGACACCGTCGGCATCGGCAACATCGAGAACTGGGATGCCGATCCCTACGAGGGCTATGAGACCGACGAGATCATCTACGGCCGCGGCGGCTCCGACCAGGAGGGCGGCATGGCTTCTGCTACCTATGCTGCCAAGATGATGAAGGACATGGGCCTCATCCCCGAGGGCTACAAGATCATGGTCGTCGGCACCGTCCAGGAAGAGGACTGCGACGGCATGTGCTGGCAGTACATCTACAACAAGGACGGCATTAAGCCCGAGTTCGTCATTTCCACCGAGCCCACCGACGGCGGCATCTACCGCGGTCACCGCGGCCGCATGGAGATCCGCGTCGACGTTCACGGCACCTCCTGCCACGGCTCCGCGCCCGACCGCGGCGACAACGCCATCTACAAGATGGCCGACATCATCGCCGACGTCCGCGCCCTCAACAACAACGGCTGCGACGAGTCGACCGACATCAAGGGTCTCGTCAAGATGCTCGACCCCAAGTACAATCCCGAGCACTTCGAGGATGCCCGCTTCCTGGGCCGCGGCACCTGCACCGTCAGCCAGATCTTCTACACCAGCCCCAGCCGCTGCGCTGTCGCTGACTCCTGCGCCATCTCCATCGACCGTCGCATGACCGCCGGCGAGACCTGGGAGTCCTGCCTGGACGAGATCCGCAACCTGCCGGCAGCCAAGAAGTACGGCGACGACGTGAAGGTTTCCATGTACATGTACGACCGTCCGTCCTGGACCGGCGAGGTCTACGAGACCGAGGCTTACTTCCCCACGTGGATCAACAAGGAGACCGCTCCGCACGTCAAGGCCCTCGTCGACGCCCACAAGGCCATGTTTGGTGACGAGCGCATCGGCTGCGAGCCCAGCATGGACAAGCGCACCGGTCGCCCGCTGTGCGACAAGTGGACCTTCTCCACGAACTGCGTTTCCATCCAGGGCCGCTACGGCATCCCCTGCGTGGGCTTTGGCCCGGGTGCCGAGTCTCAGGCTCACGCTCCCAACGAGGTCACCTACAAGGACGACCTGGTCACCGCTGCCGCCATGTATGTAGCTGCCCTGAACCTCTACGATCCGAGCCAGGCCGATGGCGACGCCACCGTGTTCCGCGCCGGTCTGACCAACAACAAGATCGATTAGTCCCATTCCTCGATTTTGTTGAGCCGGGGGCCGCTCGTGTCCCCGGCACCCCCTGTTGACTCGGGGCCCGCGGTCGTTATCTCCCATGCTTCCTCAACGGTGGCGGGTCCTCGTCATGGTGCTCTGCATGTTCTAGCCACACGCGCATGCCGGAGCACATCTACTCATTGCGCGATCGTTTCATCTTTAGAAAGGACATTTCCATGGACGCTAAGTTTACCGAGCTCGTCGAGCAGCTGAACGGCCTCGATTTTAAGGGTATGTACGGCAGCGACTTCCTGCACACCTGGGACAAGACCACCGATGAACTCAAGGCGCTCTACATCGTCGCCGACGCACTGCGCGAGCTGCGTGAGAACAACGTTTCGTCCAAGATTTTCGACTCGGGCCTGGCCGTCTCCCTGTTCCGTGACAACTCCACCCGTACGCGCTTCTCCTTCTCTAAGGCCGCCAACCTGCTCGGCCTCGAGCTGCAGGACCTGGACGAGGAGAAGTCCCAGATCGCTCACGGCGAGACCGTCCGCGAGACCGCTACCATGATCTCCTTCATGGCCGACGTCATCGGCATCCGCGACGACATGTACATTGGCAAGGGCGACGCCTACATGGCTGAGGTCTCCGAGTCTGTCCAGCAGGCTTACGAGGACGGCGTTCTGGATCACCGTCCCACGCTCATCTCCCTGCAGTCCGACTCCGATCACCCCACGCAGTCCTCTGCCGACATGCTCTACCTTATCAACGAGTTTGGCGGCCTCGAGAACCTCAAGGGCAAGAAGGTTGCCGTCACCTGGGCCTATTCGCCCTCTTACGGCAAGCCGCTGTCCTGCCCGCAGTCGCTGATCAGCCTGCTGCCCCGCTTTGGCATGGACGTCACCCTGGCTCACCCCGAGGGCTACGACCTCATGCCCGAGGTCGTCGAGCGCGCCAAGGGCTATGCCGCCGAGTCCGGCACCACCTTTAAGCAGGTCAACACCATGGCCGAGGCCTTCGAGGGCGCCGACATCGTGATCCCCAAGAGCTGGGCTCCGTTTGCCGCCATGGAGAAGCGCACCAACCTGTACGCCGAGGGCGACGACGCCGGCATCGCAGCGCTCGAGAAGGAGCTGCTCGCTCAGAACGCTACGCATCAGGATTGGTGCTCCACGACCGAGCTCATGGAGAAGACTGCCAACGGCCAGGACACTATCTTTATGCACCCGCTGCCCGCCGACATCTCCGGTGTCTCTTGCGAGCACGGCGAGGTCAACGCCGACGTCTTCGACATGCACCGCGTGGGCATGTACAAGGAGGCCAGCTACAAGCCGTACGCCATCGCAGCCATGATGTTCCTGCAGAAGGTTGCCGATCCCGCCGCTACCCTCAAGGCCCTCGACGAGCGCAACACCGCCCGTTGGTTCCAGGCCTAAAGCTGGGCTGAGAAATGGCTAAGCGTATCGTTGTCGCCCTGGGCGGAAACGCCCTCGGCGCCAACCTTCCCGAGCAGATGGAGGCCGTCAAGACGACTTCCAAGGCTATCGTCGACCTGATCGAGGAGGGCAACGAGGTCGTCGTCGTGCATGGCAACGGTCCCCAGGTGGGCATGATCGCCAACGCGATGGCTGAGCTCACGCGCTCTAATCCTCAGAAGTACGTTCCCTGCCCCTTGTCCGTTTGCGGCGCCATGAGCCAGGGCTACATTGGCTATGACCTGCAAAATGCGCTGCGCGAGGAAATGCTCGACCGCAATATCGACAAGGGTGTCGCCACCGTGCTCACCCAGGTCGAGGTTGCGGCAGACGACCCGGCCTTTGCCGACCCGGTCAAGCCGATTGGTCCGTGGATGAGCGAGGCCGAGGCCAAGGAGCTGGAGGCCGACCGCGGCTACCAGTTCATCCACGACGAGAAGCAGGGCTTCCGTCGCGTGGTTGCCTCGCCCAAACCCGTGAACATCGTCGAGCTCGACACCATCAAGTCGCTCGTCGAGTCCAACCACGTGGTGATATCCTGCGGCGGTGGCGGTATTCCCGTCACCAAGGCCCAGGGCAACCACCTTAAGGGCGCTGCCGCCGTCATCGATAAGGACTTTGCGGCCGAGAAGCTCGCCGAGCAGCTCGACGCCGATGCCCTGGTTATCCTGACGGCCGTGGAGAAGGTTGCCATTGGCTTTGGCACCGACCACGAGCAGTGGCTCGACACGCTGACCGCGGCTGACGTAAAGCGTCTGTCCGAGGCCAACGAGTTCGGTCGCGGCTCCATGCTGCCCAAGGTCCAGGCAGCCTCGACATTTGCCGAGAGCAAGCCGGGCCGCACGGCGCTCATCACACTGCTCGAGAAGGCGCGCGATGGCCTTGCCGGCAAGACCGGTACCACGTTTACCGGCGACGCTGAGTAGGCATATCTGCACCATTGAGGAGGGTACCCTGCGTCGCGGGGTGCCCTCCTTTGTGCTATGGAGAGCCAAGGGGCGTTCGCTGGAAAAACGAGCGCATGCCTGTTCCGACGGAGTGCGAGCTTGGTATGGTGGGTATAGCAACTATGGTGTCCAAGGCAGCCAGGGGAGGTTTGCGGAGATGAAACTCGGTTGCGTCATTATGGCTTCGGGCGAGGGCAAGCGGTTTGGCTCTAACAAGATGCTTGCCGATATCTATGGCGAGCCGCTGATTGCCCGGACCATCGATTCGGTTCCCCGGGGCTTTGACGTTGTGGT